>CANIOW010000016.1 GCA_947469285.1 Gammaproteobacteria bacterium
AGGAAGCTTTGGCGATTTACCCAGCGAGACGCATCCGTGCAAACGATGTGATCGACCTCTTTGCGGATGTCATGGTGGAGCGCGGTGTGCCTGAATACATTCGAAGCGACAATGGACCTGAGATGATCGCCAAAGTACTCAGAAACTGGCTAGCCCGGGTTGGCACGAAGACGGCGTTCATTATGCCAGGAAGCCCTTGGGAAAATGGCTACTGCGAGAGCTTTAACGGCAAGCTAAGGAACGAGCTATTGGATGGTGAGATCTTTTACACGCTGAGAGAGGCTCAGGTCATCATCGAGCAGTGGCGATGGCATTACAATCGAATCAGGCCGCATAGCGCACTGGGCTATAAGCCACCTGCACCTGAGACGACGGTGGTGCGTTTGACGATAGTGAGCAAAATAAGCGAGACTCAGATCGCTGCGTAACAGACATCAGAACTGGACCAATTAAAGCAGGTCGGTCACCGGCGCTACCACGCGGGGATTGCGTGGTAGCGCCACGGCGGTTCCTTAGAGAGATGCAACCATGCTCGATTACCAATGCGTTAAGAGCTGGCCGTTTCCGGAGGTCATACAGACTTACGGTGTCCGGGACACGATGCTCTACGCTCTCGGGCTTGGTATAGGTACCGATCCGCTGAACGAAGCCGAACTGGCCTTCGTCTATGAGGCGCGGCTGCAGGTAGTGCCCACCATGGCAGCCGTGCTGGGCTCGCCGGGTCCGTGGATGCGCGATCCGCGTAGCGGCATCGACTATTCCAAGCTGGTTCATGGCGAGCAAGCGGTAAAAATAATCAAGCCTTTGCCCGCGGCAACGACAATCGTCGCTGCGAACCGCGTGGTTTCGGTTACGGACAAGGGCGCTGGCAAAGGCGCTATTTTGGTCGTGGTTCGCGAGCTACGCGAACAAGGCCACGACGATCTTCTTGCCGAATGCCGCCAGACGTATTTTCTGCGGGCCGATGGTGGCTTCAGTGCCAACGGTGGCCCTAGTGACGTTGGCCCGGCACCATTGCCTCCGGTTCCTGAGCGCGCTCCAGACGTGGAGTTGTCGTTGGCGACGCTGCCCGGTCAGGCGCTCATCTATCGCCTGAGCGGTGACTACAACCCGCTGCATGCCGACCCCGCGGCAGCCAAGACGGCCGGCTTCGACCGTCCCATTCTTCACGGGCTGTGTACCTACGGTGTGGCGGCACGCGTGCTCCTGAAGGCGGTGGGCGCTGCGCGCGCAGAGCAGTTGAAAGAGATTGCGGTGCGCTTCACCGCGCCCGTCTACCCGGGCGAAATACTCCGGTTTGAATTCTGGCGACAGGGCGGCGGCGAGTGGCGTCTGCGGGCCCATGTAGACGCTCGCGGCGCCGTGGTCCTCAATAATGGTCTGGCGCGGGTCGAATAAGCGTCGAGCCCGCTGCGCAGCGAATACGATTTCTTGCCCGTCTCAAGGTCGACCTTAAAGCGCAGGCCCACCTTGGTGACCCAGTCCGAGGTAGAGCGTCAAAGGCTGCCCGGTGAATGCAACGCAGCCGTAGTGCTCGTAGAACTGCTTGGCCTTGTCGTCTTTCGCGTCCACGATCATTGCAAAGGCTGCCACGTCGCGCCGTGCCTTCAGGCAACGATCCACGGCGCAGGCGAGCAAGAGTTTTCCCATGTTTGTCCGCGCAGATCTTTGTGTACAGCCAACCTGCCCAGGCGAAAGCATGGCACGGGGTAGCGAGACAGCTTCTTGCGGGCACTTTCCTGAAGTTCAGTGGCGTCTACAAGTACACCCGCGGGCTCCATCAGGCCCTCGCTATTAAAATCGACGGCAAGGCGTATGTGCTTTAGCGGACCAACGTGCAAAGAAACCGGTGGATCAATTCTCAGACGTTTGATCCGGACATTAAGGCCTCGCAGGCCTCCGTTAAACGCAATACCGCTGAACTGTGGACCCTGACGAACGGGTCGGGTGGTTGGGTGCACCCCATGCACGTGCACTACGAAGAGATGCGGCTGCAGTCGCGCAATGGCGTGGCACCGCCGGTCTATGAGCAGGGCCGTCTCGATGTGGCGCACCTGGGGCCGGGCGAAACGGTCACCGCTTTTATCCAGTTCCGCGATTTTCCCGACCCGGAGTTCAACCCGCCCAACCCGGCTTACAAGCCAGAAGCGGGACGCTATGTCATGCATTGCCACAATACGACGCACGAGGACCACGGCATGATGGCGCGCTTTGATGTAGTGCCCTAAGGTCCGTCCCCCACCAGATCGTCGGTCTTAGAAGTAGGATTTTCCCGTTAGCAGGTTTATACAGCTGTCCTCATCTGCGGTCTTTGCCTTGGCTGCTGTCGGGTTAGTTTAATCCATTGACAAAAACAGCATCGAATTGAAGATGCTGACCAGTCGCACTGTTAGCGAACCCTGGCAAAATCGACCAAAGATAAAATCCATTCGACTCAAAGAAGTCGAAGAAGTACCGATACAGTTCCTGTCCTTCGTACAAAGGAACGGTAGATAACTCAAGCTGTACAGCTTTTATTTGCGGAAGTTTTGACAGACAGCCCGCCAGTACTTCCGACTCATACCCTTGCGTGTCAATTTTGAGAAAAATCCTTTCGGATTGATTGCGATAGGAGTCAAAGACTGAATCTAAAGTGATGACAGGTGTTTCAACTTCTCCTACGTAGATTGATTCAGGAGCGGCAGTTGAATGAGCATCAAGCATTGGCAAGATGCTCGAGCTATACGAGTTCCTCGAAATGTTTATTTTTGTAGAGCCCAAGTTTGATCCAACAGCGCATCTTGGATGAGCGGTCCATAGGGCATCTTTTTCAGCATTAAGTGACAGCTTTTGATGCGCGTCTGGCAACGGTTCGAAAGACACGATACGCCGCTTAAACCCCTCTTTTCGAGTTAATAATGCGTATTGACCGATGTTTGCGCCTACATCAAATATTATGTCTATATTGTGGTGTAAGGTGGGCGGAGGAAGTGGGGGGGTTGATTTTCTCAACTCAAGTCCCAGAAAATTGAATGAAGTTTTAACAAGTTTTTTGACCATAGACTTCTCCTCGTGACTGGCCTGCTTTAATTGCTCCAGTGCTGATGTCCGTTACGCAGCCAACCGCGCCACCGTTCGATGATGACCGGAGCTGCTCTTGCGTGTAGCAGATCTCACCGCCCAGTAGCTCGTTCCTCAGCCGCCAGGCGGTCCACGCAGATCACGAACATGGCATCGGCTTTTTTAGCAGCTGCTGCGCCATTTTGAGGACGAAATGCGACAAAGAGATGACGCATAATTGCCGTCGTCCCAGATTCCAGGGAGTGCTGCAGGAGAAGTCGAAGTTTACGGACAGCCACGCTCTCGTGGTGCTGAAGCAGGCGGATGTCTATTCCCTCACTCCACGTTCTGCACCTGTTCGCGCATTTGCTCTATCAGCACCTTCATCTCGACCGCGGCGCGGGTGGTGGCGGCGTCTTGGCTCTTCGAGCTGAGCGTGTTGGCTTCACGGTTGAATTCCTGCATCAGAAAATCCAGTCGGCGTCCGGCAGGTTCGTTGCCAGCGAGGGAACGCTGGACTTCAGTCACATGGCTGCGTAGCCGGTCCAGCTCTTCGTCCACATCCAGCTTCTGTAGCGCCAGCACCAGTTCCTGTTCGAAGCGTTCGCGGTGGGTGTCGGTGGCCACGAACTGCGCCAGCCGCTCGTTTAGCTTCACGCGAATGCGTTCGCGCACCTCGGGCAGGCGCGCAGCCACTTCGGCCACCAGCTCCAGCAAACGTTCGGAACGCTCGCCGATCATGCTGGCGGTGCGTGCGCCTTCGCTGTCGCGGTGAGCGCCCAGTGCTTGGAGCGCGTCCTTCAGCAGTGTCATGGCAGCCAGTTGCAACGGGGCGGTTTCGCGTTCGGGCTCGCGCACCACGCCGGGCCAGCGCAGCAGGTCCATGGCGTTCACGCTGCCACCAATGCGGTCGGCCAGCACGCGGGCCTGCGCCGTCAGCGCCGTTAGCAGCGGTTCGTTCAGCTCCAGCGTTACCTTGCCGGGGGCGGCGGGGCGAAACTGCAGCGTGGCGTCGAGCTTGCCGCGGCGTACCTGGGTGGCGATCAGCGCACGCGCCTCGCTCTCCAGCGCGCGGAAGTCCTCGGGCAGGCGCAGGCCGACCTCAAGGTAGCGGTGGTTCACGGTGCGCACCTCCCAAACGAGGGTGCCGGCGGGCAGGGCCGCTTCACGCCGGGCGAAGCCGGTCATGCTGCGGATTGCGGAAACTGACGATTGCGTGGGTTGTGCCATACTTTCAAGCCTAGCAGACCCCGCCCGAAGGAAGCCGCGTGCAATTCGAGTTTGCCGAACTCAGCCTCGTCGGCCATCGCGACGAAAACCAGGACCGTGCCGCCGTGGCCGCCGCCCCGCAGGCGGTATTCCTGGTGGTGGTGGACGGCATGGGGGGCCACGCCGACGGCGCGCTGGCGGCGGGCACGGCGCGGGCGTCGCTGTTGGCGTCGTTCCACCGTGAAACCGCGCCCTTGCTGGATCCGCTGGGGTTTTTGCACCGCGCGCTCGGGCGGGCCCACGATGAGGTCTGTGGGTTGGGCGCCGGGTTGCGGATGGAAGCCCGCCCCAGGGCAACGCTGGCCGTTTGTCTGTTGCAGCTGGGCTGCGCTTACTGGGCGCATATTGGCGACAGCCGGGTGTACCACCTGCGCAATGGCGAAGTGCTCGAGCGCACGCGCGATCACAGCCATGTGGAAGGGCTGTTCCAGGAAGGCTCCATCACCGCCGCGGAAATGGTGCATCACCCGATGCGGAATTTTGTGGAGTGCTGCATTGGCGGGGAGCAGGTACTGCCCGAAATGACACTCTCCGGGCAGCGCTCATTGCACCTGGGCGACGTGCTGCTGGTGTGCTCCGATGGCACCTGGGCGAACTTGAAAGATGAGGAGATAGCAGCCGCCTGGCACGGAGTGCCGGTGGGTGCAGAGGCGCTCGGGGCAGCGCTACAGGCGCTGCTGGAGCGTTCGGTGGAAGTATCGGCGCCATTCAGTGACAACAGCACCGCGACCGTCGCGCGGTGTGCCCCCTGAGGAGAATTTGATGAGCGGATCCCCCTTGGTGCGCGGCAGTGGCCGCGCCTCTGATCAATTGCGCGCGGTGCGTTTCACCCGTCAGTTCACCCGTCATGCCGAGGGCAGCGTGCTGGTGGAATTTGGCGACACGCGGGTGCTGTGTACCGCCAGTGTTGAAAACGGCGTGCCTGGCTTTCTGCGCAATACCGGGCAGGGCTGGGTGACGGCGGAATACGGCATGTTGCCGCGTGCCACGCATACGCGAAACTCGCGTGAGGCGGCGAAGGGCAAGCAGGGCGGGCGCACGCTGGAAATCCAGCGGCTCATCGGTCGTTCTTTACGGTCGGTGCTGGATATGCGCGCGCTCGGCGAACGCACCGTCACGCTCGACTGCGATGTGCTGCAGGCCGATGGTGGCACGCGCACGGCGGCGATCACCGGCGCCTATGTGGCGTTGGTGGACGCCATGGCCATGCTGCAACAGCGGGGCGACCTGAAGCGCAACCCCATCCACGGCGCTATTGCCGCAGTGTCGGTGGGCATTATCGATGGCGTGCCGTGCTTGGACCTGGACTACGCCGAAGATTCGCGCGCAGAAACCGACATGAATGTGGTGATGAACAGTCTGGGCGCGTATGTCGAGGTGCAGGGCACAGCGGAGGGCCATGCCTTCCACCGGCACGAGCTGGACCGTTTGCTCGACCTGGCCACGGGCGGCTGCCAGACGCTGCTGCAGGCGCAGCAGGCTTCGCTTGCCGGCGGCTGATGCGCGTCGTTCTCGCCACCACTAACCGCGGCAAGCAGCGCGAGTTTGCGCAGTTGCTGGCGGGTGCGGGCCTGGAGGTGCTGGCGCAGAGCGACTTCACCGGCGCGCAGGCCGTGCCGGCAGTGGCGGAGACGGGGCTGACGTTTGTGGAGAATGCGCTGCTGAAGGCGCGGCACGCGGCATGGCACACGGGCTTGCCGGCGCTGGCGGACGATTCGGGTTTGGCGGTGGCCGGTCTGGGGGGCGCACCGGGCATTTGGTCGGCCCGCTACACCGCCTTGCCGGCGCCGACCCTGGTGGGGCTCGACCCGTTCGTGGTGGCGGCGCAGCTGGCCGCCGACCCGCGACCGGGAGATGATGCCGCCAACAATGCGCGCTTGCTGGCGGCGCTGGCCGCCGACCCCACCGCGTCGCGCGCGGCCTGTTATCACTGCGTGCTGGCCTTTGTGCGGCACGCGGCGGACCCGGTGCCATTGCTGGCGCATGGCACTTGGCAGGGACGCATCACTCTCGAGCCGCGCGGGTTGGGCGGGTTTGGCTACGACCCGTTGTTCGAGTTGGCCGATGGGCGCACGGCGGCGGAGCTGCCCGATGCCGAGAAGCACGCGCTCAGCCACCGCGGTACGGCGCTGCGGTCGTTTCTGGTGGCTTGGCGTGCCCTGGCGGTGGGCTAGTCATGCACTGGCCGCGCGCATGCTGACGCTGCCGCCGCTGGGCGTGTATATCCACCTGCCGTGGTGTGTGCGCAAGTGCCCGTACTGCGATTTCAATTCGCATGCGCTGAAGGACGACAGTGGCGCCCCGCGGGCGGAAGCGCGCGTGGCCGCGCGGTTGCCGGTGGACCAGGAGGCGGCCTATGTAGCCGCTTTGCTGCTGGACCTAGAGGCCGACCTGCCGTTGCTCGAAGACGCGAGTGACCGGGCGGTAAGCAGCGTGTTCATTGGCGGGGGCACGCCCAGCCTGTTTTCGGCGGCGGCTATCGCGCGGTTGCTGCAAGGGTTGCGGGAGCGTTTGCCGTTGGCGGTGGATTGCGAGGTGACGCTGGAGGCGAACCCCGGCACGCTGGAGCGGGGGCGTTTTGCGGGGTATCGCGAAGCGGGCGTGAACCGCATCTCGGTGGGGGCGCAAAGTTTTTCCGCGGCGCAATTGCAGGCACTGGGTCGTATCCACGGCCCCGACGACACGCGCGCCGCCGTGGCGGAGCTGCAGGCGGCGGGTCTGCTGAACCACAACCTCGATCTCATGTATGCGCTGCCAGGGCAAACCACGGCCGAGGCGCTGGCGGACGTCGAGGCGGCGCTGGCATTGGCGCCGCCGCATGTGTCGTACTACCAGCTGACGCTGGAGCCTGGCACGGTGTTTCATCGTCGGCCGCCGGCCGACATGCCGGCAGAGGATGCGGCTGCGGATCTGGAGTTGGCCGCCCATGCCCGCCTACTGCAGGCGGGCTACGAGCGCTATGAGGTGTCGGCCTGGGCGCGTCCCGGGCATGCCTGCCAGCACAACCTGAATTACTGGTCGTTTGGCGATTACCTGGGGCTGGGGGCGGGCGCTCACGGCAAGCTGACGCGGCCGTCGAGCGGTGAGATTTTGCGCACCGAGAAGGCCCGCCAGCCACGTGAATACCAGCGTGATCTGGCGGCGGCGCGCACCCTCCGTCGGGTGGAACCCGCCGAGCGGCCATTTGAGTTCATGTTAAATGCGCTGCGGCTGGCGGCGGGCTTCCCGGTGGCCTGGTTTGAAACGCGCGCCGGACTACCTTGGCAGGTGGTTGAGCCGGTCGTGGCGCGGCTGGCAGAGTTGCGCTGGCTGGTGCCAACGCAGGTGGCCGGGCAGCCCGGATGGCGCCCGACACCGCGCGGATACGCGGTTTTGAACAGCCTGGTGGAGGCGTTTTTGGTCGGAGATTGAGGCGAGGCTCCCTACCGGGGGGTTGTCAAGCCCCGCGGGAGAGTTGTGCACAGGAGGCCGCTGGCACCATGAACTGGGCAGTTACATCGCAAAGCTGCGCTTCAGTATCAAGACATAGAGCCTAAGTCATTGAAGGAACAGCTAAAAACAATCTGTTCATTTTTTAATCAAACTGCCATTTATAGGTATTTATGCGTTATGTCTGGCGCGTGAACGGCGCCCGTCCACAGACTTATCCACAGCTTTTGTGGATAACTTTTCGCCGCCGTTTAAGATGCGCTGCAGCACCTCAGCGTGCGGTAGGCCACAGTGCCGGCGCACTGCCCTTGCCTGAAAGGCCAGCGGGGGCTATGCTCCGCGGCTCTCTTAACCACGGACGCCCACCATGAAGGCCGCCATCCACCCTGATTACAAGGCCATCTCGGTCACCTGCTCGTGTGGCAACACATTCGAGACGGGTTCGACTCTGGGTCACAGCCTGCAGATCGAAGTCTGCTCGGCCTGCCATCCGTTCTTTACGGGCAAGCAGAAGATCGTCGATACCGGCGGTCGCGTCGACAAGTTCCGCAAGAAGTACCAGTTGGGCGCTACGGCTGGCTAAAGGCCGGTGGGCGTGCTGCCCACTCGTCCGTTTCCCATGTCGGTCGGGAACCTTCACCGGTTCCACCCGTCCAAAGAAGGCGCTCCAGCTCTGCTGGCGGCGCCTTTTTCATTGGCCATGGTTTGCTTTAGGCTGACACTCACTACGTTTGCGGGACGCTAAACGATGTCTTGTTTCCCTCTTCGCTCTGTCTATGGCGCCGTGTGGCTGCTGGCGCTTGGCTTGACCGGCCCGGCCCGTGCCGCCACGCCGCTGATGATGTCGGAGAAGGCCGAGGTCAAGCTGGGGCGCGCGCAGCACCAGCAGGTGGTGCAGGAGTCGGGCCTGTATGACGATGACGCTTTGCAGGCCTACGTGTCGGAGGTGGGCCACAAGCTGGCGCTGAAGAGCGACCGGCCAACACTTGAGTGGACCTTCACGGTGCTGGATACCGAAGACGTCAATGCCTTCGCGCTGCCGGGGGGGTTCGTGTACGTGTCGCGTGGCATCTTGCCGTATTTGAACTCGGAGGCTGAACTGGCCGCCGTGCTCGGCCACGAGATTGGGCACGTGACCGCACGCCACGGCTTGAAGCGCCAGACGCGCGGTACGCTGGCCAATCTTGGCGCAGCGGCCGCTGCGATCGTCACCGGGCAGCCGCTGGTGGGTGATCTGGCCAACATGGCCGGCGCCGCGCTGGTCAGCGGCTACGGGCGGGACCAAGAGCTTGAGGCGGACCGCATTGGCGCAGAAATTCTTGCGCGCACCGGCTACGACCCGCAGGCCATCACCCGCGTGGTGGGGTCGCTGAAAGACCAGGAGACTTTCGAGCTGGCGCGTGCGCGGGCAGAAAACCGCAAGCCCCACATCTACCATGGCCTGTTCGCCTCGCATCCAGACAATGACCAGCGTCTGCAGGAAGCCGTGAAGGCCTCCGCTGGCGCGGAAAAGCGCGCCACTGGCCAGGACGAGGGCAAAGAGGTGTATTTCAAGCACATCGATGGCGTGGCGGTGGGCACCAGCCGTGCGCAAGGGGTGGTGCATGACAGCCGTTTCTACCATGCGGACATGGGGGTGACCATGGCCTTTCCGCGCGGCTGGAACGTGGAGAACGAACGCGAGCGCATCAGCGCCACGGCGCCGGACAAGAACACCTTTATGCAAGTGACGGTCGCGGCCATTCCGCCGAAAGTGTCAACGCCGCGACAGTTTGTGGTGGGGCTGGTGGGCAACCTGGGCTCCGTGGGCGACGCGCATGAACTGACCGTGAATGGCCAGCCGGCCTACACCGCGGTGGTGCGCGGGGTGCAGACACCCTACGGCGTGCGCCCCACCCGGGTGGTGGTCATCGAGTTCAACAACCAGTACTACCGCATCGACGGCGCCAGCCGCGGCGGGGTGGCGGTGCCGGAAGCGGACGGCCTGATTTTGTCTTCAGCGCAAACCTTCCGGCGGCTGAAAGACGCCGAATATGCACTGGCCGAGCCGAACCGGTTGAAGATCGTCAAGGCAGCCCCCGGCACTACCGTGAGCGCGCTGGCCAAAGCCACGCCACTGAAAGACTACCGCGAAGAGACCCTGCGGCTGTACAACGACTGGTACCCCGCCGGCGAACCGGCCGCCGGCGCGCTGGTTAAAACCGTCCGTTAATACCTTGATTTGTGCAGTGCACCGTGACACCCTGCCGGGGCCTAAAATACCCGCGAGAACCCCATGGCGAAGAAATTCCAGCTGACCAACCTCGAGACCGGCAAGTCATCAGAACTGGCCGCCCTGTCACCGACCGTGGGTCCGGACGTGCTGAACATCGGCGCGCTGAACAAAGACCATGGGGTGTTTACCTTCGACCCCGGCTTCATGGCCACCGCTTCGTGCGAGTCGAAGATTACCTATATCGACGGCGACGCAGGCATCTTGCTGTACCGCGGTTACCCGGTAGAGCAGCTGGCGGAAAAAAGCAGCTTCTTGGAAGTGTCTTACCTGCTCATCAACGGTGAATTGCCCACCGCCGCGCAGCTGAAAGAATTCACCGGCAACATCACCCACCACACCATGCTGAACGAGACGCTGCAGCGTTTCTACAACGGGTTCAACTACGACGCTCACCCCATGGCGATGGTGTCGGCAGTGGTCGCTTCACTGGCGGCTTTCTACCACGACACCATGGACATCCACAGCCCGCGCCACCGCGAAATCTTCGCGCATCGCATGCTGGCGAAAATCCCCACCATTGCGGCGGCGGCCTATAAGCATTCCTTGGGCCAGCCGTTCGTCCACCCGCGCAACAATCTCGACTATTGCAGCAACCTGTTGCACATGTTCTTCGCCGTACCTTGCGAGGAGTATCAGGTAGACCCGGTGGCTGCTGAAGCGCTCGACCTGCTGTTCATTCTCCATGCGGACCATGAGCAGAACGCCAGCACCAGCACGGTGCGTCTGGCCGGCAGCACGGGCACCAATCCGTATGCAGCCATCTCTTCTGGCGTGTCGGCGCTGTGGGGCCCCTCGCACGGCGGCGCCAATGAAAGCGTGTTGGTCATGCTCGAGGAAATTGGCACTGTCGATAACATCCAGCGCTTTCTTTCGAAGGTGAAGGACAAGGAAGACAACACCAAGCTGATGGGCTTTGGTCATCGGGTGTACAAGAACTTCGATCCGCGCGCGCGCATTATTCGTGCGATGTGCCACAAGGTACTCGCCAAGCTTGGTCGCGCTGACAACCCGCTGCTCGATCTGGCCTTGCGTCTCGAGGAAATTGCGCTGAAGGACGAATACTTCGTGTCGCGCAAGCTGTACCCGAACGTCGACTTCTACTCGGGCATCATTTACAGCGCACTGGGCATCCCGCGCTCGATGTTCACGGTGTTGTTCGCCGTGGCACGCACGGCCGGCTGGGTGGCGCATTGGCAGGAAATGATCGCTGACCCGGCGATGAAGATTGGCCGGCCACGCCAGCTGTACACCGGTTCGGCCAAGCGCGACTACGCCGACATCGTTGCCCGCGGCTGAAGGCCGCGGCTGAGCGCGCCGTGTGGGTCGTGGGGTCGTCCCCACGACTACTGCGCGCTGAGCAACACCCGCAGTTCGTCGATCGTGGCGCGGCGCAGTGGCCGGCCATCGGTCGCTGACAGTGGCGCCTGACGCAGGCCATCCAACGGAAATACCAGCGCGTCGACGGTGACGGTGGCGACGCCAAAACGTACCGCGGGCGTTAGCGCCCAGGCGTCGGCGCGCAGCTTGACGCGACGCTCTACCAGTTCATGGGGCACGGCCGTGTCCATCAAGCGGATGGTCAGGGCTTCGGGACGTTCGCTGAACACGTGGAGCTGCACTTCGGTATTGCGCGTGGCGGTGCCGGCCAGTACCGGGCCCACCAGCCGTGGGGTGAAGTCCTGCAGCATTTCCATCGCCACCAGCGCGGTCTGGCGCAGGCTGCGTACCGTATCGCCATGCGTGTCTGCTTCAAACAGCCGCTGGTATTCGCGCAGGGCCACTTCAATTTCCGCGTTGCTTGGCAACACCGCGCCTTCGAAGGTGCCGAAGCGTTCGGCGGCCTTGCGTTTGGCAAAGCCGAAATCGTCGATGCCGTGCTCGGCCATCAGGCGCGCGGCCTCCACTGCCAACGTCCGGCGCAGGGCGTCACCGCGGCCCCCCGCGTAGCGCGTCAAAACAGCGGCTCCTCGGCGGGCTGCGTATCGTCACTGGCGGGGGTGGTGGGGGCCCCGGGGGTCCCCGCAGCGCCTGCGGGCAAGTGGCCAGCCATGAACAGCTCGGTGATGGCGTCGGTGTCGCTGGCACCGGCCAGCTGGCCGGTGGTGGGCGAGATGCGTGCGGTAACGATGCCATCGGGTGCCGGCAGACGATGTTCGGGCACGCCGCGCAGGGCTTCGCGCATGAACGAGACCCACATCGGCAGCGCGGTGCGGCCGCCTTCTTCATTGGCGCCGAGCGTTCGCTCTTGGTCGAAACCGACCCAGGCAGTGCCCACCAGGTCGGCATTGAAGCCCGAGAACCAGGTGTCGCGCTTGTCGTTGGTGGTACCGGTCTTGCCGGCCAGATCCGTTCGGCCGAGGGCAAGCGCGCGCATCGCCGTTCCGCGGCGAATGACATCGCGCATCATGTCGGTCATCAGGTAGGCGTTGGCCGCCTCCAGGACGCGGGGTGCCACGCGGTCGGGTCCGATACGCGGGCCAGTGCCGCCCACGTCCGCCAGGCGCGTTACCCCGGCCGTTACGTCGTTCGTCCGCAGCGGCGGGGTCAGCGACAGGTCCGCCGCAGCCTCGCTCACACAGTCGCGGCACACCACCCGCGGCACAGCTTGCATCAGCACCTTGCCGTCCGGGCCTTCGAGCCGTTCAATGAGATAGGGCTGAACCTGGTAGCCACCGTTGGCGAACACGGTATAGCCAGTGGCGACCCGTAGCGGCGCCAGCTGGGCGGTGCCAAGCGCTAGCGTGAGGTTGCGCGGCAGTTCTTCACGCCTGAAACCAAATTTGGTCAGCGCTTCGGCGGCGGTGTCGATGCCAACGGCACGGAGCACACGGATGCTCACCAGATTGCGTGAACGCACGAGCGCTTCGCGTAGCCGGGTGGGGCCGCTGAACTCGCCGTTATCGTTTTCCGGCCGCCAGTCAGGGATTTCGCCATCCCCTTCATAAACCACGGGCGCGTCCAGCACCACGCTGGCGGCGGTGAAGCCCTGGTCAAGTGCCGCGGAATACAGGAACGGCTTGAAGGCAGAGCCCACTTGCCGCCGTGACTGCACCGCACGGTTGAACTTGCTGGCGTTAAAGTCGAAGCCGCCACTGAGAGCAACCACCGCGCCATCCTCCGGGTCGAGCGCCACGAAGGCGCCTTGCACGGCGGGCACCTGCACTAGCAGCGCCTGTCCGGGTGCCGTAGGCAGCGTGTAGATGATGTCGCCGCGCCGCACGATGTCGCTCGCGGTTTTCGGGGACGGCCCGACACCGGCATGGACACCGGGCTTGCGCGCCCACAGCAGGCCTGGCTCCCAGCTGATATGCCGGTGTTCGCCGTCTTCGGTGTACACCTCCAACGACTGGGCGCCGACGGTGATCACCACGGCAGGCACCAGACCGCCAGTGCGCGGCACTTCTACCAGCGCTTCGCGCCAGCCGGCTTCGTCGGTGGCCAGCACGCCCTGGGCCACGGGTCCACGCCAGCCGTGGCGGCGGTCGTATTCCAGCAAGGTGGCGCGCAAGGCCACATCGGCCGCCCGCTGCAGGCGCGCGTCAACGGTGGTGGTCACCTTGTAGCCATCGGTGTAGAGCGCCTCGCCGTATTGCTGAAACAGCGTGGCGCGCACCATTTCCGCGACATAGGGCGCGTCGACGCCCGCTCCTGCGCTGTGCGAGTGTGACTGCATGGGCACGGCGAGGGCGGCGGCGTATTCCTCGTCGGTGATATGGCCTTTGGTATGCATGCGCCGCAGCACATAGGCGCGGCGATGGCGGGTGGCTTCAGGGTTCACCACCGGGTTAACGCGCGCCGGGCGCTGCGGCAGGCCACCGAGGGTGGCGGCCTCGGCAATGGTGAGTTCGTCGAGCCCCTTGCCGAAATAGACCTCGGCGGCTGCGGCCACGCCGTAGGCGCGCTCGCCGAGGTAGATCTTGTTCAGATATAGCGTGAGGATCTCTTTCTTGGAGAACGCGGATTCCAGACGGAAAGAAAGGAAGATTTCACGCAGCTTGCGCTTCAGTTCTTTCTCGCGGCCCAAGAACATGTTGCGTGCCAGTTGTTGGGTGATGGTGCTGCCGCCCTGCGACAGCTCACCCCGCACGATCACCAAGAACAGCGAACGCCCGAGGCCCATCAGGTCGATGCCGCCATGCTGGAAAAAGCGGTCGTCCTCGGCGTCGATGAAGGCCTGCACCACGTGGGGTGGGATGTCGTCGAACTGCACGGGTACCCGGCGCTGGTCGCCAATCTGGGCCAGTAACTGGCCGTCGCGGCTGTAAACGCGCAGCGGCAGCTGTAGCCGCACGTCGCGGAGCTGCTCCACTGCCGGCAGGCCCGGGGCCAGGTAGTAAAAGGTTCCCGCACCGAGGAGCAGCACCAGGGCGGCCCCGCTGAAGGCTGCCGTGGCGGCCCAGGACAGTAGCCGAACGTGAAGTGGCTTCAAGAAACGTGATCCAAGCGATTGCAGTAAGGCTGCTGATTATGCATAGTTCGGGGGCAGTCTGCGGGAAGGCTCATGAAATTTGCCAATAACTAACTATATAGTTACGCTAACATCCTCGAATTACATGGCGTAATGCCGCCTAATGGTCTGAGGCTAAAGGAAATATGCGGCGCTTTCTCCAAAAGCTCACCTTCGCCCAGCGGGCCCCGCTTATCGGGCTCGACATCACCACCTCGTCGGTCAAGCTGATTGAGCTGTCGTTGTCGGGTGACCAGTACCGGGTCGAGTCTTATGCCGCAGAGGCCACGCCCCACAGTGCGGTCAGCGACAAGGCCATCGTCGACGCAGCCGCCATCGGTGAAGTCATTCGCCGTGCGCTGAAGCGCGCTGGCGCCCGTTCCAGCGATGTGGCGGTGGCTATTTCCGGTGACGCTGCCATCACCAAGCTCATTCAAATGCCGCGCTCGCTGTCCGAGCAGGACCTGGAGGCGCAGATCGAACTGCAAGCCGACCAGTACATCCCCTTCCCCATGGAAGACGTGGCCTACGACTTCGAAGTCATCGGACCGAACCCGAAAGACCCGGAGATGAATGATGTGTTGCTCGTTGCCACTCGCAACGAGAACGTCGAGCAGCGTCTGGCGGCGGTGGCCGCCGCAGGCCTGAACTGCCGACTGGTGGACGTGGAAGCGTTCGCGCTGGAAAATGCCTGCAAACTGCTGACGCACCATATGCCGGATGGCGGCTTAGGGCGCACCGTGGCGGTGGTCGATTTTGGTGCCAGCACCACCACCTTCAGCGTGCTGCAGGACCTGAAAGTGGTCTACACGCGGGACTTCGCGTTTGGCGGGCAGCAGCTCACCGAAGAGATCATGCGCACTTACGGGCTCAGCATGGAAGAAGCCGGGCGGGCCAAGAAAGAGGGCGGTCTGCCGTCTAACTACCAGTCCGAAGTGCTCGACCCGTTTATTGATGACATGACCCAGCAGGTCAGTCGCAGTCTCCAGTTCTATCTCGCCTCCGGTAATGGCCGTGAGCAGCCTGAACAGATTCTGGTCTGCGGCGGCTGCGCCAACATTCCCGGGGTGGCGGATGTCATCGCCAGCCGCGTCGGGATCCCGGCCGAAAAGGGTGACCCCCTAGGTCAAATGAAGCTGTCCGGCAAGGCCAAGGCGCTGGGGGTCCGCAAGGATGCCACCGCGCTGCTAACGGCTTGTGGGCTAGCGCTGCGGAGCTTCGACTGATGCCGCGGATTAATCTACTTCCTTGGCGGTTGGAAGAGCGCCAGCGCCGCGCCAAACAGTTCTACCTGGCAGTGGCAGGCGCCGTGCTTGCCGGCGTGGCGGTGGCCTTGATGGGCAGCTTAGTGGTGACCAGCCTCACCAACAGCGAACGTGAGCGTAACGCTTACCTCAAAACCGAGATCGCCGCACTCGATCGACAGATTACCGAGATTCTCGGGCTTGAGACGCAGCGCTCACGCTTGCTCGGACGTATGGAAATTATCGAGCGTCTGCAGCGCAGCCGTCCGGAGATCGTGCATGTCTTCGACGAACTGGTGCGCACGCTGCCTGAGGGGATCTACCTCACTTCCGTGCGGCAGACCGGCCGCAAGCTGGAGCTGAAAGGCCTCGCCCAATCGAGCACGCGAGTGTCGACCTTCATGCGTAATATTGAGGCTTCCGCGTGGCTGAGTAACCCGGAGCTGCAGCTGGTGGAAACCAAGGGTATTTCCGCCGTGGCCACTGGGGGCGCCGAATTCGTCCTGACGGTGCAGCAAAAAGGCCCCGACCCGGAGGCGGAAATCCGCGCGCTAACGCCCGGCGCCAAGGGCCGGTTGCGCCGACCCACCGCCGGTAACGGGGGTGCCCCATGAACCTGATCGAAGAACTGCAGCGGCTCGATCCGAAAGAGCCAGGCCGTTGGCCACTGTCCATCCGCGCGCTGGCGGTGGCCTTGGTCTTCGTGATCGCTTCGTTTCTCTTCGGCATGCTGTTCGTGTGGAACACCCAGGTAGAGGAATACGATCAAGTGAAGGCCGAGCAGGAGCAGCTCTGGCAACAGTTCGATGACAAGCAGCGCAAGGCGGCCAATTTCGACGCCTACCGTGCCCAGCTTAAAGACATGGAGCGTTCCTTCGGCGCCATGCTGCGGCAGTTGCCGGGCCGCACTGAAGTGCCGAACCTGCTGGTGGATATTTCCCAGACGGGCCTCGCGGCCGGCCTCGAGGAAAAACTGTTCCAGCCGGCGGCTGAACAGAAGCAGGATTTTTACGCCGAACTCCCCATCAAGATCCGGTTGACAGGCTCGTACCACGAGCTGGGCAGCTTCGTCAGCGGCATTGCCGCTTTGCCGCGTATCGTCACCCTGCACGAGCTGCAGCTGGTGCCCGAGACCGGAAAGGGCGTGGCTCCCGACCAGCTAACCCTCGATTTAACCGCTAAGACCTACCGCTACCTCGAGGATGAGGAAATGAGCGCGGACACGGCCAAGGGCAAACGTCCGCCGGGGGTGTCGCCATGAATCGCTCCATCACTCGGGTCGCCACCTTGGCCCTGCTGGTACTGGCCACCACGCTGGGCGCGTGCGCGGGCGGTATGACGGAGCTACAGGAGCGTGTCGCAGAGGCGAAGAAACGGCCGGGCGGACGCATTCAGCCGCTCCCCGAGATCAAGCCCTACGAGACCTTCAACTACGATCCTGCCGGTATGCGTTCGCCATTCGAACCCAGCGATCCCTCGGCTGGGGCGCAGGGTGGCTTGCGTCCGGACTCGACCCGCACGCGTGAATTCTTGGAACAATATTCGCTCGACACGCTGCGCATGGTGGGTACCTTGCGCCGTGGTGGAAATGTGTATGGGCTGGTGCAAACCAAAGACGGACTGGTTCACCGCGTAGCGGTGGGCAACTACCTCGGTCAGGCAGACGGTCATATCATCGTCATAGCCGAGGCTAAGATCTCGCTCATCGAGATCGTGCCGGACGGGCTCGGGGGGTTCATGGAACGTCCCGCTGCGCTCGCGCTAGCAAACTGAATTCGGGGAGACCTGCGACATGAACCTCAAGTGTGAAGCAATGCAGCAACAGGATGGCCAGATGGTCGCTCGATGGTTGCGGCGAATTCTGCCCGCCCTGCTCCTGGCCCAGTGCACGGCGTTTGCCTTGCCGGTGGCAGCGCAATCCCCACCCAACCGCCTGGAGGCCGTGGAGGTGCAGGCTTTGTCAGGGCAGCAGGTGCAGTTCCGACTGCGTACCAGCGGCCCTGCGCCGCAACCTTTGGCCTTTACCATCGATAAACCAGCCCGCATTTCGCTAGACCTGCCGGGCGTGTCGCTGGCGCTGGTGTCGCGGCGTATTGATGTGAAGACGGGTGGTGTCGACAGCGTTGTCGCCGGTGAAGCCGGTGGCCGGACGCGCGTGGTGCTGAACCTCGACTCGATGCTCCCGTACGAAACGCAGGTGGAGGGTAATTCCGTGGTGATCACGGTGGGCGCGCCGCCGACCGGTGTGGCCGTGGCTGCCCGCGTGGCGGCACCAGAAGCCCAGTCGTCAACCTCGGCAGTGGCGACAACGCCCGCGGCGGCGGCTGCGCGCCGTATCGACAGCATTGATTTCCGTCGTGGCGCTGACGGCGCCGGACGGGTCATCGTTCGGCTGTCGGATCCGCGTACCCCGGTGAATGTGCGCCAGGAAGGCAGTCAGGTGGTGGTCGACTTCATCGACGCGACCCTGTCCGATGCCTTAGCCAAACGCTATGACGTCACGGACTTCGCCACGCCTGTCACTTATATCGACGCGGTGCGTAATGAAGGCGCTGCGCGCCTCGTGATTGCCGCGGGCGCAGACTTTGAGCAGCTCGCCTACCAGAGCGACGACCAGTATGTGGTCGAGATTAAGCCGCCGGTGAAGACCAAAGCGGTGGCGGACGAACGCAAAGAATATGTGGGCGAACGCTTAACGCTCAACTTCCAGGATATCGAGGTGCGCGCGGTGCTGCAGTTGCTGGCAGATACCAGCGGGCAGAACATCGTGGTCAGCGACTCGGTCTCCGGCAGTGTCACGCTGCGGCTGCAGAACGTGCCTTGGGATCAGGCGCTGGATATCGTCATGCGCGCCAAGGGGCTCGACATGCGCCGGCAGGAAAATGTCATCCTGGTCGGTCCGGCCGAGGAGCTGGCCGCGCGCGAAAAAGCGGATCTCCAAGCCCGTAAGGACGTGCAGGAGCTGGCGCCGCTGCGCAGCGAATATCTGCAGGTGAACTATGCCAAGGCCACGGATCTGGCAGCGCTCATCAAAGCGGGTGGCGGCTCCGCGGGTAATTCGTTGTTGTCTTCGCGTGGCAGCGTGGGTGTGGATGAACGCACCAACACCTTGCTGCTACAAGATGTGCCCGAGAAGCTCACCGACATTCGGCGCCTCGTGGCAACGCTCGACATTGCGGTGCGTCAGGTACTGATCGAGTCGCGTATCGTTATCGTCAACGACGACTTCTCGCGCGAACTGGGGGTACGCCTTGGCGCGAACTACTTCGAGTCGCGCGGTGCTGACAAGGGGCTGTTTACGGTCGGTGGCTCCGCTTCGGGCACGAACACCGCCGTGGCCGGCGCGATTGAAAATCTGGCCAGCAGCGGCAGCATCTTTCCAGTCAAAGTGCCTACCGGAAGCACCAACTACACCGACCGCTACAACGTGAACCTGCCGGTGAGCAATCCGGCCGGCCGAGTGTCGTTGGCGCTGCTCGATTTCCCGTGGATGCTTGACCTGGAACTGTCTGCCGCACAGGCCGAGGGTCGTGGCGAAATTGTGTCCTCGCCGCGGCTGATCACGGCCAACCAGCGTGAGGCCAGCATTGAACAAGGCGTAGAAATTCCCTATCAGGAGTCTTCGTCGTCCGGTGCCACCACCACGCAGTTCAAGAAAGCGGTGTTGTCGCTGCGCGTGAAGCCACAAATCACCCCGGACAACCGCATTATCCTGGACCTGACGATCAGCAAGGACAGTGTCGGCCAGTTGGTCGCCAGTGCCACCGGTGGCAATGTGCCGTCCATCGATACCCGCGTGATTACCACGCAGGTGTTGGTCAATGACGGCCAGACCGTCGTTCTCGGCGGCATCATGGAAACCGAGCAGCGCGAGTCGGAGCGCAAAGTGCCCGTGCTAGGCGACGTGCCGGGCCTTGGGAATTTGTTTAAGAGCAAGACGCGCACGCACAACAAGAAAGAGTTGCTCATCTTCGTCACGCCGAAGATATTGCGCGAGGGCGTTAGCCTCTACTGACCGTGCGCAGCCTGTTTTTGGTCGGACCCATGGGGTCCGGTAAAACGGCCGTGGGACGTGCGGCTGCACGGTTGCTGCAGCTGCAGTTCGTGGACAGCGACGCGGAGATCGAGCGTACTACCGGCGTCGACATCACCTACATCTTCGAACGCGAAGGTGAGGCGGGCTTCCGCGAACGCGAGGCGGAAGCCATCGCTGAACTTACCAATCGGACGGGGTGTCTGTTGTCGACCGGCGGCGGTGCGGTGCTCTTACCGCAAAACCGCGCCGTGCTCCACGAGCGCGGGTTCGTGGTCTATCTGCATACGTCCGTCACCGAGCAAACCGAGCGCACCGCCCATGGCCAGCACCGGCCGCTGTTGCAGGGCGCGGCCGACCCCTATGCCCGGTTGGCGGAACTGATGATGTTTCGTGAGCCTTTGTATCGGGAGGTGGCGCACGCCGTGGTCAGCACCGACCGGCGCAAGGTGCAGTCCGTGGCGGAGGACGTGGCGGCGGCCTACCGCGCCGCGCTGGCGTTGCCGGAACCACTGCCTGATGCCGTAGACTTAAGCCTTCCCGAGCCCCCGGCGTCCTGACGCCCGCTCCTTGCCCTTCGCAACCACGCCGCGCCGCCATGCCTCCGCCTGTCCAAAGACTCGATGTCGTTCTGCCGGACGCCCGGTATCCGATTCACATCGGTAGCGGACTGCTGGCTGCACCGCGGACCTGGTGTGCCGAGCTGCCTGCCGGGCCGCTGCTGGTGGTGTCCAACCCCACCGTCGCGCCGCTATATCTTGACCAGTTGCTGCTGGCCCTGCGCAGCGTGCACCCCGAGCGGCGAGTGCACGTGTGTCTGGTGCCGGATGGTGAGGCGCATAAATCGCTGGCCACATTGGCCTTGGTGTTCGACGCGCTGGTGGCGCACCGCATTCCACGGGACGGTGGTCTGGTGGCCCTGGGCGGGGGGGTTATCGGCGATCTCACCGGTTTTGCGGCCGCCACCTGGCAGCGTGGTGTGGCCTGCGTGCAGATCCCCACCACCTTGCTGGCCCAAGTCGACAGTTCGGTCGGCGGTAAAACCGCCGTCAACCATCCTGGTGGCAAGAATCTCATTGGCGCCTTTCACCAGCCCGCGCTGGTGGTGGCAGACACGGCGACACTGGCCACGCTGCCGACGCGTGAGTTTGCGGCGGGCCTGGCCGAGGTGGCCAAATACGGCTTCATCCAAGATGCCGCGTTCATTGACTGGCTGGAGGCGAATGCTGTGGCGCTTTGTGCGCGCGACCCCGCCGCACTGGCGTACGCCATTCGGCGCAGTTGTGAGATGAAAGCGCATTTGGTCGCTATCGATGAGCGCGAGCAGGGCCCGCGGGCGCTGCTCAACCTGGGGCACACCTTTGGTCATGCTTTCGAGGCCGGTGCCGGTTATGGCCAGTTCCTGCATGGGGAAGCGGTGGCTATCGGGATGGTCTTGGCAGCGGGGTTGTCGCAGCGCCTGGGCTGGCTAACGCTGGCAGAGGTGCAACGCGTACGTGCCCTGCTAGAAGCCTTGGGCCTGCCAGTGCTGCCCCCACGCCTGGGAGTGGAGCGCACGCTCGACTTGATGCGTCTGGATAAGAAAGTACTGCAAGGCCAGTTGCGGCTGGTGCTGCTGCGCCGCTTGGGCGAGGGCGTGGTGACAGCAGATTATCCTCACGCAGCATTGCTCGCCGAATTGCAGGCGTCGGTCGCATGAGTGGCCTCCTGCGACCGGACCCCGACTGCGGACTGGCGCCATATGCGCAACATGAAGCAGGTTCGGTCGGGCGTTTGCATGCGGAAGCCGGGCCGGGGCTGCGTGGCGAATTTCAACGTGATCGCGATCGTATCGTGCACAGCAGCGCTTTTCGCCGCCTGGTCTACAAGACACAGGTGTTTGTTAACCACGAGGGCGATCTATACCGCACTCGTTTAACGCATTCTTTGGAAGTGGCGCAGGTGGCGCGCTCGGTGGCGCGGGTGTTGCGCCTCAATGAAGCGCTGTGCGAGGCCATCTCATTGGCCCATGATCTGGGACATACGCCGTTCGGGCATGCCGGTCAGGATGCGTTGAATGAATGCATGCGCGACTATGGCGGCTTCGAACACAACCTGCAGAGTCTGCGGGTGGTGGATGAGCTGGAAGAGAAATACGCGGCTTTCCCCGGTTTGAATCTCACCTTTGAAACGCGGGAAGGCATTCTCAAGCACTGCAGCACGCGCAATGCGGCGCCTCTGGGCGAGGTGGGGCGGCGTTTTCTGGAGCGCCGCCAGCCGTCGCTAGAAGCGCAGCTGGCTAATGTGGCCGATGAGGTGGCATATAACCACCATGACGTTGACGACGGTCTGCGCGCTGGACTGATCGAGCTCGACGAGCTGGATCAGGTCGGTTTGTTTCGCCGGCACCACGCGGCGGTGCGTGCGGCGCATGCGGGCCTGGCAGAGCGGCGGCTCATCTATGAGGTGGTGCGACGCATGATCAATGAAGTGATCACCGATCTGACCACCGCCACCCAGGAACGACTCGTCGCGGCGGCCCCCGCCAATGTCGAAGCGGTGCGTGCGGCGGGCGAATCGTTGGTCGGTTTCAGCCCTGCCATTGCGGCCGACCATCTGGCGCTCAAGCAGTTCCTGCGGGAGCGGGTCTACCGCCATTTCCGGGTCGTGCGCATGACCACCAAGGCGCAACGCACGCTCAAAGACCTGTTTCGTGGTTACTTTGAGGATGTCCGGCTGCTGCCGGGTGAACACTGCGAAGCCGCGTATCGGCTGGAGGCCATCGACGGCGAGGCCGGGCGGGCGCGGGCCGTGGCGGACTATATTGCTGGCATGACGGACCGTTTTGCGATCAGCGAGCACTCACGCCTTTACGACCCGGCGGTTTAATGCGCGCTGGCGCAGGTGCAGGTGTAGTTCGTAATAGGAAAGTGCGCAGACTACGCATTTTCCACGACTTGGGTTAAAAGAAGGCGTTTTCGCCTTTCCAATCCGCCTACGTATTACGATAATGCTAACATCGGCATCGGGCCCGGCAGTACGCACTGGAGCCTTAGGGGGTTCAATGGCCACGACGAAAGATTACGGCTTGGGTGAATACACCTTTCCGCGCGGGTGGTTCATGGTGGCAGACGCCACCACAGTGACCGCCATTCCCAAAGCGGTGCGCTTTTTTGGTACCGACTTTGCGCTCTACCGTGGCAAGACCAGTGGTAAGGCCATCCTCCTCGATGCCTATTGCCCGCACATGGGCACCCACATCGCCAAGAACACCACCTCGTATGCCGTGCTCGACGGTCAGGTCGAGGGAGATTCCATTCGTTGTCCCTACCATGCCTGGCGCTTTGGACCGGATGGAAAGTGCGACCACATTCCCTACTACGATGGCCCCATTCCGAAGGCGGCGAGTGTGCGCTCTTGGCCGGTGATGGAGACGATGGGGTGCGTGTATGTGTGGTACGACCCGGAAGGGGGCGAGCCGGACTACGCCGTGCCCTCGCATCCTGAATGGGATGACCCGCAATGGGTGCGCTGGAAAATCGACGATCTCGGTGAGCTGCACGCGCATCCGCAGGAAATTATCGACAACATCACCGACCTCACGCATCTCGGTCCCATCCACGGCTCTACGGTGGAATATTTCGAGAACGAATTTCGTGGCCCACAGGCGATCCAGCGTCAGGGCGGCGGACACCGCACACTGGTCTCTGCTGACGGTTCGCTGCTGCACACCGACACTTGGTATACGGGCCCTGGCATTCTCTACTCGAGTGTTCGCGGTTTTTACGACGCCCTCATGTACATCACGCACACGCCCGTCGAAGACGGCTCGGTTTATGTGTGGCATGGGCTGATGGTGAAATCGGCGCACGCGGTGGCCACGGCGGAAGACGTGACGAACGCACGTCTGTTCCAGGAAGCCAGCCGCCTGGCGTTCGCGCAGGACTTCGAGGTGTGGTCGTCCAAGCGCCCCTGTTTGCAAGTGTTGCAGTTACCCACCGACGGACCCTTTCACAAAGCACGCGCTTGGTACAAACAGTTCTTTCAGCCGCGCAGCAAGGCGGCGGAACTGTGTAAACAAGTCGATGGCGTCTATACCGTCAAGGGCATGCCAGCGGCGCCGGCATCCGCCAAGGTCGGCCAGCGTTACTGAACCTAGCAGCTGTTGCCACCATGCAGTTTGTCTTCACCGAAGAACAGATACTCATTCGCGATACCGCGCGCGAGTTCTGCAATGAACACGCCACCTCGGCCCGGGTGCGCGCGGCCTTGGCGGCGCCGGGCGGCTACGAACCAGCGCTGTGGTCCGAGCTGCTGACGATGGGCTGGGCCGGTATTGCCGTGCCGGAAGCCTATGGCGGCAGTGGTTTGGGTTGGGTGGAGCTGTGCCTGCTGCAGGCAGAGCAAGGGCGCCGGTTGGTGCCGTCACCGTTTTTTGCCACCGCTGCGCTGGCCGCGCCGTTATGGCTGCAGGTGGCCACGGCCGCACAACAAGCCGAATGGCTGCCAGCGCTGGTAAGCGGCGCGCACCAGTTTGCCTGTGCGGTGACGGGTGCCGGAGGACAGCCCGGCGCCACCGGCCTGACCGCCACCCTGACCCCCCATCGTGCAGGCGGTTACCGACTGACCGGCGCTGCCAATTACGTCATTCATGGCCAGACCGCCGACAGCTTGCTGGTGGCCGCCCGTGCGCCTGGCAGTACCGGTGACGCTGGACTGAGTCTGGTGCGCGTGCCGGCCGATGCGCGGGGCGTCACTCGTACAGCGCAGGTGATGCTCGACTTAACACGCCCGATGTCACGCGTGGAGTTTCACGCCGTGGATTTGCCCGCCGAGCAGGTGCTGGGCACGGCCGAAGCAGCAGGCCCGGCACTGGCCACCGTCTTGCAGCTGGCGCGCATTGCACTGGCGGCCGAGTGTGTGGGTGGCGCGGAATATGTGCTGGAAATGACCACGGACTATGCCCGCCAGCGGGTGCAGTTTGGTCGCCCGATTGGCAGCTTCCAGGCGGTCAAACACCGCTTGGCCGACATGATGGTGGCGGTGGAGGCGGCGAAATCGGCAGCTTGGTATGCCGCCTGCGTCGCGGCGGAGTCGCCCGCGGAGCTGCCGGAAGCGGCGGCTATTGCCAAGAGCAACTGCAGCGACGCATTTTTTAACTGCGCCGCCAACGGGATCCAGCTGCATGGCGGCATTGGCTACACTTGGGACCACGACGCCCATCTGTACTTCAAGCGTGCGCGCGCTGCCGCCACGCTGCTCGGCAGTCCCGCATGGCAGCGTGAGCAGCTCGCCACGTTGATGGGGCTTGGCGCGAGCGCGGCGCCCCCGGTGTACTGATGCCAAGGCAGCTACCGACATGAAACTGGGTTTTACTCCTACTCAGGAAGCCTTTCGCCGCGATGCCGCGGCGTGGCTGGAAGCGCAGCTGTCTGGCGCTTTCAGCGATCTGCGTGGTGTCACCGGCCAAATGGCACTGCTAGAGCGGCGCATCGAGTGGGAGCAGGCGCTCGGTCGGGAGCGCTTCAGCGCCATTGGTTGGCCCGAGCAGTTCGGTGGTCGCGATGCCACGCTGGGCGAACAGGTGATCTTCGCCGAAGAGTATGCGCGGGCCGGCGCGCCCGGACGCGTGGGGCACATGGGGATTGAGCTGGCCGGCCCCACCTTGCTCGCCTTTGGTACCGACGCGCAGAAGCAGCGTTTCCTGCTGCCCATCGCGCGGGGTGAAGAATTCTGGTGCCAGGGCTATTCAGAACCCAATGCCGGTAGCGATCTGGCCAATGTGCGCACCCACGCAGCGTTGGTAGACACACCCACAGGACCGCGTTGGCAGGTCAATGGTCAAAAAATCTGGACTTCACTCGCCACCTTCGCGCACTGGGCGTTTGTCGTTTGCCGTACGGAGCCGGGTACGCAGGGCCATAAAGGCCTGTCTTATCTACTGGTGCCGACGCAACAACCTGGCGTCACCATCCGTCCGATCCGGCAGATGAACGGTGAGGCCGAGTTCAACGAAACGTTCTTTGCTGATGCGCTGACGGACGCCGACAATATCGTGGGTGCGCCGGGTGGCGGCTGGGCGGTGGCCATGGGGACACTCGCCTTTGAACGTGGCGTGTCCACGCTGGCCCAGCAGATGTCCTTCCGTAATGAACTCGATCGCCTGGTGGCGGCGGCCAAGGCCAACGGCGCCGCACGCGACCCGGGTTTGCGCTTGCGGCTGGCCGACGCCTACAGCGGTTTGCGCATCATGCGTTACAGCGCGCTACGCATGCTCAGCCAGACGGACGGCGGCGAGTTGAGTGGCGCTGCCTTCACCTACAAGATTTACTGGGCCACCTGGCGCAAGAAGCTGGGTGAGTTGATCATGGATGTGCTTGGACCGGAAGGCGAAATTGCCCGCGGTCTGCCCTATGAATGGGCGGAATTGCAAGGCGTGTTCTTTTCATCGCGGTCCGACACTATTTACGGCGGTACCAACCAGATCCAGCGCAATCTCATTGCCGAGCGTGCCCTCGGGCTGCCCCGCGAGCCGCGTGGTTGATCGTGCTAGCCTGTACTCCTCCCAAGAGAGTCCTATGAACCGAACCCGAGCACAGGCGACACCACTGGCGTCCAAGCCAGAGCTTTACGCCACGGATGACATCGACCGCAAGATCATTGCCTTGCTGCGCGCCAACGGCCGCGCCACTAACCAGCAAATAGCGCGCAGCCTGAAGATTGCCGCTACCACGGTCAGTGGCCGTATCCGCCGCCTGGAACAGACCAAGGCCATGCGGGTGGTGGCCGTGTCGGATTTCTCGGCACTGGGCTACAAGGTGTTGCTGGCAGTGGGTATCGAAGTGCAAGGACGAGCGGCACAAGACGTCGCCGAAGAGCTAGCGCTGTTCCCGGAAGTGTTTGCGGCGCACCTCATGACTGGGGCGCGTGATATTGAGATTCTGGTGGCGCTACACGACTTGGCAGAGCTGCAGCCGTTCCTGATGGAAAAAATAACGCGCGTTAAGGGCATTCGCAGCATGACCGCGGGTATTGCTGCCGACATCGTTAAGTTCAACTTTGACGTAGCACCCATCCGATGAAAACCCCGGAAGTGCAGCTCGATGCGCTCGATCGTCGCATCATCGACCTGCTGACGCAGGATGCACGCGTTAGCAACCGGCAGGTAGCGGCCCAGCTGAATGTCACCGAGGGCACTATCCGTGGCCGTATCCGTCGGCTGGAGAAGGGAAATTGCATTCGGCTCACGGCGGTCACCAACATCGCCTACCTGGGTTCGCCGAAGATGGTGCTGATCGGGATCCAAGTGGAACACGCGCAGCTGAAGAACCTCTGCGCGAAGTTGTCCGCCATGCCCGACATCGGCGCCGTGATCGTCATGTTGGGGCGTTATGACATTCTGGCCATCGGTTTGTATAGCACCCTCGAAGAGGTGGTGGCGGTGGCTAACAACCGCATCCTGTCACTCCCGGGCGTACGCCATGTGGAAACCTCCATCGCAGTCAACACTTTGAAGTACGACCATCGCGTAGCGAAAATTACGCCGCCCATGAAGGCGGGTCCGCGCGACGCCTAAAACTTTTGGAGAAGCATTTAATGGCCACCCCGCGGCACCCCGAAGAAACTTTTGATGTCATCGTTGTTGGTACCGGTGCCCCCGGGCTCACCGCCGCGCTCACGGCGGCCTATCACGGTGCGCGTGTGGTGGTGGTGGAACGCGGTCATCTCTGGGGCGGCACTTCCGCCACCTCGGGTGGCACTATCTGGATTCCGAACAACCACCTGATTGCCCCTGCCGGCGGCGAAGATAACCCGGCGGATGCTTTGCGTTACATCCGCGGGCTGGCCGGTGAAGAGGCGAGTGTGGAGCGTGTGCAGGCTTTCGTCGATGCTGCGCCGCGCATGGTGCGTTTTCTGGCCGACCATTCGGAGTTGCAGTTCGAGGCGCTGGATAGTTACTGCGACTACCATCCGGAACTGCCGGGTGGCCGCATGGGCTACCGGAGCATTCAGGCGCTGCCGATCAAATCGGACCTGCTGGCGCGTGACTTCGACACCTTGCAGCCACCGCATGTGTCCACTACCGCGTTTGGTCGCATCAACTGGACGGCGAAGGAAGCGCGCCCGCTCATCACTCAGGCCAAAGGTGCTAAATCCATCTTCCTGAAGATTGCCGCCAAGTACTGGCTCGATATTGGGCAGCGCCTGAAGACGCCCCGTGACCGGCGCATTACGGGCGGCGGCGCGTTGGTGGCGCGTTTGCGGCGTTCGCTGAATCAGCGCCAGGTGCCCATACGCCTGTCGACGGCGTTGGTGGATTACGTCCTCGAGAACGGCCGGGTGGTCGGCATCGAGGTAGAAAGTGGGGGTTATCGCCAGGTGCTGCGAGCGACGCAAGGCGTGGTGGTGGCCTCCGGCGGCTTTGAGCGCAACCCGGAGCTGCGGCGACAGCATTTGCCGG
Organism: Gammaproteobacteria bacterium; assembly: GCA_947469285.1. Classification (GTDB taxonomy): domain Bacteria; phylum Pseudomonadota; class Gammaproteobacteria; order Steroidobacterales; family Steroidobacteraceae; genus CAIOHZ01. The sequence goes on from CANIOW010000016.1 coordinate 28,177, forward strand.
GCCCGACCAGTACGGCCTGGACGGGCGGCAATCCGTTTAACACCGGCGAGCCGATTGCCGCTGCCATGCGTCTAGGCGCCAAAATGCACCTGCTGGACGCCGCTTGGTGGGCGCCTGGTTTCAAGCTGGCTGACGAAGACCGCGCGCGCCCCATGTTCGTGGAGCGCTCGCTCCCCGGTTCGATCATGGTCGATCAAAGTGGACGGCGCTTTTGCAACGAAGCGGCGTCCTACCATGTCACGGGTACCGTGATGGCTGAGCGCGCCGCGACGGGGGGTACGGCACCGAGCTGGTTTGTGTTCGATGCGCGCTTCCGTGGCAAGTACGCGCTGGGTCCGCTCTTTCCGGGCCCGCCGGCGTTCGACCGTAGTGTGAAGCCCAGTATGCGTGCGCTGCTCAAGCGGGCCGATACCCTGGCTGAGTTGGCAGCGCTGATCGGCGTGGAGGCCGCGACCTTCAGCGCCACCGTAGAGCAGTTTAATGCCGATGCGCGGACGGGCAAGGACACGCTGTTTGGCCGTGGCGACAGTGCCTATGACCGTTACTACGGTGACGATGCGGTGCAACCCAACCCGTGCCTGCTGCCGCTGGAGAGGGGCCCGTTTTATGCGCTTCCCATCCTGCCGTGCGATCTGGGAACCAAGGGCGGCATGCTCACCGACGTGGAGGCGCGTGTGCTGCACGAGGATGGCAGCATCATCGAAGGCCTGTATGCCGTGGGTAACTGCGCCGCCTCACCGATGGGGCGTAGTTATCCGGCCGCAGGCGCCACGCTTGGTCCGGGCATGACCTTCGCTTGGCTCGCAGCCCGCCATGCCTTGGGTGTCACCGGTTAAATTCCCGCCCGTTTTTTTGGAGCGTGTTATGCAGCCCCGTACCCGTCGTTTTGCGACTCTGCTGGCCGCAGTGGGTTGGACCGCGCTGGTGTTACAGTTTTATCTGACCACTACTCATCAGATGGCCGAGGGTCGGAGCTTCTGGTGGGGCGTGGTGGTTTACTGCGGCTACTTCACCCTAACCACCAATGCGTTTTGCGCACTGGTGGCCACGGCCCATGCCGTGCCTGAACGTTTGGCGGCGCGTTGGGCGTGGTGGCGGCAACCCGTGGTGGTCACGTGCGCGATGGTGTCGATCATCATCGTCGGCAGTGTCTATTTTCTGTTGCTGCGTCATCAGTACCACCCCGAAGGCTTGCAATGGGTGGTGGACCGCTTCTTGCACTATCTGATTCCACCAGCGTTTGTGCTTTTCTGGTGGCGCGAAGTGCCGCATGGTCGTCTGGAGTGGATGCACTTACCGCAGATGCTGCTCTACCCTTCGGTCTATCTGCTTTACCTGCTGATTCGCGGTGGCCTGACCGGCGAGTATCCTTACTTCTTCATTGATGTTGCGCGGCTCGGGTACCTCCAGGCGTTATTGAATGCCTTGGGTGTAGCGGCATTGTTTACCGTGCTGGCATCTTTGGGTGTGAAGGCTAAGCGTCGGCGATAGCCTTGGCGGCGCGCCGCCCGGAAAATACGCCGTCAGCGATCGACAGGCCGCTCACGTACAAATGCGAAGGCACGCCCACTGCCGTGCGGCCGGCGGCGTAGAGCCCGGGCACGGCCTGCCCGTCTTCCCGCAGCACCTGCCCGGTGGCTTCGTCCACGACCAGTCCGCCCAGGGTGAGCACCGCGCAGGGCAATAAGGGAAAATCTAGCGAAATATCCATGAGGTAGTAGGGTGCCTTTAGCTCGACGATATCCGCTACATCACGACCGAAAGCATCCGGGATTTCGCCGCGGCTGGCAGCAGCGCTGGCGGCCAGGGTGGCCTCTAACGCTTGTGGTGGACAACCGAGCAAGGCCGCCAAGGCCGTGCTGTTGTGGGCCTTCTTCAGGCCGAACAGCAGGTTCACCCAAGCCAACTGCCACTGGAAGGTGAGCAACTTCCACGGATTGCTCTGCTTCCAGGATTGGCGCACCAGTGTGCGGTCGAGAATGAGCCAGGCTTTGCCGGCCTGCTCTTCGCACATGGCCGCACCGATCGTGGCGCCATAGCTCAGTTCGTTGACGAAGCGCTCGCCGGCGCGGTTGACGATGAGCCCATGCGACCAGGCTTCTGGTGGATTGATGAAGCGCCAAGCGGAACTGCGGTCCATCCGCGCCGTACCTGCGCCAACGCTCTGGCCGAGCCGAATGCCGCTGCCATCATCGCCGGCGGTCCCAAGTGGGAGGCCAGCGGCATATTTTGGTGAGTGATGCTGCAGCATGGCGCGGTTGTAGACAAAGCCACCGGCCGACAGCACCACGCCGCGTCGCGCACGAATGAAACGGGTAACGCGCTGCTTGGCTTCAATAGCTGCAGCCCGGCCGAGCCAGCGGAAGGCGCGCTGGTGGACGTAGCGGGCACCCGGGAGTAAGAACGGGTAAATGGTGAACAGCCATTTGGCGCGTGCCAGACAGCGTTCATGGTCGCGCCAGGCGGCGGAGTCTGCGGGCAGCTGCAGTACTTTGATGCCCAGCACCCGGCCCGTGCCGTCCACCACCAGCTGCCGCACTTCCGCTTTACGGTGCAGCTGCAGGCCAAGACGGAGGGCTGCGTCGCGCAGTGGCCAGAAGAGGGCCCCCCCCAGATCCGTGCCGCTACGACGACGAAACCCCGGGTCGCCACGGTGACCGCGTGCCGCGGGCTTGGCCACGGCACGGCTGGCAGGCAACAAGGTATTGTCCGGGTGGTAGAGAAAATAGTTGAGACTGGGATAAGACGTCTTACGCTTGTAGACGGTGGGGTGAAACTGCACGCCATGCTGGATGAGCCACTCGGTGTGGTTAGGGCTCTCTGCGCAGAAGCGGCGCAAGGTGGCGTCGCTCACGACGCCCTGTGTTTCCAGCTGCAGATAGCGAAACATGTCCTCGACGGTGTCTGCTTCGCCGGCCGCGCGCTGAATGCTAGTGCCACCACCGGCATAAAACACACCACCGCTCGCTTCGGTGGCGCCACCACCCAGCTGCCGGTCCACGGCAATAACGCTCAGTCCGCGTTCAAGGCCATCTAGCGCCGCGGCCACGCCCGCACCGCCGAGGCCGACCACGACCACATCCGCCACTTCGTCCCATAGCACCGCATCGCTCGTGGTGACAGTCAGCGGCGCTTCGACAGCCGAGTACCAGTGGGGATCGCTGGGGTTCATAGAGAAATATCCATAGAGTGGGTCAGTCGCGCAATTGGAACTTCATCACTTTGCCCGCGGCATTCACCGGCAGTGCCGCAACGAAGACCACTTGACGCGGCACTTTGTAGTTGGCCATTTCGCTGCGGCACCAGGCGGTAATTTCACTGGCGGTCACTGCGCTGTCGGGGCGCTTGACGATGACCGCCTTGCCCACTTCCCCCATCCGCTCATCGGGAATGCCCAGCACAGCCACTTGCGCGATCGCTGGGTGAGTACTCATCAGCCGCTCGATTTCCGCCGGGTAACAATTGAAGCCGCCGCAGATGTACATGTCTTTCATGCGGTCGGTAATGCGCAGATAGCCTTCCGCATCACGCACCGCGATGTCGCCAGTGTGCAGCCAGCCATCACGGTCGATGGCTTCTGCGGTGGCGGCGGGGTCATCTAGATAGCCTTGCATGACGTTGAAACCGCGGACCCACAGTTCACCGGGCACGCCGATGGCGCAGTCCTGACCCGCTGGATCTACGAAACGCACCTCCACGCCCGGGATAGGGGTGCCGCAGGAGCTGGCGATGCGTTCCACGCTGTCACCGAGGCGGCACATCGAGACCAGACCGGTGGATTCGGTCAGGCCATAACCGGTTAGCACGATGTGGAACCCAAGTTCGTCGTGCATGCGCTGGATGAGCACGGGGGGGACGCTGGCGGCGCCAGTGATGGCGACGCGCAGCGAGGACAGGTCATATTGCGCGCGCTGCGGGTGTGCGAGCAGTGACTGGAAGAGGGTTGGTGGCCCGGGCAGAATGGTAATGCGGTCCGCCACGATGCGGCGCAGCACTTCACCCGCATCGAATACCGCCATGGGCAGGATGGTGGCGCCGTGCAGCAGGCAGACCAGCCAGCCACTCTTGTAGCCGAACACGTGGAAGAAGGGATTCACGATGAGATAGCGGTCGCCGCTGCGGAGGCTGACGGCGGTGGCCCAGGCGCGGTAAGAACGGGTGTTCTGGCCATGCGTGCACACCACACCCTTGGGTAAGCCGGTGGTGCCCGACGTGAACAGGATGTCGGCGACGGTGGTCGGCGTGAGCGCATCGACGGCGGCCGTGACGATGCTGGTGGGCACCGCTTCCCCGCTGGCGATGAACGCCGCCCAGTCGACGGCGACTGGCAGGTCGCCGGTAGCGGCCGCCAGTGCGCTGGCCGCGTCACCCTCAAGGGGCGGGAGGCGTACCAGCTGCTGCAGCTCCGGGAGTGGTTCGCCGTGCAGCAGGGTGGGGTAGTCGGTGCCGAGGAAGGGTGCGGCGGTGAACAGCACGCGCGCGTGGCTGCGGCGCAGGATATCGGCGGCTTCACGCCCCCGCAGGCGGGTGTTGAGGGGCACCAGTGCCGCACCGAGGCATTGCGCCCCCAGGGCCGCGAGAATCCACTCCGGTTGGTTGGGTGCCCACACGGCCACCCGGTCGCCGCTGCGGACGCCGGCGGCATGCAAGGCCTTGGCGGTGGCCATCACGTCGGCCCACAGCTGGGCAAAACTCCATTGGCGGGTGGGCGTCTCCAATGCCGGGCGGTCCTGCCACACGCGTGCGGCTGCGCGCAGGGCGCCAGGCCCGGTGGCTTCGCTGGCCACTTCGCTGGCGATCTCTGTGGTCACTTCGCTGGCTGGTGCGTGCGCCGCAGTCGTCATTGATTTGGTCTCCTGAAGCCCCACGCTTCGGCGGCTATCATGCTATAAAAATGCCTGATGCGTATCGAACCTAGTAAAATTTTACGCACTATGCGAGACTCAAAAAATGTCTTTAAGCTTTGATTTTGCGGGGTCGGTGGTGGTTGTCACCGGGGGTGGCAAGGGCATTGGCCGTGGTATTTCCGAGGCGTTTCTGGCCGCCGGCGCCGTGGTGGTGGTGTGTGGCCGGCAGGCGCCGCCGACCTTGCCCGCGGCCGCCGGGCGGAGCGCCGAATTTCTGCCTTGCGATGTGCGCGACGCGGCGGCCGTGGCTGCTTTTTTCGAGGCGGTGGTCGCGCAGCATGGCCGCTTGGATGTGCTGGTTAACAACGCCGGTGGCGCACCGCCGCATACCGCCGCGGACGTGTCTGCCCGGCTGGCGGAACGCATCATTCAGCTGAATCTACTCGGTCCGCTGTACTGCGCGCAGGCAGCCTACCGCCAGATGCTCCAGCAAGGCAGCGGCGCTATCATCAACATCGCCAGTGTGGCGGGCGCACGACCGACTCCCGGCAGTGCCACTTATGGGGCGGCTAAAGCTGGCCTGCTCAATCTGTCGCGTTCGCTGGCGATGGAGTGGGGCCCGCAGGTGCGCGTGAATGCCATCGTTGCCGGACTGATGGCGGCTGACAATCTCGATGAATTCTACGGCGGCGCCGCTGGCGTGAAACGTATCGACGCCATGCTGCCGCTGGGGCGTATGGGCAAGCCGGAAGACATTGCGGCGGCCTGTTTGTATCTGGCTTCACCAATGGCAGCCTATGTCAGTGGCGCAACGCTAGAGGTCCACGGCGGCGGCGAGCCGCCGGCATTTTTGTATCTGGCGGGCCAGCCGGCACCACCTTAAGATCAATATTCGTAGCACTACGAGGGGGGGAAGGACTATGACAACGAAAACTGAGGCGCGGGTGGCGGTCGTCACTGGGGCCAGTCGTGGTGCGGGCAAGGGCATTGCTTTGGGGCTGGGTCAGCGTGGCTTGACGGTCTATGTCACTGGCCGTTCCACCGACAAGAGCTTGGGGATGAGCAAGGGTGAGGCCCTGCCGGGTACCGTGCACGAGACCGCGGCGGAGATTACTCGCCTGGGTGGACAGGGTATTGCGGTGGGCTGCGACCATGACGATGAAGCCCAGGTCGCTGCGCTGTTTGCACGCGTGGCACGCGAATCGGGGCACCTCGACATCTTGGTCAACAACGCCACTTTCATCCATGACAATCTCATCGATGCCGGCGGGTTCTGGGAGAAGCCGCTGGACTTTGTGCGGATCTTGGATGTCGGCCTGCGCTCGGCCTATGTGGCCAGCTGGCATGCGGCGCGCATGATGGTGCCACGTAAGAGCGGTCTCATTACCTTTGTCTCCTCGTTCGGTGCCAGCTGCTATATGCACGGCCCGGCCTACGGCGCGCAGAAAGCCGGCCTCGATAAATTCGCCGCCGACATGGGCGTGGACCTTGAAGGGACTGGCGTTGCCGCGGTGTCGCTGTGGCTGGGGCCGCAGATTACCGAGCGCACGGCGATCGCGGTGCGTGAGCGCCCCGACCAGTACAGCGAGTTCATGAAAATCGCTGAAACGCCCCAGTTCAATGGGCGTGTCGTCGAGGCGCTGGCGCGTGACCCGGCCTTGGCCAAGAAAAATGGCCAGACGCTGGTGACGGCCGAACTGGCGGTGGAATACGGCATTCAAGATGAAGGCGGGCGCCAACCGCCGTCGTACCGGGAGATGCTGGGCGCGCCACGCATTCCCCATCCTGCCAAGGTTATCTGAGCCGGTGCCAGTCAGTCCGTCGGCCGAAGCTGGCGCACCGGCTATTCCGTTGCGCGCGTTGCGCGATGCCTTTGGGGCATTCGCAACCGGCGTCACTGTGGTTACTGCGGTCCGGCCTGACGGCGAACCGGTAGGCATCACGGCCAATTCGTTCTGTTCGGTGTCGCTGGAGCCGCCACTGGTCTTGTGGTGCTTGGTCAATTCCAGTCCGAGTCTTCCAGCCTTTGCGCTAGGGGCAGCGTTTGCGGTGCACATCCTCGCCGATGGCCAGCGCGATGTGGCGATGCACTTTGCGCGTTCCGGCAAGGACAAGTTCGAGGTAGACGCCGTGGGGCGCCTGCAGCCGGAGCCGCCGCGCCTGCACGGGGTGCGGGCGCGGCTGGATTGCCGGGTGCAGACGCTGCACGCCGGGGGCGACCACACCATTATTGTGGGCGACGTGCTGGTGGTGGAGCGCAGTACGGCCTCGCCGTTGCTGTTTGCCGATGGCAAATTCGGTCGCTACACCCTCGACGCCGGGGCACCGGTCGTGAACCACTGGAGTGGCTTGCACGGCGACTGGCTGTGAACGGCGACGCGAAGGCGCAATCGTTGCGATTGGTGGAGAATGTGATGTGTCGTGCGCTTGCCCTAGGGATGAACCGTTAGTGAATGCTGCCAGTATGGCGCGCGTGCGCCCCGCACCCCCGGGCATGGAATGGTACCCGCTGGCGCCACCAGCGCTGGGAGCCGCGGTCGATTTTCAGGACGGACTACGCTGGTTGCGCATCCCCCTCCCCGGACGCTTGGACCATATCAATGTCTGGCTGTTGCCGGCGCAGGGCAGTGGCTGGTGGCTCGTGGACACCGGCATGGGGGTGCCGGTGGCGCACGCTGCCTGGGACGCGCTGGTCCAAGAACATGCCCTCGAGAGCACATTGCGCGGCATTTTGGTGACCCACCATCATCCCGACCATTTCGGCATGGCCGCCGCCCTTGCCACACGGTGTGACGTCGAGGTCAGAATGAGCCGCGAAGCCCACCGCGCCGGTGGCTGGGCCTATGCGGGTAATGCACCGGAACTCCTCGCCAGTTTCGGCGCGCACTGGGGCTTGGATTACGCCCGTGTGCTGGACCAGGCAAATGCCCGCCACCTGTTCCGGCAAGTGATCTCCGGGGTGCCACCGGTGACGCAGCCGCTGGAAGATGGCGAGGTGCTCACGGGCACCGACCTGCCGTGGTCGGTGACCTTGCACGACGGCCATGCGGAGGGCCATGCCTGTCTGTACGCTGCCACCGCTGGCTTGTTCATTGCGGGCGACGAATTGCTGCCCACCATTTCCAGCAACGTGAGCGTCTATGCGCAAAGCGGGCTGGTCGACCCACTGGAGGATCATTTCAAGTCCGTGCGGCGCTTGCGCATGTTGTCCACTGACACGCTGGTGCTGCCGGCCCATGGTCGGCCGTTCTACGGCGCCCATGCACGTCTGGATTTGCTCGAAGCCGAGCACGCGGCGCGTCTGGTGGAGATTCTCGAGCATGCCAGCGAGCCGTGTTCGGTCATGGAAATGTCCACCAAGTTGTTTCGTGGGCGCACTTTGGATGGCATGAACCAGCTGCTGGCCTTAGGCGAGACCATTGCCCATCTGCACTATCTCGAACGCCGCGGTGAGCTGCAGCGGGTGGAAGTGGCGCACCATGCCGCCGGCCAAGAGGCTGCGCCGCGTTTTATCCGCGCGACGCTGGCTTGAGCTGGCGAGGCCACCCCGGTGGCCATGGCCGGCCGCGGCGCGGCGGTCGGTAGGGCGCTGGGGCCGCCGGAGCCACTGCGCGTACAATGTAGCCTTCCCCTGAGGAGCCCGCTGCATGACGCCCAAGCCTATTCCGTGCCGTGAACGTCTTATTTTTGCCATGGATGTCGCCGACGCCACGGAGGCGCGTCAGTTGGTCGGCCAGCTGGGCGACAGCGTCGAGTTTTACAAGATCGGTCTTGAGCTGTTCATGGCCGGCGGCTACTTCGAGCTGCTGGACTGGATGGTAGCGCGCAACAAAAAGCTGTTCGTCGACCTGAAGTTCTTCGACATCCCAGCCACGGTCGCCGCTGCGGTGAAACGCCTCAACGGGCGCGGGGTTACCTTCACCACAGTGCATGGCAATCAGGCCATCATGGAGGCGGCCGCCAGCGCCAAAGAGGATGTGAAGGTACTGGCTGTCACCGTGCTCACTTCCCTCGATCGCGGCGACCTGGACGATCTGGGTTTCCAGTGTGATGTGCAGCAACTGGTGCTCTCCCGCGCAAAACGGGCGCTGGCTACGGGCGTTGATGGCGTGGTCTCCAGCGGCATGGAAGCGGCGCTGCTGCGTGGGCATTTGGACCACAAACTGCTGGTGGTCACACCGGGTATTCGCCCCGTAGATAACCGCCCAAGCGACGACCAAAAGCGCGTGCTGACACCCACCGCGGCTTTCCAGGCAGGCGCGGATTACATTGTGGTGGGTCGTCCCATTCGCGATGCAGCAGACCCGCGTGCCGCGGCGGAAAAAATTCAGACGGAAATTGCCACGGTGTTCGCATGAGCGCCCGTCCGCCCCTGCAAAACGACATTTTCCTTCGCGCCTTGCTGCGGCAGAAGACGGACCGGACGCCGGTGTGGATGATGCGTCAGGCCGGACGCTACCTGCCCGAGTACCGTGCGACGCGCACGCAGGCCGGTAGTTTTCTGCAGTTGTGCATGAATCCGCAGCTCGCTTGTGAAGTGACACTGCAGCCGTTGGCGCGCTTTCGGCTCGACGCGGCCATTCTGTTTTCCGACATTCTCACCATTCCCCATGCCATGAATGTGGGGCTTGAATTCGAGGCGGGGGAAGGACCGGTGATCCAGCGTCCGGTGCGCTCGCGGGCGGATGTCGACGCACTGCCCATTCCAGATCCTGAAGTCGAACTGCGTTACGTCATGGACGCGGTGCGGCTGATTCGTCAGGAACTCGGTGGCCGCGTGCCGCTGATCGGTTTTGCGGGCAGTCCATGGACCGTCGGCAGTTACATGGTAGAGGGCGGCAGTTCCAAGAACTTCTCGCGCATCAAGGGCATGCTCTACGCAGACCCGACGACGCTGCATGCGCTGCTCGAAAAACTGACCGAAGCGACCATCCGGTATCTGAACGGCCAGATGGCGGCCGGTGCGCAGGCGCTGATGATTTTCGATACCTGGGGTGGCGTGCTCAGCCCGCGCGACTATCACGACTTTTCGCTGCAATACATGGCGCGCATCATCGACGGTCTCGACAAAGAACCCGAGGGCCGCCGGGTGCCGGTCATCTTGTTCACCAAGGGCGGTGGTGCCTGGTTGCCGCAGATGGTGCGGGCGGGTGCCGACGCACTTGGCGTGGACTGGACCACGGACCTAGCGGAGGCGCGTGCTGCGGTGCGTGACAGCGTGGCGTTGCAGGGCAATCTCGACCCGAACGTGCTTTACGCGCCGCATGCGGTCATTCGCGAGGAAGTAGCGCGGACGCTGGCCAGCTATGGCCACGGCCATGGCCACGTGTTCAATCTCGGTCACGGCATTCATCTCGATGTTGATCCGGAACGTGCTGGAACGATGGTCGAGGCCGTGCACGAATTCTCGCCGCAGTACCACCGCTAGCTCTGAACGCCCAGCCACGCTGGGCCCGTCTAGAGCGCACCAATGGCGTGAGCTAGGCGCAGCCGCGACAACGCCAGATCGAATTCTGCGCCGTCACGGTCGCCGCTGGCTGCGGTACGCAGGCGCACGGCATCCAGCACCTGCGTGTTGCTGGTCAGCCCCGCGCCATACTGCTCGCGGCTCTGCCGTTCGTTCTCCGCTGCTTCCACCATGGCCGCCGCCGCTACCTGCAGCCGGGCCGCGGCGTCATGCGTCTCCAGCCAGGCACTGCGGACTTGGAGTTCGACGCCTGAACGTGCGTCGTCTGCGCGCTGCGCGTTGGCGCGAGCAGCAAAACGCAGCGCAGCCGCGCGCTGGCGGGTAGCGCCGCCGTCGAAGAGTTGCCACTGTAGTCCGATGCCGACCATGGAATAGTTCTGCCGGTCGAGCAGTTGCGAGCCTACATGCTGCCAGCCGCCCGTCAGGGCCAGTTGCGGCCATTGTCGGCGTGCCTCTGCGGTGGCCTCTGCGCTTAACTGTTCCGTGCGTGAGCCAAGCGCAAACAGTTCAGGCCGCGCAGCCACGGCGGTTTTGATCAGCTCGGTCAGCGGCACGGCTTCACTGACGAGACTGGCTGGGAGGATCGCCTCGAGGTTCACCACCCGGTCTTGCGGTTCCCCGAGCTGCCGGTTGTAGGCAGCCAGCGCCAGCGCCGCGGTGTGGCTGGCGGTCAGCCGTTGTTGCTCGGCGTGAGCCAGCGACACCTTGGCCGCCAGTAGATCGCTCATGGGCACCAGATCTTGCTCCACCATGGCGGTTACATCGCGGTGATGGGACGCAAGCCCCGCTACGGTGGCTTCGGCGGTGGCGTGGCTGCGCACGGCGCGGAGGACCTCCACATAGGCGGCGGCCACCGCCAGCCGCAAGTCGGCGCCAGCGCTCGTGTGTAGTGCATCGGCGGCGCGTTCAGCGGCACGCGCGGCCTGGATGCCGGCAGTGAGACGGCCGCCGGTGAAGAGCGGTAGCCGCAATTCCACGCTGCCGAGCCGTAGCTCATCGTCGGCAAACAGCGGCGGTGAGCGGAATGCGAAGTCGGGAGTGGAGAAGGCGAGCGCAGGCGAGGCGGACAACCGGGAAATACTCCCGCTAGCGGTCAGAGTCGGGAGCCTTCCAGCCTGCGCGGCACGCCGCTCGGCCGTAGCCGCGGCCACGTCGCTGGCGGCGGCAGCGAGGAGCGGATCGTTGTGCGCGGCTTTATACCACGCCTCTTGCAGATTTTCGGCCGGCGCCGCGGCACTGGCACAGCAGCCTGCCAGCCAGACGCTGCTGAGAACCAGGCGGTGGACCCAGTGGCGTGTGGGGCGCTGCAGCTGCGCTGGCAGATTAGTCATGAAGGCTTGCTCCGCTCTCGAGGGTGACCTGCTCATCCGGGCGGCCATGGGCCGCGCGCCGCGACAAGAAGGCGTAATACAACACCGGGATGAGCACCAAGGTGAGCAATGTGGAAACGGCGATGCCGAAGATGAGTGACACCGCCAACCCGCTGAAAATGGGGTCGTCTAGAATGAACAGTGCACCCAGCATGGCGGCCAGTGCGGTGAGTGTGATGGGCTTGGCGCGCACTACCCCGGCAGCCACCACCGCATCGGCCAGCAGCCGGCCGGCAGCGACTTCAGAATTGATGAAGTCGACCAGCAGGATCGAGTTGCGCACGATGATGCCGGCCAGCGCGATCATGCCGATCATCGAGGTGGCCGTGAATTGCATGCCGAGCAGCGCATGGCCTGGCATGACGCCGATGAGCGTTAGCGGAATGGGGGCCATGATAATGAGCGGTACGGCATAGGAGCCGAACTGGGCGACCACCAGCAGGTAGATGAGTACCAAGCCCACGGAGTAGGCCAGGCCCATGTCGCGGAAGGTGTCGAGCGTGACTTGCCACTCGCCGTCCCATTTCACAGCGCTCAGGCCAGGGTCGGTGGGTGCGGAATTGAAGCGCTGTTCCACGTTCTCTAGACCGGCCGGGCTGTCATTAAGACGGCTCACGATGCCGAACATGCCGTACAACGGACTGTCGAGCGGACCTGCCATGTCTCCCGTGACATAAGCGACCGGCAACAAATCTTTGTGATGGCGGGTGCTGTCCCAGGGCTCCTGTTGCAGGCTGGCGAAGGACGACAAGGACACGCGGGTGCCGTTGGCGGCCCGCACTTCCAGTGCCAATAGTTGCTGTGGCGCCGACTTCGCAACTACCGGCAGCTCTACGCGGACGGCGACTGGCTGCTGGGTGGGTTCGGCGTGTAGGAAGGTGGCGTCGGTGCCAGCCAATGCAATGGCCACCACCTGGCTCACTTGCGCCTGCGTCACGCCGTAGTGTGCGGCGCGCTGCCGATCGATCACGAGGCGCCACTGGCGTGCGGGACCTTCGAGGCTGTCATTGACATCCACCACATCAGGCTCAGTAGTGAACAGCTGACGCAAGTGGGTGGCAATCGCTATGCGTGCGGAGTGCGTGGCCGCGTAGACCTCGGCGACGATGGGGGCGTGTACGGGTGGGCCTGGCGGCACTTCTACTACCTGCACCACCGCTCCGTAGCGCTGCGCAATGGCGCTAAGCGCTGGCCTGACGCCGCGCGCAATCTCATGGCTGGAGCGCTGGCGCTGGTGCTTGTCGACGAGGTTGACCTGCAAGTCGCCGAGATGGGGCGCTTGGCGCTGCGCATATTGTCGTACCAAGCCGTTGAAATTAATGGGCGCCGCGGTGCCGGCATAGGCTTGGTAATCGGTCACCTCCGGTACTTGGACGATGACCGCGGACAAGGCGGATAGCACGCGCGCGGTCTGTTCGACGGGCGCACCTTCCGGCAAGTCGACCACGACCTGGAATTCGCTCTTGTTATCGAACGGCAGCATTTTGAGCACTACCAACTTCACGCCGGCGAGACCGGCCGCGGCCACGATGGCCAGGGCAATGCCGCCATACAGGCGGTGCCGCCGACGGCGCGCCCCTGACTGGTCGAGTAATGGGCGCATGTAGCGTTCGAAATGACGCTCTAGCCAAGTATCGAGCCGGGACGCGCCGGCATGCGCCGCGCTGCTTTTTGCCAGCAGGCGACGGGTGAGCCAGGGCGTGAAGATGAGCGCGACCGCCAGCGAGATGAGCATGCCGAGGCTGGAATTGATAGGAATAGGGCTCATGTACGGCCCCATCAAGCCACTCACGAAGGCCATGGGTAACAGGGCCGCAATCACGGTGAAAGTCGCCAGAATGGTGGGGCCGCCTACTTCGTCAACGGCGACGGGAATGATCTGGTCCGCATCGCCACCCCGGGCCAGATGGCGATGGATATTCTCCACCACCACGATCGCGTCATCGACGAGGATGCCGATCGAGAAGATCAGGGCGAACAGCGACACGCGATTTAGCGTGAATCCCCAGGCCCAGGAGGCAAACAGCGTGGCCGCGAGCGTGACCACCACCGCCGCACCGACCACCACCGCTTCGCGCCGCCCCATGGTCAGTACCACTAGCAACACCACGCAGGCGGTGGCGAAGAGCAGTTTCTGGATGAGTTTTTGCGCCTTATCGTTCGCCGTGACGCCATAGTTTCGCGTCACTGTCAGGTGTACGTCGTCGGGGATTACGCTGCCGCGCAAGGTGTCGAGCCGCTGAAGCACCTGCTCAGCGACTTCGATGGCATTTTGTCCGGGCTTTTTAGACACGGCGAGCGTCACGGCTGGTGCATCGTCTACCCGCGGCAAGCCGCGCAGGCTGCGGCCGGCGCCGGTACCGAACCATACATAGGATTCGGCTTGATCGGGCTGCGCACGAATCTGTCCAAGATCGCTGAGATAGACCGGGCGATGGCCCTCCATGCCGACCACCAGTTCAGTGACCTCTTTGGCATCGGCCAGAAAGCCGCCGACGGTTACCGGTGCCTGTCCGGCGCTGCCGGTGGTGGCGCCCACCTGCCGCACCAGATTGGCCGCCTGCAGTCGGCCGACGATCTCATCGAGGGTCAGGCCATGGCCCGCCAACGCCGACGGGTCGAGCTCAACGTGCACTAACGGCGCTGGTGCACCCACGGTGTAGACATCTCGCGTGCCTGGCACGCGCTGCACTTCCGCTTCCACGGAGCGCGCGATGCGCCCTAGGTCGGCAGCGCCCTGCTGCCCGCCCTCGCGCCAGAGGGTGACGCTGAGTATTGGTACATCATCAATACTGCCAGGCCGGACGAGCGGCTTAAGCACGCCGAGGTTGGCCGGCCGCCAGTCTTCGTTGGCATAGATGGCGTTGTACAGGCGGACCACTGCCTCGGTGCGTGGTTCGCCCACGGCAAACTCCACGGTGAGCACGGCCAGTCCGGGCCGGGACGCCGAGTAGATATGTTTGATCCCGGAAATTTCTGCCAGCACCTGTTCCATCGGCGTCGCCACCAGGCTCTCCACCTCAGCGCTGGAGGCCCCGGGGAACGGGATGAATACATTGGCAAAGGTGACATCGATCTGCGGTTCTTCTTCGCGCGGCGTGACGAGTACGGCAAACAGGCCAGCGAGCAGGGCGAGGACCGCTAGCAACGGCGTTAACTGGCGGTTCAGGAAATAGCGGGCCAGCTGCCCGGAAAAACCGAGCGGGGTCTTCATGGAGCAGTGCCAGCGGGTGCCTGCGCTTGTTCGAGCCGCACTTGCTGCAGCGCCAGCGCGGTGTCTACGGCGATTTGATCACCCACGGAGACTCCTGCCAGCACCTCGCGACGCTCGCCACGCAACACACCCAGGCGCACTTGGCGGAGGCGCGTGCGCCCTTGCTGCGGTTCCCAGACATAAACGGCGGTGATCTCATCGCGTTCGATGATGGCGCTGAGCGGGACGGACAGTTGAGTCGTGGCCGCTCCCGGGACGCCGACCGTGATATGGGCGCCCGGCAGTAGGCCAGTCAATGGGCCAGTCAATGGGCCAGAGATGTTGGTCGGCAGCGTGAAGCGGATACGGCGCGAACCACTGGCTGGATCGAGCACGGGGAAGACGGTAGAGGGGGCGAGTGTGAGCGGCCCCGAAGGCAGTAGCAGTACGGCGTGGCCCGTGCTGCGTACGGCTTCAGCCGCGTCGGCCGGCAGGTCCACGCTCACCCGCAGCGCCTCGGTGGCTAGCAAGGTGAACAGCGGCGTGCCGCTGGCAACTGTCTCGCCGAGTCGCACCTGACGGGAGGTGATCACCGCACTATAAGGGGCAGTCACCTGCGTATAAGCCAGGCCTTCGCGGGCGGCGTCCACCCCTGCCCGCGCGGCCGCAAGGCGTGCCTGCGCCGCTTCATGGGCGGCGGTAGCGCTATCCAGCGTGGCTTTGGGTACCACCTGCCGGGCGTGCATCTCTGTGATACGCCCAAAGCGGTTCGCCGCTTCTACGGCCGCGGCACTGGCTTCGCGCAAAGCGGCCTCAGCCTGCAAGGCGCCGGCGCGCCTTTCGGCAGAACGTAAGCGGACCACCACACTGCCCGCCGCCACTCGTTGGCCAACATCTTGCAGCCATGCCGCTACCGTGCCGTTCGTTTGCGCGCTGATCTGGGTCTCGTTGACTGCTTCGACCTGGCCATCGAAGCGGCGCTCATTCGCGGTGCTGGCAGCCTGCAGGTGCTCCACGGCAAACGGGGCGGTGGCATTCGGGTTGCCGGCGGTGGGCGGCTTGGCGTGGCAGGCACCCAGCGACATCAGTAACACCAACCAGCCTGACAGGCGCAGCGGGCAGATGGCAGCAGGCGAAGCATGGTCCAGCAGCATGGCGAATTTCCCTAAGTGGCAGACCGAACCGCCACTGCGTTCCGAGGCACCAACCATGGGCAGTATATTAGCGGTAACTAATTTAGCAATACGTACATTAGCGATATCGGAAATGCCATGATTGGCTATACTGCGCCAATGAATGCTCTGAAACCCCGTTCTCGCGGAGCCACGTCGCGCCGCAGTACCACCGCCCGTCGGGGTGTGGCTGCTACGACCAGCGGCGTGGAAGATCTCTTGCCGCATGCCGAAAGCGCGGCCGGCTTACTGCGCAGCCTCGCTAACCCGCAACGACTCATGATTCTCTGTCACTTAAATGGCGGGCCTCTGTCCGTCAGCGAACTGAACCTGCGCGTGCCATTAAGTCAGTCGGCGCTCTCGCAGCATTTGGCCAAACTTCGCGAGGGCGAGCTGGTGTTAACCGAGCGCGAGGGGCAGGTCATTCGCTATTCGTTGGCGCCCGGGCCGGCCGCCGCTGTCGTTGCAACCCTGCAGCGCCTGTTCTGCGCGGACACCTCGCGCAAGGGCCGGTGAGCACATGAATCTACGTGATCTCAAATATCTCGTGGCGCTGGCCGACACGCGCCACTTTGGCAAAGCGGCTGCGCGCTGTTTCGTCAGCCAGCCCACGTTGTCGGCGCAGATCAAGAAGCTGGAAGATTACCTGGGTGTGCTGCTCGTAGAGCGGCAGCCGCGTAATGTGGCGCTCACCGCCGCCGGCGAGCTGGTGGTAGAGCGTGCCCGTCGCGTGGTGCGCGACACGGACGACATTGTCGATCTGGTGCAATTATCCCGGGACCCGCTCGCCGGAAAGTTGCGGGTGGGTCTCATCCCAACCATCGCGCCTTACTTGTTGCCACGCGTCGCAACACGCTTGCGTAAAGCGTTACCAAAGCTGCAGCTGCTGTTATTTGAATACCAGACAGGTCCCATGCTCCACAAGTTGCGCGCCGGTGACATCGACATGGCGATCTTGGCATTGCCCATAGAAGACGACGGCTTCGACAGCCAGTCACTATACGCAGAAGCGTTTCTGGTGGCGGTTCCCACCGGACATCGCTTTACCGAGCAGACCAGCGTCCAGCTGGCAGACCTGAATGGCGAGACCCTGCTGCTGCTGGAGGATGGTCACTGCTTGCGTGATCAGGCGCTGGAGGTGTGCAGTCGCCTTGAAGTGAATGAAGAAACGGACTTTCGCGCCACCAGTCTTGAAACGCTGCGCCAGATGGTGGGAGCGGGCCTTGGCATTACGCTCATGCCGCAACTGGCCACGGAAGGTCCGTTTGCGGCGGGTAAGCAGCTGGTCATCCGGCCGTTTGCGGCGCCCCCGCCGGGCCGTACCGTGGGCGCGCTCTGGCGCCGCAGTTCCACCCGGCAGCCGGCCATTGCCGCCGTCAATGCGGTCATCGCCAAGGCTCTGGAGCAGGCGCCGTGAGCCAGAACGACAGCGACGGGCAGCCCGCGTCGCCCGAAGAGCCGTCCGAGCCGGTGGTGGTGCCGCCTGAGGCGCTAGCGGCGGAACTGCGCCGCGCGGTGATCGAAGCCTTCGTGCTGCGTGAGGGCACGGAGTATGGCGAACGTGAATTCACCCTCGAAGAAAAAGTGCAGCACGTGGAAGGGCAGTTACTGAAGGGGCTGGTGCAGATCGTTTTTGATCCGAACACGCAGAGCATCGACCTGCGGCTGAAGGACCGGCGCTAGCCCGGCGAACGGACGGTCACCGCAGGCGGAAACAGCTTGTACATGGCTGGCGTCACCAGCCGCGCCAGCAAGGTGGAGGATAACAGCCCGCCAATGATGACCACCGCCAGCGGCGAGTACAGTGGTGAACCCTGTACGGCCAAGGGCATCAGTCCCCCGATGGCCGTGGCGGAGGTCAGCAGAATGGGGAAAAAGCGGATCTCGCCGGCCTCCTCAATGGCCGCATCCAGTGTTTTGCCATCGGCGCGCAGCTGGTTGGTGAAATCTACCAGCAAGATAGAATTCTTGATCTCGATACCGAGCAAGGCGAGCAAGCCGATGATGCCCGTGAACGACAGCGTATAGCCGGTCAAGAGCAATGCCAGCAATGCGCCGGTCACGCCGAGCGGCACCACGGTGGCCACGATGAGCGTGGAGCGGAAGCTGCCGAACTCCAGCACCAACACCGCGAGGATACCAAAGCCAGCCACCAGAAATGCAGTGCCGATGCCCCCGAAAGCTTCCTCGCGAGCTTCTACTTCACCGGCCGCGGTGAGGCGGTAGCCGGCGGGCAGATGTAGTTCCCGCTCCAGTCGCTGCAGCAAGGCGCGGGTGACCTTGTCGGTGCTGAAGCCGGTGACGGTGTAGGCAGAGATGGTGACCTGCCGCTCGCGACTAAACCGATTGATGACGTTGGGCGCAGTTTCAAAATGTGGCGCGGCAATCTGTGACAGTGGCACTTGCTGGCCGGTGACAGTATTGACACGAATTTGTGGCAGCATCTCCAGCGTTGGGCGATCGGTGATCGGCAGGCGCAGCATGATGGGGTATTCGTCGCCGTCCGCCTCGCGAAATTTACCGAGAGCCTGCCCGGCAATGGCCACCCGCACAGTGCGGTCGGCCTCTACTGGCGCCACGCCCAGCAGTGCGGCTTTGGCAGGGTCGATGCCCAGGTTCAGATCGGTACGGCTTAAGCGGACCGGGTTATTGATGTCGCGCAAACCCGGCAGGGTCTTCATGATGCCTTCGAGTTCACCAGCCAGTCGACGCAGCGTCGCCAGTTCCGGGCCGGTGATTCGCATGGCCACCGGGGAGTCCACGGGTGGCCCATTTTCATACTGCTTAACGGTGATGCGGGCCGCCGGGTAAGCGCGGAATTTTTCGCGCAGCACATCGAAGAACGCTGGAGTATGGCGCGGCTCGAATTGGTGGAGTTCCACCAAGATATCGCCGATGTTGGCGGAAGTGCCGCGTGGAAAGACGTTGTAGTAGATAAAGGCCTGACTGTGCCCCACGTTAGTGAACCATTGCTTCACTTCGCGATGTCTGGCGAGTTCCGCTTCCACAAACCGCAGTGCGCTGTCGGTTTCCAGCAGGCTGGCACCATCTGGGGCATCGACGCGAATCATGAACTGCGGCACATCGGCCATCGGGAACACACTGACACCGATGACTGGGATGAGCGCGAGCGACCCAAAAAATACCGCACTGGCGGCGAGCAGCGTGCGCTTGGGTTTCAGTAACGCCCAACGCAAGGCTGGGCCATAGACACGGTGGATGGTGCGCATGGTGCGCTGTAGTAGGCGGTCGGCCAGAGCGTCGATCCGCGCCAAGCGTCCTTGGCCCTCGGTGCCTGGGTTGCGCAGCAGGCGGGAGGAGAGGAACGGGATGATGGTGTAGGCAACGATCATCGACGAGATAACGGTCATCATGACGGCCGCGGGTAGCGAACGGATGAAAGCGCCTGAGCCACCGGGCAAAAACAGCAGCGGGAGGAAAGCAAATAACAGTGCCGCCGTGCAGCCGAGCACGGCCAGCGCAATTTGGTCTGTGGCCAGGATGGCTGCTTCGCGACGGCTGTGGCCCATGCGGATGAAGCGGGCGATATTCTCTACCACCACGATGCTGTCATCGACCAGCAGCCCCAAGGCGAGGATGAAGCCGGCGATGGAGAGCTGGTTTAATGAGAAGCCAGAGAAATACAGCGCGGACAGTCCCATGGCGAGCGATAACGGAATGGAGAGCATGACCACACCGGCGGCGCGCATGCCCAGTGGCAATAGGGTGATCAGCACCAGTGCGATGGCGATGGCGAAATCTTGCCCGAGGCGAGTGAGGCGC
Source organism: Gammaproteobacteria bacterium (assembly GCA_947469285.1). Taxonomy (GTDB): domain Bacteria; phylum Pseudomonadota; class Gammaproteobacteria; order Steroidobacterales; family Steroidobacteraceae; genus CAIOHZ01. The sequence goes on from CANIOW010000016.1 coordinate 48,009, forward strand.
CGGTCGACATTGCGGGACTGGTCGAAGCCGGGCGCGAGTTGGATGTCTTTGGGCAGGCCCCGCGCGTAGTCGGCAAAGGCCTGTTCCACGCCTTCGCGGACTTTGAAGATGTTCTGGTTGTCTTTCTGACTGGCGGTAATGAATACCGCACGGTGCCCGTTGTAGCGACCGAGATAGCGGTGCTCTTCGGTGGACCAGGACACGGTGGCTACATCCCGCAGCCGGGCGACGCGGCCGTGGTTGGCGCCAACCACGGTGTCTGCCACTTCCTGCAGCGTTTTGTAGGCGCCGGTGGTTTTAAGGTCGTAACGGCGCAGGCCGGCATCCACCGCACCGCCCGGAATGCTGGCATTTTCTCCTTGCACGGCCAGGGCCAGTTGTTGCAGCGTTACCCCAGTACGACCGAGGCGTTCAAGATCCACTGCAATGCGCACCTCGGGGTTCGGGTAGGCCCAGGTTTCTGCCTGCCGAATACCGGGGACGCGTTCCAGCCGGTCCTTGAGTTCGCGCGCACGCTTTTCCAGTTCGCGCCAGCTGGCGGTGTCACTCACCAGCGCGGCTTGCAGGATGTTGGCTCGCGCCGGGTTGGCGCGTCGCAGGTCGATGTAAGCCAGATCCGCGGGCAGCTGCGGTCTTAGTCGGTTGAATTCACGGATGACGTCGTCCTGCTTTTTCTCAGGATCGCCCACATAGTTGAATTCGACATGCACCAGCGCCAGGCCATCATAGGCACTGCTGATGATCTTCTTCACATCATCGAGCTCGTTGATGGCATCTTCGATGGGGTCCACCACCAGCCGTTCCATCTCGCCGGGATCGGCGCCGGGATAGGCGATGGTGATAGTCACTGCCGGGAAGGCAAATGCCGGGTCTTCGGCGCGCGGCATGTTGAGATAGCTGTTCAGGCCCACGGCGACCAGCAGCCCAAACATCACCAGCGTGAACTGCCATTGGCGAACGGCGAACGCCCAGATGCGCATGGCGTGGCTTAGCGCCGCACGGTGACGTGGTCACCGGCAGTGACAAAGGAGGCGCCATCCACCACCACCCATTCGCCGGGGCGCAGGCCTTCGAGTACTTCCACGCGTTCGCCGACCAGCCGTCCGACCCGCACCTCGCGGCGTTGTACCACGTCGCCTTCGACCACCATGACCACGGCACGGTCGGCGCTGGCTTCAAGCAACACGGTGTTGGCCACCACGGGCACTGGCGTGGCCTTGACATCGACGGCGCGGGGCAGCCAGGCGCGTGCAACCATGCCGCGGGCGAAACCCTCAGCCGTGTCCTTCACCATCACCTCGATCTGAAAGGTCCCGGTGACCGGATCGGCAGCGCGCGCCACGTTGCGGACTTCACCGAGAAAATCGCGGCCGGGATAAGCGTCGAACTGCAGGCGCGCTGGCAGGCCGGGACGCAGCTGCACCACTTCACGATCGGCGACGCCGAGTTTTACGACCCAGCCTTGGTTGGTGCCGCCCACTACCAGTACCGGCTGTCCGGCCGGAACCAGTTCATCGCGTTGCACGAGTTTTTGCAGCACCACCCCGTCGGCTGGCGCTTCAATGCGCGCATAGCGCGCATTGAATTCCACAGCTTGCAGTTGCGCAGCGCTGACTCGTGCGGCCGTGGTCAGGTCGTCAAGATTTTCCCGCGTGGCCACGCCGTCGGCAAACAGCGCCTGCCCACGCTCCAGATCGCGGGTGGCTTTGGCGGCGGCTTCGCGCGCTTGCGTTGTGGCAGAGCGAATTTCCGTTTCCCGCAAGCGTGCCAGCAGCTGTCCGCGGCGAATGCTTTGGCCTTCTTCAACGAGCATGGCTTCCACCACGCCGCCCATCTTGAACGACAGCCGCGCCTCATCCAACGGCGCCAGCAGACCCACGGCGCGAATGTCGTCGGTGAGTACGGCATTGTTCACTGCGGCGACGCGCACGCTCCGGACCGGACGGTTGTCGACGGGCGGTGGGTTGCTGGCACTGCAAGCGGTCAGAGCAAGGCAGAACGCCAGCAGTGTGTAGCGGTTTACAGTGTTCATGGGGTGATACCAGTGTCGATGCCAGATGGCGTGCGGCCGAGGGCGTAGTCGAGTTGGGCCAGCGCGGATAAGGCGCCCAAGCGGGTGCCGTCGATATTCAGGCGGGCCGCCGTCAAGGTGCGCCGTGCGTCGATAAATTCCGCCTGATTGGCGGCGCCCAGATCGCGCTTGCGCGAGACGATACGAAACGCCCCTTGCGCGGCGAAGACTCGCTGTTCAGCGGTGCGTAGCGAGGCGCGTTGCACCAGAAAGTCTTCGACGGCCTGTTGCACCTCCCGGTTCACTTGGAAGGTGGCATCTTCACGGCGTGCGCGGGCTTCATCAAGACGCGCCGCGGCAACGGCGAGGCCCGCGCGGTCTGCGCCCCCGGAGAATAAATTGAATTTCACCACGACAGAGGCGAGAGCAAAACGCTCGTCGGCAGAAAAGCCGTAGCGGGTGCCTTGGATGCCCGTGGTCAGTTGCAGTCCCACCTGTGGCTGGAACGCGGCACGAGCCGCGCGTCCGCTGGCGCGTGCGCCATCAATGGCGGCATCTAACTGCTTGAGCTCAGCGCGGGCGGCCAGCGCGATGGGCTGCAGTGCTGCGGGTGACAGCGCGGCGTCGTCGACCAGGGCGAGATCCCCAGGCACCACCAGGGCTTCTGGCAGGGGTGTGTTGCCCGGCTTGGCACGCAGGGCATTCACATAGACGGCCAGCTGGCCGTCGGCGTTGCGCATTTCTAATACTTGCTGCTCTACTTCCAACAGGTCGGCGCGGGCGCGAAAGACCCGGTCTTCAGTGACTTTTCCGGCGCGGAACAAGCTGTCATTGATGCGCAAGTTTTCCGTCGCCAGTGCCTCGGTTTCCTGCAGCACCACTTGCCCCGCACGCGCGCGCAGCCAGGCGTAGTAGGCCTGCTTCAGGTCACGGGCCAGACGTACGGCATAGGCCTCGCTGCTTGCCGTACTGGCACGCAGCTCTGCTTGCGCGGCGTCGCGCCCTGCGCCGAGACGGGCGTCGTACAGTGGCTGCGTCAGGGTCAGTGTGGTTTCCTGCTCGCGCTGGCGAATAAACGTGAACTGCTGGTTAGCGATGCGTGGAAACTGCGCTGGGTGCCCTTGGGCGACCAGTTGTGCATCCAGCGCGGCGTACACCGGATTGAGCAAGTCACCCAGTGGAAATTCGATGGTCCGGCCGCCATCCGCTCGCGTGTACCGGGCGGAGAAATCGAGGGACGGCGCATACCGCGCCCGGGCACGGTCCAGTTCGGCCAGCTGACGGGCCACACCGGCCTGTTCGGCCTTCAGGCCTTGGTTGGCCGCCAGCGCCTCCGTGACCAAGGCGGTGGTGGTGTCCGCGAGACTCAGCGTGGGCACCTGGGTCGTCCCCAAGGCCGGCCACAGCAGCGCCAGCAGCAGCCCGTAGCCGCAGGTGCCTCTGGTCGGCGGGGTAACAGCAGGGGAAGGCAGACGCTGCATCGCTGGAGTCTCAGGCGGCGGGGTCGGTGCACAGAGCATGGCGGAGCAGCAAGATGGCTTGATCGGCCAGCTGTTGCAGGGGCAGACCTTGCCGTGCCAATGCGGCGCTCTTGGTGGTCATCAGTTGCAGCGTGCCGTGCATGAAACCCCACAGCGTCAATGCGGTGGCCATGGAGGCGCCTAGGTCAGGGCGAATGCTGCCATCGGCGCGCCCGGCCTCCAGGGCTTGCACCACTTCAGCGAGCACTGCGTCGCCAGCGGCAGCACAGGCGGTGAGGGTGTCGCCTCCCTCAGCCGGTTGCAGGGCCGCCTGAAACCGCGCGCAGGCGTCAAAATAGTGAGGAAATTCATGTGCGAAGGCCATGTAGGCGCGGCCGATCGCTTCGATCTTGTCCGCACCGCAGCCGTGCGCAGCGGCGGTGTGGAAGCGTTGCTGCAGCAAGCCGAAGGCGCGCGTGACGATGACCAGGTGCAGGTCATTGCGGTCGCGGAAGTACACATAAAGCAAAGCGCGTGACAGCCGGGCTTCGCGCGCCAACTGGTCCATGGTCAGGCCGTTCCAGCCCTGCGTGGCGTAGAGGCGCTCGGCGGCTTCGATAATTTCGAGGCGGCGCTGCTCTTTTTCGGTTTCGCGACGTTCGGTCAGGTAGGACATGCGGCCATCCTGCCGCGTCATTGACACCACGTCAATTAATAAACAGTTGTCCAGCCGGCGCTGTCTAGACCACCCGGCCGGAGGCTTCGCCCCGCTGCCAGGCCGTGAGGTGGCCGGCCAGTTGGTCGAGCGAGCGCTGCCGCGCTTCCACGGCTGCCCAAGCCGTGTGGGGGGTGACGAGCAGGCGGGTGAGGTCGGCGGCCAGCAGTGGGTTGCCGTCCACCGGTGGCTCTTGCGTCAGCACATCGATGGCGGCGCCGCCGATCTGCCCGGCCCGCAAGGCGGTGGCGAGGGCGGTGGCATCCACCAGTCCGCCACGGGCGGTGTTCACCAACAGGGCATCCCGTTTCATCAGTGCCAGCTCCGCGGCACCGATGAGGTGGGTGGTGGCGGGCGTGAGCGGGCAGTGCAGCGACACGATGTCGGCGCGGCGCAGCAGCTCGTGCAGCGGTACCCGGCCGGTCGCGGCCTGGGTGCTGGCATTACCGCCGGCGCGCTCGGCGATGAGGGTGTGCATGCCAAAAGCGGTGCCGATACGGATGACGCCCCGTGCCAGCGTGCCGTGGCCGACGATGCCGAGGGTGAGCCCGGACAGTTCGCGGACCGGGAACTGCAGCATGGAGAAATTGGCCGCCTGCTGCCAGGCACCCGCTTTCAGCGCCGCATCGTATTCACGCAGGTGGTGCGTCAGCGCCAGAATGACGCCCCACACATGCTGCGCCACACTCTGGGTGCAGTAGTCGCTGATGTTGCACACGGCAATGCCGTGGTGGCGCGCGGCTTCGAGGTCGATGTTGTTGACGCCGGTCGCGGTCAGGCCGATGAACTTCAAGGCGGGGCTGGCGGCCATGAGCGCCGCGTCGATGCGTACTTTGTTGAGCAGCACCACCTGCATGCCGGCAATGCGTGCAGCCACCTGGGCCGGCGCAGTGTTGTCGTGGCAGACCAGGCCGGGCACGGCCACTTCTAATGCGGCGGTACTCAGGTCGTCGCCGAGGGTGGCGAAGTCGAGAAAGGTGGCGCGCCACGCGGGGTGGGCGGGCAGGTGGGGTGGGTTGGGGGTGGTCATTCGCGGTGCCAGTCTTTGGCGCGTTCCACGGCGCGGGCCCACTGGGCCATGCGCTGCGCGGCGGCGTCGCGCGACAGTTGCGGCAGGAAGCGGCGGTCTTCCTGCCAGTGGGTGGCCAGTTCATCGGTCGACTGCCAGTAACCACACCCGAGGCCGGCGAGGTAGGCGGCGCCCAGCGCCGTGGTTTCGGTCACACGCGGACGCACCACCGGCACGCCGAGCAGGTCTGCCTGAAATTGCATCAGTAGGTTGTTGGCAGTGGCGCCGCCATCCACACGCAGTTCGCCGAGCGGCGTCGGTGCGTCGGCCTGCATGGCGGCTAACAATTCGGCGCTTTGGAAGGCGATGGACTCCAGTGCTGCGCGCGCGAGGTGGGCGCGCGTGGTGCCGCGAGACAGGCCGATGATCAGGCCGCGCGCGTTGGCATCCCAATGTGGGCTGCCAAGGCCGGTGAACGCGGGCACGCAGAACACGCCTTCGGTGCTCGGCACGCTGGCGGCCAGCGCTTCGACAGCGGCGGATTGTTCGATGAGGCCGAGCCCGTCGCGGAGCCATTGCACCACCGCGCCACCCATAAATACGCTGCCTTCGAGGGCGTATTGCAGGGCCGGAGCGCCGCTCGCGTCGCCGCTTAGCCCCCAGGCCACGGTGCTCAGCAAACGGTGTTGCGACACGGCCGGCGTGGCGCCGGTGTGCATCAGCAAAAAGCAGCCAGTGCCATAGGTGTTCTTGGCCATGCCGGGTTGGAAACAGGCCTGACCAAACAGCGCCGCCTGTTGGTCGCCGGCAATGCCCGTGATGGGGACCTCGACCTCCCCAATACGCGCGAGCGGGCGCGGCCCGCTCCAGTGGGCGCCGAGGGAAGAGGGCACCACCGTTGGCAGGACCGCCGCTGGTACCCGCAAGAGGCGCAGCATCTGTGCGTCCCAGCGCCCGCTGTGCAGGTTCAGCAGCAGCGTGCGGCTGGCGTTACTGACGTCCGTCAGATGGTGCTGACCGCCCGTCAGTTGCCACACCAGCCAGCTATCGATGGTGCCAAATGCCAGCTCCCCGCGTTCGGCGCGGGCGCGGGCGCCTGCCACGTGGTCGAGCATCCAGCTCAGCTTGGTGCCCGAAAAATAAGGGTCCAGGCGCAGCCCCGTGCGCTGCATCACTTCCGGTTCATGGCCGGCGGCCACCAGCTGCGTACAGGCCTCGGCGGTCCGCCGGTCCTGCCAGACAATGGCCCGGTGGAGGGGCTGGCCGGTGGCGCGGTCCCACAGCACGCTGGTTTCACGCTGGTTGGTGATGCCCACCGCGGCCAGCTGCTGCGGCCTGACACCGGCTTGCTGCAGCACGGCGTGGATGGTGGCGGACTGCGTCGCCCAGATCTCCAGCGCATCGTGTTCCACCCAGCCGGACGCCGGGAAGTGCTGCGCGAACTCCCGCTGCGCTACCGCCACCACCGCCCCGCGATGGTCGAACAGGATGGAGCGCGAACTGGTGGTGCCTTGGTCCAGAGCGAGAATGTAGCGGTTCATGGAGCGACATCATAAGGCGCCCGGGCGCGGTGGCGAGAGTTCGTCGCCCATGGCGCGGTGTGCTGTCAGCGCGACGGTGCCCGAGTCATCGCCTTGGGTGCTTTACCTACGCCGCGCTCTGCCGCAGGCTAGCGCTATGTCCAGTGCCTGCTGTCCGTTCCCGTCTTGTGCTTTACCCCGGCGGTGGCTGGGTTGCCGGCGCCTATGAGCACGGCCCAAGGCAGCGAGGGAACCCTCGAGGTAGCGTTTGCCCATGCTCAGGGGCTGTTGCGCGACCAGCCGGCTTTGGCCGTCGAGCAGGCCTTGGAAATTCTGCAGCTGGCGCCGGGGCATCCCGGCACCACCTTGCTGCTGGGCATGGCACAGCGACTCGCCGGCGATGCCACCGGCGCGGTAGCAACGCTGGCGGGTCTGGCGGGAGCGCAGCCCCGCCATGCCTCGACCCAGCACGAATATGCGCTGGCGCTGTCCGCCGCTGGGCAGCCAGCGGCGGCCCTCGCTCCGCTGCGCCAAGCACTGGTGCTGCACCCCGAGCTGCCAGACGCCTGGCGGCTGCTGGGGGATCTGTACACCGCCACCGGTGAGGCAGCGGCCGCAGATGCCGCCTATGCACGGCATATCCGTGCGGCGACTCGCGACCCCCGGCTGCAAGTACCGGCCTTGGCCTTGTGCGAGAACCGTATTCCGGAAGCGGAAGCGCTGTTGCGGCGGCATCTAAAAGCCTTTCCAACGGATGTCGCGGCCATTCGCATGCTGGCTGAAGTGGCGGCGCGCCTTGGACGCAATCGCGATGCGGGTCATTTACTGGAACGCTGCTTGGAATTGGCCCCCGGGTTCGATGCGGCACGGCACAACTACGCCATCATTCTTAATCGGCAGAACCAGCCGGCCGCCGCCCTGCAGCACCTCGACGCGCTGTTGCTGCGCGAGCCGCACAATCCGGGTTACCGCAACTTGAAGGCCGCGGTGCTGGCGCGCATTGGCGATTGTCAGGAGTCGATCGAGATTTATGCCGAACTGCTCGAGCGGCATCCCGAGCAGCCGAAGCTCTGGATGAGCTATGGCCACGCGCTGAGCGCGGCCGGCCGCGAACCGGACAGCATTGCCGCGTATCGCCAGTGTATCGAGCAGGCGCCGGCTGGCGGCGAGGCGTACTGGAGCCTGGCCAACCTGAAGACCTTCCGCTTCACGGCAGCAGAAAGAGCAGCGATGCAGTTGCAGCTTGCGCAGCCGGAGTTGCCAGCCGATGACCGGCTGCATTTCCATTTCGCTCTGGGTAAAGCGCTGGAAGATGCTGCTGAATTCGCTACTGCCTTTGTGCAGTATGCCGCGGGCAACCACCAGCGCCGCGCGCAGATAGGCTATTCCGCCGCGCAGACCCATGCGCTGGTGCTGCGCTCGCAAAGCCTGCTGACGCCGGCGTTTTTCGCTGCGCGAGCCACGGCGGGCGCCAGCGCACCCGACCCCATTTTCATTGTCGGTCTGCCGCGGGCGGGGTCCACCCTCATCGAGCAAATACTGGCGAGTCATTCTTTGGTGGAGGGCACCATGGAGCTGCCCAACATTATTAATACCGCGCGCACGCTCGCCGACCGCAGGACAGGCAAGGACACCGCCGGTTATCTGGAAGTGATGGCGAGCCTGCCGGTAGCGCAGTGGCGTGAGCTGGGCGAACGCTATCTGGCGGAAACCCGCATTCATCGCCAGACGGGGCGGCCCTTTTTTATCGACAAGATGCCGAATAATTTTCTGCACCTCGGGCTCATTCGCCTAATGTTGCCGAACGCCAAAATCATCGATGCGCGGCGGCACCCCATGGCCTGCTGTTTCTCGAGTTTTAAACAACACTTCGCGCGCGGGCAGCATTTTTCCTACGACCTGACGGACCTTGGACGCTATTACGGCGACTACGTGGCGCTGCTGGCGCACTACGACGCGGTGTTTCCCGGGCAGATCCACCGGGTCATTTACGAACGGATGATCGATGACACCGAAACCGAAGTGCGCCGGCTGCTCGAGTATTGCGGCCTGCCCTTTGAAGCCGCCTGTTTGCAGTTCCACACCACGCAGCGCGCGGTGAAAACCGCGAGCGCGCAGCAGGTGCGACAGCCCATCTTCCGTGAGGGACTGGAGCACTGGCGCCATTTTGAGCCGTGGTTGGGCGCGCTAAGTGCAGCTCTGGGGCCGGTGCTTGAGGCCTACCCCGAGGCCCCCGCGAGCTGATCATCCCTGCGCAGTTGTTGGCGAAATGCTACAGTCGGGCAAGACGCAACACACGATAGGGGATTGGACCATGACCCGTAGTCGCAAACGCAAACTGCAGCGTGCCACCGCCCACTGGATGGGCCTGTCGCTGACCCCAGTGCTGCTGGCCAGCTCGTTCGCCGCGCAGGCGCAGCAGAGCGCCACCGAGGACGCGGGTATTTTGGATGAGGTCATCGTCACCGCCCAAAAGCGCTCGGAAGATGTGCAGAAGGTGCCCATCAGCCTGCAGGTCATCGGCGGTGAAAAGCTGGAGCAATTGCAGGTGGGTAGCTTCGATGACTACGCCAAGTTCCTGCCCAGTGTCAGCTTCCAGTCGCTCGGGCCAGGCCAGGCGCAGCTGTATTTCCGCGGTGTTGCCAGCGGCGGCGACGGCCTGCACGCCGGTTCGCTGCCAGCCACCGGGTTGTATCTCGACGAAACGCCCGTCACCACCATCGGCGGTGCGCTCGATATTCATGTCTATGACATCGCCCGCGTGGAGGCGCTGGCTGGCCCACAGGGGACACTCTATGGCGCCAGTTCGCTGTCGGGCACGTTGCGCATCCTCACCAACAAGCCTGACCCGTCTGGCTTCTCGTCCAGCTTCGATGTTGAGGCCAACAAGTTCGGCAAGGGCGACGCTGGCGGCAGCTTCGAAGGCTACGTCAATATCCCCCTGTCGGAGCGCACGGCGGTCCGCTTGGTCGGGTACTACGACCATGACGGTGGCTACATCAACAACGTGCCGGGCACACTGACTTACCAGCGTGGCAATGGCGTCGACCCCGATTCGCCATTGACTATCGATAACGCGGCGCTGGTCAAAGACCGCTTTAACGATGTAGAGACCTATGGTGGTCGTGCGGCGTTGAAGATCGACCTGGACGACAACTGGTCGATCACGCCTAGCGTGCTCTACCAGCACCAAGAAGCGAACGGCGCTTTTGCCTTTAATCCGCAACTAGGCGATCTGGCCGTGCAGGAATTTCGGGGTGACTACAACCGCGATGACTGGTATCTGGCGTCGCTGGCGGTGGAAGGGAGGGTCGGTAATTTCGACCTGATGTATTCCGGCAGTTGGTTTGAGCGAGAGGTGGATAACGGTTCCGACTACTCGGCTTACACCGTGGCCTACGACCAGTTCGGTTCGGGCTATACGCGTTTCGCGGATGGCAATGGCAATCTAGCGGACCCGACCCAGCAGTACCGTGCCCGCGACAAATACACCAAGTCCAGTCACGAAATCCGTTTGTCATCGCCGGTGGATGCGCCGTTTCGCTATGTCGTGGGTGCCTTCCTGCAGCGCCAGACCGACAACATCCGCGCCGAGTACATCATCGACGGGCTGCCGGTAGAGTATGAGGTGAGCGGTCAGGCGGATACCTTGTTTCTTACGCAGCAAGACCGCGTGGACCGCGACTACGCGCTGTTTGGTGAAGCCACTTACGATCTGACCGAGCGCTGGAAACTGAGCGTCGGTGTGCGCGGCTTCAAGGTCAAGAACACGCTCTACGGCTTCTTTGGTTATAAGACCGGTGCAACTAGCCAAGACATTTGCTTCACGCCGGTGGTCACCGACGCCAATCTTCCCTGTGTCAATACCGACAAGCTGCGGAAGGAGTCTGGTGAAACGCATAAGGTCAACCTGACTTACCAGATCAACGACCAAGCGATGGTCTACGGCACTTACTCCACCGGCTATCGGCCCGGGGGTAATAACCGTCGGGTCGAGATAGTCTCGTACGCCTCGGACGAGCTGACGAACCTGGAGCTGGGTTGGAAGACGACCTTGCTGGAAGGGCGCATGCGCTTTAACGGCGCGGTGTTCTTTGAAAAATGGACCGGGGTACAGCTGGGCATTGCGGGCCTGAATGGCATCACCTCCATCCTCAATGCCGGTGATGCTGAGGTGAAAGGGATCGAAGGCGATGTGAGCTGGCGGCTGCTGGACAGCCTGACGGTCAGCGCTTCGGCCACCTATGTTCAGGCCAAAACCACCACCAATTTTTGCCCGGCACCGAATGGGGTGGTCACCTCGGTCTGTGACAGCCCGACGGCGGCGGCGGGTACCCAGCTGCCGGTGACGCCGAAGTTCAAGGCGAATGCCACCGCGCGTTATGTGTTCAACCTGGGAACGCTGGATGGTTTTGCGCAAGGCTCGCTGGTCCACCAGGGCAGCAGTTCCTACAGCCTTGAGGCGGACAAGAACGCGATTGTCGGCGGCATTCCAGCCTTTACCACCACCGACTTGTCGTTAGGTGTTGGCAAAGACCACTGGACGGTGTCTGCCTACATCGAAAATGTCTTCGACAAACGCGGGCAGGTGACGCGGGTGGCGCAGTGCAGCGACGACTACTGCTATCAAAACGCCCGTATCTACCCGATCAAGCCGATGCTGTTTGGCGTTAAATACGGCATGAAGTTCTAAGTTTGGCGGGCGGTTTTAGAATTCGTATTCGAGCTGCAGCCGCAGCGTGGTTTGCGGCGTGGCTTGGGTGGCGCCGAATAACACCGCCGCGTTCCACTCCAACGCTCGACCTTGGCTGAGGTGTACCTCACCGAAGGCCGCCGGGCCTACTTTGTGTTCCTGGTCGCGGCCGGCGCTCCACCGGTTCCAGCGCCCAACCGAACCGAAAGCCTGTACGCCCCAGCCAAGCGCTTCGCTGGCTGAGTATTTCAGTTGCGCCTGATAGTGCAGCTCGGTGTCGTGTGCCGTGCGGGCGTCGATATGCTGCTGGAGCAACAGGTTCAAGGTGCCTTCCACAGCGCCTCGCCGGTAGTGCATGAGCGGGCCATAGGTCAGTTCGTAGCCTTCGGCCCGCTCCCGCGGTCGTTCAATCTCCAGCAGCAAGCCCGCGCTGAAGCCATTGGCCGCATGGACATCGCCGTCACCGTCGGGGTCCGTGTCGATGCTGGCCGGCGTGAGGCGCACACGGTTTTCCCATTCCCAGGCTTCCAGGGTGGTCCCGCCGCCGGGCTCCCGCGACCATTTTGCCAGCACCTCGGTGAACCAGCGGTCGGTGACGCTATGGCCAACGCCCAGAAAAGCGCCCGAGGCGCCGTCACCGCCGTGGGAGCCGAAGCCAAAGTCCACCTCCGATCTGCCGCCCTGCGTCGGGAGGGAAATGACGTACTCGGCTGGGCCGGCGAGCGTGGGCAGAGGAGCCGTGGCCAAGGCGAGCAACAGGGCGGTGCGGAGTGCGAGTGCGGGTTTGGGCATGGTCGGGTCTCCTGAGGAAGAGCCCCGACTCTAATGCGAATAGTTCCTATTTGCAATAGGAACTATTCTCGTTTAGAACCCGTTTCCAGACACGCCCCACGGCGGGAACCCCCTCAGGCATGATGGAGTGAAGCCCCTGCGCATGCCCCGGAACCCCCTATGACCGCCACACCGCCCCCGCTGCCGGCCACCATGACGGTCGCGTATGCCGGTGCCTGGCGGCGCATGGCCGCCATCAATCTTGATCTGTTGCTGTTCACGGTGCCGGTGGTGGCCTATCTGTGGACGGGCCATGATCTCTGGCCGCTCCTTACGTCGGCTCGCTTCTGGGCTGGCAGCGCCGTCCTTGGCTGGGGGTACTTCACCTGGCCGACGCATCGCTATGGCGGCACCCCCGGCAAACTGCTGGTGGGTCTGCGCGTGCAAGACGAGCAGACCGGAGCGCTGCTGAGCTACGGCGGCGCGGTCGCGCGCTACCTGGGGTATTACCTTTCGGCGCTAACGCTGGGCATGGGTTTCCTGATGCAGCCGTTCACACAAAAGCAGCAGGCCTTGCATGACAAGATTGCCCGCTGCGTGGTCATGGATGTTCGTCGACGACCCGCGTGGCACATCTGGCTGATCAACCTCGCTTACTGCGTGGCGTCGATGGGCGTTGATGCGGTGCTGGAAGTGCGTTTGCTCGATAGCTTTACATAACGCTCGGCAGTACAGGACAACTCTGGTTTCCGCGCCTTTAAAAACTGTCGAATGGAACGCAGATTGCTGCATTGCTAGTCGGTAACTGCTCAGCTCCTAAATTCAACCCAGAGCACGACGCTCTGTTACGTGGAGCTACGAGCATGCTGAAGAATATGAATCCCCGGTTGCCGCTGGCCGTCACTCTTTTCAGTGTGGTCATGGCTGGCTGCGGCGGCGGTGGCGGTGGTGCGGCGGCGCCTATCGCCAACACGCCCGTGGTCCCAGCCTCGGTGACCACCTACGTCACTGGCGTCATCACTGGCTTTGGCAGCATCATCATCAACGGTGTGCGCTACGAGTCAGATTCGGCAACGGTCTCAAAGGAAGGCAAGACAGCCACCGTAGCGGATCTGAAAACGGGCGAAGTAGTGCAAATTCGCGTGGAAAAAGACTCGGCGGGCGTTAACCATGCCAAGGCCGTGGAGCAAAGCCGTCTCGCACAAGGTGCCGTTGAAGCCGTGGACTTGGCGGCCAACACCCTCACCATTGCCGGGCAGACCATTCTGGTCACCGTGGATACCATTTTCGACCCCGCCATTGCGGGTGGCGCACTCGCCGGTATTGCGGTGGGCGACATCATCGAAGTCCATGGCTTTGCCAGCAGCACGGGCGCACCCCAGGCCACCCGTATTGAAAAAGCCGATCCCGCCGACACTGAAATTGAAGTGACCGGCAAGGTGACGGCACTGGACGCAACTGCCAAGCGCTTCACGATTGGCACGCAGGTGGTGGACTACGCCACTGCTACGCTCGTGGGTCTGGCGAGCAGCGGCCCGGCCGATGGCGACTTGGTAGAAGTCAAAGGCACGACGCTGTTGGGAGACGGTGCGTTGCAGGCCGTTCGCGTCAAGAAAGAAGATGGCGGGATGCAAGGGCAGAAGGGTGACTCAGGTGAGCTGGGTGGCCTGGTGACCAACTTTGTGTCCGTCACTGACTTTGCGGTGAATGGTCAGAAGATCACCACCGACAGCACCACCGTCTATGTGGGCGGTGTGGCCGGCGATCTGAAGCTCGACGCCAAAGTGGAGATTGAAGGTCAGCTGGATGTTGCCGGCGTGCTGGTGGCGGACCGCGTGATCTTCAAGCTGGAATCAACACTGGAAATTCAAGCGCCCGTTGATGCGGTGGATACCACGGCAAGCACTGTCACTGCTCTTGGCTTGGTGTTTACCGTGAATGCCGATACGCGCAAGGAAGACAGCGTGACCGGTAACCACTTCTTTAGCCTCGCCGATGTGCATGCTGGGGACTATCTGGAAGTGGCGGGGTACCCGGATACGGCGAATGCCGGCAAGTGGATTGCCACCAAGCTGGAGCTGCGCACCACGCGGGCGAAGGTGTCTATCGAAGGCTTGGCCGAGCAACTACTCTCGCCAGACTTCTCGGTAGGCGGCATTGCGGTGTCCACCACCCTGAGCACCACGTTCAAGGACGGTAACACCACCCTCACCCAAGAAGAGTTCTTTGCCCTGACTGGCAAGCGGGTGGATGTGGAAGGCACCTGGACTGGCGCCGCACCGTTGGTTGCGACGAAGGTCAAGATTGCCGGCGCGCGGCATTGATTTGATCCGCTATTGAGCGGGTGGTGGGGGCAAGCATTCAGCTTGCTCCCACCAGATCTACAGCCACCGCGCAGGACTGCTAGACTGCCCCGACGAAACGCTGGGGGGCAAGATCGATAACACCTACATTATTCGGGGTGGCCGCGACGGCCGCGAACGACTCCGATTGCTGGCGCGTGTCATGCGCGAGCCGAGTATGGCGTTGCTGTCACGCGCCGGAGTGGCCCCGGGGGCACGCTGCCTAGAGGTGGCTTGCGGCGGCGGCGATCTGGCCTGCGACATGGCTCGCTTGGTAGGCCCTGCAGGGAGTGTGCTGGGTACTGACGTGGATGTGCCGCAACTGGACATCGCGCGCGCTGAAGCGCTGGCACAAGGCCTTGGCAATCTCCAATTCGAATGTTCCGACATCACGCAGGACCCCATCACGGAGGCCTTCGATGTCATTCACGTGCGCTTTTTGCTGACGCATCTGGCCGACCCGGTTGCAGCGGTTGCCAAGCTGGTGGCCGCGTTGAAGGTGGGCGGTGTTCTCATCGTGGAGGACATCGACTTCCACGGACAATTCGCCTATCCACCGTTGCCAGCCGCAGACCGCTATAGCGAGCTGTACACGCGCACGGTGCAGGCACGCGGCGGCGACCCGTTCATCGGCTGCCGTCTGCCCTCGATGCTGTTAGCGGCGGGTCTCGACGCTGTCGAGGTACAGGTGTCGCACCCGGTCGGGCTGGCGGGCGAAGTGAAACTGGTAACGCCCATCACCATGGAAAACATTGCAGAGGCGGTGGTGGGGGCGGCGTTGGCCTCCCGTGCGGAGGTCGACCAAATCGTCGATGCGCTTTACGCCTTTGCGCGTGCGCCGGACACGCTGCTCAGCTGCCCGCGGATTGTGCAGACCTGGGGCCGGCGCACCGCCACCCGCTAGCGTTTAGGGGTTGAGGGGGAGGACGTCTTGGCTATTAGTCTGCTGGAAGAGTTCCTGCTGCTGACGCTTGAAGACAGCGGCGGTCAGTTCGACACGGTGCCCGAGATCTTCCTGACCTGCGGTGTGGCGGGCGCGGTGCTCATGGACCTGGCGTTGCAAGGCCGGATCGACTCGGATCAGCAGGCCATCTGGGTGGTTGATGCCACACCCACCGGCGACCCGGTGCTGGATGCGGTGCTACAGACCCTGGACGCTGAACCGCAGCGGCTGGAGACCGGCGTGTGGTTGCGGCGCTTGTCGAAGACTGCGCTCGATCATCGCCGGACCGCTATTCGCCGTTTATGTGAGCTGGGCGTGCTGCGCGAAGCCAACTCCAGCTTTCTGTGGGTGATGCAGTCGCGGCGCTACCCGACTGACCAAGGCCAGGAGCGTGTCGAAGCCAAGCGACGCATTCTGCACCTGCTGTTCAGCCACGAGATTCCCACGCCGCGTGATGGCGCACTGGTTTCCCTGGCTGCGGCTTGCCTGGTGTTCGAGCGCACGCTCACGCCGGGCATGCTGACGGACGCACGGGAACGAATCCAGCACATTGCACAGCTCGATATGATTGGCGGCACCATCGCTACCGCCGCCAAGGCCTTCAGCGCGGAATTAAAGAAGGCCGAGCGCGGTGCCATTCTCGGTGGTGTCGCCGGCAACCTGGTGGAGTGGTACGACTTCAGTATCTACGGCTATTTCGCCACGGTGATCGGCCCGCTGTTTTTCCCCTCCACCCATCAAGCGCTGTCGCTCATGGCGACCTTCGGTGTTTTTGCGGTGGGTTTTCTGGGCCGGCCCTTGGGCGCGGTCCTCATCGGCCATGTGGCGGACCGCATCAATCGGCGCACGGCGGTCATTCTGTCCGTAGCAATGATGGTGATTCCCAGTCTGGTGATGGGGCTGTTGCCGACCTATGCACAAATCGGCTTCCTGGCGCCGCTGGCCTTGGTGTTGATGCGCTTCATCCAAGGGGTTGCCGTGGGCGGCGAGTACTCGAGCTCCTCGGTGTTACTGGTGGAGGCAGCGCTGCCCGGGCGGCGTGGCTTGATCAGCAGTCTGTCGGGGCTGGGCGCAACGCTTGGCATGATGCTCGGGTCGGCCGTCGGTGCACTGATCATGGGCACGCTGCCCAATGCCTGGGGCTGGCGCGTGGCTTTTCTAATCGGCTTGCTGCTGGGTCTGGGCGTGTTCCTGATCCGTCGGCATTTGCCGCAAGACGAGACGGTGGCGGCGGTAGAGAAATCGCGCCGGGCGCCAGTCGTTGAAATTTTCAGTCAGCATTGGACGACCGTGCTGCGCATGAGCGCACTGATGGTGAGCGGCTTTATTGGCGGCTATCTGTGCAATGTGTATCTGGTGACTTGGCTGATGCAGAACACACGCCTGACGGCGCCGGTCATTTTGTCCCTCAATGCCGGTGCGCTGGGGGTGTCACTGCTCGTTGACCCGTTGTTGTGCACCTTGTCAGACCGTGTCGGGCGCAAGCTGCTGCTGATGATCGGCAGCCTGCTGGTGGCGTTGTTTACCGTGCCCATCTTCCTCTTCATGGAAGGCGCGCTGGCGCCGGTGGTGCTGGCCGGGCAGATTTTGCTGGTGGTGCTGCTGTCCTGCATGGGGGCTGGGTCGACGGTCTATCTGGTTGAAGCCTTCCCGCGGCATTTACGCACTTCGGGCATGGCCATCAGTTTGAATATCACCGCCTTGCTGTTTGGCGGCACGCTGCCACTGATCGCCGTGTATTTGACCACGGTGACGGGTAACGCCTTGGCGCCAGCTTGGTATCTGGTGGCGGCTGCTATGTTGACCGCGATCATGGCTGCGCCGATGCGCAGTCTGGACACGCGACGCGATTAGCGCGGCGTGAGCATTACCTCCACTGAAGTACTCGATTGCTGGTTCGGTACGCCGGACAGCCCTGGCTACTGTCATTGGCGCACGCGCTGGTTCAAGCAGGACGAGGCTTTCGACGCCGCGATCCGCCAGCGCTTCGGTTCGCTTACCGCTGCGGCGTTGCAGGCGGATGCCGAAGACGCCAGCGGTCATTGGAGCTACGAGCCCTTGCAGCCGTTGCCGGCACTGGCGCGGCTGTTGGTGCTGGACCAGTTCACGCGCAATCTTTATCGCGACAGCGCCTTGAGCTTCGCTGGCGATGCCCAAGCATTGCCCCTTGCCCGTCGCTTGGTCGCCGCCGGATTGGACCGGACTTTAACGGGCGTGCAGCGCTTGTTCGTCTATCTGCCGTACGAGCATGCCGAAGACTTGGCGCACCAGCACACGGCGGTGCAACTGATCACCCAATTGGTCGCCGACGAACCTACGTTAACGGAACCCCTGTTCTGGGCCCGCCGCCACTGCCAGACCATTACCCGCTTCGGGCGTTTTCCCCACCGCAATGCGCTGCTGGGACGGGTGAGCACGGCGGCAGAACGCGCGTTTCTAGACGGCGCAGAGGACGGCCGTTTAACCGGCCGTTGAGTGGCTGGCGCTTAGGACCGAAACTGCGCCACCACCTCGGCCACGCCGTTGATGACATCGTGCCGGCGATAGCCGAGCAACGCGACCTCCGCCGGGTCGGGCTGGACGCGCACCCATTGGCCGCGACCCTGCGGAATGGCGATGTCGGGCAGCAGGGGGTTTTCCTGATCGCGTTCCTCCAGCTGCGTCGGGTTGCCGACGGCGTCGAAGAACCGCTGGAAGTACTGGGTGTAGCTCAGGTTTTCATCGCCAACCAGATAGGCCTTGCCGCTGACCCCGCGCTCCAGCGCACCTTCAATGGCCTCCGACAGCGAGCGGAACGACATGAAGTTGGTGCCGCCGGCCGGGCCGTAGGCGGCGATGGGGATTTTGCCTTGCGCCCACTGGGTATAGGGGTCGAAGATCATGCTTGGCAGCCCGGGAACGCTGCCGACCATGAAGGGCGCATTCACACTGATGACGTCGAAGCCGGGCCGCGCCTCGCCACGTGCGCCATCGCAGGCCGCCTTGCGCGACCGGATATAGCCGTTACCTGCCAGCAGTTCGGGTGCCGTCTGGTGATAATAGCTACCCAGCTGTAGCGCCCGCTTCACACCCGCTTCACGGCAGGCGGCAAAAAAGGGCGGCACGGCTTCATGGTTTGCTTTGAACAGATGAGCCGCAAAATCGGCGTCTGGCGGCACGTGTCTTGGGTCGTTGCCGGCCGCAAAAACCACCCAGTCGAAGCCCTTGAGTTTCGCGGCAGTGTAGTCGCCGGCCACATAATCGCCCTGCAGGAAGGGCATCTTGGCCATGGGCGTGTCGGGGTGGGGCGGCTTGCGCCCGGCCACCGTCACGGTGTGCCCTTTGGATGCAAGATGGATAGCGGCGTGTCCGCCCAGTGCACCGGTGCCGCCGACGATCAGAACTTGCATACTTTCCACTCCTGAGACGATAAAAGAGTCATTGGCCGGCGTTTCTGGCGGTGACGGGGCGCGTCTCTTCCCATTCCACCACCAGAGTACGGTGAGTGAAGCGCCACTGGCCGTCGTCGCGCCGCCACTGGTCAAGATAGCGCAGCGTCCAGACGAGCAGCATGTCGCCTTGCAGCAGCAGGTGTTCGGCGGTGCAATAGGTTTCGCCGCTGGCCACGTCGCCATCGACGGTGGCGACCTGATTGTGAACTTTGTGGAGGGTGCCGCGGAACAGCTGCGCTAGCCCATCGATGGCGCCCAAACAGGCCTCGCGACCTTCGAGTTTGAAGCCCGGACCCCCAATCACGCAGTCTGCGGCCAGCACCTGCGACCAAGTATCTTTGTGCTTCCGGTCCGCGCCTTGCGCATACCGCTCCGCAGTCTGCCGTAATTGCGCCAGATCGCGCAGCTCCTGGTGATTCAGGCTCATATTCAGTGCCCCGGAAGTTGGACCATGGAAGATTCTCCCGGACAATAAGGCCAGACGCAGCTCAAGTGCAACTCAGGTTCTGCCGGCAGGCGGGCCGTGCTTTTTGTCGCGCTTTTCCCCCCAGAAGGGGCCCGTGTACTATAAAGGGCCGCAAGGAGCTCCAGTAGAATGCGACAGCCGATCCAAAACCGAATACAAGCCATGTACCAGCGTGATTGCTGCATGGCCTGGTTCGACGTTGCCTTGCTCTGGGCCGTGGTTCTCTTTGTGTTGGTGGTGGTGCTGGGCATGGTGCAGCAACCGTCGATTCGTCTTGTGCTCATCGCGTCGAGTGTTCTGTTGATAGTCTTCAACACGGCCTCGGTCGTTGCGCTGACCAAGCAGTTGCGGCAAGACAAGGCATTGATCTACGGCGAAGATATTCAGCATCTGGATGCTAACCGGATCGCCAGACGCCTGCGCTGGAAGGCGCCATGAAGCGCCACTATGTTCCACCCAAGCAAGGCATGCTCGGCCAGATAGTCGATACCGCGATGGTGCTGGTCTTGGTGTATGTCAGCTTAATGCTGCCACTGTTATTTAAGGCAGCCGCCAAGGTGGAAAATGCGGCGGTCCGTGCGGTGGACGCGGCTCAAGCCACCTGGGAATCTTTGGGGCAAAATGCCATCCAGCAGGAACAATGGATAAAGCTTGGCTACGGCCCGGAAAAAGCCGCCATCCTAATCAACAACCGTTTTGACTATACGATCGACCCCGTGATGTTGGTCGTCACGTTTGCGGTCATCATCGGGTATTTCATCTTCCTGCTGAAAGTCTCCGATCAGCAATACCGCGAAGTGATCGCTGAAAAATTCGACCACGAATGATGACTGATAGTTGGGAACTGCGACCATGAGCCTATGGAATATCTTGGGGTATGTAGCATGGAGCCTCGCGGCAATCCTGCTGGCTTGGATGCTGGTAGATGCGTTGCTGGTTTCGTCGCAGTACGATGAAGAGTATCTGATGAGTTCGCGTGAAGGTGGCGAAAGCCCTGCCGTGCACGGCGTGCTTCCCGAAGAGGGCGGCGCATGACGGCGCGCAGCAAAATAACCACAGCCGGTAAAAAGCCCATCGCACTGCTGAAAGTGCTGAATCCCTTTCATGTCTGGGGGTTGGGGGTGGGCATTGTGCTGGTCGGCGAATTTATGGGCTGGAATTTTACCGTCGACAAGGGCGGTGCCTATGCCTCTCTGATCGCCTGTTGGGTCATCGGCCTGCTTTACACCTGTGTCGCCATGATCGATTCGGAAGTCAGTTCCACCGTGGCGGCGGCGGGTGGGCAATATACCCAAGCGAAGCACATTGTCGGCCCATTGATGGCCTTTAATGTCGGGCTTTATCTGGTGATGGCCTACACCATGCTCTGTGCGGCAGACGCTTTGGTGGTGGGCGACCTCCTGCGGTCCGGTGCCAAGGTGATGGGTTTCGCCCATCTGGATCCCAAGCCGTTTGTGGTGCTGGTGGTGGTGTTTCTGTCCTGGCTGAACTACCGGGGTGTGTTTGTCACGCTGACGCTGAACTTGGTCATGACCTTGTTGGCCTTCATTTCACTGCTGGTGTTGTTTGTGGCGGTGGATCCTTGGCAGCAAGGGGTGGTGTTGCAGCATCAGGGGCTGCTCACCGACCTGCCGTACGGCTGGATTGGCGT
The DNA here is from genome assembly GCA_947469285.1 of Gammaproteobacteria bacterium. Taxonomy (GTDB): domain Bacteria; phylum Pseudomonadota; class Gammaproteobacteria; order Steroidobacterales; family Steroidobacteraceae; genus CAIOHZ01. Next base: position 69,021 of record CANIOW010000016.1, read on the forward strand.
TATCGCCTCGCTCCAGTTTGGCATTTGGTATTACTTGGGTATTGAAGGCACCTGCCAGGCCGCCGAAGAAGTGCGCTCTGCCGGTCGGGCCATTCCGCTCGGCACGATGGGCGGCATGATGACGCTGCTGGTAGCCGCCACCATTACCTGGTTTGTGGCCACCGGGCTGTTGCCTTGGCAATACCTAGGACAGGCATATACGCCGATGTACGATGCGGCGACGCTGCTAGGCAGCGCGCAACTGCAGTTGCTGATGTTTGTGGCTACGGCGTTTGCCGCCATCGCTTCAGCCAATGGCTGTATCAATGATGCTTCACGCGCCTGGTTCTCGATGGGCCGCGACCGTTATCTGCCGGAGTTCTTCGGGGCGATCCATCCGAAATATCGCACGCCGTATCGGTCCATCCTGTTTCTCGTGCCGATTGCGGTGTCATTCGCCTTCACCGGTTTGCTGGACCAGGTGATTACCTTTTCTATCTTGTCAGGGTTGCTCGGTTATACGTTCATGACCTTCAACATGATGAAATTTAGAAGGATGTGGCCACTGGGAAGTATCCATCGCGGTTACGTGCATCCTTTTCACCCGCTGCCCGCGCTGACTTTGCTGGCGCTGTGTTGCCTAACGTATTTCGCCACCTTTTTGGGCTATGGCGCCACGCTGTTGTCGGTGATGTCGTTTTACATCCTGGCGTCTCTCTGGTTTGTCCTGCGTCGCTACCCCTATGTCAGGCGCGCGGAGCAGTTCTCCATGCCTTGGCCGCGGCCTAGGGGCTATTAGGCCCGCCGTTTGCGCGCCAGCTACTATGCCACCGGTTCCGTCACGATGAGCCTGATGCTGGCGATGCTGCTGGTGGTCCTGTCTGGCTGGTGGTTGCGGCATTACCGGCGGGCAGGGCAGTTTCAAGCGAGCGCGCGCAGCCAGCTGTTTAACGAGTGTGTCGACCTGCTGCAGGACCCCAGCAGTCGCCACGACCTCGCGCAACTGCCGATCCTGGAAGGTTGTTATGGCGGCTACCGTGTGGCGCTGAGTGTGGTGGAGGACACGGTCGGGTGGCGCAAGCTGCCGCCTCTGTGGTTGTTGGTGAAGGTGGCGGCGAATGCGCCCACCCGCGGCACGCTCGATATCATCGCCCGCCCGGCGAATAACGAGTTTTATAGTCCGTCGTGGCAGTGGGACGGGGTTCTGCCCATTCCGGCTGCCTGGCCGCAACATGCCCTCATCAAATACCAAGAGCAGGCGGTGGACTTGGCGTTATTGAATGACGCAGTGCCGCTACTCTTTGCCGACCCAGCGATGAAGGAGTTGTTAATCACCCCAACGCTGTTGCGGCTAACCTATCTCCTGCGGCAGGGACAAGCTGGCGAGTACTTGCTGCTGCGCACGGCGGTTTACCACAGTGCACCGGTGGCGAAGGCGCTGGTGGAGGCGCTATTGCGGCAAGCCATTGCCCTGCGCCAACAACTCGAAGCGGCGACGCACTAGCGGTTTTTACCGTGGAATGGGGTGAGTGTATTTTATGTTGAAGCCCAGCAATGCAGAGCAGACGGTTCCGCCGGCGCCGCCTTCCCCTTACTGGGTACTGCTGGTCGCGCTCCTGCTCCCGGGCATGGGCCAGGCGCTGAACAACACGCCTTGGCGGGGGTTGTTGATGGCGTGTTTTATGGTGATGTTGGGGTTGGTCACCTTCAGCTTGGCCGCGGTAGGCGTGTCTTGGGTGGGCAAGCTGGCGGGCGGCCTGTTTATTTATGCCTTGTCGGTGATGGACGCTTACTACTGGGCACGCTACCGAGTGGAAATCTGCAGACGGGACGTTGCGCTGCCCGTGTACCCTTTGCACATGAACCCCCGCCCCGAAGACACTTGGAACCGTCGCTACGCCGCTGACGGCTTCTACTACGGCACGGCGCCCAACGACTTCCTGCGCGAAGTGGAGCCGGCTTTGCCGCGGGCGGGGCACGTGCTGTGCCTGGGCGAAGGCGAAGGACGCAATGCAGTGTTTCTGGCGCAGTGTGGGCACACGGTGGTGGCCATGGACCAATCTGCGGTGGGCTTGGAGAAGGCGCAGCGTTTGGCCCGAGAGCAAGGCGTCGCCATCGCCACGCAAGTGGCGGACCTGGCGACCTGGGACCTGGCGAGTGCGGCGCCTGCGGGCGGTTGGGACGGCATTGTGTCCATCTGGTGTCATATGCCGGCAGCCCTGCGGCACGCTTTGCACCAGCGCATGGCCGTGGCCTTGAAGCCGGGCGGTGTGTTGGTGCTGGAGGCTTACCGCCCTGAGCAACTGCGCTATGGCACGGGTGGGCCGCCCACGGTGGATTTATTGCCGACGCTGGCTGAACTGCAGCGCGACTTCGCGGATTTGGCATTGCTCGTCGCCAGTGCGCCGGAGCGCGACGTGCAAGAAGGCAAAGGCCACGCTGGCATGAGCGCGGTGGTGCAGGTGTTGGCGCGCAGGCCGGTCTAGCGCACCTTCGGAACCCAGCTACCGGGTTGCGCTGTAGTGGTGACGCCCCCGGTCTTCAGCCGAGTGTTGCTGGAGTGGTGTTTTACATAAATCCAGAATTTGGACATGCATAATTGCCCCCTTATTCTGTGTGGAGTAACCCATCGTCTATTGAACAAACCGGGGTTGGTTACGGTGCCCGGTCAATCTCTGCCCACACCACTGTTTCAGGAGTCTGCGCCATGAGGCCGCAACCGAATTCGTCACTGTCGTGTTTGATCGTCCTAATGTCCGCAATCGGTGGCACTCTACTCTTGAGTGCGCCGATCGCGATGGCCGATCAAAAAGACGAGCAGCGCAGCACCGGGCCGGAATTCTTCATCACCCCGGGCACCGGCACGGCGACAGCAGTCTCCGCTAGAAACCAGCATTTCCTTTGCCTCTCGCTCATTCCATTGGCGCCTTCTGACATCAACCTTACAGCGTCGACCACGCCTTGGGTTCAGGGCAACAAAGTGATTCCCTCGAAAATTGCCTACGTTGATGGGGCTGTAGATTGGAACAAAGTTCCCGGCGCGCACCCGGAGTTTCGCACCTGGGTGGAAGATGGCCAGCGCCGCTTCAAGGGCAACGGCATTCCGAACCACCCCACCGGCGTGTTTCCCGTGCAGCCTGGCACGGCCGCGTACGAATACTATGCGGCGGCTCCTGCAGAGGGCTATTCGAGCGCCGCAGCCATTCCGATTGTTCCCTATGACCTCGACATGACTGTCCCGGCAAACCCGGTGTATTCGGAAACGCCCACATGCATTTCCGAACTGGTGACCGGTGTGGTGACGCAAACCGGTGCTGTCTGGCACGCCAACATTGCTTATGCCGGCGTCTGGGTGGACCCCATCGCTGCCTTGCCGGTGGACAAGTGCTGGGGGCACCCTTACGCACAGCAGTACCACTACCACGGCTACTCATGGAAGTGCTTCCCCCGCCAGGGCGACGCTGAAAAGCATTCGCCACTATTCGGCTATGCGTTGGACGGCTTTGGCATCTACGGCCCCCGCGGAGACGAGGGCAAGTGGCTGCGCAACGCCGACCTGGACGAGTGCCACGGCCACGTTGGGCGCATCGAGTGGGACGGCAAGACGCGCAACATGTACCACTACCACGTTAACAACGAATTCCCGTACGGCCCTGGGTGCTATCGGGGCAAGCCCGGAACGGCGGTTAGCCATGGCAAGCATTCCCATGGCTTCCCAACGTCGAAGTCGGTGGACCCAGCGGCGGCGACGGATATCTACGGCAACCAGCTGCACTAGTCCGCAAGGACCGTGCAGCTTCAGTCTCGCCACCCTTCGCTAGGAACTTCTGAGCGAACGCTCAGAAGTTCATGCTCGCCCGGGCATAGAGGAAGCGGCCATTGAAGCCGAAGGGCGAGAAATTCGAATAAGGCAGGAAGTAATTGTTCACCGGATAGTTGCGCGCTGCGCCATTCGCTGCATCAACCCCACACCCGAACGGCACCCGGTCCGGATAGACATCCAGCAGGTTATTGGCGCCCACGGCGATGGTGACCTTGTTGGTAAAGGTGCCGCGCAGTTCCAGGTCGGTGATCCATTTCGAGCTGAGCGGCACGTCGAGGAACTGGTCCGACCCTGCGCCCAGCACCTTGCCGTAACGGTTGGACCGCAGCGTCATGCCAAACCCTCCGCGGTCATAATCGACACTCAGGTTGACCTTCGAACGTGGTTGGCCATCGGCAAGACGGAGCGTTTCCTGGCGTCCAAAGAGCACGATATCGGGCACCGTCGCCAGCGCCCCCGACGCCGTCAGCACCCGTTTCACCGTGGTCTGGTTGTAGTTAAAACCGGCGGTGAGACCAAGCTTGGCTGCAGCACCCATGTCCAGGCGATAGGTGGCAACCACGTCGACGCCGCGGGTGCGGGTGTCAACGCCGTTCACGAAGAACCGCGCCGCGTTGATATTGTTGAAGCCGGCAGCGTTCAGGATCTGGGCGATGCTGAAGCCGGGGTTGGTTCCGCTGGGGTTACCCAGCGCATCGCGCGACGCCTGCAGGTTTTCGGTCACTACGATGCGATCGTCAATTTCAATCTGATACAAGTCCACCGTGACGCTGAGCCGCGGGATGGCTGTAACGACCAGGCCGACCGAATAGGATACTGAGGATTCGGGCTGCAGCGGGAGCGCCCCCAACGCAATGGCCACCGGATTGTTGACCGGCAGCGTCACGGTTTCCAGCAACACGCAGGGCAAAACCGGCAACAGGTTCGAAGCGGGCGGCCAGCTTGCCGTTCCAGTCAACACCAAAGTCCGAATAATCCTCGAAACGACTGGCCGCCTGCAGGCTGAACCTGTCGCCCACATCAACGTCAAGTTCAGCATAGGCGGACAGGTTGTGGCGGCCGTGCTGCTGGTCCACCCGCTGTTCGCCGATGCTCGGACGAAAGCCGGGGAACACCTGCGCGCCCGGTGCGCCGCCCGCCGGACCATTGGCATAGCTCAGCAATTCGCCGGGTCGGATGTCAAACGTCTCGCGGCGATATTCCAGGCCACCAGCCAGCGTGAAACTCTGCACCAAGCCGACGATGAATTCACGGCTGACATCGAGGTTCAGCAAGGTCTGCGAATAACCCAACCCACCGGCAGGTCGAGTCTAGTGCCAGACCGGTCACCTGCGCCACCCGCGCAACGAGGTTGCATATTGCCCGTAATTGACCGTGATTCGCCCGCCCTGCGGCTGGTCGCGCAGCTGGAAGTTGATCACCCCGGCAATGGCATCCGAACCATATTGGGCAGCGGCGCCATCGCGCAGCACCTCGACGCGGCTCAGCGCGATCGAAGGAATGAGATTGATGCCGACGGCGGCGGGAAGTTGAAGCTCGGCAACTGTTCGTTCAGCAGCCGGTTGGTCTCGGTAAAGCCCGACTGCGCAAGCTGCGCGGCAGCGATGACATCGATCGGGACAGGGCTGTCCGCAACGGTACGGCCATTGCGGCGGGTGCCGGTGACGATGATCGTCTCTGCGGCAGCGTTGGCGGTTTCATCGCCGGTAGTCTGCGCATAGGCCGGGGCGCTGGCCAATGCTAAGAGCGATACGCCGGCAAGTAGCAGGGGTCGAGCGAAGAAGGGCATTCGTTTACCGTCAGAATTTTTGATCGGCAAGACTGAAATAAATTTTAAATCGCGCCCATTTTTCAGAGGTGCGCCAACCGGTTTCAGCTGGGGCTGGGGTGGGGAACGCCCGGACGGCTGGCGTGATTGCCACTGGCGTTTATATAGGTCGAAAATCCATGGTAAATCCACTATGCTTCCAATGGATGTCCATTCGCTGGTCGTGGCCGGCGGATATCAGGGACGTTGATTTCATTAAGATATTTAGCAACAGCTGGAAACACCAGCGGCTGGGGATAGCAGATTGCAGTCTCTTTTTGAGCCGGGTCATGCTTGCGTCTCGGCGAAGTTTCGCTCGGCCTATTGATTTATTACATATGGGGGGAGAACAACTATGAGAAACCTGAAATTCATGATGGGCGCGTTGGCCGTCATTGCGTGCTGTTGCTCTTATGAGACCGCTTTCGCGCAAAATAAAATAAAAGACAAGGTCATTGACCCGACTTATGCGGCAGTGGTGTGGCCGAATTACACGGGTGAAAAAATAGGCATAGGGATCCTTGCCTTCGAGGATGGTCTTACCGGGAAGGCGGAGGCGAACTGGATTAACGCCGATAGCGGCATACAAGTGAATTATGGACTTGGTGATGGGCTGTCGAACATGTTGGTTAGCACGATGATGTCTAGCAATCGTTTCAAGATCATCGACAAGAAAATTGCCAGGCGACTGTTCGAGCTCTACAGCAATGACACCGCGGCGAAGATTTTTGGAGGCGCACCTGCCTTGCCGAAAGTGCCGGGAATAAAATATTTCATTCTGGGTTCTTTGACCGCTTTGGACGACGGAACTAGCGGTGTAGAAGGCGGGATCGGCTTTGGTGGAGTGAAGTTGACCGGCGGTAAGTCGACGGCTTCGTTGACCATCCATATGCGCATCATCGATGCCACCAGCGGCCAGGTTGTTTACTCGGCACCGGTCGAGGGGACGGCGAGCGTGTCCAAAGCTGGGATATCTATCGATGGCGTAGGTAATTTGTCCGGCTTCAAGGCGGCACCAATCGGACAAGCCATTCAAAAGATGTTGGACAAAGCTACCGACGACATCATCATCAAGAGCTTCCCTGGCACCCCGTCGATTTTTCCGACGGTGACTGAGGAAGGATCGAGTAAGTAGGATTGGTGGGTAAGCTGCTCATCTCTCTGGGTGAGTAGCTGACTGACAAAAGCTGGAAACACCAGCGGCAGGGGATAGGAAATGAAGTTGCTCTCTCGTTTGGTCGGACTTTGTGCGCTGTCGCTTTCCACAGCTGTCACCGCTGCGCCAGTCATCAATTCGGTCATCACGTCCTATTCGGCGACTGGCGTGCCGAACTCCATCTCAATCTTCGGTACCGGTCTATGTGCCGCGACCAATTGTTCGACCAAGCCTGCGGTAACGCTTGGCGGTGTAACCCTATCGCCAGTGAGCGGCTCGGTAACGGGCATCGTTGCGCCGTTGGGGCTGATTGCCGATGGCGATTACGTTTTGAAATTGACGACGACGGGAACCACCAACACCACCTACAACCTCACTGTTAAAAGTAAGGCGACGTCTGGCACTGGCGCCACCATAGCTGTTGGCACCACTGTCACTGGTGCATCAGGTACGTCTGCCTCTGTTACAAATACCGGCACGGCAACGGCAGCCGTTCTTAACTTCACCATTCCGCAAGGTTCTGTTGGGTCACGAGGTCCTGCTGGAAATGTAGGACCACAAGGTCTACCTGGTCTGCAAGGGCCTAAAGGTGATGCGGGCTTAGCTGGAACCAACGGTTCGCAAGGACCGATGGGCTTGCAGGGACTCAAAGGCGATAAAGGCGATAAAGGCGATGTTGGCTCAACTGGACCGATTGGACCAAGCGGATCAACTCGAGATGGAACCTTTCTTGGCTCATTACTTTATTGGTCGGGTAGCCGTTGGGAAGAAGTTCCGCCGCCCTCGAACGATGGTATGGGACTGTTTTTTTGTGGAGGAAAACCCACATGGGGTTCCGTGTGCCTTTTGGGCCACTGGAATTTCAATGTTGTCCCGGTAGTTGACAAAAGTGGCTACTGGTCAGCGTTCACGCTTAAGGGAGACTCCAGCGTTGTGAACGGTGAGTTGCTCGTAAACGGCGTAGGCAAGCAGAACAACAGCGATCTAGATGCCGCGAAAGGCTGGGCTCTCGCGACTGGCTACTCCGGACCGCCGATTCATGACAAGACACTGCTTGCATGGGCAACTATGACAGCACTCACTACGGGTGGTGGTCCCGTAGGTCTGACGCGACCGAGAACTCCAATTTCTGAAACGGACAATTTTTTCGATGCGATTGTATGGGGTGAGCTCGGCACATTTTGGATGGCAGGTAGTGACACCTTTCGACGCTCCGGATATGGCGTCGGAGGAATTATCGACACTGCGGTCAATGTGAAGCGTCAGATCGGGGTGTCCTATAAAACCCATCCAGATGGGACACAGACGGTTACTGAATGCCTTGATGGCGCGTCAAACCGGACAACTCAAAACTCGATTCCTGAGGTGTTCGCTGCAACGGATGAACCGTCAGTGGTATTTGGCCCGCGTACGCTCACTGGACTTAGTGGATTACCGATTGGCTCGTTTACTGGAAGAATTGACGAGGTTCGAATCTACCCTTACGCGTTAACCTGTTCCGAGATGCAGGCAATTAAGCCCGAATAGCCGGTAACCGAGTTTGTTCAATTTCCGAACATGATTTGACAAAAGCTGGGTACACCAGCGGCAGGGGATAGCTGATGAACAAGCAAATCGCGTGGATTGCGGCGTTGGCTTTGGCTGCGTTTGGGTTTGCTGCCGAAGCGCAGACAATCACAACAGTGGCTGGACGTGGTGCTTATCCAGTAGCTAAGGCCACGTCAGTGCCGTTGGGTGACCCGTGGCCAATCACGGTTGCGCCTACGTCTGATGGAACGGTGTATTTCGGATATTCCGCGACTGTCTATTCATACTCTCCAACGTCTAAGACTATTAAACGCGTGGCGGGAGACAACGTGGTTGGAAACAGCGGAGATGGAAAGGCTGCAATTGCCGCACGGTTTTTTCGCGTAAGCGGTCTCGCCGCCGACTCCCGTGGCAACCTCTATATTTCTGATTTCAATGCCCATGTTATTCGTAAAATATCAAAAAATGGGATTATTTCAACGATCGCAGGAACAGGGGTGCGGGGAACAAGTGCCGATAACGTTACCGCGTCCAGTGCCGCAATCAATGGCCCCTACTTCGTTTCCGCGACCGCTGCTGGAGTGGTCTACATTTGTGATTACTATAACGGGGTCGTGCGTAAGGTTGAAAACGAAATAATTTCCAGTGTTCGAGGAACGGAAGGGTCGTATCCACTCGCTGCCGCGATGGATGTTAATGGGAATCTGTATTACGTTGATGACAGCTGGGAATGGACAGGTCGGTATTCTAAGAACGTCCTTATGAAATTGACGCCGGGTAGCACGATTCCGGTGCCAGTCGCGGAGTTAAATACATTCGGTTGGGCGGAGGGCATGTCGTTCGATAAATCTGGAAATATTTATACTGCTGACTATAGAAATTATGTGATTCTGCAGATTACTCCTTCTGGGGTGGTAACGACGATAGCTGGGAAATCGGGGGTAAGCCAGGAAAGCGCAGACGGTGTGGCATTGGCTAATTCAACGCTAAACGAGCCGTGGGATGTGGCTGTTGCGCCGAATGGTACTTTTTATTTTACCGAAGGCCCATCTCATGC
>CANIOW010000017.1 GCA_947469285.1 Gammaproteobacteria bacterium
CACAACCATTGTTATCACGTGCTGGACGCCCCGGAAATTTCTGACGCCGAGTTTGATCGGTTGCTGGGTGAATTACGGGTACTTGAAGCTTCCTATCCGGCACTGATCACCATCGACTCGCCGACGCAGCGTGTCGGCGCAGCGCCGCTCGCAGCCTTTGGAGAAGTACGGCACCGACTGCCGATGCTTTCACTCGATAATGCCTTTACCACAGACGACGTGGTGGCCTTTGATCGTCGCATTCGTGAGCGCTTGGGTTTGGCGACCGAGGCGCCCCCCATGGTCTACAGCGCTGAGCCGAAAATGGATGGACTCGCACTCAGTGTGAGCTATGCCAAGGGTGTTCTCGTTCAGGCCGCCACGCGCGGTGATGGCACAAGCGGAGAAGACGTTACGCTTAATGTGCGCACGATTGCCACCATTCCGCTGAAACTACTCGGTCAAGGCTGGCCGGACTGGCTAGAGGTCCGTGGTGAGGTCTACATGCCGGTGGCGCGCTTTGAAGAATTCAATCGGCGTGCCGCCGCCGCTGGCGAGAAGACTTTCGTCAATCCCCGCAATGCGGCCGCTGGCAGTTTGCGGCAGCTCGATCCGCGCATCACGGCAACTCGGCCACTCGAAGCGGTGTTCTATGCGCTAGGCAGTGTTACAGGCGAGACATCGCCTTTGCCGCATCGCCATGGCGCGGTGTTGGCGACACTGCGCGGCTGGGGCTTGCCCACTTCACGTTTGCAGGCTGAAGTGTCTGGCGTGACGGGGTTGCTGCACTACTACGAGGCAATGTCCGTCCAACGCGCTGCACTGCCGTTTCAGATCGACGGGGTGGTCTATAAGGTCGATGACTATGCCTTGCAGGAGCGGCTCGGATTTGTCGCCCGCGCACCACGCTGGGCAGTGGCGCATAAATTTCCTGCCGAAGAAGCGTTGACGACGGTACGCGATATCGAATGGCAGGTGGGTCGCACCGGAGCGATTACGCCAGTGGCACGCCTTGAGCCCGTGTTCGTGGGTGGGGTTACGGTGAGTAATGCGACGTTACACAATCTCGCTGAATTGCAACGCAAGGATGTGCGTGTCGGCGACACCGTGGTGATGCGACGTGCTGGCGATGTTATTCCTGAGGTGGCCCGTGTGCTGTTGGAGCATCGGCGACCGCATGCCGTGCAGATAACACTGCCAGCGTGCTGTCCAGTTTGCGGTAGTTCCGTGCTGCTAGAAGAGGGTGAAGCCATCGCGCGCTGTGCTGGTGGCTTGCACTGCCCAGCGCAACGCAAGGAAGCGTTGAAACATTTTGCAGCGCGTCGGGCACTCGATATCCAGGGGCTGGGGACGGAGTTGGTGGAGCAGTTGGTAGATTCAGGTCTCGTGCGTACGCCGGCGGATCTTTACACACTAACCCTTGAGGCGTTGTGTGGACTGGAACGCATGGGGCTAAAAAGTGCCAGCAAACTACAGCAGGCCATTGCCTCTAGTCGTGACACCACCTTGCCGCGGTTCCTGTTCGCGCTTGGAATCCGTAATGTCGGGGAGGCGACGGCATTGCAGCTAGCCGGACACTTCGTGACGCTGGACGCATTGCGTGCCGCGGATGCAGCGGCAATCCAGCAAGTGCCCGATATCGGTCCGGTGATCGCAGAGCAGGTAGCCGCGTTCTTTCACGATCCGCATAATCTAGCGGTGGTGGACGCCTTGCTAGCCGCTGGCCTGCATTGGCCTGCCATGGCACCACGTGCGGCTCAGGCGAGCTTGCCGTGGACGGGAAAAACTTTCGTCCTGACTGGAACTTTGGCTACCCAGTCGCGGGATGCCGCAGCTGATCAAGTGCGTGCTTTGGGCGGTAAGGTTAGCAGTAGCGTATCGAAAAAAACCGACTACGTGGTGGCTGGCACTGAGGCCGGCAGCAAGCTGGCCAGAGCCGAAGAGCTGGGGGTGCCGGTGCTCGACGAGGCGTCTTTCATGGCGCTGGTGCAGGCGGCATTGGCCCAGTAGCCGAGGTTTTATCGGCGGTGGGTTCGGTGAACAGAAACAAGCAAGCACCGGCGGACAAGGTGTCAGGGGTGTCCGCTTGCACCAAGGTATTCATCCAGTCATCGACTTCTTCTAGAAAATGCTGGCCATGCCGTTCGAAATAAGCGGTAAGCGCCGGCAGTTGCATGCGGGGCAGATGATGGTTCAGTACCAGCCGCTCGAAATGTTTCGGGGCACTTCCAGCGGGATCCAGATTGTTGTGGACCACGGTCAGTAGACGGGCGGCAACCTGCGCTGCGCGGGTGTGGGCTGCCTGCGGCGCGCTCTGCACGAGATTCGCCCGAGAGATCATGCGTATGCCTTCCGCCGATATTTCAACCGCCCGACCTTGCAGCAGCGACTCTAGGACCTGCTGTGGCGCTAGTTGCGGATAGGCCAAGCGGCTCAGTTGGTCAAAGCCGTAGGCGCACTCACGCACCAGAATGCGCGGTTGACCATGACGATCGAGGTAGTCTGCCGCGGTTTCCCACAGGCGCAGTACTTCTGAAACATCCAGAAACTGCGCCCGCTGTTCATCCAAGAAATGCTCGGCAGACAGCTTAGCGATCCGCTCGTCGACGAAACCTTGCAGGCTCGCGGGGTTGGGGAAGAAAGCGGCGAGCAGAGTCAGTGCCGCATCGCCTAAGGCGGTGGCATGCGGGTTGAGTGCTGGGCTTGACGAGTCAGCTGTTTCCTTCATCTTGGGCTTCCTGCTGGATGACAGTGACAAATAGGCCCACAGTCACATCGTCCGGTGACGGGGTTTCCGTGGCTGGGGCCGTGTCTGCGGCGGCCAGCAACCGCTGGCTGAGTTCCATAAAATTGGCACTGCGGCGGTTCAGCGCGGCCGTGATTTCCCGTGCCTTGCGCGCATTCATGGGTTGAGACAGCGCCAACTCCTGATAAAGCACTGGCTCTTGGGTGTCGTCGGCGGCGGCAATGATGGCGCCGGCGACCACCTTAAGCTTGCGGCCGATTTCCAGCAGGGTGGCTGGTGAGGAGCGCGGGTCAATGATGGTACGACTGAGCGGGAAGAATTGATCGGCGTGGCGTTCGACTACCGCGCCGCGGTCCAACAGTTCCTCCAGCATGGCGCGCGGGGGAATGTCGCCAGAGTAGGCACGCGCCAGACGGGTGAAACTGCGTTCGCCTTCATAGGGGAGTCCGCGCGGTTGGCCCGCCGCGGTCAAAAAAGTAGCGTCCGTATGCCAGCCGAGCAACACGCGGTTGGAGCGCTGTCGCTGCCAGGCATAGCGCGTTTCGGGCTTGGCGGGGTTGCGCAGCAGTCGGCTGACCTCCTGTCGAGTGAGTCCAGTCTGCGCTGCAATGCGTGACACGTTCACCTTGCGCCCGTCGCGGGTCGCCTGTCGCGCCGACTCCTGAACGAACACCCACTTCAAGGCTTGATACAGTTCCGGTACGCCGAGCCCTTGCTCCAGCAGTAGGGTGGCCAGCGGTTGTAGCGCACCGAGCGCCGCGTCCGCGGCAAAGGCGCTGGCATTGGATGCCTTTTTGGGGGGAATGCCCATGTCACCATCATACTGCCGAACCGCTATTCAGCGGTGGCGGGCAGCAGGCCCAACGCCATGAACCTCACTAACTAGCGCGGTCTGGCGTTGGGCAGCGTCGGCGATTACTTGGTTTCAGGTACCGGGGTCGGCACGGGTGCGGTCACCGGACCTGTCACTGGGGCGCCTCCGTCCACAGGCGTGGGTACCTTGATTTCGTGGCGTTCGATCTTGGTGTTTTTCTGTAGCGATTCGACGTACTGACCGACGCGCTTTTGTTCCACCGACGGCGCGATTTGGTCCTTGACCTGCTCGAACGGCGGCGGCGGCGGAGTGGCGCGTACGCCGGTGCGCAGAATGATGTGCCAGCCGAACTGACTCTGCACGGCGGTGTGGGTGTATTCGCCATCCTTCAGTAGGGCCACCGCAGCCGAGAATGGCTTCACCATCTGCTCCGGTGGGAACCAGCCCAGATCACCACCCTTAGCGGCAGATCCTGTGTCCTTGCTGTTAGCGGTGGCCAGGGTGGCAAACTTGGCGCCCTTCTCCAGCTGCGCGATCAGCTCCTTGGCCTTGGCTTCTTCATCGACGAGGATGTGCGAGGCTTGGAACTCTTCTTTCGGCATCTTGGCGACGAGCGAGTCGTATTCCGCCTTCAGTTCCGTGTCCGTCGGCTTGGCGTCCTTGAAATGGGCGGTCACTGCGGCACGGGCCAGAACCTGCATGCGCACCAGTTCAAGCTGGGCGGCGGTCTTGGGGTCCTTGGCGAGGCCTTGTTTTTCGCCTTCATGGGCCACGACGGCGAGTTTTAGCAGCGAATCAACGATTTGGTCGCGTTGTTCTACTGGTAAATCCGCAAAATTTTTGCCACCCGCCTGAGCCTGGGCAAAGGCATCGAGTGCCTCGGCTGAGACGGGTTGTCCGTCAATATGCGCAATGGCGGGGCGTGCATCGGCGGCCTTGCCTGTGCCGGAATGGCAGGCGGCCAGAACCAGCGCTCCGCTGGCGGTCATCAACAAGGCGAGCTTCTTCATGGAGGTCCTCAGAGGGTACAGTGGAAATCGGGAGACAGCTTAACCTGTCCCGGCCTCGGCAGCGGTGAGGGCCTCAATGGACAGGGCATGAATGTCCTGCGGTAAGAGGTCGGCCGCGGCCGTATAAACCAGTCGGTGCCGGGCGAGCTTGGGCACGCCGGCAAAACGTTCTGACACCACCCGCACGCGAAAGTGCCCGGCACCGCCGGCGGCACCGGCGTGGCCGGCGTGATGCTGGCTGTCGTCGACCACCCAGCTGCTGCCGGGGCCAAAGTGCTGTTCCAGCAGCGCTAGCAAGGCAGCTGGCCGTTGTGGGGCGGCCAGTGGCATGCGGGTCATGGCGTGCCGCCGGGAGTTTCGGGCGGTTCGATCGGTGACGCGTGTCGGCTCAACCAGAACATTTGCAGCACTGCAAAAGCCAGCACCACACCCACACTGGCGAGCTTCCAGTTGGCCCAGGCGTCACGGCTAAAGTGCAGGACAAGCACGGCGTTGATCGCGGCCAGGACCAGAAAAAACACGGCCCAATGCAGGCTGGCCCACTGCCAGACGGCCCGCGGGGCCTGCAACTGGGCGCCCAAAGTGCGTTGCAACAAGGGTTGCGCGCCGACCACCGTACTCAAGCCAAACACCGTGGCGAACAGCACGTACAGCACGCTGGGCTTCCACAGGATGAAACGCTCGTCGTGGACATACAGGGTGAGTCCGCCGAATAGTAGGACGAGCGCAGCGGTGGCAAGCAACATGCTGCTGATTTTACGGCGGGTGAACCATTGCCACGCCAGTTGCAGCACGGTGGTGATAATCAGCACCGTGGTGGCCGCGTAGATTCCCAGCCATTTGAACGACACAAAGAACAGTAGGATGGGGATGAGATCGTAGAGTGCCTGCATCCCCGTATGATACCTGTCCTATGAGCCAGTTGTTTCTCCTGCACCCCAAGGATCCCCAGCGGCGGCTATTGCGCCAGGCGGCAGAGACGCTGCGCAAGGGGGGGGTGATTGTCTACCCCACCGACAGTTGCTATGCCCTGGGTTGTCATTTGGGGGACAAGGAAGCCATGGAGCGGTTACAGCGCATCCGCCAGACCGACAAACACCATCACTTCACGCTGGTCTGCCGGGACCTGTCCGAGATCGCGCGCTACGCCAAGGTAGGCACCTGGCAATATCGGTTACTCCGGGCACACACCCCCGGCCCCTATACGTTTCTGCTGGAGGCCACCCGGGAGGTGCCGCGGCGGCTGCAGCACGCCAAACGCTCGACGATCGGCATCCGCATTCCCGACCATCCGGTACCCCAGGGGCTCTTGGCAGAACTAGGTGAGCCCATCATGAGCAGTACCCTGTTACTGCCGGGTGAAGACTACCCGTTGACCGACGCTACCGAGATCTACGAGCGTTTACAGCATGTGGTGGATCTGGTGCTTGATGGGGGGCATTGCGGGCTGGAACCGACCACCGTGGTCGACTTGGCCGGGGACGCCCCGGTAGTGGTTCGGGCGGGGAAGGGCGACACCACGCATTTCCGCTGAGCGAGCAGCGTATAATCCGCCGATGGACTTCAACAGCATCTTGCAGCAGGTCGCCGTGATGGCGCTCCCCGTGCTCACGGCCATTACCTTGCACGAGGTAGCGCATGGTTGGGCGGCTCGCCGCTGTGGAGACCGTACCGCCGAGGCGCAAGGTCGGCTCAGTCTGAACCCGCTCCGGCACGTCGATCCCATGGGGACGGTGCTGGTGCCAGGGGTGTTGCTCCTGCTAGGGGCGCCGTTCCTGTTTGGCTGGGCCAAGCCGGTGCCGGTTAACCCCAACCGTTTTCGCCATTACCGTCAGGACTGGGTCAAGGTGGCTGCCGCCGGCCCCGCGTCCAATCTGGTCATGGCGTTGTTGTGGGGTCTGTTGCTGGTGGCCGTGGTGCGACTGTTCGGGGCGGGCCTGGATGCCCAGCCGTACGGGCGCTGGCTGGCCGCTATGAGCCAGTTCGGCCTGCAGTTTAATGTGGTGCTCGCCGTCTTCAATCTGTTGCCCATTCCACCGCTCGACGGTGGTCGAGTACTGACGAATCTTCTGCCACCACGCAGTGCGCTAGTGAAAGTGCTGGAAGCCATTACCCCTTACGGCCTGTTTATCGTCATGGGGCTAGTGGCAACCCGTCTCTTGGGCGTATTGATTAGCCCACCGATTGATTGGGTGCTCGATGGTTTCAATGCGGTGTTGTCGTGGCTGATCTGATGCCAGGTTCTCTGAGGTACACCGCTTGAGTAGTTCCAATAATTCTTCGCGTCGGGTTTTGTCCGGGATGCGCCCTACGGGGCAGCTCCATTTGGGCAACTACCACGGCGCCCTAAAAAACTGGGTTGAGCTGCAATACCAGTATGAATGCTACTTCTTCGTGGCGGACTGGCACGCCTTGACCACTGGCTACGAGGACACCTCGCAGTTGGAAGAGAACGTTTGGGAGATGGTCATCGACTGGCTGGGGGCGGGTCTCAATCCGGCTGCCTGTACGCTGTTTATTCAATCGCGGGTCCCTGAACACGCGGAGTTGCATTTGCTGTTATCGATGGTCACACCTCTCGGTTGGCTGGAGCGCGTACCAACCTACAAAGACCAGCAGGAACAGCTACGTGAAAAAGACTTAGCCACCTACGGTTTTTTGGGATATCCATTGCTGCAGAGCGCCGACATTTTGATCTACCGCCCGCAATTCGTGCCGGTTGGGGAAGATCAGGTGGCGCACGTGGAGATTACCCGCGAGATCGCGCGTCGCTTCAATCACCTGTACGGACGGGAACCCGATTTTGAAGCTAAATCGGCCAGGGCGGTGAAACAACTCGGTGGGCGCACGGCAGATCTCTACCAACAGTTGCGTAAAGCATGGCAGCAGCAGGGTGATGGTGAAGCGCTGGCGCGGGCACGCGCTCTGCTTGAGGGCAATACCCAGCTGACGCTCGCCGATCGTGAGCGTTTGCTCGGTTGGCTCGAGGGCAGCGGCCGTTCTATCCTGCCGGAGCCCGAGGTGCTGCTTACCGCCACGCCGAAGGTGCCTGGGCTCGACGGGCGCAAGATGTCGAAGAGCTATGGCAACACCATTGGGTTGCGCGAAGAGCCAGACAGCGTGGTCAAAAAACTCAAAGCCATGCAGACCGACCCGGCGCGCGCCCGCCGAACCGACCCCGGTGATCCAGGCAAGTGCCCGGTGTTTGATCTGCACCGGATCTACTCCACTGCCGACACCCAGGCTTGGGCCGCAGCAGGGTGCCGCAGCGCGGGCATTGGTTGTCTTGAGTGCAAGAAACCGCTCATTGATCGTGTGGTCGAGGAAGTGACCCAGATCCGTGCCCGAGCGGTTGAATATGCTGGCAACCGTGATCTGGTCCGCAGCATCATTGCCGAGGGCTGCGAGAAAGCCCGCGATGTCGCTCGTGAGACGATGACCGAAGTGCGCAGTGCCATGGGACTGGAATACCGGTGAGCGAACTGACCCCCGAACTGGAAGTGGTGACGCCGCCTGTCCAACAGGAAATGCCATTTGCCATTGTTGACGGCGAACCCATGAGCGAACCACCGCGGGATCTTTATATTCCGCCGCAGGCGCTGAAGGTGTTCTTGGAGGCCTTTGAGGGGCCGCTGGACCTGTTGCTGTATCTCATTCGGCGGCAAAATCTGGATGTACTGGATATCCCAATCGCGGAAATTACGCGTCAGTACATGGAATATATTGACCTGATGCAGGGCCTAGAGCTCGAGTTGGCTGGTGAATATATGCTGATGGCGGCGATGCTCGCCGAGATTAAATCACGCATGTTGTTGCCACGGCCTGCCGCCGCGATGACCGAGGAGCATGACCCGCGTGCCGAGCTAGTGCGGCGTCTGCAGGAGTACGAACGCTTCAAGCAAGCCGCGGAGGAGATAGAGACGTTGCCGCGGCTGGAGCGTGACGTCTTTGTCGCCACGGTAGAGCTCACCGAACGCAAAGTGGTGCAGATCGTACCCACGGTGTCACTGCAGGAAATGCTGCTGGCATTCAAAGACGTCATTCAGCGCGCTTCGATGTTCGCTAGTCATCACGTGGCTCGCGAGCGTTTGTCGGTCCGCCAGCGCATGAGCGAGATGTTGCAGCGCTTGCAGCCAGGCACATTCCTTGATTTTCTCCAGCTGTTCGAAGTGAGCGAGGGTCGGATGGGGGTGACTGTCACCTTCGTTGCGTTACTCGAATTGCTGCGCGAAGGCTTGGTAGAGTTTGTGCAGACTGAAGCCTATGGGCCCATTCATGTACGGCCGGCTACCGCGCCGCGTGATTGGGCAGAGGCGGTGACGGCAGTGGTGGCGGTGGGTGCACGGGATGCGCCCATTTCACCCGTGGAACCGGTGTTCGAACAACCCGTGACTGTATCCCCGGCGGCCTCCGCCAATGACAACGGATTTTGAGGGCGCCCATGATCGAGTCCAATGACCTGCAGAATGTCTGCGAAGCCGCCTTGCTTGCCGCGGGTCGACCGCTCACGGTGGTGGAGATCGTCGAGTTATTCGACGAGGCTGAGCGCCCTGGGCCGGAACAGGTGCGTATGACCCTAGAGCGATTGGCAGAGAGTTACGCCGCGCGTGGCATTGAGTTACTCGAAGTCGCCAGCGGCTTTCGTATTCAGGTACGCCCGTCGGTAGCGGCTCTGGTTTCGCGTCTGTGGCAAGAGCGTCCCGCTAAATATTCGCGTGCCTTGCTCGAAACACTCGCCCTGATCGCCTACCGTCAGCCGATCACGCGCGGGGAAATCGAGGATATCCGCGGAGTGGCGGTGAACCCGAATATCATCCGCACCTTGGTCGAGCGCGGCTGGATTCGCATCGTGGGTCATCGCGAGGTACCAGGGCGGCCCGAGCTGCTCGGTAGTACGCGTGAATTTCTCGACTATTTCAGTCTAAAAAGTCTCGATAACCTGCCGACATTGGCGCAGTTGCGTGATGTGGAAAATCTGGGCGTACAGCTGGAGTTCCCGGAGACGCAAGCGCCGTTGGTGGCCAATGACGCGGCGGTTGCTGATGAGCCAGCGGTAGTCGAGGCAGACCCGGTGGTCGTGTTGGAAACGAGCGAGTTACCTGACGACGCTGCAGGCGAAGTGATTTGAGAATCCAGAAAGTCCTGTCCGCTGCGGGCGTCGCTTCGCGGCGCCAGGTAGAGACCTGGTTGGTGCAGGGTCGGCTGACGGTCAATGGTCAAGCTGCTGCGCCTGGTCAGCGCTTGGGTCCGAAAGATGTCGTGGCGTTGGATGGGCGGCGGCTGCGGTTGGCGGCTGCCGGCCCGAGCGGTACGCGCATCATTGCCTACCACCGCGCGCCAGGGGAGCCGGCCCGTGCAGCGGATGCCCCGGAGGGCGTGACGCCTGCGGAAGAGCGCTTACCGAAAGTGCAAGGCGCTCGTTGGTTGCCGCTTGGGGCGATGGCGCCCTCCGATGGTGGGCTGGAGCTGTTTACCACCGACGGCGCCTTACGTGCAGCCGTGTCGAAGCGGGCCAGTGACCATGAAACGCATTTTGCCGTGCGTGTACGGCGCTTGCCGACGACCGCTGAGCTGACCCAGTTGGTGCCCGCCGCCGCCGCCGCTAATCCGCCGTTTGCGGTGCTCAGTTGTGTGCCGGAGCCTGGCGATGGTGCGAACGCCTGGTTGCGCGTGGTGGTACGCGGTGCCCGGGCACGGGACTTGCGCGCTGCGCTCGCCTCCATTGGGGTGGATGTGGGCCGCTTAATGCGTACCCAGTTCCTTGGTTTCGCCTTGCCGCGCACGCTTGCGCGCGGGCGCAGCGTGGATCTCGAACTGGAAGAGGTGGCGGCCGTTTGTGCTGGCGTGGGCTATGGCGTCGTGCAAATCGGCGGCTGGCAATCGAATGAGCCACCAGTCACGCCACGACCGGCCCGACCTAAAAGAAAGAGATAAGGCGCAACGATCGTCTCCGGCAGCGGTAGACGATCGCGGTTCTCTCCTGGATAGGCTTGGGCGCGCAGGGCGGTGCGCACAGCCCCGGGGTTGAGACAGTTCACCCGCACTTGACCGTCGTTTTCCAGTTCGTCTGCGAGCACCTGCGACAGGCCTTCGATACCGAACTTCGACACGGCATAGGCACCCCAGTAGGCCCGGCCTTTACGTCCCACGCCACTTGAGGTGAAAACCACACTCGCGTCGCTGCTGGCCTTGAGCAAGGGCAAACACACATGGGTCAGTGCGAAGGCGGCAGTGAGGTTCACATGCAGGACGCGTCCGAAGGTGGCCACGTCATAGAGTTCCACTGGCGCCCGTGTGCCGAGGATCGCCGCATTGTGCACCAGCCCATCCAGCCGCCCGTACTCGCGCTGTAAGGAGTCAACGAGGGCGTCATATTCGCCAGCCGGTGCTGTTTCCAAGTTCAGTGGTGCCAGCGCTGGCGCGGGACCACCAGAAGCAACGATTTCGTCGTGTACTTTTTCAAGTTTGCGCAGGGTCCGGCCAAGCAGTACCACGGTAGCCCCATGGCAGGCCAAAGCCAGTGACAAGGCTTTACCGATCCCATCCCCGGCTCCTGTGACCAGAATCACCCGGCCGCTCAGGGCATCGATAGGGGCTTGATAGTCGCGAAGTGTCTGGCTGTCCATGGGTGTCCGTGGCTAATGAAACAGAAGGTGATGCAGGATGCATGGCGGTCGGGCAGCGTGCCGTGCAGTGAAAGGGGCGAACTAGCTCGTGGCGCGGTGTGCCTCGCGCCAGGCCTGCCACAGGGTACGCCACGGTGGGGGGCTGTCGGGCTCGTGTAGGCGGCTGGGAGGCCGCTGTGCGAGTCGTTCAAGTTGTGCTGCCGTGAGCGCCAATAACACCGCGCCGTGACGTTGCGCCGCGCGTAGCTCAGGCGTCAATTCTCGCCAGAGGGCCAAGGCTGTGCTCGCTGCCTGCTGCCCGCGATGAATTTCAGTGCGCAAGACCGCGGCTAGAGCATCACGGTACCGAAGGTCAGCCAAGGCTTCAGGGAGTTGTTGTTCGTCAATACCGGCGGCGGCCAGTGCGGTGAGTGGCAGTAACAGGCATCCGTCGCGGGCCTGCCGCAGCGGTGCTGAGCAGGCCTCGGCGTGGCCTAGCGCTTCGCCTAGTGCTGCAGCGAACAGGCGCAGTTGTTCGCGTTCATCGGCGGTGGCCGTTGGCGATAGCAGGTGCGTTGCACTGCATTGTAAAACGCCATGTCGGCGCCAATGCCAACCGGTGGCCGCATTGGTGTCATCTGGCACTACACCGGCCAGTTCCAACTGCGCTACTTCTAGTCGCTGGGCGAGCAAATTGGCCAGCGTGGTGTTTGCGCCGTAGGCCTGCAAGGCGCGCGTGATTGGGTGCGCGGCGGATTGGGTCGCGAAGCGCTGTAGTTCTTGCGTCCACCACGCAAGCTTGTGATGCGCAGCGTCATGGGCGCCAGTGCGGCCATGACGTACCAGCGCTTCGATGGCACCAGACCACTCGTACAGCGTGCGTAAGGCCGGTGTGCGCGGGTGTCCGGCAAACAGACAGGCGTAATCCGTCAGGGGCAACGGCGTGCTCATGGGGAGGCGGGCGGTAGTCCGATCCACGGGGCTACTTCGGCCAGGGTGGCGATCTCGCCATCCGCGCCCCAGGTAGCGGGCTGATCCTCGGCAGCTAAATAGCCAAAACGGGCCACCAAAGTGAGCATTCCCGCTGCCCGCCCGGCGGCGATATCCCGCTCGGCGTCGCCCACATAGACACATTGCAGGGGGTCGACGCCGGCCAGCGCGGCAGCGTGGAGCAAGGGTGCCGGGTGGGGTTTTCGCTCCGGCAGTGAATCGCCGGAAACAACGCACGCGGCGCGCTCTGCCAGTCCGAGGGCTAGCAGCAGCGGCTTGGTGAGGAAACCGGGTTTGTTAGTGACCACTCCCCAGGGCAATCCAGCCGCCTCCAGTTGGGCCAACAGCCACTCACCGCCTGGAAAGAGCCGCGTATGGGTGGCCAGCCGTCCGGCATAGAGTTCAAGGAACCGTTGCCGTAAGGCTTCGAATTCGGCGCCCTGCACCTGCTCGAACCCGGCGCGCACCAGTGCGGCAGCGCCATGGGAGACCTGGGAACGCAGGGTGGCGAAAGGCAGCGGAATGACGCCGTGTTCGGCGCGCAGGTCATTTAACGCGCCGGCCATGTCCTGAGCGGTATCCAGCAAGGTGCCGTCAAGATCAAACAGCACCGCGGTACATGGGCGGATAAAACGCTGCATGGTCATGGGTCAAGCCGCCGGTCGGCGAAAATGCGCCAGATAGTTCACGGCCACATCTGGACCCAGACGGAAGGTCTGGGTAAGCGGGTCGACCTCAAGACCGGTGATATCCATGAGTTCCAACCCGGCATTCCGCGCCATGCTGGCAATCTCAGAGGGGCGCAGAAAACGTGCGTATTCATGGGTACCCCGGGGCAGCAGCCGCAACAGGTACTCTGCGCCGACAATGGCTAGAGCAAAGGCTTGCGGCGTCCGATTCAGCGTCGAGAGGAAGATATCGCCACCGGGGCGGACCAGGCGTGCCAGCGCTGCTATGACCGAAGCGGGGTCCGGAACGTGTTCCAGCATCTCCATACAGCACACCACGTCGAACTGTCCGCCTGCTTGGTCGGCAAACTCTTCGGCGCTGGCTTCGACGTAACGCACGTTGAGACCACTTTCCAGCGCGTGCAGGCGCGCCACTTGCAACGCAGTCGGGGCCAGATCTAGCCCGGTGGTGGTAGCGCCGGCCACCGCAAGCGCTTCGCTGAGCAGTCCACCCCCACAGCCCACATCCAGCGCCATGGCGTCCTGCAGCCGGGTGCGCGCCGCTAGATAGCCGAGGCGGACTGGGTTCAGCCGGTGCAATGGGCCTGATTCACCGGCAGGGTCCCACCACCGCTGGGCAAGGGCTTCGAACTTGGCCAGTTCACCAGCATCCGCATTGCGGCCGGTGGGGTTTACAGAGGGGTTAGACATAGGCTTCTATGTTATCATTACCGCTTGATTTTTCAGGCCTTTGGAGCAAAAGCCCCCCATGGCGGACATCGCACGCGAGATCATTCATATCAACCTCGAAGACGAGATGCGCCAGTCGTATCTCGACTATGCGATGTCGGTCATTGTCGGTCGCGCCTTGCCGGACGTCCGGGACGGTTTGAAGCCGGTGCACCGTCGGGTGCTGTTTGCCATGCATGAGCTGGGAAACGACTGGAACAAGGCCTACAAGAAGTCGGCCCGCATCGTGGGCGATGTTATCGGTAAATACCATCCGCACGGCGACAGCGCGGTATACGACACCATGGTGCGTATGGCGCAGCCCTTCAGCCTGCGTTACCTGCTGATCGACGGGCAGGGCAACTTCGGCTCGGTGGATGGTGATGCCCCAGCTGCCATGCGTTACACCGAGGTCCGTCTGACCCGGGTGGCGCATGAGTTGTTGGCGGACCTCGACAAGGACACGGTCGACTTCGTGCCGAACTACGACGAGTCCGAGCACGAGCCATCGGTCATGCCGACACGCGTCCCCAACCTGCTGGTGAATGGTTCGTCCGGCATCGCCGTGGGCATGGCCACCAATATTCCGCCGCACAACCTCTGTGAAGTGGTGGACGCTTGCGTGCTGCTCATCGATCAGCCGGACGCCACTTTGGCGCAACTGATGGAAATCGTGAAGGGCCCTGACTTTCCGACCGGCGGCATTATCAATGGCATCGCCGACCTGGGTAACGCCTACCGTGGCGGGCGCGGGCGCGTTTATGTGCGCGCCAAGACGCATTTCGAAGATCTGGACCGTAAGAGCAACCGTCAGTCCATTATCGTCACCGAACTGCCGTACCAGGTCAATAAGGCACGTCTGCTAGAGCGCATTGCTGAGCTGCACAAAGAAAAGCTGATCGAAGGCATCAGTGAGATCCGCGATGAATCCGACAAGGATGGCATGCGTGTAGTAGTTGAACTAAAGCGTGATGTGGCGGCTGATGTGGTGTTGAACAACCTCTTCAAGCAGACGCCGCTGGAAACGGTTTTCAGTATCAACATGGTCGCTCTGCTCGATGGGCAGCCACGGTTGCTGGGGCTGCGTGATCTCATCGAGGCATTCTTGCGCCATCGGCGTGAGGTGGTCACCCGGCGTACCGTGTACGAGCTACGCAAGGCCCGTGACCGCGCTCACCTGCTGGAAGGTCAGGCGGTGGCGCTGGCCAATATCGACGACGTCATTGCGGTAATTAAGGCTGCACCAAATCCGGCTGAAGCCAAGGTCGCCCTCATGGAGCGCCTTTGGCAGAGCGGGGCGGTACCGGAGATGCTGGCGCGTGCCGGCGCTGTCTCCACGCGGCCTGAAGGATTGGCAGAAGCTTTCGGGCTGGTGGATGGTGGTTATCGGCTGTCTGAAGCGCAGGCGCAGGCCATTCTTGAATTACGCCTCAACCGCCTCACGGGACTTGAGCGCGACAAAATCGTCATCGAATACGGCGAGTTGTTGGAGCGTATTGCAGATCTAGTGGATATTCTCGCCCGCCCAGAGCGTTTGTTGGCGGTGATCCGCACGGAATTGCTCGAAATCCGCGAACAGTATGGTGACGCTCGGCGTACCGAGATCAATGCAGATTACCTCGATCTCGAGGATCTTGATCTGATCAAAGACGAGCCAGTAGTGGTCACCTTGTCCCGCTCTGGTTGGGCCAAAGCGGTCAACCTAGAGGAATACCGGGTGCTCGGTCGGGGCGCTCAGGGCAATGATGCCGGCGGCACGAAGGACGACGATAGCGTCGCCAAGCTATTCATGGCGCAGACGCATGACACCTTGCTGTGTTTCTCTGACCGCGGCAAGGTCTACGCGCTGCGGGTTTATCGTCTGCCGCGCACGTCCCGTGCTTCGCGGGGGCGTCCAATTAATAACCTGCTGCCACTCGAAAGCGGCGAAAGCATTACCGCGTTGTTGCCCGTGCGCGACTTCGAGGTGGCGGGCCAATGCGTGTTCATGGCCACCACTCAGGGCACGGTTAAGAAAACCGTCCTCTCGGCCTTCGGCCATGTGCGCAGCACTGGCATCCGCGCGGTGACACTGGATGAGGGGGACCGACTGGTGGGGGTCGATGTCACCAACGGCCAAAACCATGTGATGTTGCTGTCGAGCGGTGGCAAGGCCATCCGTTTTCATGAAGAAGACGTGCGTGCCATGGGCCGTGACGCCTCCGGTGTGCGTGGCATCAGCCTCGCCGAGGGACAGGAAGTAATTTCGCTGGTGGTTATCCGTGACGGGCAGATACTGACGGTCTCGGAAAACGGGTATGGCAAGCGCACGGCAATTGACGAGTTTCCAGTCCACAATCGTGGTGGTCAGGGCGTTATCGCGCTGCAGCTCTCCGAACGCAACGGCCGCATGGTCGCGGCGGTGCAGGTTGAAGAGCGCGACCAGGTCGTCATTGTCAGTCGCGAAGGACGTTTGCTGCGGACACGTCTGGCCAAAGTTTCAGTGCTCGGGCGCAACACGCAGGGCGTAACGCTCATGCGGATGCGTGACGATGATCGCGTGCTCAATGTGGCGCGGGTGGCCTACGTCGAAGGTATCGAGGCGGAAGCCGAGGATGATCCGGAGACGACGGAATCGACCACGGAGACGGCCGCAGAACGCCCGGCTAATGAAGAACCGGGTCTGTCCTCATAACCATCAGTGCGGCGACCTAAAGTCCGGACAGCGGTTAATATGCGCCGCGGAAACAGCTGGTTTCCAGTGTGATTTGGTGGAGTTCTTTTGATGCGCGTGTTCAATTTTGCGGCCGGTCCGGCCACGCTACCGTTGCCAGTTTTAGAGCAGGCACAACGCGAACTGCTGGATTGGCAGGGTGACGGCATGTCCGTCATGGAAATCAGTCATCGCAGCAAGCGCTTCGTGGCTCTGGCTACTGAGGCTGAGCAGGATCTGCGCGAGCTATTGAACGTGCCGTCGAATTACAAAGTGCTGTTTTTGCAAGGCGGCGCCAGTGGCATGTTTTCGGCCATACCGCAGAACCTGACCGCTGCAGGCGATGTGGTGGATTACGCCAATACCGGCGCTTGGTCCAAGAAAGGCCTGACTGAAGCGAAGAAATACTGCAAGGTCAATGTGGTTGCTGACGGCAAAGACAGCAACTACTTCGCTATTCCTGCTCGCGACAGTTGGGCTGCTACGCCGGGTGCCCGGTATCTGCACTACACGCCGAATGAAACTATCTCTGGCTTGGAGTTTCATGACATTCCCGTGCGCGCTGATGGCGTGCCGCTGGTCGCTGATTTTTCTTCGAGCATCTTGTCGCGACCCATTGACGTGTCACGTTTTGGGCTCATTTACGCGGGTGCTCAGAAAAATATTGGGCCGTCGGGTCTGGTGATCGTCCTTGTGCGCGAGGATTTGGTGGGGCAGGCGCGCGCTGAGACGCCCTCGATTTGGGACTTCGCTCAAATGGCCGCGGACGGTTCCATGTCCAATACACCGCCTACCTTTTCTTGGTACATGGCCGGGTTGGTATTCAAGTGGCTGAAGGCTGAAGGTGGACTTGCGGTAGTGGGCGCGCGCAATGCCGCTAAGGCGAAGCTACTTTACGACTACATCGACGGGTCGGGGTTTTATGCCAACCCCATCGAAAAGTCCTCGCGTTCGTGGATGAACGTGCCGTTTACCGTTCCCGAGGCCGCGCTGGAAAAGGCCTTTATGGCCGCCGCACTCGCTGCTGGCCTGACCAATCTTGAGGGGCACCGTTCCGTGGGTGGCATGCGTGCCAGCATCTACAACGCCATGCCCGTCGCAGGTGTGCAGGCGCTCATTGCCTGTATGCAGGATTTCGCTCGTCGTCACGGCTGATTCGATACCGTTATTCTTGGAACTAAGCTACATGACCTTTAAGATCCTTACTCTCAACAATATTTCAGTCCGTGGTCTTGAGCGTCTGCCGCGCGACCGCTACGAAGTGGCTTCTGAGATTGGTCATCCACATGCCGTACTCGTGCGTTCAGCCGATATGCATGCACTGGAATTGCCGGCGAGTGTTCTGGCCATCGGGCGTGCTGGAGCGGGAACTAACAATATTCCGGTGAAGGCGATGTCGGCCCGCGGTGTCCCCGTCTTCAATGCGCCAGGTGCGAACGCTAACGCCGTGAAGGAGTTGGTCTTGGCTTCTTTGTTTTTGGCGGCGCGCAATATCTGTCAGGCCTGGGGCTTTGTGAAGGACCTTGAAGGTGACGATCACGCGCTGGAAATAGCCGTGGAAAAGGGTAAGAAAAAATTTGTAGGCGGAGAGCTGCCTGGGCGAACCCTCGGGGTCATTGGTCTTGGCGCCATTGGTGTGGAAGTAGCCAACGCGGCCCATGGTTTGGGTATGAAAGTGCTCGGCTACGACCCGCAAATTACCGTGCAGCGCGCGTGGCAATTGTCGTCTGGCGTGGAACAGGCACTGTCGGTGGATGACCTGTTCGCCCGTGCAGATGCGGTCACGGTGCATACGCCACTCGTCGATGCAACGCGCGGTCTGGTGAATGCTGCCCGGTTAAAGCTCATGCGCCAGGGCGGCACTATTATCAATTTCGCACGGGGGCCAATCGTCGAAGAGGCCGCAGTGCTGGCGGCGCTTGACGCTGGGCATCTCGGTTCCTATATCTGCGATTTTCCGAGCAATGCGATTAAAGGCCACCCGCGTGTGATCGCATTGCCGCATCTGGGCGCCTCCACTAATGAGGCCGAAGAAAACTGCGCCGTGATGGTAGCTGATACCCTCCGCGAGTTTCTGGAAAACGGCACTGTCCGTCACTCCGTGAATTTCCCGGAAGCCCAGCTGCCGCGAATTGCCGGTACCAGTCGCATTGCCATTGCTAACGCTAACGTGCCGAACATGGTTGGGCAAATTTCCAGCACACTGGCGTTGGCCAGTCTGAACATCGCGGACCTGCTGAATAAATCTCGCGGTGAATTGGCCTATACACTGATCGATGTGGATGGTAGCGTTCCAGATGCAGTGGTCAACAGTCTGCGCGCCATTGCTGGCGTGCTTAACGTTCGCGTGGTGTGAATCCTATGACGGGCGATGCCGGCGAAAACGACGTGAAAAAGCTCGATCTGGGACTCATTCGTCAACAGATCGACACGCTCGACGCCAATATTCACACACTGCTGAATGAACGGGCCACGCTGGCTCAGCAGGTCGGCATCTCAAAATCGCGTGAGGGCCGGGTAGTCGACTTCTACCGTCCCGAACGTGAGGCGGAAGTGCTCCGAATGGCGCTGGCCCGCAACCGTGGTCCGCTACGCGATGAAGAAATTGTGCGGCTGTTCCGCGAAATCATGTCAGCCTGCCTGGCCCAGCAAGAGCCACTGAAGGTCGCGTTTCTCGGTCCAGAAGGCACGTTCACTCAGCAGGCGGTCTACAAACAGTTCGGTCATTCCGTGCGCGCGCTGTCGCTGCCCTCCATTGAAGAGGTATTCCACGAAGTCGAGGCTGGCGTTGCCGACTTTGGCGTGGTGCCCATCGAGAATTCCACAGAAGGCTCGGTCAATAATACCTTGGATCGCTTTCTGATCTCCCCGCTGAACATCTGTGGGGAGGTCGAGGTGCGTATTCATCAGCATCTGATGGGACGCATGGATACCTTGGAAAGGATCGAGCGGGTAGTGTCTCACCAGCAGTCGCTCGCGCAGTGTCGCCAGTGGCTAGACGAGCACATGCCGGGGATTGAACGCATTCCGGTTTCCAGCAATGCTGAAGCGGCGCGTCGCTCACGCGATGAGCGGGGTACCGCGGCTATTGGTGGGCAAATCGCCGCCGAGGTTTATGGGTTAACGATTCTAGCCAACGAGATTGAGGACCGCCCGGATAACACCACGCGCTTTCTGGTGGTGGGCAAGCAGGTCTTTCACTCGAGTGGCGCTGACAAAACCACGCTCATTGTTTCTGCCAATGACACGGAATCGCCAGGCGCGTTACAACAGTTACTGGAGCCTTTGGCCCGTCATGGTGTCAGCCTAACCCGTATCGAGTCGCGTCCCTCGCGTAAGCGCAAGTGGGAGTACGTGTTCTTCCTCGATTTACTCGGTCATACCGACGATCCCCCCGTCGCTGCCGCTTTGCAAGAACTCACCACGCGAACCTCACTGTTACGCGTCCTCGGGTCTTACCCGCGGTCAGTGCTGTAGCCCTCCGGCGCTCGCGTTGATGACTACAGCGACGACCCGGCAGGACTGGCGTGCGTTACCGGCGCTGGCGGTGTCGGGCGCGGTCACGGTTCCTGGCGATAAAAGCATTTCACATCGGGCGTTGATGTTAGGCGCCCTGGCTGAAGGCGTCACTGAAGCCACCGGCTTTCTGGAGAGCGAAGACTGCCTCGCTACGCTCGGCGCTATGCGCGCCATGGGTGTTCGGGTCGAGCGCCCTGGTCCGGGTCGGATCCGTGTTTATGGCGTTGGCTTGCACGGGCTCCAAGCCCCCACGACGCCGCTAGACATGGGCAATGCGGGTACCGCGATGCGGCTTTCCATGGGGCTGCTAGCGGGTCAGGCTTTTCAGAGCACTTTGGTGGGCGACGCTTCGCTCACCCGCCGTCCCATGGAGCGGGCGGCGGCACCTTTGCGCCGGATGGGTGCAGTCATCACGACGTCCGCCGGGACACCGCCGGTCACTGTGCACGGCGTCAGTCAGGTGTCGGGTAAAGGCCATTTACAGGGCCGGAGCCATGAACTCACGGTCCCCAGCGCGCAGGTGAAGTCGGCCTTGTTGTTGGCTGGGCTGTA
The DNA here is from genome assembly GCA_947469285.1 of Gammaproteobacteria bacterium. Lineage (GTDB taxonomy): Bacteria > Pseudomonadota > Gammaproteobacteria > Steroidobacterales > Steroidobacteraceae > CAIOHZ01. Next base: position 20,305 of record CANIOW010000017.1, read on the forward strand.
CGCGGACGGCCCAACCACGGTGATTGAACACGCGGTCACCCGTGACCATACGGAACGCATGCTGCGTGCATTTGGTGCTGAGGTATTGACGGAGGCCCAAGCGACGTCGCGGGTGGTGACGCTGCACCCACCGCAGCGACTGACCGCCTGTACCCTGGAAGTCCCAGGCGATATCTCCTCGGCGGCCTTTTTTCTGGTGGCCGGCAGTATTGCCGCTAGCGGTTCGCTGCTGGTACGGAACGTGGGCTTGAATCCCACCCGAACGGGGATCATCGATATCTTGCGGCTGATGGGGGCAGATCTGCGGTTGCTGAACCCCCGGGAGGCCGGTGGTGAGCCGGTGGCGGATATCGAAGTCCATGCAACGCCTCTGCGAGGCATCCGGGTGCCTCGGGAGCTGGTGCCCTTGGCGATCGACGAATTTCCCGTGCTGTTTGTGGCAGCCGCCTGCGCCACCGGTGAAACAGTGGTGGAGGGGGCGCAGGAGCTGCGCGTCAAGGAAAGCGACCGTATCGCTACCATGGAAGCGGGGCTACGGGCGCTGGGTATTCCCTGCCTCGCCCGAGAGGACGGCATGGTACTGGCCGGCGCGACGGCGGGCAGCCGTCCCTTTGCGGCTGGGACGGTCAATAGCCACGGTGACCACCGGATTGCCATGGCGTTCGCGATTGCCAGTCTCGCAGCCTCCGGGCCGATCGTGATCGAAGATGTGGCCAATGTGGCGACCTCCTTCCCGGATTTTGCCGCGTTAGCACAGTCGATTGGCCTGCAGGTGGGTGCAGCGTGAAGGTGCTGGCTATCGACGGACCTAGCGGCTCTGGCAAGGGAACGGTCTGCCGGCAGGTGGCCGCGGCGCTGGGCTGGCACCTGCTCGACTCTGGGGCGCTGTATCGGTTGGTGGCGCACGGCGCCGCCTTGGCAGGAGTGGCGTCGGCGGATGTCGCTGGCCATGCCGCGGTGGCCCGGGCCATGAACGTCCGCTTTGCGGCGCGCGCGGATGGCGAAGAGAGCATTCTGCTGTCGGGTCTGGAAGTGAGCGGGGCGATCCGTACCGAAGCCGCTGGCGCAGCGGCTTCACGTATCGCCGCCTGGCCGGAAGTGCGTGCGGCGCTGGTGGAACGGCAGCGGGCATTTGCCGAGCCGCCGGGCCTCGTTGCCGACGGCCGTGACATGGGCTCGGTCATCTTCCCGGAGGCGCAACTGAAAATCTTCCTGACGGCGAGCCCCGAGGAACGCGCCCGTAGGCGCTATAAGCAGTTGATAGGCAAGGGGATTAATGCTAACCTCGCTGGCCTTTCATTGGAGATTGCGGAGCGCGATCGCCGTGATGCCACCCGCGAGGTGGCGCCACTGGTGGCCACGCCCGACGCCATCACCCTTGATTCGACGCAGCTGCCGCTCGCGTCCGTGGTCGATCAAGTGCTGTCACTGGCACGGGAGCGATTCGGTCGCGGGTAAACGGCTGTAGCCCGGTGTGGTTTCGGGGACGGGTTCTGCTCGCGCCTAGAAGCCATGTGTTTTTACTTCCCGGTTCCCCGTGTAACCCACGGCCCGGTACAAACCCAAAGAGGCGGCGCCTTCAGGCCCGCAACCCCACCCCATGAGCGAATCTTTTGCTGAACTGTTTGAACAAAGCCTGGCCAGCCAGCGGATCAAGCCGGGCCAGATCCTCACCGGCCTCATTGTTTCCGTCGGGCCGGATTTCGTGGTCGTCAACGTTGGACTGAAGTCCGAAGCGATTATCGAAGTCGAGCAGTTCAAGAACGACAAGGGCGAAGTAGAAGCCGTTGTCGGCGAAATGGTGGAAGTGGCGCTAGACAGCGTTGAAGACGGCTCGGGCGCCACGCGCCTGTCGCGCGAGAAAGCCAAGCGCGCCCGTACTTGGACCCGCCTTGAGCAGGCGTTTACCGATCAGGCCATCGTGCAGGGCATTATCAACGGCCGCGTCAAGGGTGGTTTCACTGTTGAAATTGAGTTCGTCCGCGCGTTCCTTCCCGGTTCGCTCGTCGACGTGCGCCCCGTGCGCGACCCGTCCTACCTCGAAGGCAAGGTGCTCGAGTTCAAGGTCATCAAGCTGGATCAGAAGCGCAACAATGTCGTCGTCTCGCGGCGTGCGGTGGTTGAGCAGGAATACAGCGCCGAGCGTTCGGTGCTGCTCGATAACCTGCAGGAAGGTGCCATCGTCAAGGGTGTGGTCAAGAACCTCACCGACTACGGCGCATTTGTCGACCTCGGCGGCATCGATGGCCTGCTACACATCACCGACATGGCTTGGAAGCGTGTCAAGCACCCGTCTGAAGTCGTCAAGGTGGGCGACGAAATCGATGTGCGCATTCTCAAGTTTGATCGCGAGCGGCAGCGCGTTTCGCTTGGCATCAAGCAGTTGGGCGCCGATCCTTGGCAGCACATCGCTCGCCGTTACCCGGCAGAGAGCCGCATCTGGGGCAAGATCACGAACATTGCCGACTACGGCTGCTTCGTCGAGATCGAAGAGGGCGTCGAAGGTCTCGTCCATGTCTCCGAAATGGACTGGACGAACAAGAACGTCAACCCGGCCAAGCTGGTGGAAGTGGGCGAAGAAGTTGAGGTCATGGTCATCGACATCGACGAGGAGCGTCGCCGCATCTCGCTGGGTCTGAAGCAGTGCAAGCCGAACCCATGGAAGGACTTCTCCGAGAACTACAACCGCGGTGACCGTGTCTCGGGCCTGATCAAATCCATCACCGATTTCGGCATCTTCATCGGTCTGTCCGGTGGTATCGACGGCCTGGTCCACATGTCCGACATCTCGTGGGATGTGCCTGGCGAAGAAGCCGTGCGCAGCTACCAGAAGGGTGCGACCCTCGAGGCGATGGTGCTGTCCATCGACCCGGAGCGCGAGCGCATTTCGCTTGGCATCAAGCAGATGGCCAAGGATCCGTTCTCGGGGTACATCGCTGATCATCCCAAGGGCAGCATCGTCCGCGGTGTGGTTCGTGAAGTCGATGCCCGCGGTGCGGTGATTGACCTGGAAGGAGGCGTTGAGGGTTACTTGCGTGCCTCTGAACTGGCTCGTGACCGCGTGGAAGATGCGCGTTCAGTGCTGAAGGTCGGCGAGGAGATCGAGGCACGCTTCACTGGCGTGGATCGCAAAACCCGCTCCATTGCGCTGTCCATCAAGGCGAAGGAAGCTCATGAGGAAGCGGAGGCCGTGTCGCAGTATGGCGGTTCGCCGTCGTCGTCCACGGGCACCAGCCTTGGCGATCTGCTGAAAGAACAGTATTCGGACCGTACCGAAGACTAATCGTGAATCACCGGCGGAGTTTCGACTCCGCCGGTGGACTGACTTCCCCCTCCCCACGACGTTCGCGATGCAGGCGCCCGCATGACCAAATCCGAACTCATTGAACTCATTTCAGCCAAGCAGCAGCATCTGCCGGCAAAGGATGTCGAGCTGGCCGTCAAACAGCTGCTCGATATCATGGGGGATGCACTCGCCAATGGTGAACGTATCGAAATCCGTGGTTTCGGTAGTTTTTCGCTGCATTTTCGCCCACCTCGTCAGGGGCGCAATCCCAAGACGGGCGAGGCCGTGGCACTCGCCGGCAAATACGTGCCGCATTTTAAGCCCGGCAAAGACCTTCGCGATCGCGTGAATGAAGGGCAGGGCTACCCCATTCGGGAGTAGCGTATGTCACTCGCAACGTTTATCGGCAAGCTCCTCCTGTTTGGTGGAGCCATGGTGTTTGGCTGGTATGCCGGACGTCGCTGGCGGATTGGCGGAACGCCACAACCGCGCCCTGCTTCCCGTGAATATCTCGCGGGTCTCAATTTCCTGGTGCAAGACCAACCGGATCGTGCACTCGAAGCCTTCCTGCGTGCCGTCGAAGTGGACCGTGATACGGTTGAAATGCACCTGGCGCTAGGGGCGTTATACCGACGTAGGGGGGAGATAGACCGCGCCATCCGCGTCCATCAGAATCTGATCAGCCGTGAAGATCTCGACGCGCGCCAGCGTGAACAAGCGACTTATGCGTTAGCCCAAGACTATCTGAAGGCTGGTTTGCATGACCGCGCTGAAAAACTCCTGCAGCCCTTGTCGGGGGGCGGAGCTTTCCGGTTGGCGGCCTTGAAGGATTTGATCCGTCTGTATGAATTACAGCGCGATTGGCTACGGGCGATGGAGACTGGGCAGGCCATGTCGCGTATCGGTCGCCCAGCCAGTGAAAGCGCACAGGCACACTATGCCTGCGAGTTGGCCACGGCCGCGTTGGCGGGTGGCAGTGTGGATACAGCGCGTGAACATCTCCGCCTTGCCAAAAACGAGACCAAGCGATTTCCACGTGCTGCGTTGCTTCGAGCGGATATCGCCATCTTGGATGGTGAAGCAGTGGAGGCGATGGACTGGCTGCGTCGGGTTTTGGAGCAGCAACCGGACCTGGCGCCGGAAGTCTTGCCGCGCGTGCGGCGCGCCTTTGCTGCGGGTGCTGCCCCGGCCATGGTCTTGGATTGGTTGCTGAAGGCCACGCCGGAACTACGCGCCCATGTGGTTCAGGCAACCTTGCTGGGCGATTTTCTGGATATGCCAATGCTGCGTGAACTGACACGGACGCATTTGCTCGAACGCCCAGGGATTGGGGAGGTGCTGCGTGCCAGCTTGCCGACGGGCGAAGGTCTCGATGATGCGCGGCTGGATGCCGTGTGTGCTGCCTTGCGTAAGCAGGCGCGCCGGAGTGTCCGCTATCGCTGTCAGCAATGTGGTTTTTCCAGTACCGCTTTTTTCTGGCAGTGCCCGGGTTGCAAGACTTGGGATGGGCTTAAGCCCTTGACCGAGATTGACGTGCTCCTGCCGGCGCCGCGTTAATCAGTCTTTAGCGCTATTTTTCGTTGGTGCGCCCACGGCAGTTCTGCAAACGCCTCCAGCGCACTGCATAGTCGGCTCCTCGGACGGGCGATAGCGCGAGATGCTGCGGTTGTCTGGGAGCCAGGGTTGGCTCCCATCCAACCAGAAGGAGCATCTATATGAACTTTGTCTCACGCGCCTCGTCTTGGCGCTCCCTTGGGGCTGTCCTTACCGCCAGCGTATGGCTAGCCTCTCCGGCGCTGGCAGGCCCGGTTAACGTTAACTCAGCTGATGTACGTACCTTACAGAAGGAACTGGTCGGCATCGGCCCGGCCAAGGCGCAAGCCATTGTCATGGCCCGCGACAAGAACGGTCCATTCAAGTCGCTAGAGGAGGTGGCGCGGGTGAAGGGTGTCGGCAAGAAGCTGGTTGAGCGTAACCGCGGCAACTTGCGTCTGGATGGTAAGACGCCCGCTGCTCAGGCCAAGGCAAATGGCACCGCGAGTGGTGCCACGGGTGCTGCTGCGCCATTGGCAGCGGGGGAGGGCGTCCTCTGACAGGCGCGCGGCCGGTCACGGAATCGACCCAGACAAGACGGTATGATGGGGCATCAGAGAGCAAGGATCCGCTAATGCCCCGCGTCATTCGTACTGCTGTGTTTCCTGTTGCCGGCCGCGGCACCCGTTTTCTGCCAGCCACCAAGGCCAGCCCAAAGGAAATGTTGCCGGTGGTGGATAAACCCCTAATCCAATACGCCGTGGAAGAGGCGCTGGCCGCCGGCGCAGAAAACCTGGTGTTCATCACAGGCAGTAGCAAGCGAGCCATTGAAGACCATTTCGACTCCGATCTCGAACTAGAGGCGGCACTGGCGCAACAGGGCAAGCAGGAACTGCTGGAAACACTGCGCGGTATTTTGCCGCGTCAGGCTAACTGTATTTACATCCGCCAAGCGGCGCCGTTGGGGCTGGGACACGCGGTGTTGTGCGCTCGCCCGGTGGTCGGGAACGAGCCTTTCTTCGTACATCTGGCGGACGATCTCATCGATGCCGCTGTGCCCTGTCTGGCGCAAATGGCAGCGGTGCATGCCCGTCATGGAGGTAGCGTACTGGGCGTTCAGACCGTGTTGGCTGCAGAGACCGAGAAGTACGGCATCGTGGCGGCGGACCCCGAGTCCGAGCGGGTATCGGTGGTCAGTCGTATTGTTGAGAAGCCCAAGCCCGGACAGGCGCCTTCGACGCTGGCGGTGGTGGGCCGTTACATCCTGTCCGCAGGCATCTTCAGCAAGCTGGAGAAGCTGGGTCGTGGGGCAGGGGGGGAAATTCAGTTGACGGATGGGATCGCTGCGCTGCTTGGAGACGAGCCGGTGCGCGCCTATGCCTTCGAGGGTAAACGCTACGACTGTGGGTCGAAGCTGGGGTATCTGGAAGCTACCGTGGAGTACGCTTTGAAACACCCCGAGCTGGGCGCGGATTTTGCCCGGTATCTGACCGAACGCTTGGCGCGGGGACTCTAGTTCTAGCGGTCTGTTCTAGCGCTCTGTTGCGGAGCACTCCAGTGGAGCGAACAGGCTGGGTGGAGGAGGGTTTTCGGGTAGTCGGGTTCCTTTACCGCTTTCGCGCGGCGCCTTTTTAAAGGGCGGGTTATTAGCCTATAACCCCATGAATTTAAAGTGAGTTATGGGTGCTGGTGCGGTTTGTGCATAGAGAGAAGAGCCATCCCCATGGTCTCTTCCCCACACAAAGGCAACCCCAGCCATGACCCTTCCAACCCTGTTCAAGAGCCATTCTCACCGCCTACGTCAGGCGCTGCGTGTCGGTTTAACCATGGGCGCTATCACCGCGTCCTTGCCAGCGGCGGCGGCTTACGTGTTTTTCTCGGTAGAAGGCGTAACCCAGAGTATCGTTCAGACCTCTTGGGGCACCGCCACCATTGTTTGTAATGGGGTCACGGTGGAGATTACGCCGACGACCATGATCGCGACACCGAGCTCCAATATTACGGTCACGGACCTGGCGGATACGACCAACTTTGACGCTCCCGGTTTCTCGCCTCTCGATAAATCCAACCGCTCTGCATTTTTGGGCGGTAGCTGTATCGCTGATGGCTTGCGCGACACCACTACCGGTGACGCGCGCGCCATGACGCTGGATGTGGAGATTGCCGAAAACGTATTGGTGGGTTCCCTGACGGCTTCCCCAGCACGCAACGGACAGCCGCTGGCGGTGATGGGTGTGGAAATTTCTCCGCTGCATGACAATCGATTGTCAGCCGAGGACCCGATGAAGGGCATGTGGAAAAACACCGGTACTTCGTTCACGGCCAAGTGGGTGCATGCCACTGGAGCTACTGAGCACATCCACAATCTTTACGGTTTTGGCATCGACCCGACCAAGATTAATTTTGCCAAGGGCAGCACCATTACGGCGGACTCCATTGCGGCTGTCGGTTATCTGGGCAGCGACGGAAAATTTCACGCCTATGATATTGAAACCTTGGCCCCCGGCACGGTGCTTGATGCCACGTCACGCGCAACCCTCTCTGACGCTAAAGCGGTAGACAATTTTATTTCCCTGAACGACGTTATTGATGCTCGCGGCGGATGTCGCTTGCCTGCGGGAAAGACTTCGCAGATTGTCACCGTCTTTGGTGAAGTGAACAGCAGCGGCACCATTCAGACTTATGGCCAGGCTAACTGCATTCAAATTCCATTGGATGCGCCCTATGGGCGCTGGCGCTTTACCAATGCCAAGCTGAATTTCGTGGGCAACCTCCCGCCACGGCGGGTGGGTGTCACCATGGCCGGCACCGTGTTGCACGATCTGATCGTGCCCCGGCGCCGGGTGATTCCGGTTGTCGTACCCTGACGCCGGCCTGCCGGGGCCGTGGGTTCACTTACTGCTGACTAGTTACGACTGGCGGCAGGGGACCGACGGCCTCGGCATCTTCTACAGGGACTTCGAGTCGGCGGAAGGTGGCTTCACCCTCCGCCGTGTCGTCGTATAAGCGCAAGACGACCAGCCACAAACCGCGTTCTTCTTTTCCGGCGCGGGCTACCGCCGCCGCGAACGCGGGTAGTTCCTGAACGGCGAGGCCGTCGACGGTAAACAAGACATCGTGTAGCTGTAGGCCGGCCAGTTCGGCGACAGAGCCGCTCCCCACGTCTTGTACGGTGATGGAATTGGGTGCAACCCACCACGGGCCATAGTTAGCGTTGCCCTTGGCAAAGGTGGCACCGGCCAAGCGAAAGCCCTGCCGTTCAGTTATTTTCTGCGCCCGTGGCAAGAGGCCGGTGAGCAGTCGCTCCTCGGTGGCGCGCCGAACTTTTAAGGTGATCTGAGGCCCCAAACCACGCAAGGCATCGACCATGTCCGTGTAGGTGGTGACAGGACGTGTTCCTGCCGGTGTGCCAACGGCCAGTACCTCGTCGCCGGCTTGCAGATCAATGTTGCCCTGCGGTAGGCCGTTGCGCGCCACGATGCGGGTGCGGGTGTCTTCGTGGTCGATAGCAAACGCTAGGCGTGGATCAGGTGGCGAAGGGTCTTGGCCGGCGCGTAGCAGATCGAGAATGTGGCAGGGGGAACGGGTAGGGACGGCGAGAGTGATGCCGTGAACCTCGGCGTCGTTCATGGTCGCGGTGGCAATGCCGACCACTTGGCCGGTTTCCAGACTGAGCACCGGCCCGCCAGAATTCCCGTGGTTGACCGCTACGTCCATCGGCAGCATGTCTTGACCAAAACGCGACGTGGCCCCGGAAATAATGCCGCGTGAAGCGGTGTAGTGAAAACCGATGGGGTGGCCGAGAACCCCCACTGGATGACCGGCAGCTGGAGAGGCGCCGCAGTACAGCGGTGCGGCATGACGTGTGCCCACGGCCTTGGGTGACACCGCCAGCACTGCCATATCGACATGCGGATCGACATAGACGGCTTGAGCGTCAAATTTCTGACCATCGGCAAAGGTGACGCTGAGTTCTGCTGGCGAATGCCCTGCCACATGCGCGTTGGTCAGCACCCAGCCGCGGGCGGCGTCCACCAGAAAGCCGGTGCCGGTCCCCGGACCACTGCTGTCCTCGGCAAAGGGGGCGAGCACATCGCCTTCTATTTCGACAGTCCAGTCCCGGGCGCTGGCAAAGATGGCCTCTGCTGTCAGCGTAGGGGCTGCGATGGCCATGGGTGGCAACAGGAGGGCGGCCAAACACCAGGCGAATGCGGCAGGCGGTAAGGGGGGCATCATGAATCTCACCTCAGGGGGAGTGACGATAGTAGCGCGCCACTGGCGCGGAGGCGGTAAGAAGATAGTGGTACCGCAAACCACGCCGGGGGGTCAGTAGCGGTAGACCAGCGAGAGTGAGGACATGCCGTCGGTATAGTCGGTATACGGATCGTTTGAATGCTGGTCGGAGGCGCGAAATTCAGGCTTGAGGCTGAAGCCATGGCCTACCGGGATGTCTGCTGAAGCGGTGAAGCTGTAGCGTTTTTCTCGGCGAGCGGCGCCGATCAAAGGGGCGGGGTAACGATAGTGGCGGTCTCGATAGGCGATTCCTAGCCTGAGCTTGCTGCCCTTGGCTACCGCATCGATCGGCAACTGCAGCATGCCGCTGAGTTGAACGCTGTCATAGGCACGTGATAAATCGACGGTGGTCTCGTGCGCGTAACGCACGGCCATGCCCAGAAAGCCGCGTTTGCGCATGAAGAAGTAATAGGCATTTGCCTCGACCTCATGGGTATTCGCATCCAGCCGGTTGGCGGTGACGAAGGCCTTGTGAAAATACGCGTAGCTCGCGCGCAGGAAGGTATTTTTGGAGACGAAGCCGCTGACCGAAGGACTGGCCAGCTGCATATCAAGAAACGGCTGTCCGCCCAGCCGGATGTGAAATAACCGATAGTCGGCCCCCAGGTTCGCCTTGCCGACCCGGGTCGAGCTACCCACGGAAAATTGATGCATCTGGAGGTTGTAGTCAGTCAAATCCGCGTAGAAGGTCTGGTCAAAGTCGTAACCTGCCGTCAGCTCGGTGCTACCTGAGGCTTTGGCGCGGTATTTTGCCGAGGCGCCCAAGGTGAGTGCCAGATCGCCATGTCGGGTGATGACATCGACCTGCTCAATCGAGACGTTGCTGTCATATTTTGCGCCAGCCTTTACCTCGACGCTCAAGGGTCGTCGATCTTCGGCATGCACGGCAGAGGCTGTGGCCAGTGCCATGAAGCCAAGGACAATGGCAGCAATGGGCGACATGAAACTCTGTTGGCCGTTGGGCGCGGGCAGACTGGCACCAAGGGCCCCGCCCGGGAACCGACCCTTGCGATCAGGTCCTCACGCTACCCTGGGCTTCAGTTCAATGGCGCAGCGGCCGCTTGCGCGGCGTCGATCTGGTCTAGTGCGTCGATCTGGTCCAGTGTACGGTTGGCGGTCTGCTCGGCGGCGTGCGCGGCGACATCGTCGGCATTGTCCTCGACGCTGCCAGAATCCGTCATCGAATACATGACCTCCGGCTCAGTACCGCGCTGAACCCATTCGATAGGAACGTCGGTGGGATCGTCGGTGGCTGTATCAGTGGCTGCATCGGTGGCTGCATCGGTGCCTGTATCAGTGGCTGCGTCCACCAACTTGTCGTCCACGGCTTCAGTCGGCGGCTCGTCCGGTACCTCAACCACAACGGGAGGTTCGGCACTCGGGTCACCATGGTAGTCCAGAGAATCGACTGGGATCACGGCGTCCACCGCCTCGTCGATAACGGACGCATGACCACTGGTGGTCACGGCCAAGGCGAGAACAGCGGCTGACAACAGCCACCGGTGACGAAGAGATGTCGATTGATGGCTGCGCATGTACCGTCTCCCGTTGATAGTTCCAGCGTCTGATCTGCGGAAAATTGGCTCCCCGGGTTGGACTCGAACCAACGACCAAACGATTAACAGTCGTTTGCTCTACCGACTGAGCTACCGGGGAACGGTAGGGGGCACAAGCGCCCCCAGTGAAGCCGTAAATTTTAGGGGAATGGGCCTTTCCAGTCAACCCTGAGGCGACCCGGGAAGTGTGAGCGCCACACGCATTCTGCGCAGTGCTTCGGTCAGCGTTTCTAGGCTGCAGGCAAACGACAGACGCAAATGGCCGGGGGCGCCAAACCCGCTGCCGGGCACCACGGCCACGCCCGCGTTAAGGAGCAGGTGTTCGGCCAAGGCGGTGTCGTCGGCCATCCCCAGCGCCGCCAGCGCCGCGCGAACATCGGCGAAGGCGTAGAACGTCCCCACCCCGGGCAGGCAGCGAAAGCCGGGGAGTGCATTGAGGCCGGCCACCACAAAATCATGGCGTTCCTTGAAAGCGCGATTCATTTGTTGCACGCAGTTCTGGTCACCGTTCAGCGCCACCGTGGCGGCGTGTTGACTGATCGACGAGGCGTTGGAAGTACTTTGACCCTGGATGGTGGTCATGGCGGTGATCAGTTCTACCGGCCCACCGCAATAACCGATGCGCCAACCGGTCATTGCATAGGCCTTGGAAACGCCGTTGATGGTGACCGTGCGCTCGTAGAGGGCGGGGCAGGCGGTCAGCAGGCTACAGAAGGGCTCTGCGCCCCACCAGATAGGCTCGTACATGTCGTCCGTGCCAATAATGACCCGCGGATGGCGCAGCAAGACCTCGCCCAGCGCCACTAACTCCGCTCGAGTGTAGGCAGCGCCGGTGGGGTTGCACGGGCTGTTCAGCAGCAGCAGGCGGGTGCGTGGCGTAATGGCCGCTTCGAGCTGTGCAGGGGTGAGTTTGTAACCCTGCTCAGGGCCGGCATAGAGGCACACCGGCACGCCGTCGGCGAGCAGGACCATATCCGGGTAGGACACCCAGTAGGGGGCCGGGATGATCGCCTCGTCGCCCGGATTCAGGAGCGCCACACAGAGGTTGAACAGGGTCTGTTTGGCACCGCTCGACACCAGAATTTGCGAGCGGGTATAGGTGAGCCCGTTATCGCGCTGGAACTTGGCGATAATGGCGTCTTTCAGCTCAGGCGTACCGTCGACGTTGGTGTACCGCGTCAGGCCGCGGCGGATGGCGTCAATCCCAGCCTCGGCGATATGCAACGGGGTGTCGAAATCCGGCTCACCTGCCCCCAAACCGATGATGTCGCGCCCTTCCGCGCGCAGTTTGGCCGCCCGGCTGGTGACCGCGAGGGTGGGGGAGGGTTTGACGCGCTGGACGCGCTGGGAAACTTCGATAGGCACAGGAATTCCGCTGCTGACAGGACAGCGTATCCTAGACGGTTATGACCGCCCCACGCTACAACGATCCTCGGCCATTTGCGCTGCAGTCGGACTATTCCCCCGCTGGCGACCAGCCACAGGCAATTCAGCAACTCGTCGAGGGAATCCACGACGGGTTGAAGCACCAGACGCTGCTCGGCGTCACTGGCAGTGGCAAGACCTACACCATTGCTAATGTCATCCAGCAGTTGCAGCGCCCTACCATCGTTATGGCGCACAACAAGACGCTGGCGGCTCAGCTTTATGGCGAGTTCAAGAGCTTCTTCCCCAATAATGCGGTGGAATATTTCGTTTCCTATTACGACTACTACCAGCCGGAGGCTTATGTGCCTTCGTCCGACACCTTCATTGAGAAAGACGCTTCGGTGAACGAGCACATAGAGCAGATGCGCCTGTCGGCCACCAAGGCGCTGCTGGAGCGTCGCGATTGCATCATTGTGGCCACGGTATCCTGCATCTATGGCCTCGGCGATCCACAAGCCTATTTGTCGATGGTGCTGCATCTGGTACGTGGTGACGAGCTTGACCAGCGCAAGCTGCTGAAGCGACTGGCGGACATGCAGTACACACGCAACGACATGGACCTGCATCAAGGTACCTACCGGGTGCGTGGCGATCTGATCGATATTTTCCCAGCCGAAAGCGAGCGCGAGGCAGTGCGGGTGGAGTTGTTCGATGATCGCATCGAGATGCTCGCCTGGTTCGATCCGTTAACGGGCGAGGTGCTGCGGCGCGTGCCACGGCTGACGGTGTACCCGTCGTCGCACTACGTCACGCCGAAGGACCGCCTCGTGACGGCAGTCGAGTTTATTCGCGAGGAACTACACGAACGCCTGGAGGTTTTGCAGTCCACGCATAAGCTGGTGGAGGCGCAACGGCTCGGGCAGCGCACGCAGTACGACTTAGAAATGATCAAGGAAGTGGGGTATTGCCCGGGCATCGAGAACTACTCGCGGTATCTGTCCGGCCGAGCGCCGGGAGAGCCGCCACCCTGCTTGTTCGACTATTTGCCGCCCGATGCCTTGCTGGTGGTCGATGAAAGCCATGTGACGGTGTCACAGGTGGGCGCCATGTATCGCGGCGACCGCTCGCGCAAAGAAACCCTCGTGGAATACGGCTTTCGACTGCCTTCTGCACTTGATAACCGCCCCCTAAAGTTTGAGGAATGGGAGCGCCATTCACCGCAGACCCTGTTTGTGTCAGCCACGCCCGGTAAATATGAATACGAGCATTGTCGCGGGGCGGTGGTGGAGCAGGTGGTACGCCCCACCGGCTTGCTCGACCCGATCGTGGAGGTGCGGCCCGTTAGGACACAAGTAGACGATGTGTTGTCCGAAATTCGGTTGATTGTAGCGCGTGATGAGCGCGTGCTGATCACCACCCTGACCAAACGCATGTCGGAAGACCTGACTGAATTCCTCCATGAGCACGGTGTTCGAGTGCGTTACTTGCACAGCGATATCGACACCGTAGAGCGTATGGAAATCTTGCGTGACCTGCGTTTGGCAAAGTTCGATGTGCTAGTCGGTATCAACTTGCTGCGCGAAGGTCTCGATCTCCCCGAAGTGTCACTGGTGGCAATTCTCGATGCGGACAAGGAAGGCTTCCTGCGCTCGGAAGGCTCCCTGATTCAGACCATCGGTCGCGCTGCACGCAATGTGAACGGGCGTGCCATTTTGTATGCAGACCGGATGACCGGTTCTATGCAGCGCGCGCTTGCCGAGACTGATCGTCGTCGACAGAAGCAAGTGGAATACAACGCACTGCATGGCATTACCCCGCAAGGTATCCGCAAAAAAATCGCGGATGTCATGTCCTTGGGCGCGGGTTATGACGAGGCCGCCGGTGAGTTGGGCAGTATCAAAGGCGGTGGCAAGAGCAAGGGCCGTAAAGGGCTGGAGCCGGTGCTTTCGCCGGCGCAGCTGGCGAAGAAGATCAAGCAGATGGAAACGCGGATGTTGCAGCATGCGCGGAACCTGGAGTTTGAGGAGGCGGCCCACCTGCGTGATCAGGTAGGCGAGTTGCGCAACGAGCTGCTGGGAGTGGGCAAGCCGGGCATGGCCAAGGCGGCGAGCTGATGTCCTGGCTGCACCGCTCGCCCCGGGAGGCTACCGACTGGGGCGGCCACGCTTGCTCCTAAGGGGTCCGCTTCTGTAGACTCTCGCTTCCCCTAAAGGGCGCGTAGCTCAGCGGTAGAGCACTTCCTTGACATGGAAGGGGTCACAGGTTCGATCCCTGTCGCGCCCACCAATAAAAACAAAGGGTTACGACAGGTTGGCCTGCCGCTCGAAGCCCCTCTAAGGGTCAGTTTGCCGAGCTATCTCGCTACCTCTCCCACTGATCTGGCTTGTAATAACGGGTCCAGCCTGTTGTTCCCTAAAATAGCGGCCAGCATCAGACAAGCACCAGCCGCGAGGTTAACGTACGTCGAGAAGCAAGTCCGATGGGCAGTCGCGAGGTCAACGGTGAAGCTCCTTGTCGACCCTAGCGCTGACAGGTCGCACAGATAAATACATTTCGGCCGGCGGCAGTCGCTCGGCGCACCGGCGTCTCACAGGCCCAGCAGGGCTCACCTTCCCGGTCGAACACATGATGGCGGTAGCGCCCGAAACTAAGGCCGCGCTTTTTCAGGCGCGCCGCGCGGGTAAGGTCATTGGTGATCCCGCCTGTTCGATAGGACTGACGCGTGAGCTCCCAGGCTGCACTTGCGACTTTCATACGGGTTTTCTCATCGAGATCGCGTGGCCGCAAGTTTGGTAGGACGCCCGCCACGAACAATATTTCGCTGCGAAGATAGTTGCCAACTCCCGCAAGGAATCCCTGATCGAGGAGTAATGCGGCGAGCGTCCGGTTCTGAAATCGCGCAGCTTCGAGCTGGCGGTGAATCACTCCAAGGTCCGTGTCACCATTTAAAAGTTCCACGCCCAAGCGCGCGATGTAGGGATGGCTCGCGAGATCCGCGCGATTCCAAAGCGAGATATCGGAGGCGCTGTAAAGAAGCGCCGAGGTGCTTCGAGTGTCGATGGCGAGGCGCAGCGATCGACTCGAGTGGGGCCGCTCGGAAGCCTTTGCGATCACCCACCGGCCGTACAGCTGATTGTGGGTATATAGAGAATCATTTCCTTCGAAATGAATCAGCAGCGCTTTGCCTCGCGCCTCCACCGCATCAATCTTGCGACCCGACAGTTTCTGGCCTAGGTTTTTTAGTTTCGGCAAACCGAACTCGACCTGAACCGCGGTGCGCCGGGCGAGCACTTGAGCGATCTGATCGGCGGCGCGTTTGATTTCGGGACCTTCGGGCATAAGACTAACCAGTTTGATTCAAACGACAAGGCGGATTCACTCAAAATAGTACACCGAGTCGAAGATACTTGGACCGTAAGTGCTGAGCGTTAGCGTGGTTTACTAGGCATTCTGGGAAGTCGCGGCGACATCTTTTGATGTCATCGTCGCGGGAATACTATGCAAGCTTCGGCCCATCGCGGCCGAACCCACATGCGACAGGTATCAATATAGACTGCTGGGATGCGACCCTTGTGCAAACGTTCGATGCGGCAGTGGCGACGACGCGGGAGGGTGGCGTCCGCGGTGGCCTGCATCATGGCGCTCGCGTCGTGCGGGGACGTCGCTAAGCTCACGCTTGCCGAAGGCACCGGGCCGCGGCCGACGTTGCCGGAGCCCTCAGCGTCCTTGATTCCCACGTTGCACATCGCGCCCGCAAAGGGCTGGCCCGCGGGCGCACGGCCGACACCTGCGTCGGGCTTGCAGGTCAAGGCGTTCGCCCGCGGCCTCGACCACCCCCGGTGGCTCTACGTGTTGCCGAATGGGGACGTCCTTGTTGCTGAAACCGACGCGCCGCCGAAGCCGGATGACGCGAGCGGACTCAGAGGTTGGATAGCGGGACGCGTGATGAAAAGGGCCGGTGCCCTTGTGCCGAGCGCTAACCGCATCACCCTTCTCCGTCCGGGTGGTGGCCACGGAGGAGTTGCTCTCCGGTCCGTGTTCTTGAGCGGACTTCACTCGCCCTTTGGAATGGCGCTGGTCGGCGACACGCTCTACGTGGCGGACTCCGACGCAATCAAGGGATTTCCCTACACGACGGGGGTCACGGCCATCACCGCGCCGGGCGTCACGCTCGTCGACCTCCCCGCAGGGCCGATCAATCACCACTGGACGAAGAATCTCATCGCGAGCAGCGATGGCACGAAGCTCTATGCAACTGTCGGCTCCAACAGCAACGTCGCCGAGCGGGGCATGGCCGTCGAGGCCGGGCGGGCTGCGATCTGGGAGGTCGATATCCGGAGCCAGACGCCGCGGCTCTTCGCCACCGGCCTCCGGAACCCGAATGGTCTCGCGTGGCAGCCCAGCACAGGCGCCCTGTGGACCGCTGTAAACGAACGCGACGAACTCGGTAGCGATCTCGTCCCGGATTACATGACGGCGGTCCGTGACGGGGGATTCTACGGCTGGCCCTTCAGCTACTACGGTCAGCATGTCGATCGGCGTGTGCAACCGCAAAGGCCTGACCTCGTCACGCAGGCAATTGTTCCGGACTATGCGCTCGGACCACACACGGCCTCGTTGGGCCTGGCTTGGTCTGGCGGAACGACGCTGCCCGCTCGCTTCGCCGCTGGGATGTTCATCGGACAACACGGTTCGTGGAATCGCCGGCCCATTAGCGGCTACCGGGTGATCTTCGTTCCGTTCACCGATGGTGTCCCGGTGGATCAACCGCTCGACGTGCTGACCGGGTTCCTGAGCGAGGCCGGAGATGCCTACGGTCGGCCGGTCGGCGTCGCGCTCGACGCGGCGGGCGCGTTGCTCGTGGCCGATGATGTCGGCAACGTGATCTGGCGTGTGTCCTCGGCGGAGGGAACCGAAGCCCGGGAACCACCTGATCGGTGATGGCGGCGAACGCCTCGGTATTTGAGCCGGGTCCCATCGCGCCACCCGCCGAGGCAACGTATCGGTCGATCTCAGCCGCGTCAACGAACGACCGCGAGCCGCCCTTGGTCAGCAGGAACGCGCCCGGCAGCGACGACTCTATTTCTCAGGCCCCCAAGGCGGTTGGCGCAGTGTCTAGTCTTGTCGCTGGGCGTGGACGAAGTTCAGCCCAGTCCCAAGGCCACCACTGTTCAGGACGTTCCAAAATCTCCTGCGCGAGTCGAGAGATGGCGACTTGTGTGACCGCAATAGCGTCTGTCGTGCGTTCGCCTGTGAGGTTATATTCGAAAGGTGGATGGATGCTCAGGCAGTGCCCAACCTTCGGGAGGGGTCGGCAACTGACATACAGAATGGGGACCCCGCTGCGTTGCGCAATGAGGGCAGGGCCGATGTTGGTGTTCAACTCTGCACTACCGAACGGCAACCAATGGTTCAGTTGCTCAACGACTGTGTAATCGATAAAAGAGGCAAAGACCCCGTTGCGCCGAAAGACGCGCGCTGCCTTGAACGGCAACTGTTCGCCGATGAGGAGCCGGTGTGCGCCCAGATATTGATGAATCTGACTCACCCTCTTTTCTATATAGGGACGAGGCATGGCATTGCCCGTGATGGAAATGTCATAACCACGCGTCCCCAAGGCCGCGGCCACCGCGCCGATGTTGCCAAGGTGGCTGATGAACAGCATGGCTCCACGACCGGCTTTTAAAGCGCCCGCCAGATGTTCCTCCCCTTCAACCGATACCTGCGCGCGAATCCGCTCCTTGCTCGTCGTTCCAAGCTTTAGGGACTCGATGGTGGTGATGCCAATATGCCGCTTGTGCAGCGCCCACAAGGCGTCCCACTGCACCGCGGTCCTTGAACTCTCGCCAAGGAATAGCTGTAGATTGGCGAGGGTCTGTCCGCGCACACCTGCCCGTAGTGCGCTGCCCAAGTGGGGTGCGAGCGCGTAGCACCAGTTCTCTGGCAGATGACTCACGCCCAATAACAGCGCAGCCTCGATGGCGGTGGAGATCGCGTCAACGGTGGCTTTCCCTAGCCGGGCCAGCGGTGATCTCTGTTTCAGCTGGTGAGCAGGAGTGGTCTGCTGGACGCGCCAGGCAGGGATGCGTTCGTTGGGTTTTTCCGCGTCTTGCATGGTCTTCTTCTCAAGCAGTTTGCCTGACGGCATACCACAGCCTGGCTTCATCCAGCACCAGTGAGGCCGCCCGGGCGATTGCGCCTTGGGTGCCGAGTAGCGGCGGAATGCGGCGTAATTGGTTCCGGATCCAGCGACGTCGTTCTGGGTTTTCGAGGATATCTAAAGTTTCGGCGACCAATCGCTCCACGCTAAGGTGCTTTTGGATCAACTCCGGGACCACGGCTTCGCCCAACAAGATGTTGGGCATGGCGATAAACCGGGTGGACAGCATTCGGCGTGCGATGAAATAGGTCAGCGGTTTGACCCGGTAGGCGACCACCATAGGCACTCCCAAGAGGGCCACTTCGAGAGTCGCGGTTCCGGAGGCCAGCATGACGACGTCGCATTGGCTCAAGCAGGTGTAAACCTGCTGTTCGATGAGCTTGATGTCGGTTGTCAGCTGCGCGGCATGCACGGCCTGTTGTAGCTGTGTTGCGAGATGCGGCGCTGCTACCGGCAAAATGAGTTGGAGTTGTGGGTGGCGCTGTTTGATCTGTCGGGCGGCCTCCAGAAACGTCGGGGCGAGCTCTTCGAGTTCCTGCGCTCGGCTGCCGGGCATGATCGCCATGATCGGCAGAGACGGATCTAAGCCGACACTGCGGAGAATCTCCTCAGCAGCGGGCTCCGGTTTTACCAAGTCGACCAGGGGATGTCCGCACCATTGCCCTTTGCCGCCTTTGCTGCGGTAAAGCTCCATCTCGGCGCGAAATGCAGGGATGATCAGTCGCGAGTGTTTCGCTATGGCGCGGGCTCGCCAACGGCCCCAGAGCCAAGCCTGAGGCGGTAAGTAGTAAATAAAGGGTATTCGCTGTTGGTGTAAAAACGCGGCCACATCACAGTTGAAATGTTCGCTATCCACCAACACAGCCAAATCGGGCTTCTCAGCGCGAACGAGCGCGAACAGTTCTTCCCTTGCGCGGGAGATTTGTTTGGAGAAACGGCTCGACTCCTGCATGCCAATACAACCGTATTGCGCGGTGTTGATCCGCACATCGACACCGGCGGCTTGCATGACGCCGCCGCCGCAGCCGAACAGTTGGATGTCTGTCCGCTGCTGCAGCAGCTCGCGGGCGAGATACCCCGCTTGCCGGTCACTGGAGACCTCGCCTGCAGCGATCAAGATCTTGAGCGGTGGATCTAGACGCATTTTCAAACCAGAACTATGTCTGTTAGACCAACCGAGCGGAGGCATCCAACGAGAATTGAACAATCTTACTTAGCCGAGAAGTATAGCAGGTCTCAAGCCAAGGGCGGCGCTCGTGGACGCCACACGCTTCAGGTGGGCAGATACAACTGTACCGATTTGCCACCATCCACGGGCAAGGCAACGCCCGTGATGAAGCTCGCTGCATCGGAAAGCAGGAAAGCAATCGCTTCCGCCAATTCCCTGGGCTGTGCAGCACGTTGCATGGGGATGGACTGCACCGTCCGGAGGGCCTGATCGCCAAAATGCTGCATGTAATCTTCTACCGCGGCGGTCATCACCATGCCAGGGACCACCGCATTGACTCGGACACCTGCTGGGGCGCCTTCCATGGCGGCACAGGCAGTGAACTGGACCAACGCTGCCTTGGAGGCTGAATAGCTCGACATGCTCGTCGCCGCGCGAATGGCATTGGTCGAGGCGATATTGACGATAGAGCCACGACCTTGGGCAAGCATGATGGCCATGGCTGCCTTGGTGCCGACAAACACCGCCTCTGCATTGACCGCGAAATCGCGTCGCCACTGCTCAAGCGTCAGGCTGGTCACGGCCCCGTAGCTATTGGAATAGGCATTATTGACCAGCATGTCGAGCCGGCCATGACGCTGGGCAATGGCTTCGATCAATGTGGTAAAGGCAGCGGAGTCGGCCACGTCCAGTGGATGCGCTTCGATTTCGCCGCTGCCTTGCAAGGCGTCCATCGCACGCGCTAATCGCTCAGGGTTGCGGGCGCAGATGGCGACTTTGGCACCGCGTTCTGCCAGCAGCCGCGCCGTTGCCAAGCCGATGCCGTCACTTCCCCCCGTGATGACCGCGACGCGACCTTGCATATCTTTCAAGCTGGGCATATAAAGATCCTGCTATTTTTTCGCAGTCTGCGGTTGGGTTGGCGGTATTGTCAACAGACTGCGTAGAATGGCCGCATTAGTGCTACGAAATTAGGACAGACCGCGCCACTGAAACGAGGCGAAAACTTTTGGAGCCAGACACGGTGATCGACTTATTTTCGCCGCTGGTTCTCGGGCCCCTCGTTCTTCCCAACCGGATTTTACTCGCGCCGTTGACGCGTGGTCGCGCGGGTGTGCAGCACCTGCCGAATGCTCTCATGGCGGAGTATTACGTCCAGCGAGCCAGTGCAGGTTTAATGATCGCTGAAGCCACCATGGTGATGGAGAACACCTCCTCGTTCTGGACCGAGGCAGGGATTTATTCGGCAGCACAAGTCGAGGGATGGAAACTGGTCACCGCTGCCGTGCACGCCGCTGGCGGGCGCATATTTTTGCAGCTATGGCATGGTGGCCGAACTTGTCATCCGCTGTTGAATGGAGGTGAGCAGCCAGTAGCGCCGAGTGCGCTGGCGATTACCGGCGGTCATGTGCACACGCCCGAAGGGAAGCAGCCTTATGTGATGCCGCGTGAACTGGCGGATGCCGAGCTGCCAGGGATCGTTGCGGCCTTTCGCCAGGCGGCTCAGAATTCATTGACCGCCGGGTTCGATGGCGTCGAGATACACGGCGCCAATGGGTATTTGCTGGATGAATTTTTAAGCGATGGCTCCAACCACCGCACCGGGCCTTATGGCGGCAGCCTTGAGAACCGCGCGCGCCTCCTGTTTGAAGTGCTGGCGGCAGTGTCAGAGGTCTTTGGCAGTGACCGTGTGGGGCTGCGCATTTCTCCGCTGAACAGCTACCACAGCATGCGCAGTAGCGACCCCATCGGTCTGTGTACCTGGCTTGCGAAGCGGTTGAATGATTTCCAACTGGCGTATTTTCATGTGCTGCGCCGCGATTTCTTTCATCAGCAGACCGGGGACGTGTTGTCACCCATTCGTGAGCATTACCGCGGCGTGTTAATTGCGAACATGGGCTATCAGGCACTCGAGGCAAATGCGGCCATCGGTACCGGTGCTATAGATGCCGTGGCGTTTGGCGCGAGCTTTCTGGCCAACCCCGATTTGCCAGCGCGCTTACGGGTGGCCGCGCCGTTAAACGTGCCCGATATGGCTACTTTCTACACGCCGGGACCGGCAGGCTATACCGACTATCCGTGCCTCGGCGCACATTAGGGTGGGGTGCGGCGGCGCTCTACGTTGACGAACAGCCACAACACGGCGGCTAGCAGTGCAAACACCGCACCGCTAACCCAGGCGCCTGTCCAAGCGCCAACGGCGGACAGTGCTGCCACGACAGGTTGGCACAGGATGCCGCCAATATTTCCGCCGGTATTCAGCACGCCCGTGGCAGCGCCGGTATCGGCGCGCGCAACACTCATGGTAGCGGCCCAGTACGGGCCTTCGTTCACTTCCATGGCAAAGAAAGCCATCGCCAGGGCACCCACCGCCAGATAAGGACTGGCCAACTGTGGCGTGACGAACAGCATGACGGCGCCTATCGGCAGGGTGATTAATGGCAGCAGCCGATAGCCAGCAGTTGGGCCAAGCCGTAGGGCGAAGCCGTCTGCCAGCAGGCCGCCGATGCCGGCGCCTAAGGCCGCCCCTATCCACGGCACCATGCCCAGCAAGCCACTTTCAATGCCACTGAAGTGACGTTCTTGTACCAGATAGAGGAACGACCAGAAGCTGATCATGTAGAAGACATAGTTCATGCACAGGTAGGACAAGGACAACAGCAATATGTCGCGGTTGCGGACCACCGCCCACATGCGTTCGAAAGTGAGTGGGGGCGCTGCCGGCGCCGTGTCCAGTTCAGCGAGTTCTGCAGGCATGACGGAGGTGTGTTCGCTCGGCGCGTTGCGGCCATACCAAGCCCAAGCGGCGGTCAGCACGAGAGCTGGCAGGGCCGTCCATAAGAGTGCGCCTTGCCAGCCATATTTCTGGGTCAGCACTACCAGCAATAGCGGCGTGATGGCGCCACCCAGCAACATGCCCGAGGCCACCAGGCCGTTCACCAGCGCGAACTGACGCGATGGAAACCAACGCTCGGCCACGGCGGCAAATACTGGGAAGACCGGCCCTTGCGAGGCACCTAGCACCACTTGGGTGAGCAGCAAGGCCACAAACAAGGCAGAGCCCGTCAGGACTACCGGGAAGAGCGGAGTGGCTAAGGTGGCTAGCAGTCCGACAATCCCCAGTGCCGTGAACACGATGCGTGCGCCAAAGCGCTGCCCCAGCGCCCCACCGGGGAGCTGACACGCGGCATAGGCGGTGGTGAATGCCGCATTCAGCCAACCGATCTGCATGATGGAAATGTGCAGTGTTGGCATGATGTCTTTTGCAGCCACGGCCACGCTGGTGCGCTGGATATAGGCCAACATGGCGAAGCCGCCCATGTACGCGAAGATCCACCAGCGCACGCGGATGGACGGAAAGAATCGCGACATGTCGGCTCCTTGAACTCAGGCGCGCAGCCGGAGTCCTTGTGGGTCATAGGGCGGTGTGCTGAGCAGTCTAGCGGGGCGCGGCTGGCCAATGATAGCCACCGCCAGCGAGGCAGCGGAACCAGGGTGAGCTGTCGTACTGCCAGCAGCAGGTGTCTTGGCTTGCAGAGCGGCAATGACGCGCGTATCGACATAGGCCAACGCCAGACTCTCACGGACGTGGTGCCCGTAAGCGCCGGAGGTGACAAAACCGACCCGTTCACCTGCGAATGTGACGGGTTCGCGGCCAATGACATCGGCGTCGTGACTGTCGATGGACAGTAGTACCAGTCGTTGCGATGGCCCGGCAGCGCCGTCCTGGCGTGCTGCCTCGCGGCCAATAAACTCACCCTTGTCAAAAGCGATATAACGATCCAGCCCGCACATCGCCGGGCTGTAGGTCGGGGTGAATTCGAGTGACCAGACGCCGTAGCCTTTTTCAAGTCGCAGGCTATCTTGGGCACGCATGCCGATCGGCAGTAGGCCGAGATCGTGGCCGGCTTCCATCAGGGCGTTCCACAAGGCTTTCTGCTGCGGTGCCGGCACGCTGAACTCGTACCCCAGTTCTCCGGTGAGTGACATACGCACCACCACGGCTTGGGTCGGGCCGACATCCATGGCGCGCACACCGAGGAAGGGCAGCGCCGTGTTGGAAACATCATCACGCGTGAGACGGGACAAAATTTCGCGGGACTGGGGGCCGGACAATGAAAAACCCAGCCAGCTCTCGGACAGGTTATCGAGTTGCACGCCGGTTTTTGGTAGGTGACTGCGGAACCAGCGTAGGTGCCATTCCTGCAGATAATAAGAGCCCACCAACCAGAAGCGCTCCGGACCCAGTCGAGTGACCGTGAGGTCGCCCATCAGTTGCCCCTCCGGGTTCAACATCGGGGCCAGCCGCACGCGACCCAGGGCGGGTAAAGTATTGGCCAGCAGGTGATCGAGCCAGCGCTCAGCCCCCGGCCCAGAAACCTCGTAGCGCGCATAGACGCCGGTGTCGAGCAAGCCCGCCGCGGCACGCGTTGCGGCAACTTCGGTGGCGACGAAACGTTGACAGTCAGCGCGACGCGCGGTCGGGGGGTCGATGAAGTCTGGCTCGCCGCGGGCGAAATACTGCGGGGTTTCCATGCCCCAAACCACCCCAAAGCGTGCTCCCAGCGCCTGCTGCGCGTCGTAGCTCGGGGTCATCTTCAAGGGACGACCGGCTGGCAGTTCCTCGTTGGGGTAGGCCATGACAAAACGGCGTTTGTAGAACTGGGCGGTGGTGTCGCGTAGATAGCGGTCATTGCTGGCAAACGCTCCATAGCGCGCCACGTCCATGCCAAAGATGTCGGTGCCGGGGCTACCGTCGACCATCCAGTCAGCGAGCACCAAACCGATAGCGCCACCTTGGGAGAACCCGGACATGCAGCCGCAGGCGACCCAATAATTACGCAGCCCCGGCACGGGGCCTACCAGTGGATTGCCATCGGGAGTAAAAGTGAAGGCGCCGTTGACCCACTTGCGGATACCGGCGTCTTGCAGACAGGGAAAACGTTCGAAACCGATGGTCAGTTCCGGTGCGATGCGGTCGATCTCTTCGGGCAGCAAGTCCATGCCGAAATCCCATTCGGCACCTTCAGTCTTCCAGTGGCGTGGGTCACGTTCGTAAACGCCGAGAATGACACCTTTGCGTTCTTGCTGCAGGTAAGTAAAGCCCTCGAGGTCTGTGACGCAGGGCATCTCGTGATCCATCGCCACCAAGGCCGGTAGGTCTTCAGTGATGAGGTAGTGATGGCTCATGGGTGTCAGCGGCAGGTTCAGTCCGGCCATGCGCCCCACGCGTCGCGCCCAGAGTCCAGCGGCATTGACCACATGTTCGGTGATCACCGGGCCTTGCTCGGTGTCAAGACGCCACGAGCCATCGGCGAGCGGTGTCATGGCGAGGACACGGTTACGCAGGATGATCTCCGCGCCGCGCTTGCGGGCCGCAATGGCAAACGCGTGGGTGGTGCCATGCGGGTCCACCGCACCCTCGTGCGGGTCGAACAACCCGCCTAGTAGTCCGTTAGGCGACACGATGGGGCACTCAGCAACAATTTCTTCGGCAGTTGCCAGACGTGCGCCAATTCCCAGCGTTTCATACACAGCGCATTCTGCCTGCAGCCATTCCCAGCGTTGCGGGCTGGTGGCAATGCTGTAGCCGCCTGGCATATGCAGGCCCACGGCTTGACCGCTCTCAGCTTCGATCTTGCGATAGAGGTCGATGGTGTAGGACTGTAGTGCCGCAATATTCGGGTCGGCGTTGAGCGCGTGGAAGCCCGCAGCTGCATGCCAGGTAGAGCCCGAAGTGAGTTCAGCACGTTCGATGAGAGCGATGTCTGTCCAGCCCTTACGCGCTAGATGATAAAGAATGCTGGTACCGACAATGCCGCCGCCGATGACGACGACTCGGTAATGGGTTTTCATGAGCGGCTATTCCTCTTCTACGGCATCGCCGAGCACTGCTTGCCGCCGTGCCATATAGTCGAGCAAAGCGCTATCTAAGCTCGGATCGAAGCCCGGGTCTTCATAGTCGGCGAGCATGCGTTTCCAGACCCGATTGGCGCGTTGTTCAGCAGTGAGGCTGCCTTCAGACGACCACTGTTCGAAGGATGAGTAGTCGGCAATCGATGACTGGTAGAAGGCTGTTTCAAAGTTTGCTTGGGTGTGTGCACAACCGAGAAAGTGCCCCCCTGGACCGACTTCCCGCAGGGCATCGAGTGCCTGACCACGGTCGCTGATATCCATGCCGGAGGCCAGTACCTGCATCATTGCCAGCTGGTCAATGTCCATGACGAACTTTTCGTAACCGGCTACCAGACCACCTTCCAGCCAACCGGCTGCGTGGGTCACTAAGTGAACGCCTGCCAGCAAGGTCGGCAGCAAGGTGTTGGCACTTTCATAACCCGCCTGCGCATCCGCAATCTTCGAAGAACACAACGAGCCACCGCTGCGGCAAGGTACGCCGAGGCGTCGTGCCAATTGGGCTGTGGCGAAGATCATCTGGGTAGCTTCGGGTGTGCCGAAAGTCGGTGAGCCGGTGCGCATGGAGACCGCGCCCACGAAGGACCCCATAATCACCGGCGCACCCGGGCGGACCAGTTGTGTCAAGGCCATACCAGCCAGTGTTTCGGCCAGAATCTCAGCCATACAGCCCGCTGCGGTGACCGGCCCCATGGCCCCGGCCAGCACCGCGGGCACGATGATGGTGCCTTGGTTGTGCGCCGCGAAGGCGCGCAGTGAACCTAACATGCGACCGTCAAAGGTGAGTGGTGAATTTGAATTGATGTTGCCAAGCATCACTGTGTGCTCGCGCAAGTACTCCTCACCAAACACGATTTCCGCCATGCGAATGGCATCGAGCGCGTGACCGGGCGTTTCCGGCGTGGCTTCACAGCCCTGGTCGCTGTAGCGGAAAAAACCGTATTGGACATCCAGGTGGCGCTTACCTGCTGGAATATCCATGGGCTCGACCATGCAGCCACCCGAAAAATGGATGGCCGGCGCCATGTGCGCCAATTTGATGAAATTGTGCAGGTCTTCGAGGGTGCCGTAGCGGCGTCCCCGGTCGAGGTCGCTGACGAATGGCGGGCCGCCGACAGGAGAGAAGACCGTGGCATCGCCGCCAAAGCGCACGGTTTTCGCTGGATTACGCGCGTGGAGCGTGAACTCGGCGGGAGCAGTGCGCAGCAACTGACGTGCCATACCCCGCGGAATACGCACACGCTCGCCAATCACGTCGGCGCCCGCTTCACGCCACAGGCGTAAAGATTCCGGGTCGCGGCGGAACTCAACGCCAATTTCCTCGAGCAGGGTTTCCGCATTCGCCTCGATGATTTCGATGGCTTCTAAGCTGAGCAAATCTACTACTGGCAAGCGTCGGCGAATGTACGGCAGTTGGACTGCCTTCTGGGCGCCACGTGCAGCACGTCTGGTTTCACTGGCACTGCCACGCCCGGATCGACTCCCTGTTTGTTCGCCGGACATCCGCTGTACTCCCAGTTCACTTCACGCTGCCCGGACTATATCAGGACGTAACTCAGCCCACCCGGCGATCATAGGGGCTGCTCTCTTTCGTTCAGGGCCGTGGTTTTTGCTGAGGCGTTGTCGTGCATTGCTGCCCCCTCGTCTGTGCTAAATTTCCCGTGTATGAAATTTTCCTCGCGGCGTTATTCGGCTTGGTCTTTGCTGCGCGCGCGGTTCGCGGGCGCCGGCTATTGGCGCCCGTTGTGGAGCGGCCGGACCTTGCAAACCGCCTACGATGTGGTGGTGGTAGGGGCGGGTGGTCACGGACTGGCGACGGCCTACCACTTGGCGCGGGATCATGGTCTGCGACGGGTCGCGGTGCTGGATAAGGGGTTGGTGGGCTACGGCAACGTCGGGCGCAATACCACCATAGTACGTTCGAACTACCTGCTGCCAGAGAACCACTATTTCTACGAAGATGCCCTGCGTCGCTACGAGACCTTGTCCCGCGATCTGAACTACAACGTCATGTACAGCCCGCGTGGCGTGGTGGATATTGCTTTGTCCGATGACGATCTGCCGGTGTTGGCGCGGCGTGGCAATGCACTGCGCATGGCCGGTATCGACGCCGAGCTGCTGGATGTGGCTGCATTGGAACGCTTTGTGCCGGCACTGGCGCCACGTCGCCAGCGGCGTTTTCAGATCGCCGGGGCGCTGCTGCAGCGGCGCGGTGGAACGGTGCGCCACGACGCGGTCGCCTGGGGCTATGCGCGAGCTGCTGCCGCTCTTGGGGTCGATATCATTGAACACTGCGAAGTGACTGGCGTGCATACCCAGGGCGGTTCTGCCACGGCGGTCGAGACCACTCACGGGGCCGTGCAGGCAGGGCGCATCGTGTTTGCGACCGCCGGGCATACGGGACTGGTCGGCAGGATGCTCGGTGTGCCATTACCGATTGAAACGCATTTATTGCAGGCGATGGTGACTGAACCGATCAAACCGTTGCTCGATACGGTTCTGGTCTACGTGGGTCCGGGGCACGCGGAGTCGTATGTGTCGCAATCTGACCGCGGCGGCATCGTGATGGGTGGCCATCTCGACGGTTTTCCGTCATACACGCGGGAGGGTCGCTGGCACCGCCTCGAAGACGTAGTGCAGGCCTCGGTTGAGTTGCTACCGCAGCTCGGCGGACTGAAACTGCTGCGCCATTGGGCGGGCACCAACGACATGACGATGGATGGCAGCCCACTCATGGACCGCGTGCGCTATGACAACGTGTTCCTGAATGCAGGGTGGTGTTACGGTGGTTTTAAATCCATTCCCGCTTCGGGAGCCGCTATGGCGCGTTTCGTGGCCAGCGGCACGGCGCCGGATCTGATTCGAGCGTTTGGCTTATCTCGTTTTGCAACGGGCCATTTGCTGGACGAGCCAGGTTATGGGCCATATCCGGTGCGACTATGACGCAATTGGCCTGTCCATTCTGTGGTCCACGACCGCTGGAGGAGTTCCTGTTCCGCAAGACGATGCCCAATGCCGGCGATTCCGCTTACGCGCGTACTTACTTACGGGTAGACCACGGCACCCACAGTGAAGAGCAGTGGCAGCATAGTGGCGGTTGTCGCGTGTGGCTGCGCGTGGTGCGCAATCCATCGACGGGTGCGGTGGCCAGCATGACCGTGGAGGGCAGCGCGTATGAACTCCGCTGACCGCCCGCGTCGTCGACCTACCAATAGCCGACGTGCCGCACGAGAGGGGCGAGTGCCGGTTGCGGAAACGCGCCCACCCGTCCCATCCGCCAAGGGCGCAGTGGAGGGTAAACGCTACGGAACACGCCTGCGCGACAGCACCTTGACCTTCACCTTCGATGGGGTGCGCTATGCGGCTCGCGCTGGCGATACCGCAGCCGCGGCCTTGCTGGCGGCGGGTGTCAGTCTGTTCGGGCGCAGTGTCAAAGCACGGCGTCCACGTGGGGTCTTCACCGCGGGCCCCGAAGAGCCCTGTGCTCTGCTCACGGTGGGCCAGTCACCGCTGGTCATTCCCAATGTGCCCGCCACAACGCTAGTGCTGCATGCAGGCATGGTGTTGCGCAGTCAGAACCGCTGGCCGTCCCTGCGCTTCGACTTCGCTTCGCTGTTGCAGGTGGGTGGCAGTCTGTTCACCGCAGGCTTTTACTACAAGACATTTTTCTGGCCCACTTGGCGAGTATTCGAGCCGATCATCCGGCACTTGGCTGGCCTTGGCGAAGCACCGGGGGCCTGTGCGCTGTCGCCGCCCGCCGTTGAGCACTTGTCCTGCGACGTGCTAGTGGTGGGTAGTGGCCCCGCCGGCGTCACGGCAGCGTTGGCCGCGGCACGCGCTGGCGCAATAGTGGTGGTATGTGAACGCGAACCGGTCTGCGGTGGTGAACTGGAGTTTGAAGACTCGATCGTCGATGGTATGCCTGGCTACCAGTGGCTGGCGCGCAGCCTATTGGAATTACGTACGCTCGGAGCGCGGTTACTCTGCAACACCACGGTCGTTGCCGAAGCGGGTGACACTGTTATTGCCCACACCGAGCCTGACGGCTTGCCCGGCGATAACACGGTCTACCGTATTCGTGCCGGGCGGGTATTGTCGGCGGTCGGCGCCCTTGAGCAACCCATTGCCTTTATCGGTAACGATCTGCCGGGGGTGATGCTGCTGGGAGCAGCCGAGCGTTACGCCGCACTATATGGCGTGCGCCCACGGGGTCCCGTGGTGCTGTTTGGTAATCACCACCGGCTGTATGCAGCAGCGCTACGACTGCGTGGTCTTGGCGCTAATATCGTCGCGATCGTGGACACGCGGGTAGACGGCGAGCTCCTTAAACCGGAGCCCACCGCAGCCGTGGCGCTTGCGCAGGTGGCGGCCGCGGAGGGTCGCGACGCAGCGGTGGCCCTGCTGCGAGCCTGCGGTATCGCTTGTTACCAAGGCCATACGCTGCATGCTGCCCATGGGTGGCGCGGCATTCGACAGGTGCGGGTGGCGCCTGTGGACGCACCTCATGCGGCATTCACGATCGATTGCCAGTCGCTATTGGTGAGTGGTGGGTGGGTACCCCAACGTGGCCTGCCCAACGCGTCGATCACCGGTGCTGCCGCCGGCCAGGTCGATCTGGCCTCCCTCATGACGCCTGCCTATGACGCAGGTCTTTTGGCAGCGGCGGCCCTGGGTTTTACCGTCAGTGCACACACGGCACCGGAGGGCACGGGGGATCCACTGCCGGTGGTGGTGCCTTATCTGCGCTCGCCGGCTGCAGCAGCGGAAGAAAAGCGGCAATTTATTGATCTGCAAAATGACGTCACCGTGGCCGATCTGCGCGTGGCCATCGCCGAGGGTTTCAGCCACATCGAGCATGTGAAGCGTTACACCACTTTGGGTATTGGTACCGAGCAGGGTCGTACTAGCAACACCTTGGGCGCTGGCATTCTGGCGGAACTGCGTGGTCTTGAGCCGCAGCAGGCACAGACCAGTCGTGCGCGCCCGCCACTGGCGCCGATGACGCTGAACTCCATCGCGGGGCAGCGCACCGGTGCGGCCTTTCGCGTGTCACGCCATACCCCGCTGCACGACTGGCATGCAGCACATGGCGGGGTGCTCGACCCGATGGGCCTGTGGTTACGCCCCCGTTATTACCGCGCCAACGGCCGTGATGCCGGCAGCGCGGCGGTGGTGGAAGCGGCGCGAGTGCGCGCAACGGGTGGAATAGCGGACTGCTCAACGCTCGGTAAGATCGAGATCGTGGGTCCCGACGCCGCAGCTTTCTTGGACGAAATATTTCTGACTCGCGCCAGTGCGTTGAAAGTCGGCCGCGCCCGCTACATGGTGCAATTGCGCGAGGACGGACTGGTACTCGATGACGGTCTATTACTGCGCGTGGACGAACAGCGGTTTCTGGCCACCACCAGTTCCAGCCATGGGCTCGAGGTGCTGTCCCATCTCGAACATCACCTAGCGAGCGCACCTGGTGCTACACGGGCGACGACGCTGCCTACGGACAGCCGAGGGTGCGGTCTTTCCATCACGGATGTCACGGACAGCTGGGCGGTGATCGCCGTCGCTGGGCCGTCAAGCCGGCCAACACTGCAAGGCCTGCTGCCGACGGTGGCGTTGGATCGGCTCAGCCACATGGCGTTTATCGATACCGAGTATGC
Organism: Gammaproteobacteria bacterium; assembly: GCA_947469285.1. Classification (GTDB taxonomy): domain Bacteria; phylum Pseudomonadota; class Gammaproteobacteria; order Steroidobacterales; family Steroidobacteraceae; genus CAIOHZ01. The sequence continues at coordinate 51,236 of CANIOW010000017.1, forward strand.
CGGCCACACGGTGCGCGTTCTGCGGGCCGGTTTTTCTGGCGAATTGGCCTTTGAGCTTTACTGCCCACCGGTACTGGCCGCAGTGCTGTGGCAGGCCTTGCTGGAGGCGGGACTGGCGCCTTATGGTATCGACGCGCTGGATATCTTGCGCGTAGAGAAAGGATATCTGACGACTGCAGAGATTAACGGGCAAGTGACCCCGCTCGACCTTGGCATGCAAGCAATGGTGGGGCAGGGGAACGCGTGCATCGGCCAGACATTACTGGCACGACCGGCGTTTCACGAAGAACACCGGCCCTGTTTGGTTGGGCTTCAGGCCGCAGATGGCCGCGCTGCATTTCTAGCCGGGGCGCAGATTGCCTTGAGTGCCGGAGGGACTCGGTCCTTGGGCTATGTCACCTCCAGTGTTTTCAGTCCCACGCTCGATCGTTGGGTGGGGTTGGCGCTCGTGGCGCGCAATCACACCAGCCTGGGTACCACGCTCTGGGCACGTGACCCGCTTCGCGGGGGCGACACGGCGGTGTGCGTGGTGTCCCCCGTGCATGTTGATCCCGAAGGCCTGCGCATGAAGGGGCTGCCATGAGATCCGTGGCCAGTCCCCTGGTGGAATTTGTGCTGTTTCCAGGGCAACCCGTGCCCGAGGGTTGGCCAGCGCTCCCGGGGAGCGTGGTGCGCGACACCGCGGGGCAGGCGGTGTTGCTGCACGTGGGGCCGCTGCGCTGGTTCGCACCGGCCGCTGTCCCCGGACTGTCTGCTGCCTTTCAAGGGCTAGAGCGCGCAGGGACCGGTGCCGCCTTGCGGGTAGATGGCAAATATGAGGTTTGCGACTTTTCTGGGGCCGTTGGCGCACGGATCTTGGCCAGCACGCTCGATCTTGCCGGTATCTTGCGGTCGCGAGACTGCGCAGCGGTGACGCTTTTTGATTGCCCGGCCTTGCTGCTGCGCGAGAGCGGCGGCTATCGGGTGTGGGTGCAGACCAGTTACGCCGCGCATTTCAAGGCTGCGGTAGAACGTGCTGCCGCTATTTGTGCGAAAATACGGGGCTAACCGACCCGCCAAGTCATAGGCTTGGGCGCCAGTCGTGTCGCCCAGTTTGTAGTTTCAGGACGTTTCATGCCTACCATTACCCTGCCTGACGGCAGCCAGCGCAGCTTTGACTTCCCGGTGACGGTGGCCCAGGTGGCCGCGTCGATTGGTGCCGGTCTGGCCAAAGCCGCCTTGGCCGGTCGTGTCGATGGCCAACTGGTCGATACCAGTCACCTCATGGCCAATGATGCGCGTCTTGAAATCGTGACCGACAAAGACCCCGCTGCGCTGGAGGTGCTGCGTCACTCCACCGCTCACCTGCTCGCGCAGGCAGTGCAGGCGCTGCACCCGAAGGCGCAGGTGACCATCGGTCCTGTCATCGATGACGGCTTTTTCTATGACTTCGCCTTTGAGCGTCCGTTTCATCCGGAGGACCTTGAGCAGATCGAAGCCAAGATGAAAGAGTTGGCCAAGGCGGACCTTGAGGTGCAACGTCGCGTTCTGCCCCGCGCAGAGGCTATTGCTTTGTTCGTCGCCAAAGGCGAGCACTACAAGGCAGAAATTATCGAGGCCATTCCGCCCGGTGAAGACGTGTCGCTGTATGGGCAAGGCGACTGGTTCGACTTGTGTCGTGGGCCGCATGTGCCGCGTACTTCGAAGCTCAAGGCCTTCAAGTTGATGAAGGTCGCCGGTGCCTACTGGCGTGGTGACTCTAAGAACGAGATGCTGCAGCGAATCTACGGCACGGCTTGGCGTAACGAGGACGACCTCAAAGCCTACCTCACCCGTTTAGAGGAAGCGGAGAAGCGCGACCACCGCCGAATCGGGCGCGAGCTCGGCTTGTTCCATCAGCAGGAGGAGGCGGTCGGTAGTGTGTTCTGGCACGCCAAGGGTTGGCAGTTGTGGCGCGTGATTGAACGTTACATGCGCGAACAGCTAGATGCTGCTGGTTACCAGGAAGTCAAAACGCCGCAGTTACTAGACCGCGTGCTGTGGGAAAAAACCGGCCACTGGGACAACTATCGCGAGCACATGTTCGTCGCTGAAAGTGAAGAGCGAATGCTGGCGGTGAAGCCCATGAACTGCCCAGGTCACGTACTGATCTACAAGCAGGGTCTGAAGAGCTACCGTGACCTGCCGCTGCGCGTGGCGGAATTTGGTTCCTGCCACCGCAACGAGCCCAGCGGTGCCCTACATGGGTTGATGCGCGTGCGTGCCTTTACCCAGGACGATGCGCACATTTTCTGCACGGAAGAACAGATCAGCAGTGAGACGGTGGCATTTTGCAACTTGCTGCGGACCATCTATGCCGATTTCGGCTTCACGAGCGTGCAGGTGAAATTCTCCGACCGCCCACTTAAGCGCGCCGGGTCCGATGCCACTTGGGATCGGGCGGAGGCCGCGTTGAAGTCTGCGGTGGAAGCCGCAGGGCTCGAGTTCACGCTGAACCCAGGTGAGGGGGCATTTTACGGTCCGAAGCTCGAGTTTGTGCTGCGGGACGCCATTGGCCGTGACTGGCAATGTGGCACGCTGCAGGTCGATTTCGTGCTCCCCGAGCGTCTCGGCGCCGAATATGTGGCCGAAGACGGTGCAAAACACCGCCCCGTCATGTTGCACCGCGCGATTTTGGGCTCATTCGAGCGTTTCATCGGCATTTTGCTCGAAAATTACGCCGGAAAGCTGCCGACCTGGCTGGCCCCGATTCAGGCGGTGGTGCTCAATATCACCGACCGTCAGGGTACTTACGTCACCGAAGTGGCCGATTTCCTGAAAAATCAGGGGGTTCGGACCGAAGTTGACTTGCGTAACGAGAAGGTGGGCTTTAAGATTCGCGAACACACGCTGCAGCGGGTTCCGTACCTGCTGGTAGCAGGGGATCGTGAAAGCGATTCCCGCTCGGTGGCCGTGCGCACGCGTGCAGGTCAGGATCTGGGGGTTATGTCGCTGGAAGCAGCGGCGGCTCTGGTTCTTGGCGATGCTGCGGGCCGCGGTCACGTCGTTTTGGAGGACTGATTTATCGCTACTAGCAAGCGCATTCGGCGCAATGAAGAGATCCTGTCGCCCATGCTCCGCGTTATCGCGGCGGATGGTAGCCAAGCAGGTGTGATGACCCGCAGCGACGCCCTGTTCATGGCGACGCAGCAGGAATTAGATCTCGTCGAGGTCTCGCCGATGGCAGAACCGCCAGTCGTGCGCATCATGGACTTCGGTAAATTCTTGTTTGAAAATAACAAGAAGGCGAATGCGGCGAAGCGCAAGACGAAGCAGATCCAGATCAAGGAAGTCAAATTCCGTCCGGGAACGGACGAGAACGACTATCAGGTCAAACTGCGTGCACTGATGCGGTTCCTCGAGGAAGGCGACAAGGCGAAGATTACCTTGCGCTTCCGCGGACGTGAGATGGCGCACCAGGAAGTGGGTCGTCGCCTGCTGGATCGCGTGGTGAAAGACCTAGCAGAGGTCGGCACGGTTGAGCAGAACCCGATGATGGAAGGTCGTCAGGTGGTCATGATGTTCGGTCCCAAGAAGCGGTAACCGGAGCCAAGTTTTTTTCCGGCCTGGGTGTTTAACCCGGGTCGGCCCGCCCCCAGCCCGCCTCACGGCGGCGTGAAAGGGCTTAAAAGTGGAGAAAGTCGATGCCTAAGATGAAAACAAATCGGGCGGCAGCTAAACGCTTCCGCAAGACGGCCAACGGTTTCAAGCGTGGTCAGTCCCACCGCCGTCACATCCTCACGAAGAAATCCAGCAAGCGTAAGCGTCAGCTGCGGGTTGGCATGATGGTCTGCGAAAGCGACCTCGGCCGCCTTGCTCAGTTACTTCCGAACGCCTGAACCGGCGCTGGACTGTTCATCATTATTCGTTGAGGTGTAGATATGGCACGAGTTAAACGTGGCGTCATTGCAGGACGCCGTCACAAAAAAATCCTGAAAAAGGCCAAGGGCTACTACAACGCGCGCCGCAAGGTATTCCGCGTCGCCAAACAGGCGGTGATCAAAGCCGGCCAGTACGCCTATATTGGTCGTCGTCTGAAGAAGCGCCAGTACCGCGCCTTGTGGATCCAGCGTCTGAATGCGGCCGCGCGTGAGCATGGCTTGTCGTACAGCCGCCTGATCAATGGCTTGACCAAGGCTAGTGTGGGTATCGACCGCAAGGCTCTGGCCGACCTCGCAGTGCACGAGCCTGCGGCGTTTGCAGCCGTGGTGGCACAGGCGAAGGCAGCGCTGGCGGCCTGACGTCGTGGCGTTACTGCTCGCCGGGCACAGCCGGGCGGTAGATACGCCACCACCCCCAAGTCCCCGGCGGTCCCAGTGGCCCCGGGGATTTTTGCGTTTATGAGGAGCAGCCGTTTGAACGATCTAGACACGCTGGTGCATATCGCCACTGCTGAGCTGACGCAGTGCGCAGACCTGCCGGCGCTGGAAGCAGTGCGCGTGCGGCTACTCGGCAAAAAGGGCGAGCTTACGGAGCAACTGAAAACGCTGGGTGGCCTGCCAGCAGAAGAACGTAAGGCCGCTGGAGCCCGAATTAATCTGGCGAAGGAGCAGGTTCAGGCCGCGTTGGAAGCCCGCCGCAGCGCCTTGGAAGCGGCCGCTGTCGCGGCCGAGCTGGCCGCCGGCACTATCGATGTGACCCAGCCTGGTCGCGCCCGTGGCGTGGGTGGACTCCACCCGGTTACCCGGACGCGTCAACGCATTGAACAACTGTTTCGTGAAGCCGGTTTTGCTGTGGCCGAAGGTCCAGAGGTGGAAGATGAGTTCCATAATTTTGAGGCCTTGAATATTCCGGCAAACCATCCTGCACGTGCAATGCATGACACGTTCTATTTTCCAGACGGACGGCTGCTGCGCACGCACACTTCACCGGTGCAGGTGCGTGCCATGCGAGCGGCAGGCGAACCGCCAGTGCGCGTCATTGCGCCGGGTCGTGTTTACCGTTGTGACTCGGACCAGACACACACCCCGATGTTCCACCAAGTGGAAGGTCTGGTGGTGGATGAGGGTGTGAATTTCGGACACCTCAAGGCCATTCTGCATCGGTTTCTAGAGTGTTTTTTCGAGCGCGATCTGGCGATCCGTTTGCGGCCTTCTTATTTTCCGTTTACCGAGCCTTCTGCGGAAGTGGACTGTCAATGCGTGTTCTGTAGCGGTGCTGGCTGCCGGGTGTGCAAACAGACCGGCTGGCTCGAAGTGCTGGGCTGCGGCATGGTGCATCCCAATGTGTTGCGCAGTTGCGGTATCGATGCAGAGCGCTACACCGGCTATGCCTTTGGCATGGGCGTGGAACGCCTGACGATGTTGCGCTATGGCGTGAACGACCTGCGCCTGTTTTTCGACAACGACCTGCGCTTTCTGCGCCAGTTCAATCGGGGCTGAACGCATGAAGATTTCTCTGTCCTGGTTACGTGAATGGGTCGAGCCGGGTTGCGATGCCACCACCCTTGGGCAGCGCTTGACGCTGGCCGGGTTTGAACTCGAGGGAACGGCAACGGCGGCGCCGGCCTTTAGTGGCGTGGTGGTCGCCGAAATTGTCGCTGCGGACGCGCATCCAAATGCTGAAAAATTACGTGTCTGCCAGGTGCTGGCCGGTGGTGAGCGGGTGCAGGTCGTCTGTGGAGCACCCAATGCGCGGGTTGGCATTAAAGTGCCGTTTGCGACCGTGGGGGCGCAGCTACCGGGTGGTCTGCAGATCAAGCGCGCGACGCTACGGGGTGTCGATAGCCACGGCATGCTGTGCAGCGCGGCGGAACTGGGTCTGTCGGCAGAACGTACCGGGTTGCTCGAGCTGCCAGCCAGCCTGACGACCGGGCAAAGCCTGCGCGAGGCACTCGATCTCGACGATGTCATCATGGAACTGAACCTGACCCCGAACCGCGGCGATGCGCTGTCGGTGCGTGGTGTTTCACGCGAAGTGTCCGTCTTGCTAAACCAGCCCCTGTGCCCGCATGAGGCGGCTATTGTCCCCGTCACCCACCAGCAGACCTTCCCGGTACAGCTTGCGGCGCCCATCGCCTGTCCGCGGTTTCTGGGGCGCGTGTTAACCGGTCTCGATGCCACGGCGCAAACCCCTGGCTGGATGACAGAGCGGCTGCGTCGTGCCGGCGTACGCGCTATCAGTCCTACCGTCGACGTCACCAACTACGTGATGCTGGAGCTGGGACAGCCCATGCACGCCTACGACCTGAGCCGGCTGGCGGGAGGCTTGGTGGTGCGCTGGGCCCACGCCGGCGAAAAACTGGTCCTGCTCGACGCCCGCGAGATCGCGCTCGCCACCGATGAACTGGTCATTGCCGACGCGGACGGCGCAGTGGCACTGGCCGGTGTCATGGGTGGGGAGCGTTCGGGCATTGTCGCTGGTGGCACGACGGAGGTCTTGCTGGAGGTCGCTTGGTTCGCACCGGATGCCATCGCTGGTAGGGCGCGTCGTCATGGATTGCACACCGACGCTGCCCAACGGTTCGAGCGTGGCGTTGATCCGGCGCTGCAGGCGTCCGCGATGGAGCGGGCCACGGCTTTGCTCCTGTCGATCTGCGGCGGGGCGGCCGGTCCGGTGGTCTGCACAGAGGACCACAGCCGGTTGCCGGTGCGTGAGATGGTCGCCTTGCGCCACGCCCGCCTAACCCACGTGCTCGGCGTTGAGGTGCCCGCCGACCGTGTCCGCGGGATTTTAGCGGCGCTAGGGATGCGGGTGACCGACACCGCCGCGGGTTGGGCCGTGGTGCCACCCAGTTGGCGGTTTGATCTCACCCTTGAGGAAGACCTTATCGAGGAAGTGGCGCGCGTGTTTGGCTATGACGCCATTCCGGAACAGGACGCCAAGGTACCGCAGGTGCCACCGCCGTTGTCGGAGCGGCTATTGTCCCGCGAGCGACTGATGACGCGACTGGTGGACCTGGGCTATCAGGAAGCCATTACCTACAGTTTTGTGGAACCTGGCCTGCAGTCTGCGTTGTTTCCAGAGACCACAGCACTGACCTTGGCTAACCCCATCTCGGCAGATCTGGCGCAGATGCGAGTGAGTCTGTGGCCAGGCTTACTCAAGGCTTTGAAAGAAAACCTGAACCGCCAACAAGCCCGCGTGCGTCTGTTTGAGCTCGGCGGTCGCTTTGACCTGAGTTCCGGTGTGCTCGTCGAGCGGGCGACACTGGCCGGGCTCTTGTCGGGTGAGGTTTCAATGGAACAGTGGGGTGAGTCGGCGCGTCGCGCGGACTTCTTTGACCTCAAAGGGGATGTCGAGGCCGTGCTCGCCGCGGCTGCTGGGAGCGGCTTCGGAGCTGATATCAATGCCCTAAAATTCGTGGCAGGCGACTTATCGTGCCTGCATCCAGGCCGCACAGCTCGGGTAGAAAAGAACGGAAAATCAATAGGTTGGATCGGAGAGCTCCACCCACATCTACAGCAGCAGCTGGGTTTAGCGGTGGCGCCGCTGTTGTTCGAGCTGGACCTAGAGCCGCTACTGGCTGCGGTGGTCCCCCAATATCGAGAAATATCGCGTTTTCCGGCTGTGCGTCGCGATCTGGCGATGGTCATGGAGGAGGGGGTGTCTATGGACAGCCTCTGCGCTCATGTTAAGGTTGCGGCCGGGGAAACTTTGCAGAGCGTGACGGTATTCGACATCTACCGTGGCCAAGGCGTGAAAAAAGGCTTAAAAAGCGTTGCCTTGGCGCTCATTTTGCAAGACACTTCGAGGACGCTGACGGACGATGATGTGGAGACCACCGTGTCTGCCGTCATTGAACGGCTGAAACATCACGCCAGTGCGGAACTTCGCGAATGACATCGAACATGGACCCGGCGGCGCTTACCAAGGCCGAAATGGCTGAAGCGCTGTTCAACCAACTCGGGCTGAACAAGCGCGAAGCGCGTGAGTTAGTCGATCTGTTCTTCGAGGAAATCCGCACGGCACTGTCAACGGGGGAGCAGGTGAAGCTGTCGGGTTTCGGCAACTTCGATCTGCGCGACAAAAACCAGCGTCCAGGGCGCAACCCAAAGACAGGCGAGGAGATACCCATCACCGCCCGTCGAGTGGTGACATTCCGTCCCGGACAAAAGCTGAAGGCACGAGTAGAAGCCTATGTTGGAACCGAGCCATAACCACGAACTGCCGGCGATTCCCGGCAAGCGCTACTTCACCATTGGTGAGGTGAGTGAGCTGTGTGTCGTTAAACCGCATGTGTTGCGCTATTGGGAACAAGAGTTCCCGCAGCTCAAGCCGGTAAAACGCCGCGGCAACCGCCGTTATTACCAGCGGCAGGACGTGCTCGTCATCCGCCAGATTAAAGGGCTGCTGTACGACCAAGGCTTCACCATTGGTGGGGCGCGGCAGCGTCTAGAAGGCGAGGAAGCCCGCGACGACCAGTCGCAGAGCCAGCAAATTGTGCGGCAGATGCGCACTGAACTCGAGGAAGTGCTACGCCTGCTGCGCCGCTGAGCCCTGCCAGGTGGGTAGCCCAGCGCGAGCTGGCTCGCGATTTCAGTGTTGGTGGAGTACAATTTGGCGCTCGGTCGGGGCGTGGCGCAGTCTGGTAGCGCACTTGCATGGGGTGCAAGGGGTCGTAGGTTCAAATCCTATCGCCCCGACCAATTAAAACAGCGCGTTATAAAAGCCACCTACGGGTCACTGGTTTGCCAGCCTCTTACGCGGCTGGCCAGTGGATGGGCAAGGGGCTGCGACTCACGCAAGCCTAAGGCTGGCCGAGCCAACTCTGGACGCCCATGAAGACACCAGCGGCAATAACCCTCGGGCACCTACAGCAGATGCAGCCAGCGGTGGAACCGCAGCTGACTAGCATCCTGTCTGCTGCCAGCGCGACTATTCTGGAGCAGGGCTACGAGGCCGCGACGACCCAAATCATCGCTGAGAGGGCCGGCATGAGCGTGAGCACCCTTCACCGGCAGTTGCCCACCAAGGAAGCGATCATCACGGCGCTGTATGCAGCGCTTGAGGCGGCTACCATTGAAGCGGTACGCCGTGCGCTGCCTACTTGGGAACACCGACCGCTAGCGGACTGCGTGCCAGAATTAGTCGCACTGATCCTGCGCCACCAAAAACAGCATGCCCCCCTTTATCGATGCCTCCCGAAACCCACAGGGAAACCCGCCCTCATCGCCGACGAGTCCGTCTCGCCGCTGACGCTTGGCGTCCTGCTGCAGGCGTTCGTCGTTCAGCACCGTGAGAGCCTCGCCCCTGACCACATCGCGCAACGGGTCCAGCTCTTGGAATATCTGTGTGTCGGCGTCGTGATTGGCTACCTCAGCGACCCCGCGCCGGAACTGACTGAGCAGCAATTAGTGCACAATCTCTCCGACGCCATCATTCGCTATCTAGACCGCTGAGCGAGTTCGAGGCACACTCCGCCTAGCAGCATCGGCCAAGGAACAACCGGGATGGAGCAGGGAACCCCCCTTCGAAATAGCCCGGTACAGCGGCGGGCCGGCTTAACCGTCGACCGCATTCTGGAAGCTGCTAACACGCTCATTTTAAAACGCGGCCACGCCTATGCGACCACCAAACGCATCGCCAAAATGGCGCATTGCAGTATCGGTACGGTCTACCACTATTTCCCAAAAAAGGAGTCGATTTCCGCCTCTCTGCTCGAGAACCTGGTGATCATCAGTACTGGGCCCGTGCGCAGGCACTTACTGGCGTCGATGCACGCGCCACTCGCCGAGTGTCTCCCCGAACAAATTCGTCTGGTCCTGGTGAGCCGCAGAATTATTTTAGAGTTTCGGCGTCAACTGCACCGCGGGGCAGTGCGGACCGATGGGGAATTGTCGCTACTGAAACCAGAGGACATTCTGTACACGACAAACCGGGCATTTTTTAGCCATCACCGCAGTGAAATCAAAGTCGATGATCTCGAGGCCGCGCTATACACCACGGCTTATCTGGTGATCGGTGTTACCGATGCACATATCGCGGCCGATGCCTCGGCCGTCACCGACGAGCAGGTGGTGACGCACTTGTCTGATGTCGTTCTCCGGTATCTCACTCAGTCCTAGCTGCCACGCCGCTTGGGTCTAGTCACCCCGTGCGCCCGAACAGCTTTAGTAACCGATAAGACGGATCTGATTCGCCGGCGCTGCCCGTCGGCGCGCCAACGCTTAAATCTTGATAAGCGGCGAGATCCGCCTCTGCTACCCGGCACCAGTCGAGTACCAATGCGCGGTGTTGGAATTTCCACACGCCATCACGGCGCGAGTATTGATCTAAATAACGCCCTCCAACCACTATCTCGCGTGACGGCGCCGGGGGCGTGCGATGGTAAGCGGTGGCATAGAGCTCGCCTTCCGCCCGATCGCCATCAATGCGGAACAGCATGTTGCTCAGTGAATGCACCGTGCACTCAAAACCGTTCAGGATGGAAGGCAACCACGCGACATAGTCATCAGCACCGCCGTAAAACATGTGGCCGTGGTCATCGATGGCATCGTCGTGGTAGAGGCTACGCACCAGAGCGTAATCGCGTCGGTCGATACCGCGACAGTAGCGGAGTACCAGCTCTGCCAAGGCCTGCTTGTCGAGCAGCTCCTGGACGGCTGGAATTATAGGGGTTCCCGGATCTTCCAATAGCATACTGAGCTCCCGCTAAAAACAAGGTTCGAGCTTAGCATTAGCTCTTTGGGCAAAGGCGTAGTTTCTCAAAAGCGAGCAACTATTGAACCGTAAGCCGACTACTATCCATGGTGCCCATTTGTTCATGCTACTTGGCTGGAACAAAACTCGACTGAGACTATGAGGATGTTCAATGGACTTCACTGCCCCGAAGAGAGCGGCGACTAACGGGATCACCCTGGAGTACTTCGAACAAGGTGTGGGCCCAGCCGTGCTACTGCTGCATGGGTTCCCTGAGCATCCTTACTCATGGCGCTATCAAGTGGACGCCATTGCTGCTGCGGGTTTTCGGGTCATCGTTCCCAGCCAACGCGGCTATGGTGGCAGCGACGCACCCACCGATGCGCAAACCTACAGCATCAAGAACTTGGTTGCCGATATCAGCGGGTTGCTCGACGCGCTCGGGATTGAGCAAGCGGTGTGGGTGGGGCACGACTGGGGTTCGGTTCCGGCTTGGTACTCAGGCGTCTTCGCCGCTGGCCGTGTGCTAGGCATTGCTAGTCTTTGCACCCCCTACTTTACGTGGGAAGCCCCCAAGGACATGCTGGAAATTTTCGATGAAGTGCGCGGACCTAACCATTACATGCGCACCTTTCAGGAGCCGGGCGTGGGTGAGGCCATTCTTGGCAAGGACATCCAACACACCTTCCAGGCGCTGCTACGTGGCCGCGGCTACACGATGGAGCAGTTTGAGGCAGCACCGAAAGACATACAGGCCGTTCCAGCCGGCGTGTTCGTGGGTAGCCCGCAGTTGTTTGGTGAACCGATAGTCAATGCTGAAGAGCTGCAGTTTTACGTCGACGTCTATCAGCGCACTGGCTTCACTGGTGGGCTCAACTGGTATCGAGCGTTGCGTAAGGATTACGAAGAAGCTCAGGGCGCCAACTACACCATTGACCTGCCGGCGCTCATGATTACCGCCGCTGACGACTGGTTCGTCGCCCGCGGCTCTACCGACGGCATGGAGATCCGCCTGCCCCAGGTGGAAAAGCAGGTCATTCGGCAGGCTGCCCACTGGTTGCAGCAGGAGAAGCCGGAGGAGGTGAATGCCATCCTCGTTTCGTGGTTAAAGCGGTATTTTTTACCGGTTGCCCAAGACATTTAACGCCCTTATTCGCGTACTCCTGAGGAGAATAAACCGATGGCTGTCAGCCAAGACTACAAGATGGGTCAATTCGATTTCCCACGCGGCTGGTTCATGATCGCTGAGGCTTCTGAACTAGGCACAACGCCGAAATCACTCCGGTTTTTCGGCAAGGACTTCGCCCTGTATCGAGGGCAGAGTGGCAAACTCGTCCTGCTCGACGCCCATTGCCTCCATATGGGTGCTCATCTCGCCAGTGGCAAGGCGACGTATATCGTCAAAGCCAACCAACAACTCGAAGGGGACTCGATCCGCTGCCCCTATCACGGCTGGCGGTATGACTCCACGGGTCGGGTGGACGACATCCCGAATTTTGACGGACCGTGCCCGAAGAACGCCAAGCTAAACTCGTATCCAGTGGTCGAAGCCTTAGGCGCCATCATGATGTGGCACGACCCCGAAGGAGGCGAACCTGACTACCCGCCGCCCACGCTCCCAGAATGGGACGACCAGCGTTGGATCAACGGTGTTTACGATCATCTGGGAATCCTGCCGATACACCCGCAGGAGATTCTGGACAATATGTCCGACTCCAACCATTTCGGGCCGACGCACGGGGTGCCACCGGAATATTTTTCTAATGCGTGGGATGGGCATATTTACCAGCAAACGCAGGGCGGCTTTCGTCAAGAATACAACGCCTATCTGCGTACCTACACGTGGTACACCGGGCCGGGCCTGTTGATCTCAAGACAGTGGATCGGCCCCGAACGGTCCTGTGAACTGATCTTTCACACGCCGGTGGAGAACGGCACCGTGCAGGTGTGGAACAACGTGGCCATGAAGGCCGTCAACGAACCACCGACGGCGGAAGACCACCAGAAACAACTGGCCTTCCAGCAGCTGGTGCTCGATGCATTTGCCCAAGACTTCGATATCTGGACACACAAAGCGCCAGCACTCACTATCGCGGCGCTGCCTTCAGAGCGGAATTTCGTGCTTGGCCGCACCTGGTACCGACAGTTCTATAACCCGCGCGCAGACGCCCATGACTATCACGCGAAAATTCAGGGCGAACATCTACTACCGCACCTAGCGCAGCCGCCCGCCGAAGGATATCTCAGGGACCATCTCGGGTAGCAGACTGCGCGGCTGCTCCGCCCGGGAAAAGCAAATGCGAGTACAAATTAGACAGTGTGCGGCGCAAGCTGAAAAAGTCGCGGCGAATAGCATCGAGCGCTAGCTTAATCTGAGTTATGCCGCAGTACTTAATAACAATCTGCCCATTAGTGCAGTGTGAAATAACTATTTTTTTGGGGGGGGGGTACGATGATTCACGGACCAAAAAATTCAAAATGGCTGCTGGCCTGCGCCGGTTCTCTGGCCATGGTGCCAGCGTATGCTCAGCCGGCGAGCACTGATGCCCGCGTCGGCGGTCTGGAGGAAGTTGTCGTGACCGCGCGAAAGCGTTCCGAGAACCTCCAGGAAGTGCCCGTGTCTATCAGCGTCATTTCAGGCGCAGACCTGGACAATAAAAACATTGGAGATATGCGCGATTTAGGGCAGTACATACCCAACGTGGATTTTGCCCCACCACCGTCCTAGGGGAGCGGTGGATTGCTGATCACCATGCGTGGACTGGCCGCTAACCCTGATGGTCGGCCGTACAATGAATCCTCAGTGTCGCTCTACGTCGATGGTGTAGTCATCCCTCGTTCGGGTCAGAGCATCACTAATCTTGCTGATGTGGACCACATCGAAGTACTGCGCGGCCCGCAGGGAACCTTGTTTGGTCGCAACACCACGGGTGGAGCGGTGAATATCATCACCAAGACGCCCACTGCAGATGCCGGCATTCATCAAGATCTTAAGTTTGGCAACTACAATGAGGTGATGTTCCGAACGAGCTTAAATACGGGGAACATCGCCAACAGTGACATGCGAGCGAAGTTTACCTATGTGCATAAGAAGATTGATGGTTATATCAAGAACACGCTGAATAGCGGTTCTGGAGAAGACCCGGGATATGCGTCCTCCGACGGCTTCTACGCAGGACTCTACGGAAGAATGGCGAACGGACTGCTCGTGGATCTTAAGGCAGACTATAGTCGCGCCCATGATCTACCAGGCATGAACCAAATTGTGGTGATGGCGCCCTATAAGCAGGCCTACTTCGAGCAGGCCGCCATTCATTCTGGATTGGCTGGTTTTAACGTTACACCGTTTGCGCTGGCTGGATCTACCTCTGACAGTGCCAGCTACCCGCCTTGGCAAACGATCAGTTACGGCGGCTCAGCGACGTTCTCGTTCGATTTTTCAGATGTGCTCACGGCCAAGTCGATCACGGGATTTCGTGGTGGCTCGCATGTTAACCACAATGATCTGAGTGGCGGCAACGCCAATATGCGCGGGCCCGTGTGGAATATTTCGTTCTGCGCCTTTGGCGTGTTCCAAGGGTGTGCTATCAACACCGAAGCGGTCACCCCCTTCACGACCAACGTGGCGCCGGAGTTCATCTCTGGGCCTGACATCACTAACCCGGCGGGGCAGCAATTCCAGCAAGAAACGGACCACAATGTATCCCAAGAGTTTCAGTTGGTGGCCGACTGGGAGACGGTGAAGTTGACCACTGGGGTGTACTACTTCCATGAGCACATCCAAAACGTGGATCCTTACGCGTTTACGCTGTTGTTCCCGTCAGACTTTCCAGGGAACTATGCTGGCATGGTCGGCGTTAATTCGTGGACGAATCAACACTACACCATTGACAGTAAATCCTATGCGGGGTTCTTGACCACGTCCTGGGCGCCGCAGGCTTTCGACCAGAAGCTAGAAGTCACCGGTGGTGTGCGTTATACGAAAGACAAAAAGCGCTTACATGACATTTCCCAGTCGTTCATTTTTGTTCCGGCTGCGTTAGACCGCTTATCGGAAGCCAGCTGGAATTTCGTGAATTTTAACGCGTCTCTCAGCTATAAATGGACACCTGAAGTGATGACTTACTTTCGTGTCGGCGACGGCACGAAATCTGGTGGGTTTAGTCCCGGGAACACACCGGTAGACGCGTATGAACCTGAGAAAGACACCTTGTATGAAGCCGGCCTAAGGAGTCAGTGGCTAGACCACCGACTGCAGCTCAATTTGACAGTGTTTAAAACGGACTACACCAACCAGCAGGTGCAGAATTTCAATGGCACCAGTTCCACGGTTAACAACGCTGGTAAGTCAAACTCGCAAGGCTTGGAGTTTGATGGCCACTTTGTGCCAGACGCGCACTGGGACTTCACGGCCAGCCTCGGTTACACCGATGCCCAGTTTGACGAGTTTCCGTACACGCCGGTGGCGGATGGCCCAACGTTGAACGTTGCAGCGACCTCCCATATGCCGTTTGCTCCTAAAGTGACGGCGCATGTTGGAGCCACCTACACCTACGACGAAACAGCCTATGGTTTGCCGTCGGTGTCGGTCGACTACGCCTACAAAAGCAGTTGGTACACCTACGGGGTGCTGGAGCTAAGCCCGTATGCCGAGGTTTTGAAGTCTCCGGCGAGCAAGTTCCTGAACATCAACGTTTCACTGGCAGACATGAAAATAGGCTCCAATAAAGCGCGCCTTAACTTTTATGGCAACAATGTCACGAACGAACATGCGCTGGTGGCAGCAATTGATTTGGGTGCCTTGGCTTACGGAACGGCGACCTATGGCCGCGGAGCGACGTACGGCGTGAATCTTTCAGTGGATTTCTAAAGCCTAGGCTGTCGAATATTTTGCTGGCAGATCAATGAAGCCCCAACCTGTTGTAGGTTGGGGCTTTTTTGCGTAGTAGGCCAGACTGGGTTAGCAAGTGGCGCGAGCAGGGTAGTGAAGGCATGGCAGACTCTCCAGCGAACGTCACGGTGTGGTGTAGCATCGTGTTTCTTGTTGCGGAGTGCACCATGCCAAGTCGGTTTTCCTTTGGGTCTTTAAGCCTGCTCTTTGCGCTGCTAGCCGTGGGCTGCGCGGGTGGCGCTAGGCGGACGACGCCAGTCGTCGGTGTGCCCGAGGTGCCAGAAGCGCGCCCGGCGCTGCACTGGAGCAACGGGGCGATGGTCGCGGCAGCCAATCCGCTCGCCGTTGAGGCAGGACTGGAAGTGCTACGTGCGGGCGGTTCCGCCGTCGATGCTGCCATCGCAGTGCAGGCCGTGCTTGGCCTGGTGGAACCCCAGTCGTCGGGCATCGGTGGTGGTGCCTTCATGCTGCATTATTCAGCGGCAACCGGCGATGTGGTCGCCTATGACGGGCGGGAGGTGGCTCCACGCGGGGCGACACCCGCCTTGTTTTTGGACCCTGCAGGGCAACCGCTAGCGTTTTTCCGGGCGCAAAAGAGCGGCCGCTCTACGGGCGTTCCCGGCGTCGTTGCCATGCTTGAATTGGCTCACCAGGAGCATGGACGACTGGCATGGTCGGTCCCCTGGCAGCCAGCGATTCAACTGGCGGAGAAGGGGTTCCCTGTGCCACCGCGACTGGCCATGCTGCTTCGAACGGCAGTGGGTGGCGACCCACTGGGCGCAGATGTGCAACGCTATCTCTTGCGTGATGGAGCGCCATTGGCAGAAGGCCAGCGGCTGCAGAATTCAGCGTACGCGGCCACCTTGCGCCGTATTGCTCACGAAGGAGCCAGGGGCTTTTACACTGGCCCAGTGGCGGCCAGTATCGTGGCTGCCGTCGCGAACGAACCCTTGCCCGGCACTTTGACCCTCGAAGATCTGAAAACCTACCGCCCGCAGCGACTGCAACCCTTGTGCGCTCCGTATCGGGTTTATGTCGTGTGCGGCATGCGTCCACCATCCTCCGGTGGCGTGGCGGTGTTGTCGGTGCTGGGAACACTCAGCCATTTTGACCTCGCCGCCACCCCCTATGACAGCGTTCTCGGGTGGCATTACTTCATTGAAGCACAGCGCTTAGCCTATGCGGACCGAGACATGTACGTGGCAGACGATCACTACGTGCAAGTGCCGTTAGCGGGGCTCATTGATGCAGACTATCTCGCTTCCCGCGCGGCCTTAATTCAGGCGGACCATGCGCTGGTGAGCGTGGAGGCAGGCAATCCACCGGGCAGCACCCGCATGGCAGCCGATCCAGCGGGTGGGTTCAGTGGTACCAGCCA
>CANIOW010000018.1 GCA_947469285.1 Gammaproteobacteria bacterium
AGCGGCGCTGCGCCGACACGCTGCGTCGGCGAGTCGATGGTGATCAGTGCCGGATAGGAAGCTTCAAGTACCCGTAATTCACCCAGCAACCGATCAAACTCGGCGTCAGAAATTTCCGGGGCGTCCAGCACGTGATAACAATGGTTGTGGCGTTGCAGTATCGCCCGCAAGGCTTCAGCGCGCTCGATCACTTCCGCTGAAGGCACAGCCTCAGGCTCCGCCTTCGCGACGCGGAGGGTGCAATCGCAGATCAAAAGCTTCGACAGAATCGCGCAGATCCAAGACTTTTTGACCGGTCAGCGGCTGCCGTTTATCGTCTTGCAACAGGCCGCCTAGCTTGGTCGCTAGATGCCGCCCGGCAGACAACATTTCATCGAACACCCGAGTACCCGTAAACGGTCCTGGCAAAACGGCAAACAACGACACGCCTGGATACTCCCGCGTGGGCATCTCAGCCAGATCAAACGAACCAGGCTCCACCAGACTGGCGACGCTGAACAACACCTGGTTGTCCTCGAGTTCGCGATGGAAAATGCTATAGCGGCCAAAACTTAAGCCCTCGCGCTCGAGGGCGTTGCGCAGAGCGTCACCCGCAAATCGTGCGCCACCCGGCGGTGAAATGACTCGTAACGCGATAATTTTTTGCTTGGGTGCGGTGTCTCGGCGCAGGGTGTCTTGCGGCGTAGCGGCGACCGACACCGCAGGAGGCTCACCCGGGACCAGATCCGCCAGCGGCTTCTCGTTCGCCACCGCCAGACTTGGCGCTGCTGAGGTCAGCGGCCGCGGACGGTCGTAGATACTTTCTGTCGGCGTGAAGACCGGGAGTTCGGCGATAGCGTGGCTATCCATCTCCGAGGGGAAATCGACGCCCGGTGGATCCAGCGGCGGAAGATCGTCTTGCACGCGAATGGCCGGCAATTCAAAGCCTTGCGCTTCATTCGGATCAATACCATCGTGCTCGTCCCAGCGGGGCTCACGCCAACCAGTACCCGAAGCCCGCGGCGACGGAAGCGGTAGCTCTTTTGAGGCCTCCTGGGCCAGCGGCTTGCGGCGGGCACGGATGCTTTCCCACAACCACAGTCCGAGAATGAGGGCCGCTCCTGCACCGAGGAGAATCCACCGCAACTCTTCGGTCATGCTCGCCCCCACTGCCAGTTGATGTCTGGAATCACTCCGCCACCAACTCATTGGTGGCTAAGCGCAGCGCTTCATCAACGTCGACAGCCACCAGTCGGGATACTCCTGGCTCGTTCATCGTCACGCCTAGCAGGTTCTGCGCCAATTCCATCGTATGCGGTTTGTGGGTGATAAAGATGAACTGCACACGTTCGCTCATCTCACGCACCACCTCACAAAACCGCCCCACATTGTGGTCGTCCAGTGGTGCGTCCACTTCGTCCAGCATACAAAAGGGCGCTGGGTTTAAGTCAAAGATACTGAACACCAAAGCCACTGCTGTCAGTGCTTTCTCGCCGCCTGACAGCATGTTGATGCTGCTGTTTCGCTTGCCGGGTGGCCGCGCCATAATGGTGACGCCGGCCTCGAGCGCATCTTCTCCCACCAGCTCCAAATACGCTGTACCGCCACCAAACAAGCGTGGGAACCGTTCCTGCAGCCCAGCATTGACGCGGTCGAAGGTGTCCTGAAAACGTTGCCGAGTTTCGCGGTCAATCTTGCGCATTGCTTGCTCAAGCGTATTCAGCGCCTCGTTGAGGTCGGTAAACTGCTTGTCGAGATAATCCTTGCGCTCGCTTTGTTCCTTAAATTCATCGATCGCTGCTAGGTTAACTTGACCAAGCCGCTCAATACGTCCGCTCACCTCTGCAAGCGACAGCTCCCAAGCTGGAACGTTGGCATCGCTCACCAGACTCTGCTGTACGGTCTGGAGATCAAAGCGCGTCGCTAAGAATTGTTCAGCAATCGACTCGCGGCGGATTCTGATTTCCTGAGCCGCGAGCCGTGCGTTGTCCGCCTCTAGGCGTGCACTTTCCACGGCCTGCTCACCCGAGCCACGCTGCTCCTCACAGGCGCGCAGCAACCCTTCACTCTCATCTACCGACTGGCGCGCTACCGCCAACTCCTGCTCCACTGCCAGGCGTCCACTCAACGCCACCTCGAGCTGTTGCTCAAGGGTGGTCAGTGGTTCAGCGCCGACAGAGAGCTGCTGCACCAAATCTTGCTGCCGCGACTGGAGCTGTTGTAGCTGGGCCTGCAAACGCGCCAAATTTCCAGTGACGCTGGCCATTGTCGAGCGACGGCTCTCCACCTGGATGGCCGCTTCTTGGGTACGGCCACGGGCAGTAGCCACCCCTTGACGACCCAGTAGCGTGGCCTCCCGCAACTCCTCGCGTTGCGACTCGAGTGCTGGCCGGCGCGACTCCAGACCTTGCATCGCATTCAAGGCCTCTTCAATACGCCCGCGCGCGACACGCACCTCACCTTCCGCCTCTCCCAGCTCCCGCGCCAGATCCTCGCCTTCCGCCGCCAAACGCTGCAAGCGGTCCGCGGTTTGCTGCACCCGCGAACGCAAAGCCTCCAATTGGCTCTTCGCATCCAAGTGAGAGCGGTGCAACCGATTCACTTCCGCCTGCAACGCGTCGCGATCATCCTCGAGTTGCTTGGACAGTGATCTGGCGGCCTGCAGGGACTGATCTAAATTAGCCACCGCGGCTTCAGCCGCACGCAGCGCGTCACGGAGCTTACGCAATTCGCCTTCGCGTCCGATGACACCGGCGTGCTCGTCTTTATCACGGCTGACGCGAAGCCAGTCGCGACCGATCCAGACACCGTCGCGCGTAATCACCGATTCACCCGGCAACAAGTTAGCGCGATAAGCCAGTGCGGCGGCCAAGGTATCCACGGCGTGGATTCCCCCCAGCAACGAAGGCACGCCATGGCCACTGCGCACTTTGGCGGCCAGACCACTCGTAAGATCCGCAGTGCCCGCCGTCACGAAACTGACTTGACCGACTTGCAAACCATCGATGAGATCGGCGACGGCATCAAGGCCATCGACACATACCGCTTCCAGATAGGCGCCGAGGACCGTTTCCACGGCGCGCTCCCATCCAGCCTCGACCGTCAGTTGTTGCGCAAGACGGGGCCTGGTATCCAGCGTGTGGCCCTTCAGCCACTCGACGACCCGCCCCTTGACCTGTCCGAGCGCTGCTTGTTGCAGTGCCTCGGTGGAGACCAATTGCCCGCGCAGGCGCTGCAGATCACTGCGCGCGCGGTCCAATTCCGCTTGCAGACGCCGCTCATCCGCGCGTCCTGTTTGATGGTCTGCCAATAACTGTTGCAGCCGTTCCTGTGACTGACGGCCGGCCGCCGTCGCTTCCGCTTCGCGCGTGACCTGCGCGGCCAACTGCTCCTGCAGCGACACGCCACCGAGCGCACTGCGCTCGGCGTCGACCTTCTCTTGTTGTTGTATCAAGCGCCGTAAACGATTATCCAGCTGCTCAATGCGAGCACGCTCTACCATCGCTTTTTGGTTGGCTGCGGCAGCTTCACGCGTAAAGCCTTCCCAGCCTTGCTGCCAGGTCGCTAAGAGGTTCTCGGCTTCCTCAAGCGCACGTTGTGCCTCACTTTCCACACCACGCGCAGCGACCAGACCCGGCTCAAGTTCTGCCAGTGCAGCCGACAGCTGATCTATCTGGGACTGGTCACGGGTGAGCACGGCTTCGGCCTCACCTTGCGCCTGGGTGGCCTGCTCGAGATCCTTCTGCTGCCGTGAACGCAGGTCGCGTGCGAACTGCAGGCTTTGCTCAGTGCGTGTCACCTCGGCGCCGAGCTGATAGTGACGAGCTTGCACGCCCCCAAAAGCCTCTTGCCTTGTAGCTACCGCTTCTCGCTCACGCTCCAGCTGTGCCTCGGCAGCACGCAAGGCGGCCAACGCGGATTGGAGGGCTAATTCGCGCTCGCTAAACGCATGACCACGACCTTGCGCCTCAGCGTCCAGATCGCGCAGGCGCAAGGCAAGGAGTTCAGCATGGAATTTACGCTCCTCCTCCTTCAGCCCTTGATAACGACGGGCGGTTGCTGCTTGACGCTGCAGGTGGCGCAGTTGTTTTTCAACTTCGTCGCGCAGATCGTTCAGGCGTTCCAGGTTCTCGCGGGTACTGGCAATACGGCTTTCCGTTTCCTTGCGCCGTTCCTTATAGCGCGAGATACCGGCAGCCTCTTCAATGAAACCGCGCATCTCGTCTGGCTTAGCGGTGATAACGCGGGAAATCATTCCCTGTTCGATGATGGCGTAGCTGCGACTTCCAAGGCCGGTACCCAGGAACAACTGCGTAATGTCTTTACGGCGGCACTTGCTACCGTTAATGAAATAGGTCGAAGTACCGTCGCGGGACACTTGTCGCTTCAGGGAGACTTCGGCAAAGGCAGCATAGGGACCCGTGATGGTGCCATCCGCATTGTCAAACACCAGCTCCACCGAAGCGGCACCTACGGGCTTTCGGGTGGTGGACCCGTTGAAGATGATGTCGTTCATCGACTCGCCGCGCAGATGCTTGGCGGAAATTTCGCCCATCACCCAGCGCACCGCATCGATGATGTTGGACTTGCCACAGCCATTCGGACCCACCACCCCCGTGAGGTTGTGGGGAAAGTGAGCGGTCGTCGGATCGACGAACGATTTAAAGCCGGCAACTTTGAGTTTGGACAGGCGCATCCGCGAACCCCCGAGGACAAGCGGCATAGTGTAGATTACGACCCCGTTCCTGACACCCACTTGACAGCAGCCCGAAACCCACCCATGAACCAGCCTTCCCCGCCCCCCCCGACCCGCCCGCAGGAATCGGTGAGCACCTTCCCCAACCCGAACCCCGGCCGGGACTACACCATCCGCATGGAACTGCCGGAATTT
The DNA here is from genome assembly GCA_947469285.1 of Gammaproteobacteria bacterium. Taxonomy (GTDB): domain Bacteria; phylum Pseudomonadota; class Gammaproteobacteria; order Steroidobacterales; family Steroidobacteraceae; genus CAIOHZ01. Next base: position 4,871 of record CANIOW010000018.1, read on the forward strand.
ACCTGCCTGTGTCCATTGACCGGGCAGCCAGATTTCGCGCAATTTCAGCTGGAATACGTCCCAGACACCCTCTGCGTGGAACTGAAGTCTCTGAAGCTATACCTGTGGTCCTTCCGTGACCGCGGCGCCTTCCACGAGGCCGTCACTAACCAGATTCTGGAGCACCTCGCTGGGGCCACGCGGCCCCGGTTCATGCGGCTTCGCGCAACCTGGAACGTGCGTGGCGGTATTTTTACCGCCGTTGTGGTCGAACACCGCGCACCGGGATGGGTCCCAGCGCCTGGGGTTACTCTGCCATGAGCGCAGAGGTTATAATCGGAACATAAAGCGGGTTAGCCGCGATAAGGACACACCGATGTCAACGAAGAAGCCTGTGACAAAGTCCAAGGGCTCGAACCGCCCGGCAAGCAAACGGCCAGCGAAAGCGGCTGCGCGCAAACCGGTTCCCAAGCCTCCAGCGAAGGCCGCACCCAAGCGGGCGGCCAAGGCGAAGAAAGTGCCCGCGAAGTCCACGAAACCCGTCGCTAAGTCCGCGCCAAAAGGCCCGACAAAAACCGCCGTCAAGCGGCCTGTGCAACCGGCTGCCAAGACCGCCGCCAAGCCTACTGCCAAGCCCACCGCCAAGCCCACCGCCAAGAGCGCCGCCAAGCCGGCGCCCAAGGCCGTCGCGAAGCCGGCTTCCAAAGTCGCCGCCAAGCCAGCCGCCAAAGTGGTCGCCAAGCCGACCGCCAAGCCAACTGCCAAGCCGACGGCCAAACCCTTGGCCAAGCCGGTCACCAAACCAACGGCCAATGGCCGCATCGTGACGCCGGCGAAACCCGCCACCAAGGTCGTCACGCCGCCGGTGCCCAAGAAAGCCAGTGGGGCCGTGGTGGCCCACCCTGCCAGCAAAACACCGGTGGCCGCGGTCACCCCGCCGGCAGGCAAACCCAGCACCAAAACCGGCGCGGCCGCGAAAACGGCGACCACCACGGTCGCCTCCTCGTCCACCGTCAATCCGGTCACCCCGACCAAACCCATTATCGCCAGAGCGCCCGCCGGAGTTCCTCTCATTCCACTTAACAAGATCAAACCTCCACGAGTCGCAGACGATGAAGACGATTACCAGACCCTGAACCTGCTCTCCGGTCCTCGCAATGTGAAGCCCTACCTGCTTCGCAAGGACGAGGAGTACATGAATAAAGCGCAGGTTGAGCATTTCCGTACCATCCTCGAGACTTGGAAACGGGATCTGATGGAGGAAGTCGATCGCACCGTGACGCACATGAAGGACGAGGCAGCCAACCCGCCGGACCCCAACGACCGCGCCACGTTGGAATCGGAGTTCAGCCTGGAACTGCGTACGCGAGACCGCGAACGCAAACTGATCCGCAAAATCGATGAAGCGATCAAGCGTATCGACGATGTGAGCTACGGTTACTGCCTTGAGACCGGCGAGGAAATCGGCGTCAAGCGCCTTGAAGCGCGCCCAGTCGCCACGCTCTGCCTAGAGGCACAGGAACGACGTGAACGTCGCGAGAAGCAATACGGCGACCGCGACGAACGCTACCGGGGCTAACCGCCCCGGCGCCTGAACCTCGTGTCCGGACGCGGCCGCTTCGCGCCCTCACCTACCGGTGACCTGCACCTCGGGTCACTGACCACTGCACTTGCCAGTTGCCTCCAGGCCGCCGCCACGGGGGCCGACTGGATCGTCCGCTTAGAAGATGTGGACCAAGCCAGGAGCATTCCCGGCGCGGCCGAGCACATCTTCAGCGCACTGACATCTTGGGGCTTCCACTGGCCAACTCCTGTGGTGTTTCAATCAAACAGCTCTCAACACTATGAATTTGCACTAGATACCTTACAGAATAAAGGGCTGCTTTATCGCTGTGGGTGTGGCCGTTCCGACTATCAGGGGCCTTATCCAGGGACCTGTCGGCAGCGGGGACGACTGGCCCCGGGCGAACCGCGAGGAGCCACCGGAGTCGCCCTGCGGCTGTCCACCGCCACGGCTGACAGCGTGCACTGGCAAGACGAATGGCATGGAACAGCATCGCCGTCGCTAACCTCTGTGGCGGGTGATTTTGTCGTGCGACGCAAGGATGGATTCCATGCTTACCAGCTGGCAGTCGTCGTCGACGATGCACGACAAGGGGTCACACAGGTGGTGCGCGGCCGGGACCTCATGGAACAGACCGCCCAACAACGCTACCTGCAGGATGCTCTGGGCCTACCCCACGTGAGCTACGCTCACGTTCCGCTGGTCACGGCCTCTGACGGCAGCAAGCTGAGCAAGTCCTCCAGCAGTGAAGCTATCGCTCACCTGCCTCCAGCCCACGCCCTATGGCTAGCGCTACAACTGCTCCGCCAACACCCGCCACAGGCCCTAAGCCGATGGACCACTGCCCAGATCTGGGAATGGGCGTACGCCCGCTGGAACCCAGACCCGCTACGAGGCGTGGAAACCCTGCAGGCCCCGGCGGTGTACCATCCTCCACAGCACTGACGGGGGCACCATGATCGAACCGCGCGTCATCCACAAATATCCCAACCGGCGCTTGTATGACACCGTTGAGAGCCGCTATATAGCGCTGGCCGACTTGCGGCGTCTGGTGTTAGAAAAGGTACTGTTTCTGGTTCGCGACAAGAAGACCGGTGCCGATATCACCCGGGTTGTACTCCTGCAGATCATCGCCGAGCAGGAAGAGCGTTCCGGCGCCATCATGAGCGAGGAGTTTCTGTCCCAGCTCATTTGCAGTTACGGCGGCACCATGCAAGCCTTCATCGGCCAATATCTGGAACAAAGTCTGCGTTTGTTCCTGCAACAGCAGCAACAGATGAACCAACGCATGCGTTCCATGGTGGGGATGGATCCCGGTGGCATGACGCAGCTGGCCAACCTCGCGGAAGAAAACTTCCAGCGGTGGAAGGAGACACAGGATCGGTTACTACAAGGTTTTCTTGATGCCGGTAAGCCCTGATTACCAATGAAAAGAGCCCCTTTCGGGGCTCCTTTTTAGTGCCGAGCAGTCTTGGCAGACACGCAGCAGCACCGGACCCAGCCCGATGCCACTGCGTCAGGCCATCAACCCTGGCCCTGACCGTCGACGTCACGCATCGAAAGACGGACGCGGCCCTGACGGTCCACTTCCAGTACTTTCACGCGCACCACATCGCCTTCCTTCAGCTTGTCGCCGACGCGCTCAACACGCTCGTCGCTGATCTGCGAAATGTGCACCAGGCCGTCGCGACCCGGCAGGATCGTGACGAAGGCACCGAAGTCCATCAGGCGCGCCACCTTGCCCTCGTAGATCGAGCCGACTTCCACTTCCGCCGTGATGAGCTCGATCCGGCGCCGCGCTTCACGCGCCGCCGTGCCGTTCACCGAAGCAATCTTCACCGTACCATCGTTTTCGATGTCGATCGTACAGCCCGTCTCTTCGGTGATGGCGCGAATTACCGCACCACCCTTACCGATGACTTCGCGGATTTTCTCCGGATCGATCTTCATGGTCGTGATGGTCGGTGCCCACTCGGACATTTCGGCACGCGGTGCCGACAGCACTTTGTTCATCTCGCCGAGAATGTGTAAACGACCCTCAAGCGCCTGCGCCAGTGCCACCTGCATGATCTCAGGCGTCACGCCTTCGATCTTGATGTCCATCTGCAGGGCGGTCACACCGTCCTTCGTACCGGCCACCTTGAAATCCATGTCGCCGAGATGGTCTTCGTCGCCGAGGATATCGGTCAGCACCTGAAAGCGGTCGCCTTCCTTCACCAAACCCATGGCCACACCAGCCACCGGTGCTTTGATGGGCACGCCTGCGTCCATGAGCGCAAGGCTGCTGCCGCACACCGAAGCCATCGAGCTGGAGCCGTTGGATTCGAGAATCTCGCTGACGACACGCAGCACGTAGGGGAACTTCTCGAGCGATGGCATCACCGCCTTCACACCGCGCTTCGCGAGGTTTCCATGGCCCACTTCGCGGCGCTTCGGCGAGCCGACGCGACCCGTCTCGCCCACGCTGAACGGAGGGAAGTTGTAGTGGAACATGAAGGGTTCCTTACGCTCGCCCTCCAACGCGTCAATGATCTGCGCATCGCGGCCAGTGCCTAGGGTAGTGACCACCAACGCCTGGGTTTCGCCACGAGTAAACAGTGCCGAGCCATGGGTGCGCGGCAGAACGCCCACGCGGATAGTGATCGGACGTACCGTCTTATGATCGCGACCGTCAATGCGCGGCTCGCCGGACAGGATGCGGTCACGGACAATGCGATACTCAAGATCGCCGAACGCTTTCTTCACCGCATCGCCGCTGAACTGTGGCGCATCCGCAGCGCAAAGCGCCGCGTTGGTGGTCGTACGAATCGCTCGCACAGCGTCCTGACGAGCTTTCTTGTCGGTCACGCGGTAAGCGTCATTCAGACCTTTTTCAGCCTGAGCTGCGACCGCCGCCTCGAGTGCCTCGTCTGCCGGAGGAGCTTTCCAGTCCCACTTCGGCTTGCCGGCCAAGGCCACCAGTTCGTTGATAGCACGAATGGCCACCTGCAACTGTTCGTGGCCAAAAGTGACGGCGCCGAGCATGACCTGCTCGCTGAGGCCGATGGCCTCGGATTCCACCATCAGCACTGCCTTTGCCGTACCCGCGACCACGAGGTCGAGCTCTGAGGTCACCAACTCTTTGGCTGGTGGGTTTAGCAGGTACTGACCATTCTTGTAACCAACGCGGGCGGCACCAATGGGGCCCGAGAACGGCATGCCGGTGAGCGCCAGCGCCGCCGATGCGCCGATCATGGCGAGCATATCGGCCTGCACGTCAGCGTCGAGTGACACCACCGTAGCGATCACCTGAACTTCGTTCAAAAAGCCTTCCGGGAACAGCGGACGCACCGGGCGGTCGATGAGGCGGGAAACCAGCGTCTCTTTTTCAGACGGGCGACCTTCGCGCTTGAAGAAACCACCCGGAATACGGCCGGCGGCGTAGGTCTTCTCCTGGTAGTCCACCGTTAGCGGGAAGAAGTCGCGGCCGGGGATGGCGGTCTTGGCGCCGACGGCAGTCACGAGCACCACGGTGCCCGAAGCGCTGACGAGCACGGCACCATCCGCTTGACGGGCCATTTCGCCAGTCTCAAGCGTGACGGTATGCGGGCCGTAGGGAAAAGAAATTTTGTGTGCGGTCACAGGTGTGTGTCCTTGAATAGGCGGGGAAGGCTGAGGAACTGGTGGTGCTTAAGGCAGCCCAAAACGACGCGGCCCACCGGATGAAGGGCGGGCCGCATTCGGGGGTATGCCTTTAGCGGCGCAACCCCAGTTCGCCGATGATCTTCAAGTACCGCTCGGGAGTGGTGGTCTTGAGGTAGTCCAGCAACTTGCGGCGCTGGTTAACCATTTTCAGCAGCCCACGACGGGACGAATGGTCCGCCTTGTGCGCCTGAAAATGCTGTCCAAGGCCCGTGATGCGCTGCGAAAGGAGCGCGATCTGCACTTCGGGGGACCCGGTGTCCGCGGTGCCGCGGGCGAACTTGGCGACGATTTCCGCCTTCTGCTCGGTCAAAAGTGGCATTTTCTTTACGTCCTGATCTTCTTTCTAGCCCTTCGGGAAGCCGCGCATTGTACTGGGCAATCCTTTGCCACTCAAGCACTTCCGACGAAATGCGCCACTGCGGCTGCAAACAATCTCACGGCGTGCCATTTCAGGACGCCGTCTTCTCCTGCGCGGCACTCACCAAGCCCGAGAAACACCGCCTCTGGCCCGTAAAGGCGGTAAACGGTACCGATCTTCGTTAATGTCGACAGAGGGGCGTCAGGCTGCTGTCCGCGCGCCAAAGACCGCGCCTGCGCGGCGTCCAATGTCGCCGCGGGCAAGTTAACGAGCGCCGCATCGGCCGGCAGCAGTAGCGCCGCGCGTCCTGCCTCGTCCAGCGCCTCGAGCGCCTCCAGCGTTAACATCGGCTGCCCGGCAAACGGCGCCGCCCACAAGCGGCGCAGCTGGGCGAGATGACCCACTGTCCCTAGCGCTACCGCGAACGATTCGGCAAGCACGCGCACGTAAGTACCTTTCGAGCACTGCACTTCCGCATCCACCCAGTTCGCACCAAATCCCGTGCAACGCCATTCGTGGATGACAATAGCGCGCGGTGCGCGCTCCACTTCAATGCCCTGCCGAGCCAATTCATAAAGCGGGCGACCATCGCGCTTTAGCGCGGAATACATGGGCGGCACCTGTTGCTGTAAACCGGCCATCGTCGCGCTGGCGGCGGCGATCAGTGCGGGTGTCAGCGGCGGAACGTCCTGAGATTCGGCGACCTCACCCTCAAGATCGCCGGTGGTCGTGCGTTGCCCAAGAGCGACACGAAAGGCATAACGCTTATCACCATCCAGCAGGTACCCGGCGACCTTCGTGGCTTCCCCGAAGCACACCGGCAGCATGCCACTGGCCAGCGGATCTAAACTACCGGTGTGCCCGGCCTTGGCGGCGCGAAACAACCGCCGAGCGCGTTGCAGTGCCACGTTAGAAGATAAGCCCAAGGGCTTGTCGAGTAGTAGTACACCGTCGATGGGGCGCCAAGCCGTGTAACGCGGTATAGACAGTGCCGCTTGCTCCACCGCAGCAGCCACCGTGGGCAGCTCAGTCGGCGGCAGAGACATCGTTGCCAGGGGCATCCACGGTCAAGGGATCGTCCTGGTGTCGGCGTGCGTCATCAGCCATCGCCGTCTTGATCAGTGCGTTCAAGGCCATGCCCTGCTCCAAAGCAGTATCCACCTTGAAGTGCAGTTGCGGGGTGTGGCGAATGGTCAGTTGCTTGGTCAGTAGGCTGCGCAGGTAACCAGAAGCCGCCGCCAGACCTTCTGCCACCGGGGCAGAGTCCTTACCCATACCAAAAGGCAGAAAATAGACGGTAGCGTGGGAGGCATCCGCTGACACCTCCACCGCCGTCAACGTCACGGCACCCACCCGCGGGTCTTTCACTTCCCGCCGCACCAAGTCTGCGAGGAGCCGCAATAATTGCTCCTCAAGACGTCGGTTACGGTGGGAAGTGCGCCGTTGTGGCATCAGAGCTTGCGCTCGATCGTGATGCGTTCAAAGCACTCGATCTGGTCGCCCGCACGAACGTCGTTGTAGTCCTTCACTGCGATGCCGCACTCGGTGCCGTTCCGCACCTCGTTAACGTCGTCCTTGAAGCGGCGCAGGCTTTCCAGCGCACCTTCGAAGATCACCACATTTTCACGCAGCACGCGGATGGGGTTGTTGCGGCGCAGATAGCCGTCAATCACCACGCTACCGGCCACCTGACCAAACTTGCTGGAGCGGAACACCTCGCGCACCTGCGCTAGGCCCACAATCTGCTCCTTGATCTCTGGCGACAACATGCCGGTCATAGCGGCGCGCAGGTCGTCGATGGCTTCGTAGATGATCGAGTAGTAGCGGACGTCCACGCCCTCGTTCTTGATCGCACTCCGTGCTGCGGCATCTGCACGCACGTTGAAGGCCACCACGCGAGCATTGGAAGCTGCTGCCAGCATCACATCCGATTCCGTCAGGCCGCCCACTCCGGTGGAAATGACCTTGACCATGACCTCGTCGGTACCAAGCTTCGTGAGCGCATCGCGCAGCGCTTCTGCCGAACCGGCCACATCCGCCTTGATGAGCACCTGGACCTGGCTGGCCTTGCCCTCTTCCATTTGCTGGAAGACATCGCCGCCACGTTTGGCTTCGCGAGCGAGCTTGACGTCACGGAATTTACCCTGACGATACAAGGCCACTTCGCGAGCTTTGCGCTCGCTTTCCACGGCCAGTAGGTCGTCGCCAGCGTTCGGCACACCCGACAAACCCAGCACTTGCACAGGAATGGACGGACCGGCCGACTGCACGGACTTGCCATTCTCGTCAAACAAGGCACGGACGCGACCGAACTCCTGCCCCGCCAGCACCGAGTCGCCCACCTTCAGGGTGCCACGCTTGACGAGCACGGTCGCCACCGGGCCACGGCCCTTCTCGACACTGGATTCAAGCACCACGCCCGAAGCGAGCCCGCCGAGTGGAGCGATCAATTCAAGAACTTCAGACTGCAGCAGGATGGTTTCCAGCAACTGGTCGATGCCGGTACCTACCTTGGCTGACACGTTAACAAACATGTTGGTACCGCCCCAAGCTTCAGGAATCACTTCGTACTGAGTGAGTTCCTGCTTGACCTTTTCCGGGTCTGCTTCGGGCTTGTCTACCTTGTTGACTGCCACGATGATGGGCACGCCAGCCGCCTTGGCATGCTGGATGGCCTCGATGGTCTGCGGCATGACGCCGTCATCCGCCGCCACGACGAGTACCACCACGTCTGTGGCCTGCGCACCGCGGGCACGCATGCTGGTGAATGCCGCATGTCCCGGCGTATCGATAAAGGTGATGATGCCGCGCGGGGTTTCCACGTGGTAAGCACCGATATGCTGGGTGATGCCGCCGGCTTCACCCGCTGCCACCTTGGCCGTACGGATATAGTCCAGCAGCGATGTTTTTCCATGGTCGACGTGACCCATGATGGTGACGACCGGCGGTCGCGCAACAGCGTCCGCACCAGAGCCCGCAGCTCCCTGCAGGTCCGACTCCGCCTGGTTCTCTTTAAGGAGCTTCGGCGTATGGCCCAGATCTTCAATCACCAACACTGCCGTATCTTGGTCGATAGGCTGATTAATGGTCGCCATCACGCCCATGTTCATCATGGCCTTGATGACTTCACTGCCCTTCATCGACATTTTCTGGGCTAATTCAGCGACGGTAATGGTCTCTCCGACGGCCACTTCGCGCTTGATCGGCGCAGTGGGCATCTCGAAGCCATGGGGCACGGTACTGCCACGCTGCTGCGCGCCGCGCCGATCTTGGCGCATCGGCTTACGCTGCTTTTTGTAGCGCGCACTGACGTCCGTCGCTACATGCAATTCCTGCCGGCCATACCGGGTCGGCGCGGTGGCTGCTGCCGGCGCCGGCGTAGTCGCGCGTGGATCCACCGAGGGTGGTTTGGCGGCACCACGATTGCGCCGCTCACGGTCCGCTTCCTCGCGGGCACGCTGCTCTTCAAGGCGACGCGCGTTAGACTCTTCCATTGCACGACGCTGCTCAGTTTCCTGAACGCGACGTTGCGCTTCCTCTTCGGCCCGGCGAGTGTTGGCCTCCTCAGTGGCGCGACGATGCTCAGCTTCCTGCGCTGCGCGGGCCAACTGCGCCGCAGCCTCTTCCTCAACCCGCTGGCGATCGAGTTCTTCCTGAGCCTTGCGTGAGGCGTCGTCATCGCCGGTTTCACGCTTGATATAAGTCTTCTTGGCCCGCACCTCAATATTGACAGTGCGCGCCTTCCCCAGCGCCGAACCCACTTTGATTTCACTCTGCACCTTGCGGTTCAGAATAATTTTGCTCGGTGCCTTGGGAGCATCCGCTCCCTTGCCATGCGTACGCCGCAGGAACCCGAGCAACTCCATCTTGGCGTCGTCGCTAATGGTCGATGTCGGTCCTTCCACGCGAATACCCGCCTCAGCGAGCTGCGTGAGGAGCTTGTCTACCGGGACCTTCAGGACCTCGGCGAATTGTGTGACCGTGACGTCAGCCATGCGTTACTACCCCTCCGCTCACTGCGCCTGGTCCTGGAACCAGATAGCGCGTGCGGCCATAATCAGCCGACCCGCGGCTTCGGAATCCAGACCCTCGATATCGGCGAGGTCCTCAGTAGACTGCTCAGCAAGGTCTTCGCGGGTCCGCACGCCTTTAGCAGCGAGCTTCAACGCCAGATCCTCATCCATGCCTTCCACGTCGTAAAGGTCAGCGGCGGGGCTCTCAGAGCCCTCTTCGCTGGCAATAGCCTGTGTCAGCAGAACATCGCGGGCGCGGTTACGCAGCTCCTTGACGATCTCCTCATCGAACTCGCTGATCGACAGCAGTTCGCTGGCCGGCACATAGGCCACCTCTTCGATGGACGACAAGCCTTCTTGCACCAGAATCATGGCGACGTCCTCGTCCACGTCCAGCTGTTTCATGAACAGCTCCTTCAGCGAACGGGTTTCACCCTCGCTCTTCTCCTCCGCCTGGGCCTCGCTCATGATATTGAGACGCCACCCGGTGAGCTCCGATGCGAGACGGATGTTCTGACCACCACGACCGATAGCCTGCGACAACTTCTCTTCGGCTACCGCGATATCCATGCTGTGTGAATCTTCATCCACCACGATAGAGGTCACTTCTGCCGGCTGCATCGCATTGATCACGAACTGCGCCGGGTTTTCGTCGAAGGGAATGATATCGACACGCTCGCCGCCGATTTCATTCGACACCGCCTGCACGCGCGAACCGCGCATGCCGACACAGGCGCCGACCGGATCGATGCGATTGTCGTTGGTACGAACGGCAATCTTGGCGCGTGCGCCAGGGTCACGGGCAGCGGCCAGGATCTGGATAAGCCCCTGGCCTACTTCCGGCACCTCTAGCTCGAACAGCTTGATGAGGAACTCCGGCGCAGTGCGCGACAGGAAGATCTGCGGACCACGAATCTCCGAGCGCACTTCACGCAGATAGGCCTTCACCCGGTCCTGCGTCCGCAGGGGTTCGCGCGGAATGAGGTTTTCGCGAGCGATAAAGCCTTCAGCATTTCCACCGAGGTCAACGAACACGCCGTTACGATCAACGCGTTTGACGATGCCGCTGATCATGGTGCCCACACGCTCTTGGAAGGCGTCCACTACCTGCGAACGCTCCGCCTCACGTACTTTCTGCACGATGACCTGCTTGGCGGTCATGGCGTCGATACGACCAAATGTGCCGGGCGGCAGAATTTCCTCGACGTACCCGCCGACGACCGCCTTCGGGTCCATGTCGAGCGCGTCGTCAAGACGTACTTCGCGCGACGGAAACTCCAGTTCGCGGGAGTCGTCTGCGAACACTTTCCAGCGACGGAAAGCGTCGAATTCACCGGACTTGCGGTGAATAGCCACACGCACCTCGGTCTCTTCCTCGCCGATGCGCTTACGCGCTGCGGACGCAAGAGCGGCCTCGAGGGCGCAGAAGATCACTTCCTTGTCGATGCTCTTCTCATTCGCCACGCTCTCTACAGCGTCGACGATTTCCTTGAGGTTGATCTTGTTGGACATACCGATGCTCCGCCCGATCCTCGAATTACCAAACGGGCACCACGCGCGCACGCGCAATGCCGGCCAGAGGCAGCCGCCAAGGCTGCCCATCCACATCCACCACCACTTCACCGTTTTCCACAGCAAGCAGTGTTCCGGTGAACCGGCGGCGCTCCTCCAGCGGGAGCGTCAGTTCCACCTTCACTCTCTGCCCTACGTGGGCGGCAAAATGCGCCGCCGTCCGTAAGGGGCGATCAAAACCCGGCGAGGACACCTCGAGATGGTAGGCCACCGGAATGGGGTCCTCCACATCGAGCCATTCGCTCAGCGCACGGCTGACCGCTGCACAGTCTTCCACAGTGATGCCGCCCTGGGCGGCGATCGCCCCTTCAGCACCATCACTGTCAGGCACCGCAAGGTTGGGCGCGCCAGGGAGCCGATCGATATAGACGCGCAGCGCGGCCTCTTGGCCAGTGCCCACCATCTCGACCTCCACCAACTCGTAGCCCGCGGCCTGAACCACCGGCTCCATCGCCGAGAAGAGTCCCTGCCTCAGCTGCGCCATCCCGTTACGTTCCTTCCAAAAAGCAAAACGGCCCGCATGGGGCCGTCAACCGGTCATTCGCTGACGCCGCCAGAATCCCTGACTGCCCCACGCCGACCCTGCCAAGGTCGGTTCAACTATTGAAGTCTACTCTTTTTTTGTGGTTTCAGGCAATCGCGCCGCGGCTGCGGCCTTAATAGAGGCATTAATGTCTGCCGGCTGGGGGTTACGCCGCAGCATCAGCCCGCCATTGATCTGTAACACCTCGCCAGTCATGAAACATTCGTCGCTAGCGACCCACAACGCGGCATCGGCAATGTCTTTGGGGGTGCCGATACGCCCGAGTGGATACTCCTTAACGAACGCCTCCTCCAGCCCAGGCACGCCGACGTCTTTTTCGGTCATCGGCGTGGAGGTCAGCCCCGGGGCGATGGAATTAATACGCACGCCCTTGCCGCCAAATTCATTCGCAAAGCAACGCATCATCGCATCGCCCGCGGCCTTGGTAGCGATGTACGCCGCGTGATGCTGCAGCACCCGATAGACGGACGCTGAGGTAAACATAATGATGGACCCGCCGCCGCCTTTGGCGACCGCCGGCACAAACGTCTGCAAGAAGAAATACGGCCCCTTGAACTGCAGCGCCGTGATTCGGTCCAGCTGCTCCTCGGTGGTGTCGAGCACTTTGCCCATCAGGCCCCACCCGGCGGCATTCACGGCAACGTCCACGCGTCCGTATTCCTCGAGGGTCCGCGCGGCCAGAGCGGCCACGTCAGCCTTAGAGGTAATGTCGCAGGTCACTGCCAGCCCGCCAATTTCTGCTGCCAGCGTTGCCAGCGGCTCGGGCTTGCGGCCCGCCACCACCACCCGCGCACCCTCGGCAGCAAACCGCCGCGCGATCACCTGCCCGATATTGCCGGTGCTGGCGGCGCCAAGCACCACCGCCACTTTACCTGTCAATCGACCCATGCTGCACTCCTTAAAACCCATTTACAGCCGGCGCACCGGCCGACTTCCATCCCACCCCACAGCGGCGGACTTGACGTAAGCGTAGAACTTGGCGAGCGCCCGAACCGACGGGTACAGCTCAAGGTAATGACCCAGCCAAGGGCGGGTATCCACCATGGCGAAATCGACGCCCGTGGTGGTCGTGGCGCGCATGGCGACTACTGCGCCGCGCTGCTCCCAAACCGCCAGCGCGGCCTCCAAATCTGTTTCAAAACAAGCCACATGATGCACGCCCGTCGCGTCAGGGGCGAAGGCTTCATTGAGCACGCTGGGCGCATCTCCGTGGCCGTGGATCAACTCCACCATCATCTCGCCCGCCTGACCATAGGCCGAAGTATGGTCAAACACCGCCGGCTGCCCGCGGTAAAGGCAGCTCGCGAGCGGGATGTGCTCCATCAGGAAAAACGGGCCCCAGCCAAACCGCTGGGCCAGATCGATGGCAGCGCGCTCGGGGTCGGGCACGTGATAGGCAATCTGGACTGGCGCACGCAAGGCGAAAGGAGCGTTCATGCCCCTATCCTACGGGAGGCTGCCGCAAAAAAGAAACAGTACTGACTGTTTTTACAAACGAGCCTATTACAGACATCCTCACAAGCCTCAAGAAGACCACTAAGTGTAGGCATACTAATCAATTAAAAAAGGAATGCTCAAATTAAAAATTAATTTAAAAAGCTTATAAAAGAACAAGTTGTATTGAGTATTTCATCAACAAGGAGATTCATTTTGGCGGTATTTATGCGTTACTTGAATTTTAATTGAGTAACACTTATCATCGCTGCTGGAATCGCTATGGCCCATGAACCTGACCGTTAACGTCGGGTTCTTACCTCGAACATTTCTTAGGGGACTCACCAGATGAACAACATCATGAAATCTCGCGTCCGGACCGCCGTACGTTTAGCTCTCGTCACTGCCACCATTTCGCAAGCAACGCCTGTCTTCGCCGCAGATACGAGCGACCAAAGCCTAGAAGAAGTCGTGGTCACGGCTCAGCGCCGTACAGAGTCGATACAGCAAGTTCCTCTGGCGATCACCGTCGCGACCACTGCGGAACTGGAACGCGCAGGCATCAACGACATACGGGATCTCGGCAATCTCGTGCCCGGCCTCAACTTCTCTACCCAGGGCCCATTCGCTTCCGCCACGATTCGCGGCGTGCAGTCCATGATCCACCAGTCCGGCGCGGATATGCCGGTGGCTATCTATGTCGATGGCGTCTACCAGAACAACCACACCACCAGCATTATGGAACTGGCAGATATTTCTCAGGTTGAGGTGCTAAAGGGACCGCAAGGAACCCTGTTCGGCCGCAATGCTACCGGCGGCGCCATCATCGTCCATACCTTGGATCCCCAATTTGAATCCCAGGGGAAGATTGCTGCCGAATATGGCCAGTTCAACGGCAGCGACCAGAAATCCGGCGACGTCGTCCTTAAGGGTTTCTTCACTGCACCACTGATCGCCGACAAGCTAGCCTTCAGTGTCTCGGGCTACCGCCGCGATCTGGCAGGTTTCACCACCAATGATAATGATGGCGGGCGCAGTGGTGGCATCGAAAGTTACGCTGCCCGCGCCAAACTTCTGTTCCAACCGGTAGACAGCGCGAAATTCCTCCTAACTTTTACCAAGAGCAATACCGACGATCTGTATTCTGGTGGTACAACAGCACGCAATGGCGTCAGCGTCACCTCCGCGTACCCGGACGGCCTGTATTCAAACCAGCCCTGGCATGTGGCCAGCAACCTGTATCGCGGCTCCAGCCCCATTTACTCCAGTGTCGAGTCCATTGCCCTTAAAGCCGAGATCACCTTCAAGCTCGGCACGCTCACCTCGGTGACTGCACATACGGACAATACCTCGCGCTACGAAGTGGATCTGGACACTGGCAACTCGGCGGCCTGTAAGGCCACCTTTGCCTGCCTCGACTTCCTAGAGAACTCACCCAACAAGAACTTCCAGCAAGAGTTCGTGTTCACCTCCGAGAAATTCGGCAAGGTCAGCGTGCTGGCCGGTGCAACCTATTTCAGCAACAACGCCATCTACGATGCCGTGGTTCAGCCCGCGTTAGCTCCCGACGGGCAAATCCTGCGTCCCGAAACCTCGACGATTAGCTTTACCAGCTTGTCGGCCGTCAAGAGCCGGGCTTGGGGCATGTTTGGTGAAGTGAACTACGACTTCACTGACCGTCTGCATGGCATCTTCGGTGTTCGCTACAGCAAGGAGCGCACTTGGGGCGAGGGCAGCGCTGTCCCACGCTTCCCAACCACAGGGGACGAGAACAATTCGGCCGTTACTCCTCGTCTATCGATGATCTACAACCTTGCAGACTCCACCAACGTGTACTTCACGTTCCAAAAGGGATTCAAGACGGCTGTTATCCCAGGCTTCGAGCAGAGCAACAATGTTGCGCATCCAGAATCCATCAAGAGCTATGAAGTGGGCATGAAAACCAGCGGCGAAAACTATCGCGTTAGTGCCGCGGCATTCGTCTACGACTACCGCAATCAGCAGGCCCAGTTCTGGAATGGTACGGCGTCCGTTCTCGGCAACTCCGAAAAAACCAAGATGGCGGGCGGTGAAGTGGAAGGCACCTACCGTTTCGATGGTGGGTTGACGCTTCAGGGCGGGCTCTCCTGGCTACCGAAGTCGAGCTACGGACGGTTTGAGGGTCTGGCATATTTCCTACCGATGACAGCCGGTGGAATGACCGGAGAAGTGATCGACCTAACGGGCCACCGCACGATTAAGTCGCCAAAAACCACGGCAAACTTGACGCTGGCCTATACCGCCGAGACGGCGATCGGCGAGATATCCCCCAGCGTTAGCGTTTTCCATACGAGCGGTTACTGGTTCGATGTGGCGCAACGAGTTACGCAGGGTGCCTACACCACCATCGCTGCGCAAGCAACATTCAAGCCCGCGAGCTCCACGGGCTTGGAATTGGCCGTGTTCGCACGTAATCTCACCAACGAGAAGTTCTTTACCAGCTCTTTGCTTGGACCCACGGCAGACGCTCCGGTCTACTCGGCGCCCCGCTCCATCGGAATCTCGGCTAGCTATAGCTTCTGATTGGCGCATCTGGCAGGTGTGTCGCCCTTTGGCGGCACGCCTGCCAGACACTATCAGTAACGAATTTTCGAGCAGGACTTAATAGCCAAGAACCACAGGGATAGACATGTCTTCGATACCCGGGATGGAGCCCTTAACTGCCAGGGGCCAGCCGCCGAACATTACTGCACTGAGTGAACGCCTATGTGGCACACGTTTCCCTGGTGGCACGTATACCATTACTACAGACATCCATTCGACAGTCACCGCGTTAGTCGAAGCGACGGACCACCCCCAAACCGTACATCCAGCGCTCTGCATCGTCACGGCACTAAACGCCATCGGCCTGCCGCTGGACCAGGTTTGCTTGCTGGCTGAAGCCAATATCAACGACGGTCCCTTGCTCGGAGAATGCGATATCCGTCTGCATCGTCCACTGCAAGTAGACGAGCCGTACTCCGTCAGTGGGCAGATCACCGGCGTGACCCGCAAGCGAAGCCAGCGTCTTGGGCTCATGGATCTACTGGCATTTACGCTGAATATCGCCTCGAGCGAAGGAAAGGCGGTGGCTGATGTGGGGCTCGTCTGGATTCTCCCCCGCCCGGAGCCTCTCCAGTGATTGCGCCACCACTACCCATCGTGACGTCAAAACATTTCCGCGTCACTCGCACACAGTGCGCTACTTGGGCCAGAATTCTGCATGACACGAATCCAATCCACTTCGACGTCGCCGCGGTTGAAGAGCTGGGGCTTGGCACCGAGACGATCAATCCCGGCCCCGCCAATCTAGCATTCCTTTATACGATGCTGAACGAGAACTTCCCCGCGCTCCGGGTTATACGCCTAAAGGCTCGACTGACTGGAACCGTCCATTCGGGTGATGAACTCACCGTCAACGGAACAGTCCGCAAGGAGGAAGGTCAGCACCCTCACGCAATGATTCACCTTGACCTTCGTCTGGTATCAACGAGAGGCGTATCGGTTGTTGCAGAGGCTTGGCTGATGCCGCCTGAGGAATACCAATGAATATGCCCCAAAAGCACGCAACTAAATCCACCAGCGAAGCTGCAAATACTGTCACTGTTTACAGCTTGTTTCGCGAACAGGCGCGCCGTCATCCAGAAGCAGTAGCGCTAAGGTATGGAGAACGAAAATGGAGCTACCAGCAACTACTGCAGCTGGTTGAGGGTGTCGCTATCCGTCTTACCCAACTCGGGCTAACCCAAGGTGACCGTGTCGCAATCTTGTCGGAGAACCGCCCAGAGTATACTGTCGTACAGTTGGCGGCCGCTCGCATGGGCTACATTGTCGCCTGCCTCAACTGGCGACTCGGCGAAGAAGAGCAACACCACTGCGTCAGTCTAGTGGAACCGCGGGTTTTACTGCACTCCGCGCGGTTTAAGTTACCCGCGCAGCAGCTGATGGAGTCACGGGCCCCGTACAGCATCGCCTGCCTTCTTTTAGAAGACATCGCACATCACGACCACCTTCCTGAAACACTGACCGACCCACCAGAGATCGACCCGGAGAGCGGCCTGTTGCTTCTCTATACGAGTGGCACCACCGGCTTACCAAAAGCCGCACTCATCAGTCATCGCGCCGAGATTGCGCGGATGACGGTGCTGCGTCTCGATCTAAAAATTACTCGTGATGACGCCTATATCGCCTGGTCCCCCATGTTTCACATGGGCGGCACGGAACATACGTTGGCCAGCCTTATGTTTGGTGCCATGGTAATCATCACCGACGGTTTGGATCTGCCGGCCATGATTCATGCTATGGCTAATTACCGTCTGGGATGGCTGCTGCTTGTGCCGGCCACCATCGAGCCACTCCTCGAAGAGATGAGTCGCCGCAGTGTTCGTGTACTCGGCATCAAATGTGTGGGATGCATGGCCGACCTCGTGCCAGGCGCAGTGATTGCCCAGGCCACGCGCCGGCTAAACGCGCCGTTTCTAAATAGCTTTGGCGCCACGGAAACCGGGTTACCGCCAGCCACCGGGCACCTGATCCCCATCGGTGAAACTCCCAACAGTTTGTCTAAGCATGCAAGTTCACTGTGCGAGATCCGCCTCCTGGATAAAGCAGGAGTAGAGGTAGCAAATGGCTTACCCGGTGAAGTTCATGTACGCGGGCCCACGGTATTTAGTGGTTACTGGACGACCGACGGACTGAACTGTTCAGATTTCCACAAGGGCTGGTTCTGCATGGGTGACCTTTTCTGTAAAACGCCAGCAGGCCATTTTGATTTCGTTGGCCGCACGAAATACCTGATCAAATCTGGCGGAGAGAATATCTACCCCGCTGAGATAGAACGGGTGCTACTCGCTGACCCGCGCATTGCCGACGCAATCGTGGTTCGAAAAGCCGACCCACGCTGGGGCGAAATTCCGGTGGCCTTCGTGGCAACCAATACCGAAGACGTCACCGTACTTGACATAGAAATGCTCTGCCGCCGAAAGCTGGCGGGTTTCAAACGACCAAAGGAAGTTCGCTTCCTGGCACTGCAGGACTTTCCACGCAGCGCTACCGGCAAGATCATCCGCGAAGAACTCGAACTGCGTCTTAAACAGGAACCCGGGGAATTGAACCAATGAAATCAACCAATCCTTTCGCGCGCCGTTTTCTGGCTTTGGCCATCATCGGGGGGCTACTGACACCAATGTCCGTACCTGCAGCACAGAATACGGACACAACGGAACGCGTCAAGGTGTTCGCGTTCATCAGCCGACGCCCCGACCTAACCCAGGACCAGTTTAATGCTCACTGGCGTGACCCACATGCACGTCTAGCGATCAAGACGCCTCTGATTCTGCGCTATGTGCAGAACCACACAGTAGGCACCGGTGCAGCTATTCCCGGACTAAAACTCATGCATCGTGATGGCATTGCCTCAATCTGGGTTGCCAACACAGGAATGTTAACGGCGATTACTGCCGACCCACTGTATGCAGAGGTTCACGAGGACGAATTAAGCCTGCTCGACCGCAACACCCTAGGTTGGCTCATGGCTGAAGAGCATGAAGTGACCTTGGGTTTGTCCGCCAACGACCTAACGTCTGTACAGACAAAAGCAATCCTGTTCGTCCAGCGGAATGCTGGTGTTACGCAGGCTCAGTTTGCTAAAGGCCTGCGAAAGATTGCGCATGCTGGCACGAGCATGGCGGGCCAAGGACGAGTGACTTATTCGCTGCCTGCCGCTGGCGTCTACACCACAGAGGCACCAGCACCCTATGACGGTGTTGTGGAGTTATGGTTTTCAAATACGGATAGCTTCGAACGTCAATGGCGCCGACATGGGCCGAAGTTTCTGCGAAAACTTAGCGTAATTGCTGACGTGGATGCGTCGCAAGGCTTCCTCGCTACGGAAGAACGCAAACTTTGG
Source organism: Gammaproteobacteria bacterium (assembly GCA_947469285.1). Classification (GTDB taxonomy): domain Bacteria; phylum Pseudomonadota; class Gammaproteobacteria; order Steroidobacterales; family Steroidobacteraceae; genus CAIOHZ01. The sequence goes on from CANIOW010000018.1 coordinate 23,945, forward strand.
CCAGCTTTGTCCTACTGATACGGAAACCCTCATGCAAACTACACAAGACACTGTGTCGCGGGTCGCCAGCTATCTCGCTGGCAGCCACCCCCCACTGATCGACGGACAGCGTCGACCTGCCTTTTCCGGGAACACCTTTGATACTCGCAACCCTGCCACCGGGGAGGTGATCGCGGCCATCCAGGAAGCCACCTCACTGGACGTCGATCTCGCCGTGGAGGCTGCGCGCGCTGCACTGAATGATAGACGCTGGACCGGACTCTCGGCCGATGCCCGTGCGCGCGTACTGTGGCGTTACGCAGACTTACTCGAGCGGGACGCAGCTGAGTTAGCTCGCCTTGAAGTCCTGAACAACGGCATGCCGATCGCTTTTGCGAATTGGATGGTGAGCGCCTCGGCACAATGGCTGCGCTACTACGCCGGCGCAACACCGCGCATTCATGGACGTGCCGTCGGCGACGCTGCGTCCGACCCACAGAGACGTCTGCATGCCTATACCGTCCGTGAACCCGTGGGCGTTGCGGCGCTAATTTTGCCCTGGAACGGACCCATCGGCACTTTTATCATGAAGGTGGCACCCGCGCTTGCAGCCGGCTGCAGCTGCATAGTTAAGCCGGCAGAAAACACCCCTCTGACTGCGCTGCGGCTCGGCGAGCTGGCGATGGAGGCTGGCATTCCACCAGGGGTGCTCAATATATTACCGGGTTTCGGACCTGGCGCAGGCGCAGCGCTGGTAGCGCACCGTGGCGTCGATAAAGTGTCGTTTACCGGGTCTACTTTAGTGGGGAAACAAATTGTCCGCAGCGCGGCAGACAACCTCAAGCGTATCACTCTTGAACTGGGCGGAAAGTCTCCTTGCATCATTCTTGAGGATGCCGATCTAGAGACCGCTATCCCAGCTGCCGCAATGGGCATCTTCGCCAATTCCGGGCAAGTCTGTTTCGCGGGTTCCAGACTCTACGTTCATCAAAATGTGTATGACCGTGTGGTCGCCGGCATCGCCGATTTCGCCGCTCACCTGAAGATTGGCTCTGGTCTCGAGCCGGACACCATGCTCGGCCCCCTGATTTCAGCTAGGCAACAAGCCCGGGTGGAGGAGTACCTGAGCATTGGCGGCAAGGAAGCAGAGACTGTCTGCGGCGGCACGACCTTACAAGGCGATGGCTACTTTGTGCGTCCTACCGTCTTCGCGAATCCGGCAACTGGTAGTCGGTTGTTGACAGAGGAGATCTTTGGTCCAGTCCTCGTCGCCGTGCCATTCACAGACCTAGATGCCGTCGTGAGCGCCGCCAATGATACTCGTTACGGACTTGGCGCCGGTATTTTCTCCAACAATATCAACCGAGCCCACCAGTTGGCTGCACGTCTGCAGGCTGGAAACGTCTGGGTGAACTGCTATGGGGTTGTTCACGAAACCATGCCCTTTGGCGGATACAAGGAGTCCGGCTGGGGACGCGAGATGGGTACGGAAGGCATGGATGCCTTCCTCGAAACAAAATCTGTCTTCATCCATTTGCCCGACCTACCACGCGAAAACTCACAAGGGGAAACGTGATGAATCTTTACCAAAGCAAGACTTTTCAAGTTCTGTGCTTGAAGCGGGTGCAGCTCATTTCCTGCTGTCTGGCGTTGCTTCTCGTCAACTCGGCGGCCGTTCCCGCGGCCCGTGTCGTGGATACCGCGAGAATCGCCGCGGCGGAAAGTGAGCCGGGAAACTGGCTCACCCATGGCGGCACCTACAATGAGCAACGCTATTCGCGGCTCCAGCAGGTGAATAATGGAAACGTGAACCAGCTCGGGCTCGCCTGGTCATTCGAACTGGACACTTCGCGTGGTCAAGAAGGCACACCACTGGTTGTCGACGGCGTCATGTATGTCACCACCGCTTGGAGCAAAGTAGTCGCATTAGATGCTGGGACGGGACGCAGACTATGGGCCTACGATCCGAAGGTACCTGGCGCCACCGGTATCCGGGCATGTTGCGATGTAGTAAATCGCGGGGCGGCGTTTTACGCCGGCAAGGTCTATGTTGGAACCCTTGACGGCCGGCTCATCGCCCTGAATGCCCGTACCGGCCATAAAGTCTGGAGTGTGATGACGGTCGACCCGACCAAGCCTTACACCATAACTGGTGCTCCACGGGCGGCAAAAGGCAAGATTTATATTGGCAACGGTGGTGCGGAATATGGCGTACGCGGCTATGTAAGCGCCTATGACGCGGAAACTGGTGCACTGTCATGGCGCTTCTATACGGTTCCCGGCCAACCTGGCGTACTCGATGGCGCAGCGTCCGACGAGATTTTTGCCAACCTAGCGAACCCTACGTGGCACGGCAACACCTACTGGCAATACGGCGGTGGTGGTACTGTTTGGGACTCCATCGTCTATGACCCCGAGCTTGACCAGCTTTATATTGGTACCGGAAATGGCTCGCCATGGAACCACAAGATACGTTCAGCGGGTGAAGGCGATAACTTATTTCTAGCCTCAATCGTTGCCCTAAACCCTGATACCGGCAAGTACCTCTGGCACTACCAGGAAACTCCCGGTGAATCGTGGGATTTCTCGGCCACCCAGCAGATAACCCTCGCGAAGCTACCGGTGGACGGAGTCGACAAACAGGTCATCTTGCATGCTCCTAAAAATGGTTTCTTTTATGTCATTGACCGTCACACAGGGCGCCCTCTATCAGCGGAGAAATTCTCGGACGTCAACTGGGCAACCAAGATCGATCTAACCACCGGTCGTCCGGTCGAGGCGCCGAATGCGCGTTTCGTCACGCAAGCTTTTTTCTCGTCCTCTGGCGCCTCCGGTGCGCATAACTGGTTCCCGATGGCCTATGACCCAGAGGCACGGCTGGTCTTTATTCCAGCACAGCGCATTCCGTTTCTCTATGTAAATGATGAGAAGTTTGTCTTCCGACCTGAGCAATGGAATCTGGGCGTGGACATGATGGGTACCCGGTTACCGACCACTCCGGAGGGTCGTGCCGCCATGCGCAATGCCCTGGAAGGCTGGCTGCTCGCATGGGACCCCGTGGCACAGCGTGAGGTCTGGCGGGTACCGTATGACCGCCCGTGGAACGGCGGGGTACTCGCGACGGCGGGCAAACTGGTATTTCAAGGCACCGCCACTGCCAAGTTTCGCGCCTACGATTCAAGCAACGGCACGCTACGCTGGGAGTATGCCGCACCGTCCGCCATGCTAGGCGGTGCGATCGCCTACTCCATCAAAGGTCAGGAATACATCGCCATCATGGCGGGTAACGGTGGCGGGTTGCCGCTGACACTTCCCGCTTTCGATGGCCCGCAACCACGGACTTTTGGGCAAGTACTGGCCTTCAAGCTCGGTGGTACGGCCAAGCTACCCCCGGCGCCGACAATAGGCCCCACCCCAGCGCCGCCCAACAGTACTTGGTCGGAAGCGGTCATCGAACGCGGACGCGCTAACTATGCAGCTCACTGTGCCTCTTGTCATGGTATGGAAACACTGTCCGCCGGCGTCCTGCCAGACCTACGCCGCTCTGCACTGCTGTCCAGTGACCGAGCCTGGCGCGCAGTGGTCCTCGAAGGTGCATTAACCACACGCGGAATGGTGGGGTTTTCAAGCCGCATGGATGCCGATAACGTAGAAAGCATCCGCGCCTATGTGGTGACAGAAGCACTGCGCGCTCAAAACCTTGCGAAACCCACAACACCTGCCGACTGAACTTCGGGCATTTTGTATACTGCAAGCATCAGGTGTGACAGGCGGGGAGCTTTGATGACTGAAAAAATCAAAAACCGGGTTGCTCGCAACCCGGGGAGCCCCCCGAAAGTGCGGCCTGACGGGGCGCTGCAAGCTTGGCAGCGTCGCGCAGCCGATCGGCCGACTGACATCCTGCGTGCAGCCCGCCTACTTCTGGAGGAACACGGCTATGCCACAGTTTCAATGGCGAAAATTGCTGATCAGGCTGGCGTTTCGGAAGCCACGGTCTACAAATATTTCCAGAACAAACAGGATCTGATGGGCCAGGTGTTAACGGAATGGGCGACGCCTTTTATTGAAGGGTTACAGCAAGAGCTCCCACTTGTCACTGGCGTCCGCACAGCCATCGCGCTCATCGCCACCCGTTACCTCGGCGGCATGTTGCAAACACCACGCCTACATCGCGTCTATTACCAAGAACTACGCTGGGGCAACTACATCGGATCACCGATGCACAAACTCAACCAGCGTTTCGCCAGAATGGCTGTCCGTGTCATCGAAGACGGCGTCTCGAGTGGTGAACTCGCAGCACATACCAACCCAATCACCGTCCGCGACCTACTCTTTGGTGGGCTAGAACATATTGGGCAGCGTACGGCATTTGCCGGACGGTCGCTGGATGTCGTCCAAGAAGCCCAGGTGCTCACCCGTCATCTGCTGGACGGTATTACCGCGGCACCACCGCCGCCCACTGCGGCCCGGATCTTGGCAGGCGCCAAAGCAGGGCCGGATAGCCTGGACGATCTAGCAACGCTGGTGCACCGGCTAGAGTCTGCCGTCACGCGCCTTGAGGACATTGAACCCAAGTAGGTACCAAGACCGTCAACGCAAGAAGCGCTCGACAATGCTCGAGCCCTGTTTAGTGCAGTCAAAGGCGTGCAGGCCTAGCTCCTCCGACAGCGCCGTCAAGGCCTTGACGCCGCGAACCGTATTGCCTTTATGGTCCAACAAAGGCGAGTAAGCGCCAATCCCTAACTGCCGGTTCACCACCCCGACCAGACCACCGCCTACCCCACTTTTGGCCGGAATGCCGACGCTGTACGCCCAGCTTCCGGAGGCGTCATACATACCGCAGGAGAACATCACCGCCTGGGTGTCCCGCACTGCCTGCAGATCGAATACTTGATCCTTCGTGATGGCATTTTCGCCAAGGTTAGCGAGGGTCAAGCCCATCCAGGCGAGGTCCACGGCCGTTACCCGGATAGCGCACTGCCGAAAATATAAATTAACGATGGCATCCACCGAGCCTGACAAAGCTCCCACACTCAACAGCAAATGAGCGATCGCCCGATTCCGGTGCCCCGTTGCCACTTCCGATCGATAAATATTTTCATCCACCGCGAGCGGTCGACCAGCGGCACGCGACAGCCGGTCGAGAATAAAGTCGAAAGCACCAGCGCCCAGATGGCTATATAGCAGACCCGCGATCGTGATCGCACCGGCGTTGACCATCGGGTTATAGGGCCGGCGGGTGTGGGGATTAAACTCGATGGCGTTGAAGGCATCGCCGCTGGGCTCAACACCCACCCGCCGTAACACCGCTTCACGCCCCGCCACTTCCACGGCAAGGCAGTAGGTAAAGGCTTTTGACACGGATTGGATGCTGAACGGCTTACGCGCATCGCCAGCCGTATATAGGCGCCCTTTTACCGTCGCAACTCCCAACCCAAAGTCGTCGGGCGACGCCTTGGCAAGTTCGGGAATATAGTCAGCCAGATCACCAGTGTCGTCTGCAGCCGCGCGCTGGTAGACCAATTCAATAATTTCCGCCAGTTCATCCGGCTCCTCGGGAAGAGCGGTGGTGGCTTCGGGTACGTCAGACTCCAGTTCCAAAATGTCCTCCGGCAGCGATCATCGTCTGGTCAGAAAAACGCAACGGCAAGGCCCGCAGCCGTACACCGGTAGCAGCAAACACAGCGTTGGCTACGGCCGGCGCCAAAGGGGGTACGGCGGGTTCACCCACCCCTTGAGGCGCCTCCTCGCTCGGCAGAATATCCACTACCACCTCAGGTGATTCGTGCAAGCGTAGCAGAGGCGCATCATGAAAATTAGACTGCTTCACGCAACCGTCTTCAAGAGTAATTTCGCCATATAGCGCTGCCGAAAGTGCGAACACCACGCTACCTTCTACTTGCTGGCGGATGAGCTGTGGGTTCACCGGTAAACCGCAGTCAATGACGCACACCACGCGGTGCACGCGAATGCGCCCGTCGGCGGCCACGGAAACTTCTGCCACCTGGGCCACTACCGTTCCAAAACACTGGTGTAGCGCCACCCCGCGGCCCGTCTTCGCCCCCGCGACAGTGAGCCCCAGCGGCTGGTCCCACCTGGCCAGGGCGGCAACGCGTTGCAACACCCGTAACTGCCGGGGGTGCCGGGCCAGCAAGGCCGCGCGGTAGCCCAACGGGTCCTGACCGGCGGCGTGCGCGACCTCGTCAATAAAGCTTTCGATAAAAAATCCCTGATGGGAATGGCCGACCGACCGCCAGTAACCCACCGGTACCGGTAAGGACACCCGCACATGCGCCACCAGCGCCGAGGGAAACTCATAGGCCTGGTCGAACGAGCCTTCACCTGCCGTCTTGTCGGCGCTATTCACCGGCAAGCCCAGCGCCCGCGGCATGTACTGCGGCGTGATGGCCTGGCCTGCCGAAGTATTTTCCCAGGCCAGCACCCGCCCCGCCGCATCCAGTCCGGCGCGAAAGCGAGAAGCGCAGGCGGGTCGGTAGAAATCGTGTTGCAGGTCCTGCTCGCGCGACCAGACCAGCTGCACGGGTCGGCCGTTCGTGTGTTTGGCCACCTCGGCGGCCTGGGCGATGAAGTCAACGTCCAACCGCCGCCCGAAGGCACCACCCAGCGGCGTTTGCTGCAGCTCTACTTGCTCTGCGTCAATACCGAGCACCTTCGCCACCGCTCCGCGTGCCAACCCCGGCACTTGCGTTGGCGCCCACACCATCGCGCGCCCGGCTTCGAACTGCACGGTGCAATTGGCCGGCTCCAGCGTGGAGTGCGCCAGGTAGGGTGCCCAGTAGTCGGCTGTCACCGTCCGGGCGGCCGTGAGCATGGCGGCGCCGACCTCGCCACGGTCTAGAAAGACATCGCGGTCGTCGCTTGAGAGCGCCGCATGCAAAGCCTTCGCCACCCCGGCACTGGAGAGGCCGGCGGCTTCACCCGGGCTCCAGTCGATACGCAGCGCCTGCACGCCCTGCAGCGCCTGCCAGGTGTTGTCGGCAATGACGGCAATGCCGGCCGTGCCCCCGGCATGCGCCCCCACCAAGACCACTTGACGCACTCCTGGAACCGCCCGGGCCGCAGCAGCATCATGGTGCAATACCGTGCCACCTAGATGTGGACACATGACCACGCTGGCCTGTAACAAGCCTGCGGGACGGATGTCCATCGCAAAGCGTTCCTGACCGGTGGATTTACGCGTGGCATCCAGCCGTGGCAAGGGCTGGCCGATGAGAGTGAAGTTTGCGGGGTCTTTGAGGGGTGGGTCCATCGGCAAGGGCAACCCTGCTGCCGCCGCGACCAGATCGCCAAACCCCGCACGTTGGCCGGAGGCGTGACTGATCACCCCCCGCTCGACCTTGATTTCCGTCGCAGACACCCCCCAACGCTGGGCGGCGGCCATGATCAGCATGCTACGCGCCGCTGCGCCTGCACGCCGCATGGGCAACCACAGGTCCCGCATGCTGGAAGACCCCCCCGTCATCATGACGCCAAATTCCCGCATGACTTTGGCGCCCAGATGCGCACTCACGCGCTGCAGCGGGCCATGGTCTTCGGGGTTCACCGGCGGCCCGGCGTCGATCACCCCAATGTTATTCAAAATCGTATCGAGCGGCGCCGTCTCTAAACTGATCTGCGCCCAGTCGGCATCGAGCTCCTCGGCGAGCACCATGGCAAGGCCGGTGTGAATGCCCTGCCCCATCTCGCTCTTGCCCATCATCACCGTCACCCGGCCAAGGCTGTCGATTTTCACCCAGCCATTAAAGGCCTTCTGGGACCCGTGAGTGGGCAAGGGACGACGACCCACCAACCTCTGCCGTGGTGGCAACACCGCCCAACCGACCGCCAGTAAACCGACGGCAGACAGAGAACCGAGGACGAAGGTACGACGTTTCATTAACACGGATAATACACAGGCTAGCGAGCAGCGGCTCACTAGGGCCCCCCAGTCAAGCCAAAGGCTACAAACCCCGGTTTTTTCAGACCCATACCGCACATCATCCACTGACCCTTGCAGCAATTAACAGCCGTTCCCAAAACCCATCGTAGATGGGTGATAATGAAAGCGCAGGCGTGGGCTCAAGCCCGGCAGAAAAAAAGGAACCGGGGATGGCATACAAAACTTGGTCGTTGGCGGCCTTACTGGGCGCAACGTTGGGCTTGGTCGGCTGTGACAAGCCGCCCTTGGATATCCGCACCATCGACGATGCCGCGCACGCCAAAATCGGCGTCATGACTGGCACGACGGGCGAAACCATCGTCCACCAACGCTTCCCGCAGGCTGATATTCAAACCTTCCAGGATGTCATGGACGCCGTGGCGTCCTTGAACGCTGGAAAACTCGATGCCGTGGTGACCAGTTTCCCCACCGCCATTCAGGTCGCCAAGAAAAACCTGCACCTGCAGGTTTTACCGCAGCCACTCAAGTTAGATGACACCTCCGTCGCCGTACGGAAGGGTGAAACCATACTGCTGGCGCAGATCGATCAAATCATCACCCAATTTCAGCAAGACGGTACGCTGCAGTCGGCGGATCACCGCTGGTTTAAACCAGATCTCGCGCCCTACGAGGAAATTGAGATCTCCGTGCCTACCACGGGCATCCCCTTACGCATTGGTGTGAGCGCCACCCGCGAACCCTTGAATTTCGTGGATGCCAAGGGCCGCATTACCGGTCATGAAGCGGATATTGCCCGTTTGCTGGCCGTCAAACTCGCACGTCCCATCGAATTCCACGACATGCCTTTCATGGCACTCCTGCCAGCGCTGCAGTCGGGAAAAATCGACGCCATCATCACCGGCATGACCGCTACTGCCGAACGCCGCAAGAAGGTCGACTTTTCGGTCTCTTATTTTCAAAACCCCATGGTCATGCTGACGCGCAAGCCAAACGCAGGCAATCCGACAGCCACGGCTACCAAAACCCCTCCTCAGGGAAAAATGACCACCGGCGCCGACCTGAACGGCCGCAAGATTGCCGTGCTGCTTGGGTCCGCCCATGAAACCTACGCCACCAAGACCTACCCTGACGCCACGATTCTGCAATTCCAAAACATTGCCGACGTCATCTTGGCCGTCAAAACCGGCAAAGCCGATGCCGGTCTGAACGACGCTGACCCGTTACGTGAACTACTAAAAACCGATCCGACGCTCAGCGCTATCGGCGATGACCTGTTTGCCTTTCCAGTAGCAGCAGCCTTTAGCAAAAACCAACACGCCCTGCGCGAACAGTTCAACCAGTTCTTGGCCGCCAGCCGGCAGAGTGGTCTCTACGACAACATGTTCAAGCGCTGGCTACGCGATGGAAGCCAGAAAAAACATCCGGTGAGCGCGCCCAATACCCAAGGGGTTATCACCATTGGCGTCGCCGTTGTAGGCCAACCGTTCATCTTCGTACAAGACAATGAACTGGCCGGATTCGACATCGAAATGGCTGAACGTTTCGCCGCCGCCCAAGGAAAGAAGCCCGTATTCCTCAATATGGAATTCAGCGCCCTGATCGCCGCCGTGGCCAGCGGCAAAGTGGATTTTGTCATCGCCTCCATTTTCGTCACCGACGAACGCAAGAAACAAGTCGATTTCGCTGACCCGTATTACCAGATGGGCACTAAAGCGTTTGGGCTGGCCAAGAACGTTGCCGTGGCATCACCGGCTCCAGCCTCTCCCGCAGCGGCTACCTCGCCCATAGCGGCTGCCTCGCTTAAGATCCGATCCGGAGCCGATCTCGACGGGCTGCGGCTCGCGGTCCTGCAGGGGTCGGCCCAAGAAGCCTTTGCCACCAAGACCTATCCGAAGGCCACCATCTTGAGGTTCACTTCGGGCTCTGACACCACCGTGGCCGTCAAAACCGGCAAGGCGGATGCGGCCCTCGGCGATGAAACTGGTTTAATCGAGATACTCCGCGATGACCCAAGCTTAGGGATACTGCAGGAACCGCTGTTTGCCTTTCCGGTGGGTGCCGGCTTCAACAAAGCCAGCCGTCCACTGACCGAACAGTTCAACGCCTTTCTGGCACAACTGCAGACAGACGGAACGCTGGCCGACATTTTCACTCGCTGGACCAAGAACCGTGAGTGGACGATGCCGGATATTCCAAACCGGAAGGACCATGAGATCCTGCGTGTCGGTATCGCCGGCGACGGCGGCGTGCCCTTTGAGTTTTTTCAGGACAATGAACTCGTCGGACTTGACGTTGAGATTGTCAAACGGTTTGGCGCCTCCCAAGGGCGTGAAGTGCAGTTCCTGAACATGGATTTCGGCGCCCTCATCGCCGCCGTGTCCAGCAACAAAGTGGACATGATTATCAGTGGCATTTTTGTTACGCCGGAACGGCTCCTGCGCATCGACTTCTCGGACCCCTACGACCATGTAGCGGCGAAAGCCTACGCTCTGAAAAGCAATCTCGCTGCCTACGACGTCGTGGCCAGCGACGTTGCCGCCAATGCACCGACCCCAGTACAGAGCACCCCAGGCTTCCTCGACCGACTCGCTGAAAGCTTTCAGAGCAATATCGTCCACGAGAAGCGTTACCTGCTCATCCTGAGCGGACTACAGACCACGGTAGTCATTTCCATTCTCTCGACTGTATTTGGTACCTTGCTTGGAGCCTTAGTGTGCTTCATGCGCATGTCGCCGAAGACTGCTCTGAACATGCCCGCCGGCATCTACATTGCCATCATGCGAGGTACGCCGGTACTAGTACTGCTGATGCTGATCTTCTACGTGGTGTTCGGCTCGGTGAATATTTCTCCGGTGCTCGTGGCCGTGGTGGCGTTCGGCATGAACTTCGCCGCCTATGTCGCAGAAATCTTCCGCACCGGCATCCAGGGCGTCGACCGCGGCCAGAGCGAAGCCGGCATCGCTATGGGGTTTAGCCGAGTGAGCACGTTCATGCACATTGTGCTGCCACAGACAGTGCAACGCATCTTGCCCGTCTACAAAGGCGAGTTCCTGTCGTTGGTGAAGATGACCTCCATCGTCGGCTATATCGCTGTCGAAGACTTGACTAAGGCAAGTGACATCATTCGCAGCCGCACGTTTGACGCCTTTTTCCCGTTGGTCATGGTGGCGGTGCTGTACTTCGTCATCTCCTGGGTGCTGATGCAAGCTTTGGAATATCTGGAGCGCATCACCGATCCAAAATACAAGCGTCGTACCGGAGGTGCGTCATGATTCGCGTCGAACACCTGTCGAAGAGCTATGGCAGCCTTGTGGTCCTGAAGGACATCACCACTGAAATCCACAAGGGCGAGGTCATCTCCATCATTGGCCCGTCAGGCACCGGAAAAAGCACCTTCCTGCGCTGCCTGAACCTGCTCGACGAGCCGACGGGGGGCAGCATCCATATTGACGATGTCAATGTGCTCGACCCGAAGACAGACGTGCCTCGGGTACGCCAGAAGATGAACATGGTGTTTCAGTCATTCAATCTGTTCGCACATTTGAGTGTGCTCGACAACCTAACACTCGCACCGATGAAGCTGAAGGGATTGGACCGCACGACTGCAGACACCAAGGCACGCGACCTACTGAAACTAGTCGGCTTGGCCGGCAAGGCCGACGCCTTTCCGGACGAACTGTCTGGTGGCCAGAAGCAGCGTGTGGCCATCGCCCGTTGCCTGGCGATGGAACCGGAAATTATCCTGTTCGATGAACCCACTTCGGCACTCGACCCGACCATGGTCAGCGAGGTGCTTTCAGTCATTCGCCGCCTCGCGAAAGAGGGCATGACGATGGCCATCGTCACCCACGAGATGGACTTTGCCCGCGATGTCTCCAACCGTGTGTTCTACATGGATGAAGGGCTGATCTACGAAGAAGGTACGCCGGAACAGATCTTTGGTAATCCAAAAAAGCCCCGTACGCGCGCCTTCATCAACCGCATTCGCAGCTTTATTTACCGCGTTGAATCGGCCGATTTTGACTTTTATGCCATGAACGCTGATATCGAATCGTTCTGTGAAAAGCACATCCTGCCGCGCAAGACTCGAGATAACCTATTGTTGCTGGTCGAGGAGTTGGTGCAATTGCATTTGCCGACATTGGACCAGGGGGCGTTCAATATTGAAATCGACTACTCCGAGAAAAACGGTGACACGGAGCTGGTATTTAACACCGCGGCGACGATCGGGAATGTACTGGAAGTCAGCGATCAAGAGGATGACTTCGCCGTCACGATCATCCGCAATCTCACCGAGAACATTACCCATACCCAAGCAGATGGGCTAAGCCGTCTGGGAATGACTGTCAAGCGGGGATAAACAAGATGCGCCACTTCACACTGCTCGCCGCGCTGGTGACCTTGGTACTGACGCTGGGTCTTGGCGCCGCTTACCCGTCGCTGGCCGCCACTACGGCGGCACCCTTAGCTATCGACCTTGACCAGTTTGATGCCTCGCGCCAACAGGTGATGCTGCCCAATGGCATTAACCTCACCTATGTGGATATCGGCCCGAAGACCGCACCGGTGGTTCTGCTCATTCATGGTTACACCAGTAACGCCCGTGGCTGGGTGCCGCTGCTGCCGTACCTGAACCCCACCTTCCGTTATCTCATTCCCGATCTGCGGGGCCATGGGCAGTCCTCCAAACCGGATTGCTGCTATGACCGCTACACCTTCGCCTTTGACCTGCGACTGCTCCTCGATGCCTTGCAGATCCAACGTGCCGACGTCTATGGCACGTCACTTGGCAGCCTCATCGCGCAGGCTTTCGCTGAGTTTTCCCCGGAACGCACGCGCAAGCTGGTACTGCAATCGTCTACCGGCGGACAACGTACCGGCTGCACTTCAAACGCCGGCGGCGAAGCGGCCTTCGATTTTCGCGCGGCCATCCTCACCTTGAAAGACCCGATTGATCCAGAGTCGGCGTTTATGATTGATTGGTACACCTCCACGGCACCCGTAGATGCAGACTTCCTGCGTCGCCAGCGGCACGATGCCGCGGCTATTCCTGCCCGGGTGTGGCTGGCCATCCTCGAGCAAGGGCTGAATGGTGGCGATGTCCAAGCAGCACTGGCGCGTATTCAAGCGCCCACGTTGCTCATTTGGGGCGCCAAGGACAACCTGTTCGGCGCCAAAGACCGCTGTTCGTTGATCGGCGCCTTGCCCAAAGCCCGGGTGGAACTCTTTAAAACGCTGGGCCACAACCTGTACTGGGAAGACCCCGCCGCCGTTGCGGCCGTGGTGAATCCTTATCTCGCCGCGCCCTAGGCCGCATAACGGTGCCTTTCCGCGCCGCCCTTCGGTAAAGTAGCGGCATGTTGCCACTCTCCGTTCTTGACCTCTGCCCCATCACTCAGGGGAGCGATGCCGCTCAGTCATTTCGCCATTCTCTGGCACTGGCACAGCACGCAGAGCAGTTGAACTTTCATCGCTACTGGGTAGCAGAACACCATGGCATGCCCGGCATCGCGAGCGCAGCGACCGCCGTGGTCATCGGCCATATTGCCGGCGGCACCCAGACCATCCGCGTAGGCGCCGGCGGCATCATGCTACCCAACCACTCCCCGCTGGTGATCGCCGAGCAGTTTGGGACGCTCGCCTCGCTTTACCCGGGCCGAATCGACCTCGGACTGGGCCGCGCACCGGGCTCCGACCAAGCGACTGCCAGAGCGCTGCGACGTCATCTGACCTCGGACGCCGAGGAATTTCCACGGGACGTTCAGGAGCTGGCGGACTTTTTTTCGGTGGCGCCACGACAAGCCGTCCGCGCCGTGCCAGGCACCGGATTGGAAGTCCCCTTGTGGATTCTGGGCTCGAGCACCTTCGGCGCGCAGGTGGCGGCTATGTTCGGTCTGCCGTTCGCTTTTGCCTCGCACTTTGCACCAGCGCAAATGATGGAAGCGCTTGGCATCTACCGAGCGAATTTTCGGCCATCGCCGCGCCTTGCGAAACCGCACGTCATGCTGGCCATGAATGTGTTTGCGGCCGACACCACCGAGGCAGCCCGCTACCTCGCCACGTCCACGCAGCAGGCCTTCATCAATCTTCGCAGCGGTCGGCCCTCGCAACTACAACCCCCCATCGACGGCTACGCTGAGCGTCTGGCGCCGGCCGAGAAAGCCATGTTAGCGCAAGTACTTTCCTGCACTGCTATCGGCACCGGTACAGAAGTCCGCGAGGCGATGCAGGCGTTCGTTAACCGCACGCAGGCAGACGAATTATTGGTCAGCTCGATGCTGTACGACCAGGACGCACGATTGCGTTCCTATGCGCTCGTCGCCAGCCAGATCTGACGGGACCGAGCGGCGCGAATGAAAGCTGCCCTCTGCCTCAGGGTGAACGCTGGGTGACGTCGGCGGGGGTTAGTTCGTGGTGATGGTACGCAGCTGATGCTGCAATTCCGTCTCGGCGAGGCGGCAAAGATTGTGCGGCCATTCACCGAAAGTCCGCTCACCTAGCCGCCCAAGGTGCGGGCGCAGCAAACCCAACATCTCTGGCCCAGCAGCCACCGTTAGCTGGGCGCCAGGTTCATCCAGCATGGCTGTAGACACCATTAAAGCGATACTGGTAGCAAAGGAGTCCAGTGCGTGGTCGCGCAGCGACTGAGTTTCTCCATAAGCATGACGCCTGGTACCGCCCGCCGTAACGCGACCTGGGCGGTCTGCACCGAGGTCGCGTTCATGGCCGCGTGCCGCCGGATTGTCGACAGACATGAGCAAGGCGGCCCCGCCATTCGCCCGCACCACCCGGTACAGGCGCGCGCTGGCCTGATCGGCCACCAAAACAAGATGCGGTGACATGGCAATCCTCCTGCACGCGCACGGCCAAGCGCCATGCCCGTGAAGCGTGGCTGGCGCCACGACACCCCACCGTGCGGAAGCGCACCCTAAGCGCTGTAACCCCCATCCACGGCAATGATCTGCCCGTTGACGTACGCCGCGCCATCGGACACCAGGAACTCGACCAGTGCTGCCACTTCGGCCGCCGTACCCATACGACCCATGGGGGTTTGGCGCAGGCAGCTAGAGATGACCTCTTTGGCGACCTCACTGACTTGAAATGAGTCCAACACGATCCCCGCGTTGATCACGCCCGGCGCCACACCGTTGCAGCGGACATTGAACTGACCCACCTCACGCGCCGTTTGCCGCAACAGCCCCGCCACGGCGGTCTTGGGGATACCCGACATGCCGTCGTTCTCCAAGGTACGCAGCACAGCGGTAGTCACAAACAGCACGATGGAACCACCGCCACTGGTCTTAAGCGCCGCAGCGCCCTGTTGCAGCACGTTGAAGGCACCGATCACATCGGTTTCCAGAATGCGGCGGAAATCTGCTTCCGTCACCTCGCTCAAGGCACACAATGGAATGGCCGGTCCAGTGACCGAAATGACGGCATCCAGCCGACCCCACTGCGCGCGGGTTCGCGTCAGAAATGCCTGCACCGAGGCACTGCTGCGAATATCCACCTGGTCAACCACGGCACGGCAACCCGCAGCCGCCAGCTCCGCGCAGAGTGCATCGGCCTTTTCACGGTGGCTGTGGTAGCCAATCGTCACCGCAGCGCCGACACCCAGCCGTCGGGTCACTGCCGAACCCAGCCCGCCCGTCGCGCCGATAATCGCAAAAGCTTTGTTCATGTCGCCCCCCTGTTACTACGTTGCGTCCGATGTTCTACAGGCGATGCCGCCATTCATCAAGCTGTAGCAATGCAATGGCTACACTAGGCCATGAAAACCCAGAGCCCGTATTCGATGTCGGACCGCACTTTGGGGTGGGCCAGTCGGGCGGCTATACGCGTCCTGGAGACCGTCTCAGGCCAGCAGAAACTGCAGCAAAAATACCACCGCTACCGTCGCGATGCTCACCAGGACGGCTGCTTTTGGAGTGATGGCGTTCACCTGCTTGGTATCCAAGCACAGCTCAACCCAGAGGCCCTCGAGCGCTTGCCGCGCCATGGGCCGCTGTTACTGGTGGCCAACCACCCCTTTGGCATCGTTGATGGACTGCTGCTGTGCTGGTTAGTCAGTCAAGTCCGCCAGGACTTCAAGATCCTGCTCAATGGTGGGCGCTATTTATCTGAAATGGGCAGCCATGCCATTCCGCTGGACAATTCAGGCACCCGACAGGCCCAAAAGTCCAACGCTGCGGCGCGCATCGAAGCCCGTCGCACGCTGGAAACGGGCGGCGTGCTCATTATTTTTCCAGCCGGCGGTATTTCCACCTCGCCGGATCGCTGGGGTCGGACGCCCGCGATGGACGTCCACTGGCATCCGTTTGTGGCCCAATTGCTGACACGCACCCAATGCCAAGTGCTACCAGTGTGGTTCAGTGGCCAGAACAGCCGTTGGTTCCAAATTGCCAGCCACCTCAGCCTGTCCTTGCGCTGGGGCATGCTCATCGGCGAGAACATGCGGCGTGTCCGCCAACCCATCCGGATGATCGTCGGCCAGCCATTTTCCAATGCCGAGCTGCCGCACCATCGAGACCGCACGGCCATCGCACGCGAACTGTGCCACCGTACCTATGCGCTAGGGGGCATCGATGCGTCTCTCCCCGGCCGTATCGTCGGCTGGCCGAAAGCGCTCACCAGTGCCGCCAAAAAGCCCGGGTTACTGGAGAGCCTCCGTCTGCGTCTGGCTGCGCGGACCACCCATGAGCATGCGGATCCTGAATTGCGCTGAAATGACGGCAGTAGGATCCCAGCGCCGCTGTGGTAGCCTTTTGCACCGCTGATGGACGCTCCATTCCCTGGAGTCCGAGCGCACGTTTTTTGGACCAGGAGCGGAACGATGGCTGCGCCGACGCCACCAGGCTTTGAAACCCTGAGCCTACATGCTGGGCAACACCCAGACCCTGTCCATGGGGCACGCGCAGTGCCCATTTATCAGACCTCATCTTACGTTTTCGAAGACACCGAGCAGGCCGCTGCGTTGTTCAACCTTGAACGGCCAGGCTATGTTTACAGCCGCATCCAGAACCCCACCGTCGCTGTGCTGGAGGAACGTCTGGCCGCACTGGAAGGTGGCGTAGGAGCGGTGTGTACCGCCAGCGGCATGGCCGCCATGCACATTGCCATTGCCAATATCGTCAGCGCCGGCGAACACATCGTCGCTTCCGCTTCGCTCTATGGCGGCACCATCAGCCTGCTAGCGCAGACGCTGCCGCGCTTTGGTATCACCACCACTTTCGTGAAGCCGCGAGATCTCGATGGCTTCCGCGCCGCGGTGCAGCCCAACACGCGGCTATTCATCGGCGAAACCATTGGCAACCCGGGCCTTGAGGTTATCGACATTCCAGCGCTGGCCGATATCGCCCATGCCGCCGGGGTGCCACTGCTCATGGACAGCACCTTCACCACCCCCTGGCTGTGCCGCCCCTTCGAGCACGGGGCCGATCTGGTGATGCACTCGTTGACCAAGTGGATCGGCGGCCACGGTATCGCCATCGGTGGCGCCGTCATCGACAGCGGGCGCTTCGACTGGGTGGCCTCCGGCAAATACCCCATGCTCACTGAACCGGGCACGGCCTACCATGGCATTGTGTTCACCGACCAGTTTGGTCCCGGCGCCTACCTCATGCGCCTGCGCACCGAAGGCCTGCGCCAATTTGGCGCCTGTCTGGCACCCACCAACGCCTTCCACCTGTTGCAAGGGGCCGAGACACTGGGACTGCGTATGCAGCGCCACTTGGAAAATACCCATGCCGTGCTGGCCTTCCTGAGCGGGCACAAAGCCGTGGCCTGGGTTACCCATCCCAGCCTACCCACCCACCCGGACCATGCTCTGGCCGCCCGTCTGCTGCCACGGGGTGCTGGGGCCATGGTGAGCTTCGGCGTTAAAGGCGGCCGTGCCGCCGGCACGAAATTTATCGGCGCCTTACGTCTGGCCAGCCATCTGGCCAATGTCGGTGATGCTAAAACGCTGGTCATCCACCCGGCAAGCACCACCCACCAGCAAATGAATACGGCGCAGCTTGAGGCCGCGGGCATCGGCGAAGACATGGTCCGGCTGTCGGTGGGCATCGAATCTATTGAAGACATCTTGCGTGACATGGACCAGGCCCTGCGCGCCTCCCAGAAGAGCTGAACGAGGCCGCCCATGGAATTTTTAATTAACGGCCAGAAGGTTTATGCGGGCACCGGTGGTCGGCCCCACATCCCCGGCCAACGGCTCGCGATCTTCGTGCATGGCGCCGGCCTAGACCACACCACCTGGGCGCTACAGAGCCGCTGGCTGGCGTTTCGCGGCCTAAATGTACTGGCAGTCGATCTGCCGGGTCACGGACGCTCAGCGGGCCCTCCGTTGCCCGAAGTGGGTGCGATGGCGGCCTGGGTGACCCAACTGATCGCCGCTGCAGGCGCCGCAACGGCCGCCCTGATCGGCCATTCGATGGGTTCGCTGGTGGCCTTGGAGGCCGCCGGGCAATCACCGGCGACGGTAGAAGCGCTGCTGCTCATCGGGACCGCCGCGGCCATGCCGGTGCACCCCGACTTGCTCGGCGCCGCCGCGGCCAACCACCACGACGCGATCGACATGGTGAACCTCTGGGGCTTCGGCCAGCGTGCCGGCCTGGGCGGCAGCGCCGCACCGGGCGTGTGGATGACGGGTAGTGGCAACTGCCTGCTGGAGCAGGCCGCCCCCGGCGTACTCCACAATGACCTGTCGGCCTGCAACGCCTACCGCACCGCGCTGGAAGCGGCGTCGCGAGTTACCGCCACCACTACTGTGGTGGCTGGCGAGTTCGACCAAATGACGCCCCTCAAAAGTGGACGCCAGCTGGCCAACGCCATCACCGGCGCAAAACTCATGGTCTGCGCTGGCGCCGGTCATATGCTGCCCGCAGAATGTCCCGATGAACTGATCGAGGCGATGACGGCGCTCTTGCTGCGTCGATAGCGGCGTCGATAGCTACTCCGTGCGAAAGCCGATCTTCGCGTGGGAACCGTCGCAGAACGGTTTTCTCGCCGAGGCCCCGCAGCGACACAGCATCGCAGACTTCACCCGCTTGATCGCCAGACCCGAACCGCAAACAATCTCCAGGTTGCCGCTGCAGCGCAGCGGCCCATGCGGCACCGGCTCCACCGCCAGTACGCCGTCTCTTTCGGCCAGCGCAGGCGATTCGATGGGCGCGCATTCACCGGTCGCCACAAAGCCGGCACTGGCATGAGAGCCGTCACAAAACGGCTTATTGGCTGACTGGCCGCAGCGGCACAAGCTGGCACGAAACCCCATCGCTCGACCGCTCAGATGCAGATTCGCGGCCAGCAGATAGGGCCCATTTTCAATCAGGCGCGCTACATTGACTGCAGGCGCCTGCTCCGGCGCACCACCATCCTGCCGCACAAAGGTGATGGCCCCGGAGGGACATCCGAGCGCCGCCTGTAACAGCTCAGCCTGATCTTCCGCGCCAACCTGCAGCACGCTACCACCATCGGCCGTCGGAAAAAACCGTGGTGCTAAGTGCGCACAGCGACGGGAGTGAATGCAACGTTTCCAATCCACCTGAACGGTCATCGCCACCGTGGCAGCGCTCGCAGCACTCCCTACCCCGGCAGCAGTTTCCGCTGGAAGCCCGACCGCAGGTGCTGGCGATCTGACGCGTACGCGCGCGTTCGCTGGTGCAGTCGGCGGCGTTACCGCTGGCGCCCCAAGCGTCGCTGCTGCTGTTTGGTCCCACAGCCGTTGCAATTCCAGCAGCTTTTGCGCCGAGCGTTGTAAATGATTGGCCACGCCAGGCAGCGCAAGCTCCTGTTCCAGTGTTCGTACCGCCGCTTCCAGCTCCGATGCTCGCTCCGCCAGCAACTGTGCCGCACAGCGTTGTAGCAGCACCACCGGTGGCCCGGCCAGCTCAAACGTCAAACCGGCACGTCGACCTCCACCGGTGGCTTTCAGCGGCAAGCTGGTAGCCGCCGTCCCGAGGGCCGTTAGCGCATACATGAGCGACGTCCCAATGCGCGCCAATCCCGTCTGCATCGCCACCGACTGCGCATAAGGAGCCGCGGCCTGTGCCAGCGTGGCAAGCATCAACGAATACACGCAATTACCCAGGTCCACCACCCGCATCGCCAGCGGGTGAGTGATGTAAGTCGAATGCTTCTGCCGAATTGAACCCGTTAGCATGGGATTGGTGGCTGCCAGACGCCCCGGCTCAAAGGCAGGACGTGCCGCTTTCAGCTGCAGAAATTCTTCCGCCACCGCATGAAAACGAAAGTAGTGTGAATCTTCAGAATGACTTGGCGCACCCTCACCTTGGAGCACGATCTTCTCGATGGCGGCCTGCGCTGACGCCAAATCCGTCACCACCGCAAGCCCCGGCAAGGCGAACTGATCCTCGCTCATTTGCGCGTCACCGCGGCCAGCGAAGAGCGCCTGCTCGCCAAACTTTTCGGCCATCCGCTTCAGGCTGAACAGAATGCTGCTGTAAAGATGGCCCTGAGTCTCGTAGTCCGATTGCGTAGGCGAAAATAAATCCGTGCGAATCTCACGGAAGTAACGCTCTTTATGACTAAACGTCTGACCATCACGCACATCAGCATTTAACGGCCGTTCGATGTAAACGAAATGGCGGATCGTTGACTCATTAAAGGGCGACAGTGTGAACTCGTAGTCGGCGGGAAAGCGGCCGACGCCTACCGGAAAATCTGGACGCCCGAAATTCGCTGTCGCCCCGAGCGCTGACAGTAGGTTATTGACCAACGTCAGGTGGAGCATCTCCTCAACGGCGACAATTCTGAACTGCTGACGCCAGCGCTCAATGGCCTCCAGCTCAAGCGGCGTGACTCCCTCATCCAGAGAGCGCTTCAGGGTCAGCATGGCGTACAAGTAGCTGCACATCACCGTGTGTTCGAATTCCGCCGCTTCGCGCAGCAAGAACACTAACTCCGAACGGTCACGGACAAAATCCACGTTGAAATCAACAAATTCGACGGAATCCATGCGCAGCGCCTCGGTGTCCACGTTCATCCCCCACAGTGGTCGGGCGATTTTATCGCAAAATACCTCAACCGACTGTATGCAGGATACTCACATCACCCGTCGCCAGCGAATAAACCGCGCCTACAATCCGCACCGCGCCGCTCTCGATGCGCCGCGCGACGCTGTCACTGCGTGAAACCAGTAGTTCAACCGAACGCCGAACATTGACCGCCACAGCGTTTTCCAGCAGCGCTCCCGGAAGCAACCGAGCCTCCTCCACGGCTGGCGCGATCTCGCGTACCAAAAAACCGAAAGCTCCATGCCCCTCAGAAGTCTCGATAGCGGCACTGACAGCGCCGCATTTCGCATGCCCTAGTACCACCACCAGTCGAACGCCCAGATACTCAATCGCATATTCGATGCTAGCCAAAGTGCCGGTACCCACAATATTGCCAGCCACCCGCACTACAAACAGGTCTCCATGACCCTGATCAAAAATAAGCTCAGGGGAAACCCGTGAATCTGCACACCCAAGGATGGCAGCAAACGGATATTGACCCTCCGCCAGTCGCTCACGTTCATCCTCCGTGGTCGAACGGGCACTTCTCTCGTTGTTCAGAAACCGCCAGTGCCCTTCAAGCAGGCGTAGCAGAGCCTGTTCCTTGCTTAGTGATTGACCTGGGGAACGGCTGGGATTGGTTAGAGAAACCACGCTACAGCCGTGACACAGAACAGCCGGAGGACTGGCCATGCTCGCCAAGCTTCTTAGCTGCCACCAGCATTCCGACGAGAAGCCGTATGCGAGAGATGTTCATGCTCACCAGTGAATCAAGTGCAACAAGATGCATTCCCGGTGGTTCCTAATGACGGAGGGCGCGGTTCTTTCAGTAGAAAATTGACTTACCAGTAGCATATAGCGATTCTTGCTTCTAGCATCGCCTAGTTTATGCCCACCCTGACATTCAGCGGTACACAAGAACTTTATCGCTCCGAAATACCCGCTTCGATACCTACGAATGCCGCGTCATACCGGCTGGAAGCCACGCTGATCGCTAACCAGCAAGTCGCTTCGATGGCGTTGGAGCCAGCCATAATAGGAATTACCTTCCGTCTGAAACGGGTTACTAAACGCCTCATTGAGATCTACGCGGTCGCGGAAAAATTCACGTGCAGGCTTGGGGATTTTCTCGCCGTTATCGAAGGCTCCATAGGCCCAATAGCCCGCTGGAATCCCATCAACACGCGCATCCCGAATGGCACGCTTGTACCAATTCCAAATCTCCATGATCTCCAGATTTTCGCCGGCATACTTTTCAGTAACGTAGTCTCCCAAGGAATTTACCTTGGTGAAGTGATAAAACTTCAATGGATGACCATTCACGCGGATATTCCCTTCACCCGTAATCTCAAGCCTACGGGTCGTAATATTCCAACTTGCCACATTACAACCTGGATCTCTCTCTACGTAAACACGCTCAAAGAGCGCAGGTACTAAATCGCACCACTTTTGGTCGGTAAATATTCCGTTTACAAGATCGGCATAGCAAGCGTCATATAAACGCTCGCTCCACCAATCAGCGAAGGCGCGCCCGGTCACATCATTGGCAACGGCGCAAAAACCCAAATTAAACACCCCGTGGGTTAACGAAACCAATTCATTGTCGCGGACATCACGCGGAAGGCGGTTCGGCGATGTCTGGTGCGGGGTTAGCACAATCGACGCATGCTGCAGTCGATCTAAAACTGAATCCAGCGAATGAAACACGGCAATGTCCGGGTCGAGATAGACCGCAAAATCAGCGCCTGCCAACAGTAGATGTCGCAGCATCTGCCCTTTCACGGCGGTCGACGCTTCTACCACGTCATGCTTAAACAACCAGCCATCAAAATTTTCAAAACCGAGCTCGTGAGCATAAATTACCTGAGAAAATTCCCGCAAAGCACCAGACAGGTCAACGCCGGAAGGCGGCTTGTCCGTGATGAGAGCCCACATTTCCCAATCGGGATGAACAAGCTTTAAGGTTTTCGCAAGCACAAGGGCTCTAGACAAATAACTAAACGTGAAGCTAGTAAAACACTTAACTGACCTCACGATTTTCTCCGCATTTTCATGACCACATCGGAGCTAGCCGTGGTTCCGGAGGAAAGGATCGTTGGCGCGGCCTGCGGATGACGACGGGCCTCGCGCGCCATCTCCACCGCACCTGAAGTCACCAGAAATTCTTGTAACGCGTGCTGGGAATCAAAAACATGACCGAACTGACCCGCAAGCACCATGGCAGCCACGTTACCGCTGCTTGACAGGCACAACACCTTGCAACCAGCGGCGACACCTTCATGTGCCACGAAAGAAAAAGTTTCTGGCCAAGGAGAAAGCACCAATAAAATATCAATGCAATGCTGCTTAAGTAACCGCACAGTCGCCATACGATCCAAAGCGAGTACTTCCGTCACTACAAACTGGGTATTCGGAATGTTCGATACCCCACCGGCCGCGAAGTGATAAAAGGAATAGCGCTCATCGTCCTTAAACGATGCTGATAAGGCTTCAAAGAAACCCCATCCCTTGTTCTTCGATGGGAAGCCAATGAACCCAATTCTTATTGGTCCAGCAATAGTATCGGCCAATACTTTGACTTTATTGACCTTCTTTGCAGCTGAAACCGGAGACTTTAAGCTCTGCAGCTCCCAATGCGCATGTACTCCCGCTGACCGCACGGGTAACGACGAGCCTTGTTGCCACACGGATAACGCATGGGCGGATGGAGCGAGTACATCAAAGTTGCAGGCGCTAAAGAGCTGGTTCATTCGCTTCAAGTGCAGCGCTCTAGTACTACCGTAAATACAAATTCTGCAAGCAAGACTTTCCGGAGGCGGCGCAGCACAGAAATTTAAGTCATTGCGCAGCAGGTTATAACCTTCGCACAGACTCGAATAGTCGTGTAACCAGTACACGGATCGATAAGGCTGAAATACCCGATTAAAATCACACAGCTGCTCCGATGAAAACCCAAAGACACTGTGAATTATCAGCAATTTTTTGAGGGCTTTATCTTTCCCGATATCCTTCAATAACTCCACGATAACAGCGGCCTCGCAGAGGCCCGCATATACCCCATCAATGACCACTTGCAAGTCAACCTTGGATCCACTTTCGGCGAACGAAAGACGTCCTCGGCGTGGTGAAAGATGAAGATACCCGAATTGCTGCTCTGCGAAACGCGCTTGTTCATCGGCGATGAATATTTGAGTACCACCAACCACACGAACATAGCAATCGTGACTCAGCGACAACACCAATCCCGCACGCTTTAGACTGGCTTTAGCCAGTAATTTCTTTAACGCTTGGCGCGTAACAAAGTTCCCGGAGGCCTCCTGGTAATCAACGCTCAACTGCTGCGGCGTCTTCACTTCATCAAGGATCTTGCGCCGATACCCACCAGGCCGCGCCCCAAGGCGACCTTCTGCGCGACCAGCCACCAAGTAGTGCCAAAATGGATGGCAGCCGGCGTCGCGGATATCTGGATTGGCATCTAAATAGTACTGCGTATCAAAGTCGTGATTCGGATTTCTACCCTCCCGCCACCCTGTACGAAAATAGTGTTCCAAGGGGTCAATGCCCACCGCTAACACATCAGGATAGCGATGCTGATAGTAGACCGGTGAGAACTCTTTCTTCATCAACAGCATCTGGTTAAGGTCTTCAGCGTCGTCCTTTTTTGGTGTTGCCACTTCTATTGGCTGCGGCAAGCGCCCTTGCCCGCGACCGACGGCTAGAAAGTGCCAATAAGGGTTGACGTCGGCGGCGCGAACATCCTCATTCTCAGCCAGGTAATAGGCAGTATTAAAATCTGATGTCGGATTCCTACCTTCGCGCCATCCAGTGTAGAAAAAATGATCCAGCGGATCTTTTTTCGCTGCTACAACGTCCTCATTCGTCTGCTCGTAAAACCCCGCGTCAAACTCGGTTTTCACCAAATCCACTTGATCGTTCAGTAGCACAGCGGGAATCGGTTCATCTTGATCAATGACACCCCAGCTGTCACCCCGCGAATACCGCCCGGAACGTTGCTCGATCATCACCAGACATGGATTGACGAGTAAGTGATTGGCCTCCGGGTATCGGCGGAGTAATTCAGCAGTGCGCAGGACGCGGCTGGCATCTAGACCATCGCGCCACCCACGAAAGACGAAATGCGCCAGAGGATCCACGCCCTCCGGCATTGGCGTGGATAGTTGAGACAGATAGTGCGCGACATCAAACGACTCGCGCACTGCGCCGACCCAGTCAGTGACGCCATACCCGAAAAGCAATCGGCTACGGGTGGATGGTTGAACTGCCTCTACGGCAACCCGGCCTTCCGCGCGCCCATGAAACAAGTAGTGGTAATAAGGATGCAGCCCACTCTCGGCGACGTCCGGGTACCTCTTTAAATAGGAAACCACGTCGAAGCTTGCGTTCGGACTCCTGCCTTCCAGCCAGCCGATAGCGCAGAAATGGCTCAGTAGATCATCGACCGTCGCAGCGATGTCAGGGTATTCGTCTTTGTAGAAATCTACGCTAAACGATTTGCCGATCACGTGCGCCAGATGTTGTGTCGATGGTTTTTTTATTTTAGCTTTCATTACGACAATCAACTTTTATGAAGACCCCTACGTCAACAAACATCATCAAAAGCTTTGCAGAGGAGGTTTTATTGAACTTCAGACAGGGAGTTATCGCCCTCGCAAGTCGGCAGATTCTGTACTTAAGCACCACAAAATAGCGGTATAGGGACATGTCGACATAACGACATAACGACATAACGACCCTGATCATAGAGGAGCGCCACGCGAAGATATGTGATGCCGGTCAAATTTGCGCAGTAAAACGGCTGTGTAATAGCGCCGTTTTTTTGAGATCGGAGGCGCAGCGTCTTCAGACTTCCCGGCTAGTCCATGCACCACCGGGCCGCCCGCGCCCAACATTTGTGAGTGTGACCACCGTCACAATTAAGCGATCTTAGATCGGTTATTGATCGCTCTTAGGCTGTAGGCGAGCTCATTCAACCCTCTTGAGCTGTTCGGAGCAATCGCTTATGGTGCCGCGACCGTCCCGAACACCCACCCAAGAGTAAATCTTATGGCCGATATCCCACCGGTTAGCGACCCAGCTCTACTACAGACGGTCATCGACTCCATCCCGGATATTATTTTCTATAAGGATCTTGGGGGTATCTACCGGGCCGGCAATCAAGCCTGGGGCGAACTACTGGGACGCCCGGTCAGTGAGACCCTCGGCAAGTCGGATTATGATTTATTTCCGCACGACATCGCCGCGTTCTTCAAAGATAAAGACGCGGCAATGCTGGCGGGTGGCCAGTCACGGCGCAACGAGGAGTGGCTAGACTACCCGGATGGTCGACGAGTGCTGGTGGACACCCTAAAAGCGCCGGTAGTGAACCGCAACGGTCAGCTCATTGGGCTGGTGGGCGTGTGCCGCGATATCACAGCGCGCAGCCCAGCCAATCCAACGGACGCATGACGCCTAGCGTAGCTCCCCCTCCACGTAGTACCAACGGCCTGCTTCCCAGGCAGAAAGGCCCGACCCCGTCTGTCCTTGCGACCACACGGGCAAGGGACGGTCAATCGCTCACCCTCACGTCTCGCTCCGGGGTAGCTTGTCCTGCGTCTGGTGTTGGAAATCACTGGCGTCGTGACGCTCGTGCAACTGGCTGGCAGGCTCGCCCCAGGTGCGGTTCACCATGCGGCCACGCTTGACCGCCGGACGTTGGGCAATGTGGTCGGTCCAGCGCAGCACGTGGGTATAGTGCGCGACTTGTAAAAACTCGCCAGCGCCATAGAGTAGGCCCTTGACCAAAGCGCCATACCAAGACCAGATTGCCATGTCGGCGATCGTGTACTCATTCCCCGCCATATACATGTTGGTGGCCAGATGCTGGTCCAGCACATCCAGCTGCCGCTTCACTTCCATGGTAAAGCGATCAATGGCGTACTCAATTTTGAGCGGCGCATAGGCGTAGAAATGACCAAATCCGCCACCAAGATACGGTGAGCTGCCCATCTGCCAGAACAACCAGGAAAGACACTCGGCGCGTGCAGCCGGCGCAGTCGGCAAAAAGACCCCAAATTTCTCTGCGAGATACAACAAGATGGCGCCAGATTCAAAAACCCGAAGCGGCGTGACGCCACTGTGGTCTACCAGTACCGGAATCTTGGAATTCGGGTTAGCCGCCACGAACCCACTGCTGAACTGACCGCCTTCGTGAATTCGTACCAGCCAGGCGTCATATTCAGCGCCGCCGTGCCCAAGCTCCAAGAGCTCCTCGAGCATCACGGTCACCTTCACCCCATTCGGGGTCCCGAGTGAGTAAAGCTGCAGCGGATGACGCCCCACAGGCAGCGCTTTTTCATGCGTTGCGCCAGCTACCGGACGGTTGATCGCGGCGAACTGCCCACCGTTTTCTTTATTCCATACCCAGATACTGGGTGGCACATAGGAGGGCTGATCGCTCATGGTCATGGGTCCTGATGAGAAAAGACGAGGTTCCCAGAAGCTGCCGTTGTTTGCAAAGGGTTTGCTACTACCGGTGGCACCTATTGGCGGGTTGGATAGTCGGTATAGCCTTTGGCTCCACCGCCATAAAAAGTGGTGCGGTCATACCGATTCAGCGGCAGGCCTTCCCGGATTCGCTCGGGGAGGTCGGGATTAGCCAGAAACTGACGACCAAAGGCGATCAAGTCGTAGCTACCTTCATCTACTGCCAATTGCGCACTGACCGGCGTGAAACCACCCACACCAATACAGGTTCCTTGGAATAGCTCTCGATACTGGCGATTGCGCAGTGGGTGTCGATGGGCTTGGTCCGCCTCAGGCTCCACCGAAAGCCCACCAACACGCGGTTCAGTCAGCATCAGATACGCCAAGGGGAACGCGTTCAATCCAACGACCGCCTGCTGATAAAGTGCATCGGCGTCAGATGCCAAGGCACCAAAATAGGTTTGGTAAGGACGACCGGTCACTGGGTCGGCTGGGGTTGGCGAAAGCCGTACCCCCACACGACCGGCACCCGCCACCTCCACCAACGCAGCCACGGTTTCAAACAAGAAACGGCAGCGATTTTCGCGTGAACCGCCGTAGCGGTCTGTCCGTCGATTAATGCCGTCACAGAGAAACTGGTCGACGAGATATCCATGGGCGGCATGCAGCTCAATAAAATCAAACCCTGCCTGGACTGCGTTGCGTGCTGCTTGGGTGTAGTCACTGATGACTCTTGCGATCTCATCAGTCTCCAGCGCGCGCGGCAACGCCGCGGGTTGATCCCAATGGTAGTCGCCAGCCTCTCCCTCCGGGAGCATGGCGGAGGCAGAGGAGGACACGGACGGCAAAGGCGCTCCGGACCCTGCCACGAGCGGATGCTCGCCAATCCCCGGCTGCGCCACCCGACCGGCATGCAGCAGCTGGCAGGAGATCAGACCTCCCCGCGCGTGTACGGCGGCGGTGACCGTTCGCCACCCCGCTACCTGTTGCGGCGTCCACAAACCGGACACCGTACCGCCCCCTTCCCGCACCGCCGCATAGATGTTCCAGGTAGGCGTTGCTTCTGGGGAAATATGAATAGCCTCCGTAATGAGCAGCCCGCCGGGCGATGCGCGTTGTGAGTAGTAAAGCGCCACCTCTGGCGTCGGCGCGAGTGTCGCTGGGTCAGCGCGGGTGCGGGTCATGGGCGCCAACACGATGCGGTGCTGCAGCCGGTGCTGACCGACGGTGAATTCGTCGAACAATGAACGCTGGGGGATCAAGGCTGGCATACCACAAGGGTAGCGTGAGTCTGTGACGCTGGAAAGCCAGTCGCTCGCCGCTATGCTGTCCTCGCAGGCTTTTTCTTGCCTTCTGCCGGCCAGTCTCCCAAGATGCTGCCATGCAGTGCCTGTAGCGCTGTCTTGTTTTGGGATATTAGCCATCCGCTCTACCCCGACAGCTTTTCGCATCTATCGCCGCAAACCGCTCGGCGGCGACCACAGATGGCTGCCATTACCAAGCTGCCTACTACTGGGCTTGCTCGCCGGTAACGCCCATGCTGCACTGCCGCCAACACTGATACTGATGGGCGGTTCGTACCGCACTTGCTCCAGCCTTGATACGGACGACTGCCTACCAGACCAACGGGAATTCAAAGGTGCGCGGGAAGCACCCCTCTATCGGGTGGACCGCCTGCGTTTTCCCGAGGTACTTGACGCCGCGTACTGGCAAAGACGGCCTGGCTCACCGACGCTGCAAACAGTGGAGTCCCTGTTAAACCGGGCAGAAGCCTGCGCCGGCGGTAGCCTTATCAGTGCCAGTGCGCTGGTCGCTTGCCTCGAGTCTGCCGATGCCTCTGGTTGGCGGCAGCTGCTGACCCAAGAGCAAGATCTCATCGTGTCCGCCTTCGAACTGCCGCAGCTACTACAGGGGCAGCGCAAGCTTGAGGGCGTCCGGCTCGATGGCGCCAATAGACTTTATGATGCCGCGATGTTCCGTCAGTTGGTGGCAGAGGCGGCCAAACGCAGCCCAGGCCGAAAGCCCCGTGTGGCCTTTACCACTTCAGCCTCGGCGAACGGATTCGACGCCGTTGATTTCTACCGCGGCCTGCTCACGCAAGCTGGCGCCGAGCCCGTCTGGTGGCCGGTGGACGCGGCCCTAGCCAAGGTGCGGTTCGAGGCCCCAGGAGATTGCACCGCCTTGCCTCGTCTGCGTCTCGAGAAATTCTCGATACTCGGTCGTGAACGGGTGTTTCCAGATCTGGCCGCAGAACAACAACAGGCTTGTCTCGACCAAAACCGTTTAGATGCCGTACCCACGCAGGTGCAGGCACTGTTCTTGGACGGGGGCGACCAGTGGCTACATCAGCAGACGTTCTTCACTCCTGATGGCCGCCCAAACGCCTGGTTAACAGCCGTCCGCCGCGCGTTCTTGCGCGGCAAGCTGGTGGTCTCGGGTACCAGTGCCGGTGCGGCTGTGCAATCTGGCGTGGCTGCCATGATCACTAACGGCACGAGTACCCATGCTTTGGTACGCGGCGCCAAGGCCTATGAGGGGAGCATGCCCGAGGGTTGCCAGCAAGCCTCACGCTGCCCACCCGGATACCAAGAAGATGACCTAACGTGGTGGTCAAAGGGCGGCTTAAATTTACTCGGGCCTTATCTGGTCGACACGCATGTGGCAGAACGTCAGCGGGAACTGCGTTTAGTCACCTTGATGAGCGCTGTTGCTGCGAGAAACGAGCACGCCATCGAGGCAGGCATTGGGATCAACGAAACCAGCGCTCTCACATTGAAAATGGTTCACGGAGCTCTAGAGATCGAAGCCAGTGGTCAGTCCGGTGCGTGGTGGATCGAACCTCCACACTTGTCTACTACGGCCAACGCTTGGTCGGTGCGCGCGCATTTTCTGGCGCCCGGCGCCCGCTTGCGCTGGCAGCATGCAAAAATGCAATTGGTCGGGGTGTCGACAGGCTCTGCAGACACGCCGCCTACCCGCCAGACACCAGCCCTGTTAGATCACGCAGACCGTGATTTGGCGGGCGGCGACGCGCTGCAGCCCGAGACCTTGCGCACTGCCGTGTGGCGCATGGCACGCGAGGGTTATCGCACAGCTTCTTTGCAGGCGCTGGACTTCCAACTCAAGGTCACAACGACCCCAGAAACCCAGTATTGGCACGGGCCACAGGGGCAACAGGGCGTCACCCAGTTGCAACTGACGCTGACCCGCCCCTAAGACGCGGCAAGAGCACGCGCTGCGCGTCTACCGGAATACACACAGTCCGCGTAGGAAAGTCCGCTGACATACAAGTGGGAACAAATCCCCACCGCGTTGCGCCCCGCAGCATAAAGCCCAGGAATGGCAGTGCCATCACTGCGTTTAACCGCACCATTGGCTTCATCTACCACCAACCCACCCACCGTCATACAGGCCAACGGCAGCAATTTACTGTCGACCGAAGCGTCGATCGCGTAAAAAGGTCCGTCGATCAACTGCGCCATATCGCCGCTGCGCTTTTGAAACGGGTCCGGAATTTCGCCACGCGCTGCGCGGTTGTTCGTCTCGATCGTCTGCCTAAACGTCGCGCGGTCGAAACCCATCAGGTCGGCGAGCTCGTCCGCGCGCTTACCCTTCTTGGCCGCAAACAGCATGTTCAGCAAGGCGATGTCCCGCTGAAAAGGCAGGATATCGGGACTAAAGGCTTGTTTGAAAGCCTGCTTGCGTAGGGCGTGGTCCAAGATGATGTAGGCACGACCCTGCTGTTTTTCAACGATGGCGTCACCAATGGCCGCACTGTAAATATTTTCGTTAACGAACCGGGCACCACTAGCATTAACCAACATGCCATCAGCCCACGCCTTGGGCGGGCTGAGCGTACGCCAGGCGCTGACCCGTTCCATTAAGTTCATGGCACCACCCACGGATGCACCGAGCATGATGCCGGAGCCCATATCACCCAGCGTGGCGTTGGGCATGACTGCCGTATATTTCGGCGCGAAGTGCTGCACCATCGGATTGTTTAAAATAAATCCACCGGCACTCAGCACAACGCCCTTGCGGGCCCGCAACCAGCGCGACTGACGGTGATCCGCCTCAATGCGCGCAGCACGCCGCAGATACCAGGCACTGATCCCATAAGTGATGGAAGAGCCGGGAAAGGTAGGAGGCAATACTCCCAGCCAATGAGTGGCTTTGCGAATATATTCGCCGAACCGTTCAGCGGCCCGACTATTCGGAGTCACTTGCAACACACGCACACCGACCACTCGTCCTTCGGTGTCGCAAGCTAACTGGCGGACTTCCGCATATTTATGCAACACCAGGCCCAGCTTCAACGCCGCATCGCGCATCGGATTGTAGATGGACGAGCCTAACCCCCAAGCCTTCTTGCCGTTACGCATGAACCCCCGGTGACCACGGGCCGCTGGCTTGGCGATGCTAACGTAAGGCTCCACCAAGGTACTGTCGGGATGAAACAAGAAATATTTCAGCGGTGGATAGGAAGTTGATTTCTTATAGACGCTGCCCTGAAATTTAGCGCCATGACCCATCAGCCAATCGATAGTCGCCGGACTTTCAGCGCAGAAGTGGCGCAAGGTCTCATCCGAGACGACGTCATGAACTTCCAGCTTGAGATATTTGTACATCTCTTCGGGTGTGTCGGTTTCACCGGCGTCGCGCTGAATGCGCGTCCCACCCCCAGCGTAAAAAATACCACCATTGGCCGCCGATGAACCGCCGCCTTCGTAGCGGTCTACACCGATCACGCTAAGACCACGCTCAGTAGCCTCCAAGGCAGCAGCGGCGCCGGCACCCCCCACACCCACGACCACCAAGTCCGCCGTTTCATGCCACTCGAAGGTATCGGGCGCAGCGACCGTGAGTGGCTGCTCAATCTGCAATCCCCAACGGGCTTCATAGGTCATTGGCGTCTGCCCTCTTAGTGGGGAGTGTGGATCGAAGGGAAAGCAAGGGCGCCAGCAAGGCGCTTTTACACTTCCAGATTATCAATCAAACGTGTGGCACCCAGACGAGCAGCGGCCAGCACCACCAGTGCATCGCCCGCTTGCGGCGGCTGTAGGTCATACCGCCGACGCACGGTCACGTAGTCAGGGGCCCACCCTGCCGCGGCTAGCGCTTGCTGTGCCTGCGTTTCCAGCAGGCTGTAGTCTGTGCTGCCCAACCGCAAGGCCTTCGCAAAGACTTGTAGGGTCTGCGACAACAACACCGCGCGCTCGCGCTCACTGGTTGTCAGATAACCATTGCGCGATGACAGCGCCAGACCGTCAGCGTCGCGACAGGTTTCAACACCGACAATATCGATGGGCATCGCAAACTGCTGCACCATCTGCCGAACTAACATCAGTTGCTGGTAGTCCTTCTTGCCAAACACCGCAGTGCGCGCCTGGGTGCAGGCCAGTAATTTCATGACAATAGTGCAGACACCGGTAAAAAACCCCGGGCGGAAATACCCTTCCAGCACATCGGACAGCTCCGATGGCGGCTGCACCTTGAAGGTTTGAGGCAGCGGATATAACTCGTCCTCACTGGGAGCAAATACCAGTCCACAGCCCGCCGCCGCCAACTGCGCATAGTCGGACTCCAGAGTACGGGGGTAGCGGTCGAAGTCTTCGTGCGGCGCAAACTGCAGACGATTCACGAAAATAGTGACCAACGTGACATCGCCCAGCGACTGAGCGGCGCGTACCAGCTCAAGGTGTCCTTGGTGCAAATTGCCCATGGTGGGAACCACCGCGGGGTGGCGAAATGGGGCGAGCGCCTGACGCAATTCGGCCAGCGTATGAACAATCTGCATGACGGGTGGGGTACTTACCAGGCGTGGATCGCGTTTTCAGGGAAGCTGCCATTCTTAACAGCGGCCACGTAGTTTTCCATGGCTCCCCGAATACTGCCAGCGTCTTGCATGAAGTTACGCACGAACTTCGGCATTTTGCCCAAATGCAGCCCCAGCATATCGTGCAACACCAGCACCTGGCCGTCCGTGCCATTGCCAGCGCCGATGCCAATGGTGGCGCAGTGGGTGAGTTCAGCGGTCAGTTCACGCGCCAAGTCGGCGGGCACCATTTCCAATACCAGCATGGTGGCGCCAGCCTCTTGCAATTCGTGCGCCTGTTTCTTTAACAGCTCGGCACCGGCCTGCGTTTTGCCTTGTACGCGATATCCGCCCAGTGCGTGAACGGTTTGCGGCGTCAGCCCCAGATGGGCGCACACCGGAATGCCGCGCTCCACGATAAAGCGGACCGTCTCGGTGGTCCAGCCACCGCCTTCCAGCTTAACCATGTGGGCACCGGCTTGGATCAAGACCGAGGCGTTACGAAAGGCTTGTTCCTTGGATTCCTGATAGGTCCCAAAGGGCATGTCGCCGATCAGCCAAGCGGTTCCCTGGGAACGCCGCAGACCCCGCTCCACGCACTCCGTGTAATGCCGCATGGACTCCAACGTCACCCCGACCGTGCTACCCAGCCCCTGGCAGACCATGCCCAGCGAGTCACCGACCAAAATGCATTCCACGCCGGCGGCATCTGCCACTGCCGCAAAGGTGGCGTCGTAGGCCGTGATCATTGCAATCTTCTCGCCGCGCGCCTGCATTTCCTGAAGGCGCGGCAGGCTCAGCGGCTTGCGGTTCGGCATGGGCGAAGCCGGCGGCAGGGTCCCGTAGGGGGTAGCGTGCAGTGCAGCGGCCCGTGAGGCAGCTTCGGTCGCTTTGGTGGTGGCGTCAGATTCGGTCATGAGCAACTCCATCGAAGGGCGCCATAGTAACGCCGTGCCCGCATCAGGTGGGGAAAAAGGCTTATCAGGCGTGCCAGCCAGCACGCCACACCCTCCCCCACGGCTTTACAGCGCCCCTTGGTAGTACTGCAGCATCTCGTCCTGCGTCTCACCGGGAGCGGACAGTTGCAACTGGTCCTTCACCATTTCCCCGAGGCTCGGCAGCACGGCGCGACTTACCTGCGCTGACAGCTCCCACAACCGCGCCCGCATCAGCGCCTTGGCGCAATGCAGGTAGGCTTCCTCGACGGTCACCCGAATGACGAGTTTCGGCGCGCGCCGCGCATCTCGACAAGCCTCGATCAGCAGCGGGTCGAGCGACAGTACGGCCGTGCCGTTCACGCGTAACGTCTCATCCACACCCGGAACCAGAAACAGCAGGCCCACCCGGCCGGTCACCACCATGTTCTCCAGCGAGTCGAGGCGGTTATTGCCAGGTGCGTCAGGGATCAGCAAGGTTTTCGCGTCCGGCGCTTTGATAAAGCCGGGACTACCACCGCGGGGCGAGGCATCCAAGCGGCCAGAGGCACCCACCGAGGACATCACCACAAATGGCGAGAGTTCGACAAAGCGGCGACAATGCGGGTCCAGCGCCGGCAACTGTTTACGCACGGCGCGGTCCTGCGGGAGCTCGTACAGGCCGCGCAGGGCCTCAAGAGAGGTAATGTCCATCTGCCAAGCACACCATAAAGTAGCGCTGGAGACCAGAGGGTGGGCCAGCCTTCAACCCGTTCGGCGCGCAATGTCCTCGGCAGCCACATAGGCAAAGGTCATCGCCGCTCCAAGCGTTGCCCCTGCGCCAGGATAAGTGGCGCCCATCACGGACCCCGCCACATTGCCCACCGCGTAGAGTCCTGCCATCGGCTGTCCGTCTTTGCCGACCACCCGAGCGTTCTCATCCGTCTTGGGACCACCCTTGGTGCCGATATCTCCAAGATCCAGCCGAACCGCATAAAATGGCGGTTTATGGAGCTCTCCCAGCGTTCGGTTTGGCTGGTGTTGGGGATCCCCGTAGTACAGGTTATGAAAATTACCACCGCGCCCAAATGCCGCATCTACACCGAGGCGCGCATAACCATTAAATTGTTCGACCGTTTGTTCAAGGGCCTGGGTAGGAACGCCGATTTTATCAGCCAGCCCAGCAAGGCTGTCCGCCCGATAGAGCAGATTGTCAAACCAGCCAGGCGGCAGTTTGCTGTCCGGAACCACCGCACTTGGCAGCAGCGCAGCTAGCGGATATTTCTCCCGAAAAGTCGCATCGAACACGAACCAGCAAGGCAGGTTCGCCCCGGTGGCCGCTTGATCGCGCAGCATGGCTTGGCCAAACTGGTGATAGGAATTGGCTTCGTTGGTGAAGCGCTTACCCAAACGATTGACGGCGAGACTGTGGGGATAGCCACGTTCGAAGAACAACGGGATATTACGCACCGTATTCGGCGTCCCAACCGACGGCATCGGCACCGTGGGCGCCCACCACGCCTCGTTCATGAACGCTGTGTCAGCCCCAATATCCAGGGCAGCCAGCAAGGCCTCACCGGCATTATTATTGCGCGGAGTTCCGCTCCAGGACGCCATCGTGGGCTGTTCAAGGTAACTATCCCGCAGCGACTGCGACTGTTCGAAGCCTCCCGATGCCAGGACGACGCCTTTGGAGGCCGAAATCTGCAGCTCGCGACCCTCGTACTCGGCAATGACTCCGCTCACACGTCCATGAGACACCGTGAGCCGCGTCAGGCGGGTCTTCAGCCTGAGTGGTATGCCGCGATCCAGCAGCGCTTTGCGCAGTCCACCGATCAAGGCAGTGCCGTTTGCCAGCCGACAGTCCCGATAGGTGCGACGACGCCACCCGAGGTTCGTCCAATACCGCGACAGCAACCGCAGCAAAGTGCCCTGCCAGCCCTTGGCTTTGGCCAGCAGCTGCACTCCCTCCGTCACATCGATCGCAATTTTTTCGAGTAACAGGTATTCCGGGTGTGTTTCCCGCAGCCGAAAAAAGTCTTCCCCCAGCACGCGCCCATCCATGGGGCTGACGAACATGGTTCTGCCGCTGGCCAGCGCACCGGGCGCGGACGGGTAGTAGTCAGGGTAGGACAGCGTGGGGTGAGTGTAATAATGAACCCCCAGCGTCTTGAGGTATGCCGGTACCTGCGGCGACACCTCGACATATCGCGCGAGCTTTGCGTCGGGCACCTGTCCCTGCGTCACCGACTGCAAATACGCCAAGGCCTGTGCCGGAGAGTCTGCAATGGGCGATTCGCCGTTATTGGGAATCCAGATGGCACCGCCCGAAATAGCCGACGTTCCACCGTAGCGGTCGGATTTTTCAATGACGATGACCTTCAAACCGAGATCATGTGCACGGGCAGCTGCCAGCAACCCTCCAGCCCCTGACCCGACCACCACCACATCGGCCGTCAGCTGGTGACTCATTGGAGGTGCCTGCGATTTGTCCATCTAATTTAACCCCAACCGATGATTGTTCACCATGAAGCTGTAGTAAATACGCCTCAACTGCTACTCGCTTTTCCCCAGATCGCCGCTGCACTGCCCTTCGGCACGGCGATATTAGCTGGTCCTGAATAGGTTCACCTGAAGGAACATGCGACACTACCCCCCTACCACGCCGCATATGACATCACCTTGAGCACCCCGTCCACCCCGCCGCTCCTGCACAGCGCCTTTTACAAGTTTGTTGCCCTCAACAATGTAGCGGCCATGGCGGAGCACCTGCGCCAGATCACCTTGGCGCTGCATGGCAGCATTCTGTTGGCCAGCGAAGGCATCAACGGTATGGTTGCGGGAAGTGCCGCGGCCTTGGACGAATTTGAGTCTGCCGTATTAGCTATCGCGCCATTTTCGGGCATGGTATTCAAACGCAGCCAGTGCACGACGGCGCCGTTTCGCAAAATGAAAGTCCGCCAAAAACCCGAAATTGTTCCACTCGGTATTGCAGGCGTTGATGTGACCGCCGGCACGGGGATCAATGTCAGTCCAGCGGAATGGCGCAAGCTCATTGCACAAGAGGACGTCGTAGTCCTCGATAATCGTAATAGTTTCGAATACCGGCTCGGCCATTTTCACAAAGCAATTGACCCGGGCGTGACTAACTTCCGCGACTTTCCGGAATATGTAGCCGCCCATCTTGCCGAATGGCAAGCGAAAGGTCAGCGCGTAGCCATGTATTGCACCGGCGGCATTCGCTGTGAAAAGACCAGCGCCTGGATGCAGGCTTTCGATATACCAGTATTCCAGCTCGAAGGTGGAATCCTTAACTACTTTCAGGCAATGCCGGACGCAGCCGGTGACTGGGAGGGCGAGTGCTTCGTATTCGACAACCGTATTGCCCTTGACACGCACCTACAGGAAACCAGCACCACCCTCGAGGATGTCTACCAGGGTGAACCCGATGGTGAGTGGCGCTTGCGGCGCGCCCGGCAACTCGATGGCGACGACACATGAGGCAAAGTTGCTCGCTGTCGCTGCCAACCCGCAACGGCGTAGGCCCCGGTTGTATCGTGTTGCCGACGGGCCCATGGGCCCACGTGCTCGATTTTCTTAATGAACGGTTTACGAATGTAACGCGTGAGGAGATCGAAGCCCGCATGACGCGCGGCGATGTGATTGACGAACTAGGGAACAGCGTATTGCCCACCCGCCGCTATACCCCGAATCTGAAACTGTATTACTACCGCAGCATAGCCGTCGAAGAGGCCATTCCATTCGATGAAGAAATCCTGTTTCAAGATGAGCAACTCGTGGTGGTCGATAAACCCCATTTCCTGCCGGTCATTCCCAGCGGCCGTTATTTACAACAAACCCTGCTCATTCGCCTGATTCGCAAACTCGGCATCGACACCCTCGCGCCCATGCATCGTCTAGATCGCGAAACCGCGGGCGTGATGATATTCACTGTGCAACCGCACCTGCGCGGCCACTACCAACAATTGTTTGCCCGCCGCGAGGTCACCAAACACTATCAAGCGATAGCGCCGTACCGCCCTGAACTTAGCTTGCCGCTCACTCGCCGCAGCCGTCTGGTGCCTGGCGAACCGTTCATGCGGATGCAGGAAATAGCAGGCGCGGAAATCGACACCTGCAACGCCGAAACCCAAGTGGAGCTGCTGGAAACCTTGCCATGCGGACAACTTGGGCGATACCGGCTTACGCCCTTTAGTGGAAAGAAACACCAGCTACGGGTCCACATGGCCGCGCTCGGCATTCCCATCGTCAACGACAAGATTTACCCCGTCTATCAAAGCAACTCGGGGGCCGAGAAAACCGACTACAGCCAGCCCCTGCAATTGCTGGCAGAAGCCATCGCCTTTAACGATCCAGTCACGGGCGAGCGGCGGCACTTCAGCAGTCGTCGGCAGTTACAACCCGCCTAAAAACCGTCACTGCCGCCTGAGAACGCCGCCGCAACGCAACCACCATGCGCCAAGCAGCCCTACCCCCCACGCCCCTTCATCCACCCGCAGTATAATCCCCAGTGCGGACAGCAAAAACTTAGTCTATGCTGTGGGTGCCGATAGGAAAACCGAACAAAATTTTGCGGGGAATAGCGATGAAAATCAGCCAGTTACTTTTCGTCCTATCGCTACTAACAGCAACCACATCGTCTGCTGAAACCATCCGGGTTGCGAGCCTTAGCTGGCCGCCCTACGCCTGCGAGACTGGCTGCCCCGAAAATGGCTCGGGCGCCAAGGCCTTACGGGCCGCGTATGGTGCGGTGGGAGTCACCGTTCAATTTTCCTGGTTACCTTGGTCGCGAGCGATCGCCGACACCAAGTCCGGCAAGTACGACGCGCTGTTCATTTCTTGGCCCGAAGACTGCGTAGAAGGCATGAAGTTCTCTGAGTCGCTGCTCACCTCACCGCTGGGGATTATGGAGCAGACGGCTAAACCCATTGCTTTCAAAAAAACCGAAGACCTTAAAGCGTTTCGCATCGGGTCTGTGCAGGATTACGGAAACACGCTGGAATTTAACGCGCTGGTCAAAAAAGGCATCA
Organism: Gammaproteobacteria bacterium; assembly: GCA_947469285.1. GTDB lineage: Bacteria > Pseudomonadota > Gammaproteobacteria > Steroidobacterales > Steroidobacteraceae > CAIOHZ01. The sequence goes on from CANIOW010000018.1 coordinate 63,103, forward strand.
TCAAGACCGAACTGGTTCAAGAGGACTCCATTAACATCCGTAAGGTAGCGGCTGGCCGCCTCGACGGCGCCGTGATGGATACGTTCGTGCTCAAGTATTTCTTGAAAACTGATTTCAAAGACTTTGCCGGCAAAGTTCGCATGAATGCGCAGACACTGGAAGAAAAGCCGTTGGGCTTATGCATACCTACTGCGATGTACTCGCGCTGGAATGCGCCCCTGAAGGCAGGAATAGCCAAAGTAGATACCAAAAAGATCAACAGCGATTACTTGAAAGCATTTTTCAAGTAACCAGCCGCCTTGCGTTAACCCCACATGACTCTAGAGCCACGTCGAGAGTTCCAACGGACCGGCGACACCTTGCCGCCGCTTGGGTCTCTGCACATTTCAGCAGAGCCGTCAGCGTCCGGCTCTGGCATCAGCACCCGCCGGCTCAGCCTCATTCCGGCCGCGATCACCATTTTGGTGCTTTCGCTGTTCTGTGCCTACAACTACATCAAGCTCAACTCACGACTGACGCATGAACTGTCGAGCACTCAAGAACTGGTCTTAACACGACTCTACAAGAATCTTGAAAAGCCGCTGTGGGACCTCAGCACTACCCTGGCGGCAGAGCTGCTTGATCAAGAAATGAACGACCAGTCGGTGTCGGCTATTTTTGTCTTCGATGCCAACCATCAGGAATTCATCGTCGGGCGTTATAAAGACAGCAATGGTGCGATAAAACCGACTGAGCGCGCGCTAACGCCAGCGGAACACTGGGTGCATCAAACACATGAAATCCGCCACGGCACAGACGTCATCGGCCAAGTAGATGTCTATGTCACAAAGGCGTTCATTAAAAGCACGTTACTCTCTGACACCCTATGGACAGTGGCCATTATCATCATCGTGACGGTGTTGCTAATTATTACGCTGCACTTGTCATTGTTGCATCAAGCCGTCCGCCCGATTAGCCACGTCATGGGGCAACTGTCCAACACCAGCTTGGACCTGGATACCACGGCCGCACGCCTCGCCAGTTCGAGCCGCCACTTGTCTTCTGGTGCCAGCGACCAAGCAGCAGCGGTAGAACAGACGAGCGTGGCTCTCGACGAAATTTCGAGCATGATTCGTTCAACGGCTGAAAATGCTGCACAAGCCAAGGAGCTTGCCGCCGAAGCTCGTTCGGTCGCGGAAATCGGTCTCGCCAGCATGTCGGAGATGGCCGCTGCCATGGCGGAGATCAGCGTGTCGAGCGCTCAGGTGGCGAAGATCGTTAAAAACATTGACGAGATCGCGTTTCAAACCAATATCCTGGCGCTCAATGCCGCAGTAGAGGCCGCCCGCGCAGGCGCCGCGGGCGCCGGCTTTGCGGTGGTCGCCGATGAAGTACGCTCGCTGGCGCAACGCAGCGCTGGAGCCGCACGAGAAACCGCGAATAAAATTCAAGCAGCGATCGAAAGCAGTGTCCGTGGGGCTGAATGCAGCGAGCGGGTCGCTGAGTCATTGCGCCGCATTACCGAACGCGTTACGTCAACCGATGCACTGGTAGGCCAGATCGCTAAGGCTGCGCAGGAGCAGGCACAGGGTATCGGACAGGTGAACGGCGCCATCACCCAAATGGAGCAGGTGAGTCAGGCCAACGCGACGGACGCCCAAGACAGCGCGCAGGCTGCCGGCGAGCTATCGGAGCAGGCCGAATCTCTCAAGTTGCTCGTCAATGAATTGCGCAGCTTGGTAGGCGGGAAGCCCGCCGAATAAAACCACTGCCGACGCACTCACCAAGTTCTAGCGAGCCACAATAGGAGTCTGCAATGGATTGGAGCATAGCGACAGGCTGGTGGATGGTGGCGGGTGCGCTGGTAGCAGCCGAGCTGGCCAGCGGTACTTTTTACCTATTGATGTTGGCCTTAGGCGCTGCGGCGGCGGCGGTTGCCGCTCACCTAGGCCTCCCCTTCAACGCGCAACTCCTGACCGCAGCATTGCTGGGTGGCGGCGCCGTGGTGGGCTGGCATCTCAAGCGTCGGACCGGACCACACGCCCTGCCTGCGGGTGAGAACCGGGACGTCAACCTCGACATTGGTGAAACCGTGTCCGTCAGCCGGTGGAACGCAGACGGCACCACCGAGGTTCGCTATCGTGGCGCCAACTGGTCGGCTCGCTACGCTGGCGAGGGTGCGCCCGCCAGTGGCCCACACCGCATCCATGCCATCGATGGCAGCCGCCTCTTGCTTGAGCCGGTACGCCCTCCCAACTAATCCACGACACGAGCCAAGGAATACCAATGGAAATCATCTTCATCCTCCTCCTGATTATTGCCGCGATCTTCGTCGCGCGCTCACTGAAGGTGGTTCCGCAACAACACGCTTGGGTCGTAGAGCGTCTCGGCAAGTATCACGACACCCTGACCCCTGGCCTGAATATCCTCATCCCCTTCATTGACCGGGTGGCCTACCGCCATTCGCTCAAGGAAATTCCACTCGATGTACCCAGCCAAGTGTGCATCACTAAAGACAATACGCAGCTCACCGTCGACGGCATTTTGTATTTCCAGGTCACCGACCCGATGCGCGCCAGCTACGGCGCGTCGAACTACGTCATCGCCATCACCCAGCTGGCGCAGACCACACTGCGCAGCGTCATTGGCAAAATGGAGCTCGACAAAACCTTTGAAGAGCGCACCTCGATCAACACCGCGGTTGTTCACGCACTGGACGAGGCAGCACAGAACTGGGGCGTCAAAGTGCTCCGCTATGAGATCAAAGACTTAACTCCTCCGGCTGCCATCTTGCATTCGATGCAGGCGCAGATCACCGCCGAGCGAGAAAAGCGCGCGCTGATCGCCGCGTCCGAAGGGCGCCGCCAAGAACAGATCAACATTGCCACGGGCGAGCGCGAAGCGTTCATCGCTCGCTCAGAGGGTGCGAAACAAGCGGAAATCAACAACGCCCAAGGCCAGGCAGCCGCCATCGTGGCCGTAGCGGAAGCCAACGCCGACGCCATCCGCAAAGTAGCGCAGGCGATTCGTGAGCCTGGCGGTGAACAAGCGGTGCAGTTAAAGGTGGCCGAAAAAGCCGTTGAAGCCTACAGCCAGTTGGCGCAGAAGACGAACACCATGATTGTGCCGGGCAATATGACCGAAGTGTCAGGGCTCATTGCCAGTGCGATGGCAATTATCAACAAAGGTCCGTCCACCGGCAGATAAATGGCCGTGGACTGCGCTGCTTACGATGAACGACCAGCCAGTGCTGCCCATCGACGCCGCCGCAGGCAGCGCCGACGGGTGTGCCTTTCAAATTGACAGCGTTAAGGGTATTTCCATGAGCGCATCGCGTGTACTGGGTGCGAATTTCCGGATTTATCTGAATGATCAGTGTCACCATCCGGCATCACCCGGTTCTCCGCAGTATCGAGATCCAGCTCAGAAGAACTCCAATACTGACCGCGATAAAATGAACCCAGCCCGTAGTTTCGCAACGTATTGACCATTAATAATAGTTCAGTGATGTTAGGTAAATACCAATCCTTGAAGCTTTTTTTCGCCGACCGATAGTTGTTCGCGGCATGCGCCGCGCCTTGTGCGCAGTTATTCAGCATCAGTTGTGTGCTAGTTTTTCCTTGGCCGAGCGCGTTTTTTTTCCAGTAGTCCGTCAGCTTATTAACACCACTGTCATAAATTGATTCATGCGCGCCTCGGCTAGCTGTGTCACACCAAATAAAAAGGTCTCGCAAGGGAATTGCCCACGCGCTATCGCCTGCCGTAGAAACACTAAGATCTCGTGCATTTTCCGGGGCTGCCTCAAGGTAATCAAAGCTCTCAAAATCTTTATTGTAATCCACAAAAAATATGAAACCGCCAGCAGGGCCGACCGCCCCCACCTTACAAGCGCTCCTCTCGTCCGCCCCACAGATTTTAGCCAGGACAAAAGGCGCCTCTTGAGCGGCCACCGCTGCAATGACCGGGACCGCCGGCACCGAAGCCAGCGCAATCCATCCCGCCACCAACAGCACTGGCTTTAACATAATACGTTTCATAGAATTCCTTTAATGCCGACAAAAAAGCTCAGACGCGCCATGAATGTCCGTTCAGCGGCTAGGTTTTACTCAGCCTGCACCCTTTTTAGCAGTAAGGGAACCCGGTGACCTGATGGTTGTTTTTCGGACCGCATGAAGTTTGGCAAGATGGCTCCCGGGACAGGAGGGAGTCATGAAGAAGGCGCGATTTACGGAAGAGCAGATGGTGAAGATTCTGCGCGAGGCAGACGATTC
>CANIOW010000019.1 GCA_947469285.1 Gammaproteobacteria bacterium
CCCACCCTACCCCCCATGTGTGGTGTTCTTTTTAACGGTTAGCGATCAGCACTCAAGGCGCTGGGGGCGCCAACGGGGCTTCACCCACCCCGTTGTTCCACAGGTAACCGTTGTTCCACAAGTAACCGTTGTTCCACAAGTAACCGTTGTTCCACAGGTAACCGTTATTCCAGAGGTAACCGTTGTTCCAGAGGTAACCGTTGTTCCACAAGTAACCGTTATTCCAGAGGTAACCGTTGTTCCAGAGGTAACCGTCGGCGTTAATCGCGCCGACCTCCTGGCCGTCGCGGATGTCCATCAGGTAGAAATTGCCATCGGCATCGCGGTTAGCGGGGCCACCAAAGTGGCTGGTGCCGGCGAGGTCGGCATTGATATCCAGCCCGCGGTTGGCGCAACCGGTGGCGTTGCTATTGAGCACCGCAGTCGGCGCATCAACCAAGCCTGCGCCCTGCTGGAACACGCTGTAAGCGTAGGTGCCATCGGCCTTCATGGCGGCGCGTCCGCTGCTCATCAGCTTGCACTTCACTTCATCCGGCGACCAGGTCGGGTGCGCCTCCAGCATCAGGGCGACCACACCGGAGATGACGGCTGCCGACTGCGAGGTACCGGACATCACAAAGTGCCCCTCCTTGCGTACCTGTGACGGATACAAGCTGGCCAGCAGTCCGGTTGGCGGTACCAGACCCAGCAAGCTGCCACCCGGGGCCACGATGTCGGGTTTGACGAAGCCCTCGTAGGTGGGGCCGGTCGAAGAAAAAGGCGCCAGCAGGTCATCGCCCGCGCGGCTCGGCGTGCCGTTGTCCGACATAGCGCCCACGGTAATGACGTAAGGCGTATTACCCGGCACACCGATGGTCATGGCTTTGGGACCGGAGTTGCCGGCCGCTGCCACCACCACAATGCCGTCACGCCAGGCCGACATCACCGCCTGGTTCAGCGGATCGTCCCAGTAGGAGGACTGCACCTCAGCGCTGAACGACAGATTCAGCACGCGAATATTGAAGGCTTTACGGTTCTTGACCACCCAGTCAATGGCCCGGATGACATCGTAATACCGCCCGGAGCCGTCTTTGGCAAAGGCGCGTACGGCCACCAGACTCACGCCAGGCGCTATCCCCTCGTACTTACTGGTCGCCCAAGCATTGCTACTGGCGATGATGGAGGTGACGTGTGAGCCGTGGCCGCTGAAATCGCCAATGTCTTCGACGAAACGTTTACTGCTGGGCAAGGACAGGTCCGTGTGATCTGGCACGGTAGCGTCATATTGAGCAACCACGCGGCTCTGGCCACCGGGACGCACGACCAAGCCGCCCGTGAGCCAGATGCCGGTATCGACCACCGCCACGCCCACGCCACGGCCGGACATGCCCGACCACTGGAGCTGATCTGCGCGGGTTTCCACCACATAGTCGGTCTTAAGGCCACCGCCGGCAATTCGTACCACCGCGTCTTCGAACACACGCAGGCCGCCTTGGGACTGCAGCGCAGCAAACTGTTGCGGGGTGAGCTCCGCGCCACCGCCGCGAATGAGCGCCAGGCCACCCACCCAACGGCCGCCAACGGCTTCAACCGCGCGCTGCACGGCCGCCACACTGGCGCCCTGCAGGATATAGCGGGTACTCGGCGCAGTCGGCGTCTGGAGGACTGCCACTGGCACAGTCGGCAACCGCGTTGGAGCGCTGTAGAGCACGGTAGCAGTGGGCCGCGAGTGGGGGACTGGCTGTAGGCGCAGCGGGGAGCCGACGCTCCACAACACGGCGGCGAGCAGAGCGCTGAGGGCAAGCCCGCCAAGCCACCGGAACCCTGTCTGCCTAGTGAACATAGCCATGTCTGCTCCCGATACCCATCGTAAATATTTAGTGAACTCGGTGGGCATTGTTCACGAAACTTTTCTATTTGTGCATTTGTTTTTGCATTTTTTTCACATTCTGCGGTAATCCCCTAGTCAGGTTCTACAGTTACCCGAAAAGGAGGGTTTACCCCACCTGGCGCATCGATCTACAAAATCGGTCAGGAAGCATGGATAACTGACTGAATTGAATAGGCCTAGCTCAAGCAGCGGGCGCAATGAGCGCCAACTGCGCTCGCAACTGCTGCTGCAGCAGCGCATGAGCCGCAGCATCGAAAGGAGGACGTTCTGCCCAGTCATACACCCAAGGGTGCCCGGTTTGCGCAAAAGCCGGCTCGTCGCTAAAGCGCGGGAAGACGTGCGCATGCAGTGCTGGCGCTTGGTTGCCAAACAGCGCGTAGTTGATTCTCAAGGCAGCGGTGACCTGCAGCACCGCATCGCCGAGCAGTGCCATATCGGCTAAAAAACGCAACCGTTCCGCGCCCGAGAAGGCATTCAGATGCGGCACCACCGGGTCGGGTAACAACAGGCAATACCCGGGCAACACCTGCGGGTCCCCTAACACAGCCCATCCAGCCGACAATCGAGCGATGCAGGTCGGGTCGGTCCCAGCGCGGCAGGCGGCCACGCGACGGTGGATGGGCGTTGGCATGGTCAGACTCCCGGAAAAGCAACGGCGCCGATGCGGTTCACCGCGCGGCGTGGGCCGCGCGGGCGGCCTGGATGTCAGCCACCGTCACCGCGGACGACCGATGACCCCAACTGGATCGCAGATAAGTCAGGACGGCCGCCAGATCCGCGTCTGGCTGTGCCGCAAACAGCGGCATCAGCGCCGGGTACCGCCCCGCCGGTGAAGCGGTGGGGCGTACACCGTATAGCACCCAAGCGGTGAGCGCCGGCACGGGGCCATTGACCGTGGCGGAACCTACCAGTACCGGCTGCGCTCCCATCCCCTGCCCCGTAGGCCCATGACAGCCAACGCAGTTCTGCAAATACACGCGTCCACCGGGCGAGTCGAAGTGGCCCGCACCCGCCCCGCCGCCACAGCCAGTCAAGAGCACCAGCACCGCCGCCAAACATACCCCATCGCGCCGCATGAACCGCACTGGACGGTGCCGCCCGCGGCCCCATCGCTGCATGACAACTCCTATCATCGACATCTGGCTGTTTCCTATACGTGCTGTTGCGCACTGACTATACCGACTGTTGGCGTAGACTGAATTCTATGTCACGCAAGCCGTTTTCTTGGCGCTGGGTCACTGCGCTGGTCAGGCTGTTCGATGTCTTCCTCCCGCGGTGCACCTCGCTGGCCCTACTGCTGCTCATCGCCCCGGCGCTGGCCAATGCCGGCGAACAGTCCCCGCCAACGCCACCCACACCGCTGGCGCCCGCAGCACTGGTTGACGCACGCCAAGTTCCACCGCTACTCGCGGCCCTCCGCGACGCCCGCGCCGTGGGCCTCGACCCGGCCGATTATGGGGCAGACATCCTCACCGCACGCTGGTCCGCCTTACAGGCCGACGCCCCACTCACCACGCAACGCGAGGCTTTGGCACGCCGCTGGGAGCAGGACTTTCGTCGTGCATTGCGGTTGTATGTCGAACACTTGCATTTCGGTCGTGTCGATCCGGCAGACCTCGGACATGGGCTGCGCATCGACCGCTCGCGCCTGAATCTGGACGAGTGTGTCACCCAGCTGCTGGCCAGCTCGCAGGTGAACGCTGACCTCGCCGCGCTGGAGCCTGAGTTCGAGCATTACAGGTTGCTGAAGGCGGCACTGGCCCGCTACCGGCTGCTCGCCGCCGATCCTGCCTTGACGGCGCTGCCGCGCTTGCCCCATCGCACCTTGCGCGAGGGTGAAAGCTGGGCGGGTCTGCCAGCATTAGCGCACCTGCTGGAGGTGTTAGGTGACCGCAACCCACTCGATGCCGCGGGTGAGCCGACATACTCCACCACCCTGATGTCCGCCGTCCGTCACTTCCAGGAGCGCCATGGCTTGGAACCCGATGGCATCCTCGGACCTGCCACCTGGCGGGAGCTGACCACACCGCTCAGCGCACGCGTTCGCACCATGGAACTGACCTTGGAACGCTGGCGTTGGGTACCGCCCCACCTACACGCAGCGCCGCTCGTCATCAATATTCCAGAGTTCCGCTTGTTCGCCTGGGAAACGGAGCGCGACACCGAAGACCGCTTGCTCAAGTTTGAGGTCATCGTGGGTGAGCCTTACCTCAGCAAGCACACGCCGGTGTTCGCCGGCGACCTCCGGTATCTGGTGTTCCGTCCGTACTGGGATGTACCGTATCGCATCGCCGTCCGCGAACTGCTGCCCAAGATAGCGGCCGATGCCGGCTATCTGCAGCGCGAGCGACTACAAGTGGTCCGCGGACACGGCAACGACACCCAAGTGCTGACGCCGACCGCGCAGCATCTGGCGGCGATCCGCCGCGGAACCGCGCGCTTGCGCCAGACCCCGGGTGAACACAATGCACTCGGGCTGGTGAAGTTCATGCTGCCGAACCCCTACAACGTGTATTTGCATTCCACGCCAGCACTGTCGCTGTTCCAGCGGGCTGCCCGGGCGTTCAGTCACGGCTGCGTACGCGTGAACGACGCGGCAACGCTGGCAGCGTTTATCCTGCGCCATGAACCGGGTTGGAGCCAAGCAACGGTGGACGCGGCCATGGCCGAAGGCGCGCCCGAATCCCGCATCGTCAAACTGACCACACCCGTACGGGTGTACTTTGTCTATGCGACGGCTATGGCCTCCCGCGAGGGGATACGCTTCTTTGCCGACGTGTATCACCATGATGCAGAACTGGCAGCACGGTTACAGGAGCACCGCTACGCGCACTGGGGGCACGACTGAAGTTTCAGGCGCCCCATTGCCGGACACGCCCGGTGTCCAGATGTACAAATTGCGAAGCGGTATAAAGACCGACACCCCCGCGCTGCAGTTCCCAGCCGACATTGCGCAACTGGCGCACATCGACGCCCGGCATGCGGATATCCACCGCGCGCCCGGTCAAGTGCAGGCTGTTTTGCGCCACGCCGGAGTGCGTCGAACGTGAGCGCAGTGCTGCGTTGGTGGCCGGCGAACGGTAGCCGCAGATGACCTCGAATTCCGGGTCGCGGTCGATCGTGACCGCCACTTCATGCAGCAAGTCATACAGCGCGGGGTCGAGCGGATGTTCCTGTCCGGTGCGGAAGTCGCGGAAGAAATGCTGCAGCCGTGCCAGCACGGCCGGCACCTGCACGCCGTGGCGGCGAAAATCGAACAGACCCGATTCTTGGGTGTGCACATTATGCAAACGCAGTTCGCGCACCGCGCCGCCATTCGCCTCCGCCCAGGCACGCACCGGCACCCACGGCGCAACCACCGCCACTGCCGCCGTGGCGGCACAGTGGCCCAAAAAACGGCGACGGGAAGGAGACGGCGGCGAGGACATGCGGCGGAGGGTGCCGCAAATGGGGGAGCGTGGCAACCCTTAAGGCTAAAAATTGACGGGCAGCACCCGGGCCCGCGGGAAAAAGTTGAAGTCGGTGGCTGAGGAACAAGTGTAAGCCCCCATCATCCGACCCAGCAGCACATCGCCAGCCACCAATTCCGGCAGACCGATGCCCTCGGCTATCACGTCGATGCTGTCGCAGGTAGGACCTGCCAGCACGCTTAGTAACAGCGGCCCGGCGGGCGCCACTCCCTGCGCTGTCAGAGGCACCACCGGATAGCGCGCGTGGTCAAACAACTGGCCACTGAATGAGCCATACAGGCCGTCATCTAAGTAGTACCACCAGTGACCATCACGCCGCGCGCGGCCCATCACGGTACTCAGCGACAAGCCTGCCGGCGCAGCAATGAAGCGACCGGGTTCCGCGATAACCCGCACACCGGCGGGGACGGCCTGCAGGGCCGTGCGGATCGGGGCACAGAACTCTTCAATGGCCAACGCGCCTTCATGGTACTCGACCGGAAAACCACCGCCGATATCCAGCGTATCGAGCACATAGCCAGCGGCAGCGGCGGCTTGCAGTAAGGTGATACAGGCGGTGACGGCCGCCACATGCATGGCGGGTGTGGCCGCCTGTGAACCGACATGGAACGACAAACCGGTGATCGCCACTCCCTGCGCCCGCGCTTGCGCCAGTAAAGCTGGCACGTCTTCCGGTTCACAACCGAATTTTCGTGACAGATCGCATTTCGCTTCCGTATTCCGAAATGCCACGCGCAGCAGCAGCCGTGCCTGCGGATAAGGCACGAACTTGGTGATCTCATCCGGATTGTCAGCCACAAAAGTGACCACACCGTGCGCGAGCGCTGCACGAATATCCACTTCGCGTTTGATGGGATGCGTATGAATACAGCGCGCCACTGGCACGCCTTCGCGCACCACCAACTCCACTTCACCCGTGGTCGCCAGATCAAACCAGGCACCCTCCGCCAACAGGGCGCGCACGACCGCGGCCTCCGGCAGTGGTTTCAAGGCGTAGTGCAGATCGACGCCTGGCAAGGCCGCCTGCAGGCGCCGGTATTGCTGCCGAACCACAGCGCAATCCAGTACCAACAACGGCGAACCATGGCGCGCGACGAGCGCCAGCAGTTCCTCGCGCGAGGTGGTATCAAGCTGGACGGTGGGGGTATCCATGAAGGGGACTGCCGCGGAAAAACGCGCAGGATACACACCTTGAGTGGCGATTGCGCCCTGCGCGGCGGTTTTACTACCGGCCATCCACTGTTTCCTCGACTTCCCCCGCCGCTGCCGCACGCTGCAGGCGGTCACGCACCGCCCCCCAAACCTCGTCTTCCGGTACTGCTTCGACCAGTAAACGGGAGGCTTCTAGGCGGTCGAGATCGCGCAAGGTGGCGTACAACACACGCCCATAAGCCGCCGCCTCATCCGGCATGGCTTGCAACGGCGGTGATGACGGGCGTTCGCGTAACTGCGCCGCCAGACCGCACCGCAGCGTGGCACTGCGCGCCACCACCACGGCCGCGGGCAGGGCGAGCGCGCGGGCGTAAAGCGCCGCCGCCGGCACCAGCTCCAGCGGCGTGCGTGGTGCGTAGTGCGCGCGGGTCGTGCCGGGCGCACGCGGCCCTTGGCCCGCTGCGGCCAGGAGAATCTCAGCGCCACTGGCGCGACTGAGCATGCCCGGTGTCAGACTGCCCGGGCGCAGCACCAACGCGCGCCCGTCCAGGCAGGCGACAATGGTGGACTCGAGGCCCACGGCGCAAGCCCCTCCATCCAGCACCGGCACCGCACCTCCATATTCGGTCACCACATCGGCGGCACGGGTCGGACTGACCTGACCGTAGCGGTTAGCCGAGGGCGCCACGAGCGCACCACCGAAGGCGCGCAATACCGCCTGCGCCAAAGGATGCGCTGGCACCCGCAAGGCCACACTGTCCTGCCCGCCGGTCACGGCCGCCAACACCTGCGGCCCACGCGGCAATACCAGCGTTAATGGACCCGGCCAGAAAGCCGCCGCCAGACGTTCTGCTACCACCGGCCAGTCGCGCGCCCAAGGCCGCGCCGCCGCGAGGTCTGCTACATGCACGATCAGTGGATGATCCGCCGGGCGCCCCTTGGTGGCGAACACCCGCGCCACCGCCGCGGCTTGTGTGGCATCCGCCGCCAGCCCGTACACGGTTTCGGTGGGCAACCCGAGCACGCCTCCTCCCCGCAAATGCGCCACGGCTGCAGCCACACTGTCCGCCGTGCCCGGCCAGGGATTCATACCGCTGGCGTCAGCCGTGCGTTAACCGCCTCGGCCAACAATTGCAGGGTCAGTGGCGAGGATCCTTCGGCCTTGTTGTTAACAATGACGATGACCTCCTCGTCGCGACCCAGCGCCGCGCAAACCTCCGCCGCCACGGCAGCGCGACTCACGGGATCGGGGTCCACCAGCTGGTCAAACGGCGCGTAGGCCTCACGCGCAGTGCCGTACTCCTGCGTGGGGTGCAACATCCAACGCACCAAAGTCAGAGGCGGGCGGACGCTGTGCCCCACCGCCTCGAAACCCTGCTGCAACTGTCGCGACTGATCCGTCACCCCCGGCATGCGCGGATGTACATTCAGGCAATGCACCACCCCATGCTTACCCAGTGCGGCGGCATAGGCCGGACCGATAAACTCACGGTTACGCACCTCCACCGCATAGCGCGGGCCGCGCCCATCCGCGGCCACGGGCAAGGCGGGCAAACCATCCAGAAACCGTTCGAGATGGTCGGCGAAGCGCAGTGCTGAACGGGCATAAGGCGGGCCCAGTGGTGGAAACTGGAACAGGATCACTCCCGTACGTTCACCCAAGCCCTCCAGCACCGGCGCCACCACCTGCTCGGCGGCATAAGCAGCATCCAGAAAACGGGCGGGGCCCGGCGTGGTCACCTGTTGGCGTCGCCACGGCTCGGCCGGCGTTGTCAGCGCTGCATGTGCTTTCACCAGAAAGCGGAACTCGGCTGGGACCGCTGCCGCCATCAATGCAAACTCCGCTGCTTCCAGCGGCGCATAGAACGTACGGTCAACGCCAACCGTACGTAGCAACGGGTGCCGGGCATAGGCTGCCAGACCACTGTGCGCCAAAGCAGCCTCGGCATAATGGTCAGCGTAGACCTGCCCTACCCACCCGGGGAATGACCAACTGGATGTCCCCAGACGCAGTCGTGCCGGCAACCGCGCGGCCAGTTCAATCAGGGTGGCTGCCGGCTTGCATGCGCGCACCACCGCCGACGTACGGCGCTTGGCGCGTTCCGGAGGCGCCTGCGGCGCTGCAGGCGGTTCAGCGAAGAGATCGAACTGGGACATCAGCAGCCTCAGTCAATGGCCAAACGGGACCAGCCGCTCGGGCCACGACGCAGTTCGTAGGTTGGCCAGTAGTGACGATCCAGCTTGAGCGTAATGACTTCCACCGAACCATTCCACAGAACGGTCTTCAGGCGCACTGATGCCCGGTCGGATTTTGTACGGACTTGGGTCAAAAAAGCATCTAAGTCGGCCGTGACCTGCCCATCCACCGCTACGATGCGGCGGCCCGCCCAGAGGCCGTACCGTGTGGCCGGGGAGCCATAGAGGAAATAAGCAACGAACACCCCTGCCGGTTGAATGCCCCGCTGCGCAACCATGGCGCGGTGGGGCGCATGCAGCGTCGCTCCGGCCCATTGCAGCACACGGTCGACCTCCTGGCCGGACAAGGCCGTGGTCTGCACGGTGAGCGTCAGTTCTACGCCGCCACGCCATACCGTCGCGCGAACCTGCGGGTGCTGGGCCCAGACCTCCACATCGCGAAACCGGGTGACCGGGTGGCTATCGATCGCCAGCAATAAGTCGCCCGACTGGAACTGCTGTGCCGCATCGCCACCGGCGGCGATCCGACTGACCACCAGCACCTGGCGACGATCGCCACCAGCGGCAGCCAGACGCTGCAGCCATACATCCGGCACCCCGAACTTACGCGCCGCCGACAGGGTGACGGCGCTGAGCTCCACATCCAGCGTCTGTAAGGCCGCGGCACCCGTGATATCGGTGAAACCACCGGCGGGCGCCATCGGCGGCAAGGCGGCGCGAACACGGTCCACCATCTCGACCACACTCTCCAGTGGTACGCCGAGGTTCTGCTGCACCAGTTCGCGTCCACTCTCGTAGGCAAAACTGCTCCACAGCGCATGAATATCCCCGTGCTGATCCACCAGCACACCATCGAAATCACTGGGGCCATTCACCAACCGCAGGAGCTCCTGATTCGCCTCGCGGAACTGTAGCGTGCGTGACAGCGGGAACTGTGCCGGCTCCATGGCCGCCACACTGCACGCCTGTGTCGCCACCCGGCCATCGGCACGCAGACCGACGGCCCATACCGCGGTACCCGGTTTGAGCTCTTGCGGCTTCAGGGCCGCACTGCGCACCGGTGTCGTTCCGATGGAGGCCGGGTCGTAGGCCAGCACCGCCAAATTGTGTAACGGGTGCACGTACAACACCCGACCAGGCACCTCGACCGCCCCACCGAAGGTCAGCCGGACATCACCCAAAGCCACCGGCACCGTGTTGCGATCCACCACCACGAGACCACGGACGGCATCCACAATCAGTCCAGTGCCGTTGTAACTGCGTTCGGTCACGCCACTCTGGCTGTAGGGCATGTTGAAACTGACCGCCACCAGTGACGGGGCAATACCCGCACTGCGCGCATCCGTCACCCGCGGCAAAGTAGCGCTGGCCACGGTCACTGCGGGTGCTGGAGCGCCCGCCGGCAACTCGGTGCACTGCCACACACCAGCCGCATCGTCACGCACACAGTCACGCGCAGGAAACCAATGGCGGTCCATGATGATCGAGCGCAGTTGCGGCGTTTGCGCATCTTCCTGCGTCACGAAACGCAACGTCGCGCGCTCGCCATCACCCAGCGCGAGCAGCGCCTGCCGCAGACTATCTAGCGTGAGCACCGGCTGGCCGTTGAATGAGACCAACAAGGCACCGCGCGGCACGCCGCCCGCCCCGAACAGATAACCGGGGTTGGCGATAAACACGCCGTGCACCGGCAAATTGAAGTGTCGCGCCATCTGGTAAGACAGTGTATGCACAATGGCATCCCCAATCTCCAGAAACCGATCTGGGGTGATGGCGTGCAAATCTCCCACGGTGATGCTGCGCTCGAGCGTGGTGTCGCCACGGCGCAACTGCAGCCGCACGACCTGCCCCACCTGCGCATCCAGCAGCGTATCAAGGGCCAGAAAATCCGCCAGCCACGCGCCGTTCGCCTGTAACACGATGTCACCGACTTCCAACTGGCCAGCGGCCGGAGAACCCGGCTGCACCTCACTGACCACCAGCAACCCTGTGCGACCTGGCAAGGCGCTGCGGACCGCGGTTTCGGTTGCTGGATCGAGACCCAGACGCGCCAGCTCATCGTAAGGCGTGTAGCCAAACACGGTCTGCAGCGTGCCGCGCGGTACCGGGCGGCCCTCACGGATCAGCTGCAGCGCCCGAACCACACGATCCAGCGGCAGATAAAAACTACTGGCAGCATTCCCAGCACCACCAGCATTCAACGCCACCGCACGCCCGGCAATGTCTACCACTGGCGAACCTGAACTACCACCGGAGGTGCTCGAGGCAGCCTGCAGATAAAATGTGTTGAAGTCGTTGTACTTGCCTTTGCCATACTCGGGAGCTGCTCGCTCCAATCGCGCCAAGGTCCCGGCAAGGATCGATAACTGTTCGCCAGCATCGTTGCCAATCACCCGAATTTCAGTCCCTACACGTGCCCCGGCAGGCGCCAATGGGATCGATTCAGGGTGTGCAAACCGCAGCTTTCGGGGGTCGTAACGGTACAGCCCAAAGTCATGGACTGGATCGCGGTAAACCGGCTTGAGCTCCACCTCCTCACGATTCAGAAAGGTGGCCTGTGCGGTCACCGGCCCGGGCGTGACCACATGGCGGTTGGTGAGGATGAGTCCCTGCTCAGCGTCCACCACAAAACCCGTTGCTTGCGCAGAAGAATTCCATTCCGTATCAAACGCTCGCGTCTGGTCGATCTGGATAGAAACCACGCTGTTAGCGATACGCTCTAAAGTTCGTGCCCATTCCGGCGCCGTGGCCGCCGCCATGACTGGCGCAGTGACCGGCGGCGTGGCTCGCACGATGGCTGGCGGGGTGACTGCCACGGCCAGACCGGCGTACCCGGCCAGCAGCCACAGAACACAGTGCAACCGCCATGCCGGTCCGATCATAGATATTCCGTGTTTACGCGGCATTAGCGACAGTCGTAGCCAAAAGCGGACTTAAATTGCCCGTAGAAGCTCTCGAGCGTGAAATGGTGGTTTTGTGTGCCTCGATGAGCAATCTTGAGCGCGCCAATGAGTGAGGCCATACGGCCGGTGGTCGCCCAGTCAAGCTCGCGCTGCAAGCCCAGAATGAGCGCGGCACGATACGCGTCGCCGCAACCGGTAGGGTCGGCAATACAGGCAGGACGCACCGAGGGGATGACCGTCACGCCATCGCGCGTATAGACCATAGAGCCTTCGGCACCACGGGTCACGATATAGGCACGGCAGCGCGTGGCGATTTGCGCCGGCGTCAGCCCGGTGCGCTCCTGAACCAACTGTCCCTCATAATCATTCACGACCACCCAAGCGGCTTGGTCGATAAACATTTCCAGGTCCTGCCCGCCAAATAAAGGCAGCGCCTGCCCTGGGTCGAAAATGAAGGGCACCCCGGCATCGGCCAATTGCTGCGCGTGCAAAATCATGCTGTCGCGACCATCAGGCCCCACCAACCCGAGTGCCAGTTTCCGGTCCCGCGGCACCGCAATGTCCTTAGAACGTTCCATGGCCCCAGGATGAAAAGCGGTGATCTGGTTGTCATCCAGATCCGTGGTGATATAGGCCTGTGCGGTATAGGCGTCCTCATGGCGCGCCACACCTTCGGTCGACAATCCGAGCTTGGTCATCCATGCGGCATACGGATCAAAGTCTTGGCCGACCGCGGCCAGCACCAGCGGGTCACCACCGAGCAGCTTCAGGTTGTAGGCGATATTGCCAGCACAGCCACCGAAATTGCGCCGCAGCTCCGGCACCATAAAGGACACCGACAACATGTGGATCCGGTCCGCCAGGATGTGGTCCTTGAAGCGGCCGTTAAAGACCATCACCGTGTCAAAAGCCAGCGAGCCGCAAATGAGCGCAGTCATACCAGTGTCCGGAATAAGGGAAGACCCCCGCAAGATACCGGCATGGCGCAGCCGCCGCCAGCGCCACGACCGTTCAACGGTCAGTGAGCACCAGTCCCCAGGCAGCGGCAAGCATCACGAAGCTCATGAAGACGGCAGCAGAACCCAGGTCCTTCGCCAGCCCGGACAGAGGATGGCGCTCCGTCCCAATACGGTCGATCGCCGCTTCAATGGCGCTATTGAGCAGTTCGACCACCAAAATAAGTAACATCGGCGCTACCAGCGTGAAGCGCTCCAGGCCGGAGTTTCCACACCACAAGCCGGCCGGCAACACTACCAACGCCAAGGCACATTCCTGGCGGAACGCCGCCTCCTCACGCCAGGCACCGGCGAAACCGCGCCAAGAGTTGCGAAATGACGCTCTAAGACGCTGCAGGCCTTGTGGCTTCTCGCGAGTCATCATACGTTAACCTCATTAAAGCGGGCCTGAGCGACTGGAACCAACATCGCCCGTATTGTCCTCGCGCTTGCCATCTACCCGCAAGGCGCGGAAAATTGCGCCGCCACCCCACCCTGAGGAGTCTCGATGGACCGTCGCCAAGCCCTGCTGACCGCCTTTGCCAGTGCTGCCGCCCTTTCTATGGCCAGTCGTGCCGTCGTTGCCCAAGCAAATGAATCTCATCCCAGTGCCAGCGCGAACCGTGAAGTGCTGGAATCCGCCCTGCACTGTGCCCGTGATGGCGAAATATGCATGGCCCACTGCCTAGAATCATTCAGCGCTGGCGACAGCACTCTGGCTGAGTGTGCCCGCAGCGTGGCACAACTGGTTCCGGCATGCACCGCGCTGGCGCAATTAGCGGCGCTAAATTCACCCCGTCTGGCCGAGTTTGCCCATGCCGCGGCACTCATCTGCAAAGACTGTGAAGCGCAATGCCGTAAACACGCCGACCACCACGACTTCTGCAAGAACTGTGCAGACAGCTGCGTAAGCTGCATCAAAGCCTGCGAAAGCCTGCACTGACGCGTCAACGCTGACCAGCTCATTACCGTTACTGCTGCACATCCAGCGCACGGTAACGGTCTGTGGAAAGTCCCTATCGAGCGTAGTCGCATCTGGTCAACGAGGTCCCCATGGCATTGCCCTTACGTCGCCACAGCCTGCAAGCCCACATCGGTGGTGTAGCGGTCGGTGGTGGTGCACCCATCGTGGTGCAGTCCATGACCAACACCGACACCGCAGACATCGACGCCACGGTGGCGCAAGTCGCGGCGCTAGCGCGCGCTGGCTCCGAACTGGTGCGTCTTACCGTGAATGAGGACGGTGCAGCCGCCGCAGTGCCGCATATCCGCGATCGACTCGACCGCATGGGCCTGACCGTACCACTGATCGGCGACTTTCACTTCAATGGTCACCGCCTGCTGAAGGCCCACCCGGCCTGTGCCGAAGCGCTGGCGAAGCTACGCATCAATCCGGGCAATGTAGGACGCGGCAGCAAGCGCGATCCGCAGTTTTCAGAAATGATCGCCATCGCCTGCCGCTATGGCAAGCCGGTGCGCATCGGTGTCAACTGGGGCAGCCTCGACCAGGAACTGCTGACGCGATTAATGGACGAGAACAACCTCCGCGCCGAACCTTGGGACACCATGGACGTGGTCCGCGAGGCCATCGTGGTCAGCGCCTTGGAAAATGCTGCCCGCGCCGTGGAACTGGGGTTGCCACGCCACCACATCATTCTCTCGGCGAAGGTCAGCGGCGTTCAAGATCTGATCACTATCTACCGCAAGCTGGCCGCACGCTGTGACTATCCTTTACACCTGGGGTTGACCGAAGCGGGCATGGGCAGCAAAGGCATCGTCGCCAGCACGGCGGCCATGGCCGTGGTGTTGCAGGAGGGCATTGGCGATACATTACGGGTGTCGCTCACGCCAGAACCCGGCGGCGACCGCACCCGCGAGGTGATCGTGGCGCAAGAGATTCTGCAGACACTGGGTCTGCGCGCTTTCCTGCCGATGGTTGTGGCCTGCCCCGGTTGTGGGCGGACCACCAGCACCTATTTCCAGGAACTGGCGCAATCCATTCAGTCGCACATCCGCCATCGCATGCCGCAATGGCGTCGTGAATTTGTCGGCGTGGAATTAATGACCGTCGCGGTGATGGGTTGCGTGGTCAATGGCCCTGGCGAAAGCAAACACGCCAATATCGGCATTAGCTTGCCTGGCACCGGAGAACGCCCGGTAGCGCCGGTTTATGAAGACGGGGCGAAGACCGTGACGCTCAAGGGCGAACAGATTGCCACCGAATTTCAGGCCCTCGTCGAAGCCTACGTGGCCCGCACCTACCCTCGCCTAGAAACACCCGCCTTAGACACGACACTGCCTCAGGCTGACGGAAGCAACCCATGAGCGACACCGCCCTGAAAGACCGTTCCTGTGCGCCTTGCCGTGGCGGCATTCCTGCCATGGGCGCGGCCGAGGCCAGCATCGCGATGGCCGGCTTGCACCCGGACTGGCGCCTCGCGGAGGACGGCAAGTCGCTCCGTCGAAATCTGGCCTTCCGCAATTTCTACCGCACCATGAGCTTCGTGAATGCACTGGCGCACGTGGCCAATGCGGAAGACCACCACCCGGACCTGGAAATGGGCTACAACTACTGCCGGGTCTGCTTCACGACCCACGAAATCGACGGCCTGTCTGAGAACGACTTCATCTGCGCAGCAAAGCTGGACGCCTTACTGCCGGCCTAGTCCCTCTGGCCGGTCAGCGCCAGGCGCGGCACCTCGCCGGCCAGCCCCAGCGCGTGAGTGATGAACTGGCGGCGTAACCAGGCACTGCTACCCACCCAGCCCAGCCCCGTACGCCGCGCGGCCACCACCGGACCGAGCGAACTGCCGAACAGCCACTGTAAGCCATGCACCCCGAGCGTGAGCGGCGCCGCTTCAGCGCGCCGCCAGCGCGCATAGCGGCCTACCGGCCCGGCATCGCCGGGGTCTTCGCCACGGGCCAAAGCCTCGGCTACCACCTGCACCAGCGCCGCCGCATCGAGCAATCCGAGATTGGCGCCTTGCCCGGCCAACGGATGCACCGCGTGAGCGGCATCCCCCACCAGCGCCACCCGCGCCACCCCATAATGTTTTGCGGTGACCCGCCGCAGTGGCACAGCCACTCGCGCCGAATCCAGCCGTAATGCGCCCAACACACCGTCACTGGCCGTAGTGATCGCGGCGTTGAAGGCCGCCTCATCCATGGCCAGCATCTGTGCGGCGGTGTCGCTGGGCAAGGTCCACACCACGGACAAACGCCGGTCGGCTACCGGCAGCAAGCCCAGCGGCCCCGTGGGGAGAAACCGTTGCCAAGCGATCTCCTGATGGGACTGCTCGGACTGCAAGAAAGCCACCAACCCAGACTGCTGGTAGTCGTGCACCGACGCCTCGATACCGGCCAGACCGCGGATCGGGGAGTCCCGGCCTTCGGCGGCGACGACCAGACCCGCG
This sequence comes from Gammaproteobacteria bacterium, assembly GCA_947469285.1. Taxonomy (GTDB): domain Bacteria; phylum Pseudomonadota; class Gammaproteobacteria; order Steroidobacterales; family Steroidobacteraceae; genus CAIOHZ01. The sequence goes on from CANIOW010000019.1 coordinate 16,000, forward strand.
CGCAGCTGCTCACCATCGGCCAGGGTGATGCGTGCATGATCTGCACTGATCTCAAGCCCCGTGACGGGTGCAGTGAACAGGCGTACCCCAGCCTGCAGCGCCGCCGCATAGAGTGCCGCCTGCAGCGTCGCCACTTCGGTCATGTGCCCAAGGTCGCTCTCGCCGGCCTCCGCCGCGGAGAAGGCCAAGGCGCGGGGACTGTCCGCGGTATCGCTGGCATCCCAGACACGCATGCCCTGATAAGCGTGGGCCCGCGACGACACCACCGGCCACACGCCGGCCGCCTGCAGTACGTGCTGCGAAGCACGTGACAAAGCAAACACGCGCAGATCCCAGGCACTACCTGGCACCGGCATCAGCGGCGGGCGGGGTTCAACCAACCCCACCGTGAGCCCACACGTCGCCGACTGCCGCGCCAGGAGCACGGCCGTTGCTGCACCCACGACGCCACCACCACCGATCAAGATATCGAGATCACGTCGCTGGCCGCGGCGCGCCGTGGAAGGTGGCATGGCCATCTTCATTCAGGCCTCGCCAGGGGTGAGTTCGCGGGTAAGCATGCCGACCCCACCTATAGCGAACGCAAGCTCAGCCCACGTGCCAGGCGCGGCAGCTCGCTGCCACCCCCAGTAGACAACGTGGACAGCGCTGCCTTCAGCGGCGGCAGGACATCGAACAGCGACAAGCCGAGACTGCGGGCGGTGCGCAGCGGCCCGAAACGCGCACCAAACAGCTTGACCAAGCCGTCGGTAAAAGAAATGAGCAGGCGACGGTCTGCACGACGCCAGGCGGCATAGCGCGCCAGTACCGTCGCGGCGCCGGCATCGCCTTCCGCCGTCGCAAAGGCATCGGCAACGCATTCCGCCAGCGTCACTGCGTCACGCAGACCCAGATTGAATCCCTGACCGGCGATGGGATGTAACCCCTGCGCCGCGTTACCGATCATGACCACACGGCCCGCCACCGTCTGCGCCGCCTCAACCAGCGCGAGCGGATAAGCCAAGCGTTCACCTGCCAGCGTCAAACGCCCTAAGCGCCAGCCAAAGGCTTGCTGGAGCTCCGTGAGAAACGCGCCGTCTGGCAAGGCGCGTACGCGTGTTGCCTCAGCCGGTGACAGCGCCCAGACCGTGGCCACGCGCTGCGGACCGAGTATCGGTGGCAGTGGCAGCACCGCGATCGGGCCGCTGGCCGTGAAGCGCTCATAGGCAACGCCCTGATGCGGACGGTCACACGTTACCTGCGTAATGACGGCCACCTGACCGTAATCAGCTACACTCGCCGACACGCCAACCGCCGCCCGCACCAGCGACTGCGCCCCATCCGCCGCGACTACCAGCCGTGCGCGCAGCGTCTTGCCATCGTCCAAGGTCAGCGTCGCGGCGTCGGCATCCTGCGCTAAGCCAAGCACTTTGCAAGGTGCGTAGAGCGACACTCCAGGAGGTGGCCCGAGCCGTGACCACAAGGCCTCCCCTAGGCTGCGATTTGGGACGACATAGCCCATGGCCGCCAGGCCTTGCTCGGCGGCGTCAATCCGCGCTGCGCCAAAGCGACCCTGCTCACTGATGTGGATCCGGCTGATCGGTGCTGCGTCTGGCAACACCTGGTCCCAGACGCCAAGCGTACTGAGGATACGTCGACTGCCATTCGACAGCGCCGAGGTACGCCCGTCGAAACTGGGACTGTGCCCACTCTGGGGTGGCTCCGCTTCAAGCAACGCCATCCGCCTGCCGGTTGCCTGTAGCGTATCGGCCAAGGCGAGCGCCAGACTGGCCCCGACCATGCCACCGCCGACCACCGCCAGATCAAACGTGTCGCTCATCGACGGGCGTCGGCCATCAGACTCTCGATCCCCGCCACATCCTTGACCAAGGCGCCGGTCAGCACCTCGGGTGCTCCCTGCGTGACCACCACGTCATCCTCGATACGAATGCCGATGCCACGAAACTCCTTGGGCACCCGTTTGTCGTCAGGAGCGAAATAGAGTCCCGGCTCGATGGTAGTCACCATCCCCGGTTCGAGCGTGCGCCAGGCATCGGCGACCTTGTATTCACCGACATCATGCACATCCATGCCCAGCCAATGCCCGGTGCGGTGCATAAAAAAATCGCGATAACGGCCATCTTTGATCAATGCGTCCACCGGACCTTTGAGCAATCCAAGGGCCACGAGTCCGGTAGTAATGACCTGCACCGCCGTCTGGTGCGGCTCGTCCCAGTGCCGGCCGGGGCGCACCGCGTCGATAGCCGCCAGATTCGCGGCCAGCACCACCTCGTACACGGCGCGTTGTACCGGGCTGAAGCGGCCGTTGACCGGGAAGGTACGGCTGATATCGGAGGCGTAGTACTCATACTCGCATCCGGCATCAATCAGCAGCAGATCACCATCGTGCAAGGTAGCGGCATTCTCACGGTAGTGGAGTACACAGGCGTTATCGCCGCCACCCACGATGGGGGCATAGCTAATATCGGCGCGGGAACGATGAAACTCATGGAGAATTTCCGCTGCTACGGCGTATTCCGTGACCCCGGACGCCGTAAAGCGCATGGCCCGTTCGTGCGCCGCCATGGCGATCTGTGCCGAATGACGCAGCAGCGCCAGTTCCGCCCGGCTCTTCACCAGACGCAATTCATGCAGCGGATGATCGAGCGCCACGAATTCCTGCGGGGTATGCAGACCGTGCCGTGCCTGTGCGCGAAGCCCGTTCACCCAGCCGAAAATGCGTTGGTCGAATTCCGGGTGGAGGCCAACCGAATGAAACACGCGGCTACACTTTTCCATCAGCCCGGGCAGAATTTCATCGATATCGCTGATGGGGAAGCCATCATCCGCACCGAACCGTTTCACGACCCCCTCAGGACCGGCACGGGCACCATCCCAACGTTCACGGACCAAGTCCCGGTCGCGGACAAAGAGAATATATTCCCCTTGGGGGCGGCCAGGCACGAGCACCGCCACCGCTTCGGGTTCAGCGAACCCCGTCAGATACCAGAAGTCACTGTCCTGACGGTAGAGATAGTCAACGTCGCTATTGCGATAACGCACAGGTGCTGCTGGCAAGATAGCGATGGCGCCGGGCCCCATCAGCTTCATTAAATGCCGGCGACGACGCGCAAACTCATCCTTGCGCAGGACAGGCGAGGCAGCAACCGTGGTCAGGGCAGGCATCGTGGTGGGTTTCAGGTTCAGTGAGCGAAAGCGTCGTCTGCCGTCAGGCCGGCGGCGGTACCCAGCGCACGGTCGCGCAGGGGGGCCAGTTCTTCGAACACGAGTTGGGCGCCGGCGCGCACATATTCGACCAACTCCATGTAATCGGCCTCAGCCTCTTCCATGGCTTCGTCGTCCGGCGCCATATCCGAGGCACGGGTCAATTCCGTGAAATCCTTGAGCACCTCACCGATCGCCCCCGGCACCTGATCCAGCGGCGGCAACCGCCCCGCACCCAACCCGTAGAGAAAGCCCGTAGCCCAGGCGGTAAGGGCACGTACACGCACCGGTAACGGCGTGTCGTCATCAGGCAATAAGGGCACGAACTCCATGCTCTGCCCACCCAGCGCTTGGGCGGTATCGTGGAATACCTCCTCCAGCAGGCTACGCAGGGAATCGGCGCCAGGCTCGTCCTCCTCGGGCATCACTTCGAGCATCCAATGCTCGTAGCGGTAGGCCGCCACGGCACAAAGCGCACCGACCAGACAGCCATGGGCTTCGGCCGCGTCGACGGGGGAACCGGCACCGGCAAAGGCACGATCTAGGTGGAGGTAGGAAAATGCAAAGGTCATACCGCCATCCTACCGCAGGCGCCGGTACCTCTGCCGCATTGACTAAGCTCCAGCGGCGTACCAAGATGCGCACATGAGCGAAATTCACCCCAACACCCTCGAATCGGAACTACAACGGCTAGAGCGCCGGTTCACCGAACTGCTGCGCACGCTGGACCAGTTACGTGACGAGAACCGCGCACTGCGCCAGCGTCAGGACTCGCTCAGCAGCGAGCGCGCGGTACTGATGCAGAAAAACGAGCAGGTGCGTACCCGCGTCGAAGCCATGATCGGCCGCCTCAAGTCTATGGAGCAGGGAACGTGAGCAACGCAGCCCCCAAACCACCCACCGAAGCTCCAGTATCGCGCGTCAGCGTGCGTCTGCTGGAAAAGGACTACCAATTTGCCTGTGCGCCGGAGGAACGGGCGCATCTGCTGGACTGCGGCGAGTTTCTCAACAACCGCATGCGTGAAATCCGCGATAGCGGCAAAGTTGTCGGTCTCGACCGTGTGGCCGTCATGGCAGCACTGAACATCACCGATGAACTCCTGAAACTGAAAGCGCGTGGTACGGACACGGACGGCACCCTGACCGACCGTGTAAAATCGCTCCGCGAGAAAGTAGAAGGCGCGCTCCAAGAGAGCCGCCAAATGACCATCGATTGATATGAACAGGGGGTGCGCGCAGCGCACGCACCCCGAACGGTTGGCGTCGCCTGCAGTGTTCGAGCATTGGGCCTGGGTACCCCTCGACCCTAATTTGCTGAACCCCGGGGCAATGGGCCAGTGACAGCATTGTGCAAGTCCGTCCTGAACGGAAAGCCTTAAATGTCACAGCTCGCCCCACGTGTTGCCTTGGATCGAGGGCAACGGCCCAGCACGGCACAGGTGGACGGCGCCATCTACCAAGCCCCGGACGGGAGTTCCCGTCCGGGTTTTCTTTGCCCGCGGCAGGCCCACGGCACATGGCCATGATCCCCTCTTCCGCCCTCTCACGCCCCGCTGCCACAACAGCAGATTTAAGCGCCATGCGTCGTAGCGCACGCCGCGCACGCCGCGCCGTCGGCGGCGAAGCACGCGCCGCCGCGGGCAAAGCTGCCGCAAAACTGCTGGCTGCCAGCGGACTACTGATTGCCGGCGCGCATATTGCCTGCTACGCACCGCTACTGGAAGAATTCCCCACCACCGCACTCCTGCAGCTTGCCTTGCGGCGTGGCTGTGTCATCTACCTACCTGTCATTGCCAGCCGTCGTCTGCGCCTGCTGCGTTTTGCGCCCGTGCTCTTGCCGCGAGGCGGTAGCGACCACACCTTGCTAGCAGCACTCACCCGCCGCAACCGCTATGGCATCGCCGAGCCTTCGGCGCCACGGCACCTCTGGCGATCGGCACGCACACTGGATCTCATCATGCTGCCACTGGTGGCTTTCGATGCCAGTGGTCACCGACTCGGCATGGGCGGCGGCTACTACGATCGTGCGCTAGCTAACGGTGGTGGACGTCGCCCGTTCAAGCTCGGCATCGCCTATGAATGTCAGCACCTGCCACTTATTCCGCGTCGTGCGTGGGACGTGCCGCTGGATGCCGTGCTCACCGAGAAGACACTGCGCCGACCAATGCCAGCGCGTCACGTCGACTGAAAAATCTTTCGATCCAAGTATTTGCAGGAAACTCTTCATGAACCACTGGCTGATGAAATCTGAACCTTCGGTGTTCAGCATTGACGACCTGGAGCGGGCACCAAAGCGCACCACCATGTGGGATGGCGTGCGCAATTATCAGGCTCGGAACATGATTCGCGACCAGATGCGGCCCGGCGACGAAATATTTTTTTACCACTCGAGCTGTCCCGATCCGGGCATTTACGGCATCGCCAAGGTAGTCAAAGCAGGCTATCCGGACCCGACGCAATTCATCAAAGGCCATGATCACGAAGACCCGAAAAGTTCACCCGAAGATCCGCGATGGTATGTGATCGATGCACAGTTAGTGCGTAAGATGGCGACGCCAATACTACTGGAAACCCTTAAAATAAAGGATATTCCAGCGATCAATGAAATGCTCATCATGCGCCGCGGCAACCGTCTATCAGTTACGCCGGTCACGCCACAAGAATGGGCAGCGGTGTTGTTACTCGAGTCTTCAGCCGCAGGCAAAGCGCGCTGAAGGCGCGTATATCGGCAACACTCGCTGACCATCGGAACCGTCCCGGTGACCCACGCCAAAAAATAATTTGCAAGGGGTGTTGCTTGTTTTTGTTTTGACTGTGTATATACTCGACCCCGGACTAACCTAATAGGAGTTTCATCATGGCTGCTAAGAAAAAAGCTGCAAAGAAGAAAGTTGCGAAGAAGAAAGTTGCTGCCAAGAAGAAGTAATTCTTCGAAGCAGTAAAGGGGAGACGGTCACTGAAAGGTAACCCCTCCCCTTCGCACTTCAAAGACGAGGCCCGCGCAAGCGGGCCTCGTCGTTTGCGGACCAGGGTCCTGCGCTTTACGCTACTGCGGCTGGAACCGAAACACTGCAGCACAAGGAACTACCCGATGTCAGCCGATGCCCGGAAGAAGGCCGCCGCCGAGGCCGCCCTACGTTACGTTGAAGATGGCATGGTCGTGGGAGTCGGCACCGGTTCGACGGTGAATCACTTCATTGCCGCCCTCGCCAGCCGACGGCACGACCTCCGTGGCGCCGTCTCCAGCAGCGAAGCCAGCGCCCGACTCCTGCGCGCGGCCGGCATCGAGGTACTAGACCTGAATTCGACCGGCGATCTGCCCCTCTACGTCGACGGCGCCGATGAAGCGACCCGCCATGGGGGCCTGATCAAGGGCGGCGGTGCCGCACTCACCCGGGAAAAGATCGTTGCCGCGGCCTCGCGGAAATTTATCTGCATCCTGGACGACAGCAAACTGGTCAGCGTGCTCGGGCAGTTCCCGCTGCCGATCGAAGTCATCCCCATGGCACGTTCCTACGTGGCCAGGCAGATCGTCGCACTGGGCGGGCAGCCCGTGCTGCGCGAGGGAGTCATGACCGACAACGGCAACGTCATTCTGGACGTCCACCATCTACGCATCACGGACCCAGTGGCGCTTGAATCCACCCTGGACCATATCGCCGGCGTGGTGACCAACGGCCTCTTCGCACGCCGCGGCGCCGACCTGCTGCTCATCGGCCGGGAAAGCAGCGTAGAAACACTGGACCCCCGGCGCCCATGAACCGCGCCGGGCGCCGCTTCCGGCTGCCGGCGTGGGCGGACAGCTTCATGCTCGGCATCATCGGCGCCATGGCACTGTCCACGGTGACGGCCCCTTGGGGCGCAAGCTCAGGGCCACTCGGTCTGGGTCGCCTCGCCAGCCTTGGTATTGCGCTGGTGTTTTTTCTACACGGCGTCAAAGTATCCCGTGAACGCTTACACGCCGGCAGCCGCAACTTACGGTTGCACCTGCTCATCCAGTCCGCCACTTACCTCTGGTTTCCAGCGGTCGGGTTTGCGGCCTTCTGGCTCTTGAGTCACTGGGTACCGGCACCGCTAGCGCTTGGCTTCTTCTACGTCTGCGCACTGCCCTCGACCATCGCCTCAGCGGTAACGATGGTGGGCATCGCCGGTGGCAACGTGGCGGCCGCCGTCTTCAACGCCACCCTGTCAGGGCTGATCGGTATCGTGTTGACCCCGACTCTGGTCGGCCTGGTCGCCAGTAGCAGCGGCATCCAGCTGCCGTATCTGGCGGCCATGCAAAATCTCGCCGTCCAGGTGTTGCTGCCATTTGCCCTCGGGCACGCACTACAACGCTGGTTTTTGCCGCAGGTCAATGCGTGGCCGCGGCTGGTGCGCTGGCTCGACCGTGGCGCCATCGTGCTGGTCATCTATGTCGCTTTCTGCGATGCGGTACAGGCAGACGCGCTACGCCAGGCCTCTTGGCAGGCGCTACTGTTGGTGTTCGTGGCCACAGGCCTCGTGCTGGCGGGCGCATTAAGCGGTACCCGTCGGTGGGCCAGACGCCAAGGCTTCCCCATCGCGGACGAGATCACCGCCGTGTTCTGTGGCAGCCAGAAAAGTCTGGCCAACGGCATGCCCATGGCCAAAGTCTTGTTTGGCAGCCACCCCGCACTGGGCCTAGTGGTGTTACCGATGATCGTTTACCACCAAGCGCAACTGATCGTCTGCGCCATGCTGGCGCGCCGCTATGCGCGACTGCAGCGCTAAATACTCTGCCGCTAAGGTCTGCGTGCCGGGCGACTACCGTTCAACGCTGTACACAGCGCAACGTACGTCGCGCCTTGTCGGCGGCAGCCTGCGCCGCGGGTCCTTCACCAGCAAGAACACGCATCAACAGCAACCCGCGTCGTGTCGGTGAGACCAACTGCGTACGTCCGTCAGGGAGGCGCAGCGGCCGATCTAACCGGTTTGGCACCAACTGCCAGCGCACCGCTCGGCCCGCCATTTGACGATCGTTGACCACCCAGAAGTTGTCGGTATTGGCTGCATACAAGGCCACCGACCAGTACGTGTTCAGCTGCGGCGCCACATCGACCTCCAGCGGACCTGCGGCCAGATCGTAAGCACATAGTGCATACAACAGGTCTGGACTTGGCATGACAATGCGCCGTTGGCCGCCATCACTGGGTGGCGGAAAATAAGCGCTCGTGTAAAGCCGCCCATGGGACTCCGCGGCCAGACGCGCAAACACACGGTCCATGATGACCCACGGCATTGCCCAGACCGCCACCAGATGCGTTGCCAAGGCCAGCGTCACCAAAAAGAGTGGATGACAGTACCAGCGCCAGCGACGCACGCTCATGTACAGGCGCCGATCCGCTCGATCAGTGGCGCTGCCAAATCTGCAGGTGCCTGCTGCAAGCCGGACTCCGGCTGATAGAGCCGTAAAGTCAGTACCAAACCACTATCACCCGGGGTCGGTAACCAGAGCATCGCGGTGTCTTTAGGTGGCAGTGGGCCCGTCTCCAAACTAAAGCGCCCTTGACTGACCCGTGCCGTTGCCTGATTCACGCTGTAGCGATGCATGGCGTTAGGGAATAGATACAGATCGTCTGCATAGGCCGTAATACTCCACCAGCGCGCGGGCAGCGGAACCCCACTAACACGGTAGTGGCAGCGTGCATGCAGGGGGGTGCCCGTAGTGTCGGTGGTAGCCAGGTAGTACAGGGTTTCCGCACGATTTAGCGCCAGCAATCCACCAACCGCAATCCGCGCACGGGTATACCGGTCGGCGCGCTCACTGCCGGCGAGCAAGCTGGCATGCCAGGCTCCCACGTGAATGCCGTTGGCCGGAGCATGGCGCGCCATCCACAGCGCGCTACCCAGACCACACACTACCGCCAACAACGGCAGACCGATCGCCCAGCCAATTGACTGCGGCAAGGCCACTGGTGAAGTCGAACCGGAGGGAAGGCCTGTCATCAGCGCAGTGTGCCGCAGCCCGTCGCCAATGGCACCTGCAAAACGACAACGGCCGTAGCGGAAACCGCTACGGCCGTTGGGCAGGTGGTTGGGGAACTAGGATTCGAACCTAGATTGGCGGAGTCAGAGTCCGCTGTCCTGCCGTTAGACGATTCCCCAGAAGCGGGATCAGCGCTTGCTGAACTGGGTACCGCGGCGAGCCTTGCGGCGACCGACCTTCTTGCGCTCCACTTCACGCGCGTCCCGCGTAACGAAGCCGGCAACACGCAGAACCTTGCGCAGCGTCTCGTCGTACTCCATCAATGCACGGGTGATGCCGTGACGAATGGCACCGGCTTGACCGGTAATGCCCCCGCCAACGACCGACACGGTGATATCGAACTTGTCGCGCATCTGCACCAGCTCGAGCGGCTGACGGACGATCAAGTGTCCCGTTTCGCGGCCAAAGAACTGTTCGAGCGTGCGCTCGTTGATCACGATCTTGCCGGAGCCGGCCGTGAGGTACACGCGGGCGGTCGACGTCTTGCGGCGGCCGGTGCCGTAGTAAGTGGTAGGCATGAAATTAGGTTCCGTCTGGAAAAACGTTAGCGGCTTCAGGCCAGTTCGACAGCCTTAGGCTGCTGCGCTGCATGGGGGTGCTGACCACCGGCGTACACGTGCAGCTTCTTGAACATGCGACGACCCATCGGGCCCTTCGGCAGCATGCCCTTGATGGCGAACTGGAGCACCCGCTCGGGGTGTTCCTTCAACAGCTTCTCCAGAGAGATGCTCTTGATGCCACCGATGGCGCCAGTATGGTGGTAATAAAACTTGTCGGTCAGCTTGTTACCGGTGACCGCGATTTTCTCTGCGTTCAGGACGATGATGTAGTCACCCACATCCGCATGCGGCGTGAACAACGGCTTGTGCTTGCCGCGCAGACGCATGGCAATAGCGGACGACAACCGACCCAGATTCTTGCCAGCTGCATCAACCACGAGCCAGTCGCGGCGGGCATTCTGGGCGTTAGCAAACACCGTCTTCATCGTGAACCTCTGAAACGCTCGCCCCCGGACCGGACCCTGCATGGGCAGGACCCCGCACTACTGGGGGTAGGAAAGACGGCGAATGATACAGGCAGCCTACGGGGATTGCAAAGGCCACTGCCCCCCGGCTTAAGACAGGGTGTAGACTACGGCAAATACAGGGGTTTTCGCGCATGCGCCGTCCACTGTCCGCCCGTGACCGTTTGTTTTGCCTCGCGGATGACGCCTTGCGCATGCTTGCCGGCGGCAACAGCGGTCGCCGTGCCCTGCGCGCCGGGCGGCCCCTGCCGCTGCCCCCACCTAGCGAGGCTGAGGCCACCCTGACGGGACCCGCAACACCGCTGGAGCAAACTGCCCGGCGTGAAGCCGCCGCGCTCATGCGCGTCAACCACGCCGGTGAGATCGCCGCCCAGGGCTTGTATCACGGGCAGTCACTCACCGCGACCGAGCCTGCGCTGCGCGAACATCTGCGGCAGGCGGCCCGCGAGGAAGGGGACCATCTAGCTTGGTGCGCCGAACGCCTCGATGCCCTGGGTGCCCGGCCGAGCAAATTGGACCCCCTGTGGTACGCGGGCGCACTCACCATCGGCGCCGTTGCCGGACTGATCAGCGATCGCACCAGCCTGGGCTTTGTGGTGGAGACCGAAAGACAGGTAGAGGCCCATCTGCAGGGACATTTGGCGCGTCTGCCGCCCAGCGACCGCCACAGCCGTGCCGTGCTTGAACAGATGCGCGATGATGAGAACGCCCACGGCGCCGCGGCACTGCAACGCGGTGCGGTGGCACTTCCCGGGCCGGTGCGCGGCGCCATGCGCCTGGCTGGCAAGGTCATGACCCGCCTTGCCTACTGGGTGTAATCCCCCCAACCGCAGGCAAACTATTGCTAGTCGTTGGATTATGTTCTACAACGATTACAATAAGGTGGTCAGTCCGTCAAGCCGCCAGGGGGTTAATCATGGATGAAGTAACAAAAGTACTGCATGAACTGCCGGCCATCGGTCGTTTTCTCGGCTATTGCCGCATCCGTTCGGTGCCGTCCAAAACGGTCATTATTCACGCCGGAGACTTGCCTGACGTTCTTTACTACGTCATTGCCGGCTCCGTCGAGGTCATGATCGAAGACGAGGAAGGCAACGAGATGGTGCTGGCCTATCTGAGCAAGGGACAGTTCTTCGGCGAGATGGGGCTGTTCCATGAACAACCCACCCGCAGCGCTTGGGTGCGCACGCGCCAGCCCTGCGAACTGGCGGAAATGACTTATCAGCGCTTCCGACAGATTGCCGCAGAAAGCCCAGGGCTGATCTTCGAGCTGGCCACCCAGCTCGCCACCCGCCTTGACCGCACCAACCGCAAGCTCGGCGATCTGGCCTTCGTCGATGTCACCGGCCGCGTCGCGCACGCCATCATGGACCTGTGTAACGAGCCAGAAGCCATGACCCATCCACAGGGCATGCAGATCAAGGTGAGCCGGCAGGAACTGTCGCGCCTCGTCGGCTGCTCGCGCGAAATGGCGGGACGTGTCCTCAAGGCACTGGAAGATCAGGGTCTGCTGAAAGCGACTGGCAAGACCATCGTGGTCTATGGCGCCCGCGCCAAACCGCGCCAAAAGCCAGGCCTGATGCCGCCCCGCGACATTAAGGCACTGAAAGCCGCAGCAGCCGCCACCACGACTTGAGCGGCAGGCAGCGCGGGCGTGGTGAAGACCCACCAGCCCGCGCTCTTGACCCGGCAGCTAGCCCGCGATGGCGCGGCGCATCTGCGCAATCACGGTCGCGTAGTCCTTCGCGCCAAAGATAGCGGATCCCGCCACAAAGGTGTCGGCACCTGCCGCGGCAATCGCCGCGATGTTGTCTTCCTTCACCCCACCATCAATTTCTAACCGGACCGGGCGCCCGCCGGCAGCTACTTGCGCATCAATGCGCGCGCGGACCGCCCGCAGCTTGTCGAGCGTCGACGGAATAAACCGCTGCCCACCAAAACCCGGATTGACGCTCATGAGTAACACCAGATCGAGGTGCTCCAGCGTGTGATCCAACCAAGACAAAGGGGTGGCCGGGTTCAATACCAAGCCGGTCTGGCAGCCCTGCTCCCGTATCAGCCCCAGGGTCCGGTCCACATGCTGGCTGGCCTCCGGGTGAAAGCTGATGAGGGTAGCGCCAGCGTGCGCAAAATCGGGCACCAGACGGTCCACCGGTTCGACCATCAAGTGAACGTCGATGGGGGCGGTCACACCGTGCTTCCGCAGTGCCTCGCAGACCAGTGGGCCGATGGTGAGATTGGGGACGTAATGGTTGTCCATCACATCGAAATGCACCCAGTCAGCCCCCGCGGCCAACACTGCATCCACCTCGGCACCCAGTTTGGCGAAGTTGGCGGAAAGAATGGAGGGAGCGATGACGGCAGGCTGTCGGGCGGGTGGCGCAGTCATGAAAACCTCGTCTGGGCGCAAATGGGAGCTAGCTGCGCGACAGCAGCTTGGCGACATCGACGATGGCCGGTACGCCACCGGCCATCATGTAATGCACGGGGGTCTCACCCTTATAGGGCACCTCGCGACGCGGCTCATGGGCCCAGCGCCAGACGCGGTCCCCGGTCACACCACGGTTGCCGAGCGCGGCGTGGATACCTGCCAGCAAAGCGATGCGCTTTTGCTGGATGGCCGTCAGGCGCGGGCCTTGTCCGGCACGGTAGCGCCCGAGCACGGCCACCGACGGACAATGCAGCAGTTTGCACTGCTGTAGGTCAGACAGCTCCCACGCATCAGACAAGCGAAAGAAGGCAGCCAGGCCCGGTGGGGCGAGGATGGGGCTACGAGGGGCGCTGCGTTCAGCGGAGACCACGGGCGTCGCGGATGATTTCCCAGGCTTCACGGATACGTTGCGTCTTTTCCTTGGCCACTTCCATCATTGCCGGCGGTAACCCGCTCGCGGCTAACTTGTCAGGGTGATTCTGGCTCATCTGGCGCCGATATGCGCGGGTGACTTCAGGATCGGTGCTCCCGGCGGTCACGCCTAAGGTGGCATAGGCCGCTGCCAGACGTTCGGTTGGCGACAAGGAAGTGGCTTGTCGCGGCGCCCCGCCAGGGCGTGGGCCGCCACTGGCGTGGTGGTGAAACAGGCGTGCCGCAGCCTCCAACCGCATGAATTCAAGACTGCTGACGCCCAAGGCGGCAGCCACCTGCTGCAGGACCTCACGTGGCCGTCCGCGCAGATCGTTGCCGGACAAGGCCGCCAACAACTGCAGTTGCAGAAACAGGCTGCGCAGGTCCGGCCGGCCACGGCACAGCCCGCCAACGCGCTGCAAAGCCTCCTGCAAGTCGAAATCTGCGCTCTTGCCGCGCGTGTAGGCCGCCATGGCGGTCTGCCGCTGGAGCTCGTCCAGCCGCAGCATTTGCATGGCAGCGCGGGCGGCACTGATCTCGTCTGCGCTGATCCGTCCGTCGCTTTTAGCGACGCACCCCATCACCGCAAAGGCGCAGTCGAGCCACAGGCCTTGCTGTGACGTGCCATAAGCCCCCGGACCACGCTCCCGGCGTTGGTCCAGGGCATGACCCAGCACCAGCCCGACGAACACCCCAACAGGGTGTCGCACGAGCAAAAAGCCGAGCAACATTCCAAGCAACTTGCCGATCCAGCGCATCCGGACTAGGTTAGCAGGCTCCGTCGTGTTTTTCGGAACTCCCCATGTCCTCTTGTGCCGTCCTGCCGCCCTTGTTCGAATCGGAACTGCCCCACCTGAAGCTGCTTCATCGCGGCAAAGTACGCGACGTTTACGCCGCAGATGAGCAGCATTTGCTGATTGTCACGACCGACCGGCTCTCCGCCTTCGATGTGGTACTGCCGGACCCCATTCCAGGCAAAGGAGCGGTGCTGACCACCCTCGCCAATTTCTGGTTTGCGCGCACCACGCATCTCATCGGCAACCATCTCGCCCCTGAGCTGCCTCTGGAAACCGTCGTTCCAGACCCCGGCCAGCGGGCTGTTCTGGCCGGCCGCGCCATGGTGGTGAAAAAGCTGCGTGCACTGCCTATCGAGGCGGTGGTCCGCGGCTACCTGATTGGCTCCGGCTGGAAGGACTACCAACGCACGGGCGCTGTCTGTGGCGAAGCGCTCCCGGCCGGGCTACGCCTGGCAGACCGCCTGCCGACCCCCCTCTTCACACCCGCCACCAAGGCCGCCGTAGGTGATCACGACGAGAACATCGATTTCGGCCGGGTAGTGGAACTACTCGGCCAAGAGTTGGCAGAGCAGGTCCGCGCCATCTCGCTGCGGCTCTATGCCTTTGCCGCCGAATACGCCTTGCAGCGCGGCATTATCATCGCTGATACCAAGTTCGAGTTTGGTCTCGACGGGGCTGGTCGCTTGGTGCTCATCGATGAAGCGCTCACGCCGGATTCCTCGCGCTTCTGGCCGGTAGCGAGCTATGTGCCCGGGCTCAGCCCACCCTCCTTCGACAAACAGTTCGTGCGCGACTACCTAGAGACACTGGACTGGAACAAGCAGGCCCCTGGCCCGCGTTTACCGGCAGAGGTCATCCGCCATACCGCCAACACCTATGCCGAGGCCCTGCGCCTGCTCACTACCTGAGGGGCGCTCCGCTCAGTCCAGGCTTTTGCGAAAGCGGGCGACCGCCAGCAACATCATCAGCATCGTGAACCCGACCAGCACCAATGCCTCGGGCCATAACTCCGCCACACTGGCGCCGCGCAACATGACCCCGCGAATGAGCCGCATGAAATGCGTCAGCGGCAACACCTCGGCAATCCAACGTGCCGCCAGCGGCATGCCGGCAAAGGGAAATACGAAGCCTGACAGCAGGATGGACGGCAACAGCAGAAAAAAGCTCATCTGCGTTGCCTGAAACTGGCTCTGAGCCCGTGTGGACAGTAGCAACCCAAGACTGAGGTTGGCGGCAATGAGCAGCAAGGTCGCCAGATAAACGTCGAGGGTGGAGCCACGTACCGGCACTCCGAAGACCTGAATGCCGAGCCACAACACGAGCGTCGTCTGCAGCAAGCCGATAGCGACATAGGGCAACACCTTGCCCACCATCAGTTCCAACCGCGTCACCGGCGTGGTGATCAGGAATTCGAGGTTGCCACGTTCACGCTCGCGCACCAGCGACACCGCGGTGAACAGCACCATCGTCATGCTGAGAATAACGCCGATCAACCCGGGCACAACATTCACTGCTGAACGGCGCCCAGGGTTGTACAAGGGCAATACGGAGACTGGCTGCACCACCCGCAGCGCGCGCTCACCCACGGGCAACTGCGCCAACTGACGCACCGCATTCTGCACGGAGGTATCGCTGCCATCCACGATCACCTGCACCGCTTCGCGGCCTTCCGTCACACGCCGTTCGAAGTCGGGCGGAATGATGACGCCGACACTGATCTCGCCGCGACGCAAGGCCATCAGCGCCGCTTGCGGTGTCTGCAGCGTCAGTACCGGCTGGATCACGCCGGTGGCGAACATATCTTGCAGCACTACCCGCGCCGCCTGCGTCCCGGACTGATCCACGACGCCGGCTGCCAAACCGCGCACATCCAGATTGATGGCATAGCCGAACATCAGCAGTTGCAGGGTAGGGATGCCGATAATCATGCCGAGCGTGATGCGGTCACGACGCAACTGACGCAGTTCCTTAACGATAATGGCCCATAGGCGCCGCAAATTCATGCCACCCGCCTGCTCGTCTGGGTGCAGTCCACAAACACGTCCTCGAGATTCGGCGACGCCTGCTGGAGAGTCGCCGCCAGCTTCGCCGCGCGGAGCGCGAACTCCAGTCGCAGGAGCGTATTTTCCGGCAGCGCCTCTAGCGTACCGTCAGGCGCGGCCATCAGCACCCGGAGCTCCCGACCGATCTGCGCCACACTCAGCACCCCTGGCAAGCTCTGCAGCACGCCATGCGCCTGGCGCGCATCCTCAGCCAGCACCCGGAATACCCGACCGTCCAGTGCAGCGGCCATTTCAGCGGGGGCGCCATCCGCGACGAGTCGCCCGCTGGCCAAAATCGCCAGCCGATGGCAGCGCTCAGCTTCATCCATGTAGTGCGTTGAAATCAGCAAGGTCGTCCCTGCATCAGCGAGATCGAATAGCCGTTCCCAAAAGGCACGGCGCGACTCCGGGTCGACGGCACTGGTCGGCTCGTCTAGCAACAACAATTCGGGGCGGTGCACCACGGCGGCGGCCAGCGCCAGGCGCTGACGCTGGCCACCACTCAGGGTGCCCGCCAGTTGGCCAATAACCGCTTCGAGCTGATAGTCCTGCAGCAACTCGGTCACACGCAGTGGCACCGCCTGCCGGCTTAACCCTTGCACGGTAGCGACAAACTCCAGGTTCTCGCGCACGGTGAGGTCATCGAACAGCGAAAACCGCTGGGTCATGTAGCCAATACGACGTTTGAGCGCCTCGGCCTGCCGTGGCAACTGCAAACCAAGCACCTCGACTTCACCGGCAGTGGGTGTCAGTAACCCACAGAGCAGCCGGATAGCGGTGGACTTACCCGAGCCATTGGGGCCGAGAAAACCATACACCCGGGCCCGCGGCACCTCGAGCGACACGTGGTCGACGGCCACTACTGCCCCGAAGCGACGGGTGAGACCCCGGGCGCGGATGGCGATGTCTGCCTTCACGGCGACACGGTCACCGCACGCAGCGGCAAGCCTGCCGGCAAGCCCGCCGCCGCGGCATCGAGCTGTATTTCAGCCAGATAAGCGAGCCGTGCGGCATCCTCGCCCGACAGCGCATAGTAGGGAGTGAAGGTAGGTTCGCTGCGCACCGCACGCACCCGACCCAGCAAGGGTTGACGCTGTCCTTCCACCAGCACTTTCAGTGTCGCGCCGACCTTTGCAGCGGCCAGCAGCGGGGCCGGCACATAGATGCGTGCATAGGGCAGCGGTCCTACCAACAGTACGGCCAGCGTGGCGCCTATCGACGGCTGGTCACCGGGTTTATAGGGCAGGCTGTCGATGCGTCCCGCACGCGGACTACGCACCTCCAGCCGCGCCAGATCCACCGCCACGTCCGCCGCCGCGGCCTCGGCCGCACGCAAACCCGCACGGGCCGCGGCAATATCCTCGCGGCGACTCCCGTGAGCCAACACGTCACTGGCGGCGCGGGCGGCCGCCACCTGCGCTGCAGCTTCACGCCGTGCCGCTTCGGCGGTATCCAATTGCGCCGCAGGCAGGACTCCGCGAGCCACCAGCGCGCGGACTCGTTCGAACTGCTGCGCCGCATTGCCGGCCACGGCTTCCGCGGCCTGCACACGCGCCAGCGCTTCTGCACGAGATTCCCGCCGGGCACCCGCCACCAGGGCTCGCAGCACCTCACGGGCGTGGTCTGCCTGGGCCATGGCCGCAGCATGCCGGGCCGCCAGACGCGCCGTATCGAAGCGCATGAGGACGGCTCCAGCGGTAACGACCGCGCCTTCGTGCACCAACAGCTCACGCAGCGGTTCACTGGCCGTGGCGGGCACGGTGATCTGGTCGTATTCCAGGGTGCCGGGCATGCCTAAAGGATCGGCCTCGCAGGCCGCCAACAGCAGCAGGCTCGCCACCAGCGCAGCACGCAACGACGAACAACGCCCTCGGTGCATGGAGTTAGCCCTCTCCGGCCACGCGCGCAATATGCCGGTGCAACGCCGCCAAGCCTTCCGTGAGGGCCGCGGGCCCCGGCTGGAGGATGATCGGACTTTTCACTTCGTAGAGATGCCCAGCAGCGACGGCCGGCACTTTGGCCCACCCCGGGCGCGCCGCTACCTGTGCCGGCTGAAATTTCTTGCCGCACCAGCTGCCCAGAATCAAATCCGGAGCACGGCGCGGCACCTCGAGAGGATCCGCGATGATGCGGTCTTTGCCTAACGACTGAACCGCTAGCTCTGGAAACAGATCCTCGCCACCGGCGATACCGATCAATTCCGACACCCAGCGGATAGCCGAGATCTGCGGCTCGTCCCATTCCTCGAAATACACGCGTGGCCGACGCGGCAAGGCGGCCCCGGCCAGACGCACCGCTGCTACCTGCGCCTGTAGCCGCGAGCACAGCGCCTGCGCTTTGGCCTCGCAACCGATCATGCCGCCTAGCGTGAGGATCATGCGGAAAATCTCCGCCACGCTGCGGTGATTAAACACATGCACTTCGATCCCGTGCCGAACCAGCGTCGCGGCAATATCCGCCTGCAGGTCGGAAAACCCGAGCACCAGATCCGGTTGTAACTCGAGAATACGACCGATCTTGGCCGTCAAGAATGCTGAAACCTTCGGCTTTTCTTTGCGCGCCCGCGGCGGGCGCACCGTGAAACCGGAAATACCCACAATGCGGTCTTCCTCGCCCAGCAGGTAGAGGGTTTCGGTGGTCTCCTCGGTGAGACAGACAATTCGTTGGGGGTAAGCGGTATTCATCTTCCTAGTGTGCCACCCTTGCAGCCGTTACAACACGCGGGCACCCTAGGGACATGCCACGCCTCTCCCTGCAGACCTTGTTGTTCGACATACCACGCGCTTCGCGCCGGCCAATGGACCTGCTGCGGCGTTTTCTGCGCTACCCCTATGCGCTGACGCGCGACCTGCTACGCGGCGATCTGAACCTGCGCGCCACCAACTTAGTGTTCTCCACGCTGCTGTCGGTGGTGCCGCTCATTGCCTTCAGTGTGGCCATCCTCAAAGGCTTGGGAATTCACCGCAAACTGGAGCCGGTGCTCTACGAGTTCTTCCGGCCCCTAGGTTCGCAGGCCGCGGGCCTGACCAGTCAGGTCCTTGGATTCGTTGAGCGCGCGCAAGGCGGGGTCTTAGGCAGTGTGGGACTGGCGCTGCTGGTGTGGACGGTGGTCACCACGGTACAGAAAATCGAAGAATCCTTGAACTGGATCTGGCGGGTGGAACGCCCCCGCGGCCTAGCGCGTCGGTTAAGTGACTATTTCGGCATCATCGTACTGGGACCGGTGTTGCTGGTCAGCCTACTGGGCGCTTTTGCCGCCCTCGACGAGGTGCTCCCGTGGCGTCTGTGGTCGCAATGGCCAGGGTTTACCGCCCTGCACCAGAGCCTGATCACCCTCAAGCCACTGCTCATCGTCACCATCGTGCTGACCTTGGTCTACCGCTGGCTGCCCAATACACGGGTGCGCTGGCGCAACGCCTGCGTGGGGGGACTGCTGGCGGGCGCCGCGTGGAGCGCCTGTGGCGCAGTCTTTGCCCGACTCGCGGTGTATTCAGCGCAGATGATGGCCATCTATGCCGGCTTTGCGCTGATCTTGCTGGTACTGGCCTGGCTATGGCTGAACTGGCTCATCCTATTACTCGGCGCGCAGGTGTCGTTCTATCTGCAACACCCCTCGCATTTGCGCCGCGGCCATCTGGAGGTGCGGCCAACGGCGCGCTTGCAGGAGCGTTTAGCCTTGTCGACGCTGTGGCTGGTGGCTGATGCGTTCCTGCATGGCGGCGGTGCTCCCGACGGTGAGGGCAAGCAGCGTCACGGATGGCGTGCCATGGATCTGGCAGAGCGGTTTGATGTGCCCGGCAGCGTGCTGGCACCGGTCATTGACGCGTTGGTGGAACATGGAGTCATGGCCGAAGCGGACGACGAACGTCTACTGCCAGCGCGCGATCTGGGCCAACTGCGACTGCAGGATGCACTGACCGCGGTGCGCCTCGGCCGCAGCGAAGATGAACGAGTACTGCACAAAGCCCACACCCTGCCAGCAGCCGACCGCTTCGCTGACGCCGTAGAAGCCGCCGTGAGCCAAGCGCTGGACCAACGCACGCTGCGCGAATTGCTGACCGGCCCACCCACCGCCGCGGCAGACCCGATGGCTCCTCTCGCCTGAGGTCTACTCGCCAGCGATCGTCATCTCTTCGAGCAGCCAACTCCCGGTATGCAGGCTTGCTCGGACATCCACGTCCGCACCTACCGCCACCACCCGGCGGTACAAGTCGCGCAAATTGCCCGCGATCGTGATCTCGTGGACCGGATAGGCCAGTTCACCGCCCTCAACCCAGTAGCCGGCCGCGCCGCGCGAATAATCCCCCGTGACGGCGTTGACGCCATGCCCCATCAATTCGGTGACCATCAGCCCACGATGCATACGGCGCAGCAGCTCTGACAAGGTGTCGGTGCCGGCCGCCACCTGCAGATTGTGCGTGCCACCGGCATTACCGGTGGTCTTAAGGCCAAGGCGCCGCGCCGCGTAGCTGTCCAGCACATAGCCTTGCAGCACACCATCCACCACCCATTCACGATCGCGGGTCGCCACGCCTTCCGCATCGAACGGCGCACTGCCCAGCGCGCCGCGCAGATGTGGCCGTTCCGCAAGCTGTACGAATGACGGGAACACGCTTTGCCCGGAAGCACCCAGCAGGAAACTGCTTTCGCGGTACTGTGCGCCGCCCCGAATCGCACCGAGGAAATGGCCCACCAGGCCACGGGCCAGTTCGGGCACGAACAGCACGGGCGCCTTGCAGGTCGCCAGGCGGCGCGCGCCCAGACGGCGCACCGTACGCTCACCGGCACGGCGCCCTACGGCCTCGATGTCTTCTAGCGCACGCCAATCACGCGCCGTGGTGTACCAGTAGTCGCGTTGCATGTCTTCGCCATCCTGGGCGAGCACCGCGCAACTGACGCTGTGGTGGGTCCCCGGATAGCTGGCCAGGAAGCCGTGCGAATTGCCATAAACCCGCAGGCCCGCATGGGTGCTCACGGACCCCCCCTCGGAATTGGTCAATCGCGGATCGACCGCGAGCGCAGCCGCTTCGCAACGCCGCGCCAATTCCACCGCCTCCTCGGCCGACACCGGCCAAGGATGGGCCAGATCCAGATCGGGAATTTCACGCGCCATGTCGGCAGCATCGGCCAGGCCCGCATACGGATCTGCGGCCGTGAACGAGGCAATGGAGACCGCCTTACGCACTGTTTCCTCGACCGCCGCGCGCGACAAGTCGCCGGTGCTGGCCGTACCCTTACGTTGGCCGACGTAGACCGTGATGCCAAGACCACGGTCGCGCTGGTACTCCAGCGATTCCACTTCGCCAAGCCGCACCGACACCGACAGGCCAGCATCGACGCTCAAGCCTACCTCTGCCCCGGTGGCGCCAGCAGTGCGCGCAAAAGCCAAAGCATCGGCCACCACCGACTCCAGCGCACGCGGATCGGGGGGCAACGAGACACCGGCAGCGGCGCCGGTTACAGCCGTTTCGAAGGTCATCTGCTAAGTGTAGCAGGGCGGCTGGTATCATCACCCCATGGGCAAGCGCACTAACACCTCACGATTTCCTCCCCGAGCCACCGAAGAGGTGCTCGCCGCCGCGGCAGCCGACGAAGGTGAGGAGTGGGGCCCGAGCAAAAGCCAGCGCAAGCGCGATGCCGCCGCACTGCAAGCCCTCGGCGAATCGCTCATCGCTCTCAAGCCGGTAGAGCTCGACATGCTGCCCCTGCCGGAAAAACTCAAGGACGCGGTGTTGCTGGCGCAGCGCATCACGGCGCACGGTGGGTTGTACCGGCAGAAGCAATATATTGGCAAGCTCATGCGCAACTTCGACGTCGACCCCATCGAAGCGGCCCTGACCGCCCGCCGGGACTCGCGCGACACCGCCTCGCGGGCCTTCCACCGCCTCGAACAATGGCGCGACCGTTTGCTGATCGAAGGCGACGCAGCCATCGAGGCTTTGCGCACCGACTTGCCGCATGCGGATCTCGAGCATGTCCGGCGTTTGGTCGCAGAGGCTGCTCGCGAAACCACTGCCGGCCGCCCGCCCACGGCTGCACGGGCACTGTTCCGCTACCTGCGGGAACTGCCTTTCAACGCCTGATTCCCCCTCCAGCGATAGACTTTGGCTAACGCACCGGTGTGTTCAGCGTCACAGGCGAAACCGCGACTGCGTGGTATATTCAATCGATGAACGCTCTGGTCGGTCTCATCATGGGCTCCACGTCGGACTGGGAGACGCTGCGCCACGCAGCGGAAGCCCTCGAGGCGTTGGCTATTCCGCACGAAGTGCGCGTCGTGTCGGCGCATCGCACCCCCGATTTGCTGTTCGACTACGCCGGCAGTGCACAGGCACGCGGGCTAGAAGTCATCATCGCTGGTGCTGGTGGCGCGGCGCACCTGCCGGGCATGGTGGCGGCGAAAACGCTGCTGCCAGTCCTCGGGGTGCCGGTGCAATCCAAAGCCCTGAATGGCATGGATTCCCTGCTGTCGATGGTGCAAATGCCTGCCGGCATACCGGTAGGGACCTTGGCGATCGGCCAGGCGGGCGCCACCAATGCCGCCTTGCTGGCAGCCGCTATTCTCGCCAACAAGTATCCGGAAATCGGCACGCGCCTTGCCGCGCTACGCGCGGCACAGACCGCGAAAGTCCTGGACCGACCCGACCCGCGCGAAGCGTAACCCGGGCGTGAACCACGCATGAGCGCACCGCTGACAATTGGCATCTTGGGGGCTGGACAACTGGGCCGCATGCTAGCGCTGGCCGCCTACCCGCTTGGACTGAATTGTCTGTTCTTTGACCGCACGGCAGATACCCCGGGGGCACAGGTGGGCCCTATCGTGACCGGCGCCTTTGACGATCTGGAACGCCTCGAGCATTTTGCGCGCCAAGTCGATGTCGTCACCTACGACTGGGAGAACGTTCCAGTGGCAGCGGCACAGTGCGTAGCCCGCCATGCGCGCCTCATGCCGGGCGCCAAGGTACTACGCATCTCCCAAGACCGGCTCCTTGAAAAAACCCTCTTCGGCCAGTTAGGAATCCCCACACCCGATTTCGCGCCGGTGGAACGACGCGCCGAACTGGACGCCGCCGTGGCCCTGCTTGGCTTGCCGGGCGTGTTGAAAACCCGTCGGGATGGCTATGACGGCAAGGGCCAGTTCGTGTTGCGTACCGCCGCGGATCTTGATCTCGCCTGGGCGGCTCTCGGCGGCGTACCGCTCATTTACGAATGTTTCGTACACTTCTCCCAAGAAGTCTCCCAAGTGGTCACGCGGGACCGTAAAGGCAACCTCGCCTGGTATCCGCTGGCCTGCAACGAGCATGTCGGTGGCATTCTGGCCATCACCCGGGCACCGCACCACGCACCTGCTCTTGCGCGTCAGGCAAAAAAATACACCGGCGCACTCCTCGAGCACTTCGGCTATGTAGGAACCTTCACCGTGGAGTATTTCGTGCAAGGCGGGCGCTTACTGGCCAACGAGATGGCGCCACGCGTACATAACTCGGGCCACTGGACCATCGAAGGCGCCGTCACCAGCCAGTTTGCCAACCACGTGCGCGCCATCAGCGGCCTACCACTGGGCAGTACGGCCACGCTGGGGCATGCAGCCATGGTGAACTTCATCGGCCGTCTGCCCAGTGCCCGTCAGGCTCTCTCCATAGCGCAACTGGGTTTCCACGATTACGGAAAAACACCGCGACCGGGACGCAAGCTGGGACACGGCACACTGGTGGCGGCAACCGTCACCCAACGTGAGCGTTTGCTACGTGAAGCTCGAGCACTGTCCGGCGTACCGCGAGCGCACTCGCGCGCAGCGCGACGTCCCTGAGGGTAATGGTATGTACCTCGAACTCTTCAAATTAAACGACCTGCCCTTCCGGCTTAGCCCGGACCCGCAGTTTCTGTTTTTGTCGAAAGCCCATGCGCGCGCCAAAGCGTACATGGAATCGACCATCTGGTTTACCGACGGCTTCGTCATCATCACCGGCGAGATCGGCGCAGGCAAAACCACCCTCATCGAAACCTTCCTGAGTGAACTTGAAAAAGACGTCGTGGTGGCGCAAGTCAACCAGACACAAATCAGCGTCATCGAGTTCCTCCAATCCGTGCTGGTACAGTTTGGTTTCTCGCCGTTCAAGATGAAAAAAGCTGAGCTCATCGCCACCCTTAACCAGTTTCTGATCGAACAATATGCGCAAGGCCACAAGGTCCTGCTCATCATTGACGAGGCGCAGAACCTGTCGAACCGTGTGCTCGAAGAAGTTCGGATGCTGTCGGGTATCGAAACTACCCGGGACAAAGTCCTGCGCATTATTTTGGCTGGGCAACCGGAACTGAACGACAAACTCGACTCGCCCGAACTGGTACAGCTGGTGCAACGCGTTCGACTGCGCTTCCACCTCACGCCCTTGTCGGCGCAGGATACCCGCGCCTACATCGAACACCGGCTGGCGGTCGCTGGCTCGGGAGGACGCCAGATTTTCCTTGAAGACACTTTTGCAGTCATCTACCGCTATGCCGGTGGCGTACCGCGCCTCATCAATACCCTGTGCGACACCGCACTGATGAGCGCTTTCGCCGCCGATAGCGACGTGGTTGGCCTGCCAGAGTTGCAAAATGCTATCGCGGAATTGCGCTGGGTAGACTACGCCACCCGCATCCGCCGGCTGCGAGAGCTGCGCCGAGCGGCAGGGCACGCGCCATCGCTCCGCGACGAAGACCCAGGCGCCACGGACGACGAAGCCGCTATTGACGCCAACGCCACGGGCAACCTGCAGGGTATGGCCTTGCCACTACCAGGCTCGATGGCAGACGTGCCGCTCATCGACCCCGACTTGCCGGTACTCGGCAAACTGGTGCTGGCGGTAGACGGACGGCCGATCCAAGAATTTTCGCTGTTTCCCGGCCGCTTAGTCGTAGGGCGCGCACCGGAAAATGAAATCCCAGTAGATTCGAAGTTCGTCAGCCGGCATCACTGCCAGATCATTACCAGCGCCAATGGCAGCCTGATCGAAGACCTCAACAGCACCAATGGCATCTATCTTCAGGGAAAACGGGTGCGCCGCCACGAACTCAACGACGGTGACGTGATCGCTCTTGGCAAGCATGAGCTGGTCTATATCGACCAACGTCATGGCGCCAACAGTGACGGCATTGACCCGACCAGCACGGCCGTGTTTGAAACGGACGAGGCTCTCTAATCGAGCAAGCCACCCTGCAAGGCGACGAGGCCGTCGGCATAACCGAGGTCTATGAGCGCGCCGGTATAGCCGGACTCGAACAGCAAAAATGATATGAGCTTCTGGCCTGCCACATTCCGTGCACCGAGCGTCCTGAGCAGAACGCGCAACGACGTCGGCATCTCGCGCAGATGCGGCGTCGTCAAGGCGCTCAAACTGGCAGACGGATACACCACTTTGGCATCGACATAGCGCAACCCTCCCTGACTCGACAGCGCAGGATCGTGCATGACCGCGTCATTCAATCGGCCCAACCGTTCAAGGTCCGACTGAGTGCCATCCATAAACAGCGCATCGAGCATGTAGCCCAGCAGCTGTCCAAAGCTAGGTGGCAGCGGCAAGCGGTGAATAGGCGCAGTGGGAGCAGCATCGACCAGCGCCGGGTCGCGCAGGCCGATCACCACGATTTTCTCGGCACCGAGTCGCAGCGCCGGGCTGAGCGGCGCAGTGTGTCGCATGGCGCCGTCACCAAACCACTCACCATCGATATGGACTGGTGGAAAAATAAGCGGCACCGCCGCGCTAGCCAGCAAATGATCCAGACCAAACTCCGTGCGCAGCCCACACCGCCAAGCGCGAGTCCATTCGGGCACTTCCGCCGCACTGTCGTAGAAAGTGACCGAGCGCCCGGTGCTATAACTCGACGCGCTGATGGCCACGCCTTGCACATGACCTTGATCGAGGGACTGCCGGATACGCGCAAGATTCACGTGCCGCTCCAAGGTGTGGCGCAGCGGAGACGTGTCGAGAAAAGCCCGCGGCGGCGGCACCAGTGACCCACCGCTCAACAGGGTACCGAGCAACTGGGCGCCAGAGCGGAGCATGGCGCCAAGGCTGGCATCGAACACCAAGTTGACGTGAAAATTCCGCCAGAAACGCTCAATAGCCACCATCCCCGCCGGAAAATCCTGAGCGTGGGCGGCCAGCAGCGCCGTCAAGATACCCCCAGCGCTGGTGCCGGTCACAATGCCAAACGGCAGTGGCGCTCCGGGAGGTACTTGCGTGGATATAGCCTTCAAAACCCCTACCTGATAGGCAGAACGCGCACCCCCGCCAGGCAGTATAATGGCGGTGCGGCGTGTATCCTTGGCGACCAGCGTCTGCGATCCATGCATAGAGTTCTACCCCGTAGTTGTGCGCCCGTTGGAGGAGTTTGCCATGTCCCGTTCTTTTGCCCCGGCCCGCTTGTTGGTGAACCTGCTGGTGACACTCGCCGCCACGGCATTCACGGCCTGCGCCGCCGCCGCCCCACCCACCGTAGGCTCCGTCGCTCCAGCCTTCAGCCTTACGGACCAGGATGGCAAGACCCACCAGCTGGCCGACTACCGTGGCCAATGGGTGGTGCTGTATTTTTACCCGAAAGATGGCACGCCTGGCTGCACCACGCAGGCCTGCAGTTTTCGTGACGATATCTTCGCGTTCCGCCGCGCCGGTGCTGTCATCCTCGGCGTGAGCGTCGACGATAGCACCTCGCATGCCGAGTTCGCTAAAACCCACCGTCTGCCCTTCACCCTCCTGGCAGATTCAACCAAAGCGACGGCCAAGCGCTATGGCGTGCTGCGCGACTACGTGGTGTTTGAATATGCCAGCCGGCAAACCTTCCTGATCGACCCACAAGGCCGCGTAGCGGTGCACTACCCAGATGCCGACCCCGAAGACGGTGCCAAGCGGGTACTGACCGACCTGCAACGTCTGCAGGCAGCAGCACCCACCACGCCAGCGGCTCCTGCGCCGGCTCCCGCGCCGAAAGGCTGAGCGAAAGGCTACTGCTGCAGTGTTACTTGCGCTGCAGCACGCGAATGGCGTCGTCTAGGCCGCGCAGAGTGAGCGGGAACATGCGGTCCTCCGCCAGTTCCCGCACCAATTTCACTGAAGGTGAATAACCCCAGCGCTCCTGGGGTTCGGGGTTCAGCCACACAAAATGCGGGAACGCCGTGGTCAACCGCCGGAACCACACCGCTCCCGGCTCATCGTTCCAGTGTTCAACACTGCCGCCAGGATGAGCAATCTCGTAAGGACCCATGGTGGCATCGCCTAGGAAAATGGCACGGTAGTCCCGCCCGTAAGTGCGGAGCACTTCATCCGTCGGAATACGCTGCGCATGTCGACGCCCATTGTCCTTCCACAGCGATTCGTAGGTGAAATTATGAAAATAATAATGTTCAAGGTGCTTGAACTCTGTGCGTGCGGCACTAAACAGCTCCTCGCACAGCTTCACGTGGTCATCCATCGAACCACCGACGTCGAGAAATAACAGCACTTTCACCGCGTTGTGCCGCTCGGCCTGCATCCGAATATCCAGCAGCCCGGCATTACGCGCCGTGGAAGCGATAGTGCCCTCTAGGTCGAGCAAATCTTCAGCACCCGTACGGGCAAACTTCCGCAGCTTACGTAGCGCCACTTTCAGATTGCGGGTTCCCAGCTCAACCTGATCGTCGAAATTGCGGAACTCCCGCTGGTCCCAGACTTTCACCGCACTGCGGCGGCGATTACCATCCTGACCGATGCGCACGCCCTCAGGATGGTCGCCATAGGCACCGAAAGGGGAGCGTCCGGCGGTGCCGATCCACTTATTGCCGCCTTGATGCCGGCCGTCCTGCTCATTTAAGCGCTCGCGCAGTGTCGCCATCAGTTTCTCGAAGCCACCGAGCTTCTCGATCGCTGCTCGCTCCTCGTCCGTCAGTCGCAGCTCAGCCTGACGAGCCAACCATTCCGCCGGGATGCGTGACAGATCGAGGTCGGCAAACAAATCCTCCACGCCCTTGAAGTAGGCCCCGAAGGCCCGGTCATAGCGGTCGTAGTAACGTTCGTCCTTGACCAATACCGTCCGCGCCAGCGCATGGAAAGACTCCACCGAGGTGTCCGCCACTCCGGCGCGCAGTGCGCCGAGTAACTGCAGCCATTCATTCGGCGCCACGGGCACGCCCGCTGCGCGCAGGGTGAAAAAAAACCCGGTGAGCACTTAAGGCCAGCCTCAGCGGCGAACGCTACGGTCTAGGAACACCAGCCGCTCGAACAGATGGACGTCCTGTTCGTTCTTCAACAAAGCGCCGTACAGCGGAGGCAGCGCTTTCTTGCCCTCCTGTGCACGCAGCGCCTCCACCGGAATATCCTCCGCCAGCAGCAGCTTCAACCAGTCGAGCAGCTCGGAAGTGGACGGTTTCTTTTTCAAACCTGGCGTCTCCCGCACGCGGAAGAAACCCTCCAGAGCCTCGCGCAACAGTTCCTGCTTCAGGCCCGGGTAGTGCACCGCCACGATGCGTTCCATGGTGGCCGCATCGGGAAAGCGAATGTAGTGGAAAAAACAGCGGCGCAGAAAGGCATCCGGCAGCTCTTTTTCATTGTTGCTGGTAATGATGATCAGCGGCCGGTGACGCGCTTTGACCAGCTGACGGGTCTCGTAGACGTAGAACTCCATCCGGTCCAGTTCACGCAGCAGGTCATTGGGGAACTCGATGTCCGCCTTGTCGATTTCGTCAATCAACAAGACCGGCGGCACTTCGCTATCAAACGCCTCCCACAGCGGGCCCTTGAGAATGTAATTACCCACCTCGCCTACTCGTTCATCGCCCAACTGCGAATCGCGAAGGCGTGACACGGCATCATATTCGTACAAGCCCTGCTGGGCCTTGGTAGTGCTCTTCACGTGCCATTCCAGCAACGGGCGACCGAGGCCTTGCGCCACCTCCACCGCCAGCTGCGTCTTGCCCGTGCCTGGCTCACCCTTAATCAGCAACGGGCGCTGCAATTGCACAGCTGCGTTTACTGCAAGGCGCAGTTCGTCGGTGGCAATATAATGAGTTGTACCGTCAAAACGTTGCACAGTCATAGCGCACTCAGCTGAAGTTATAAGACCCGGCGCAGCGCGCCGGATGGCTCAGTATTTATCGACGGACCTCGAGAATCTTCATCGAGTTAGTGCCTCCGGCCACGCCGGACAACTCGCCTTTGGTCAGGAGAATGCGGTCACCTTCATCAGCAAGACCCAGATCGAGCAAGAGGTGAAAAATAACGCTGTACAGCAGCGCCGGCTCCGTTTCTACGACATCGAAGGCTACCGGCTGAACACCACGGTACAGCGCAACTCGACGACGCGTCGCTTCATGGCGAGTAAAGGCGTAGATGGGAATATCTGAGCGGATACGCGACATCCACAGTGTGGTGCTGCCCGATTCGGTCAGGGCAATAATGCAGCGTATTGGCATGTGGTTGGCGGCGTACATCACCGAACGCGCAATCGCTTCATCAGTACGCTCGAACATGCCGTCTTCGCGCTGGCGGTTACGGGCGTAGCCCACCTGCCATTTCTCCGCACCCTGAATGATATTCACCATCTCCATCACGGTCTTGACCGGATATTTTCCAACCGCCGTTTCAGCCGACAGCATCACCGCGTCGGTGCCATCCATGACGGCATTAGCAACGTCGGACACCTCGGCGCGGGTAGGTACCGGATGGTAAATCATGCTTTCCATCATCTGGGTAGCGGTGATCACGGCACGGTCTTGGTCGAGGGCTTCGCCGATAATGCGCTTTTGCAAACCGGTCAGTTCGGCGTAGCCCACCTCCACACCCAGATCACCGCGCGCCACCATTACCGCATCGCTGGCCTTGATGATCTCGGCAAGATGGTCGAGCGCCTCGGCGCGCTCGATCTTAGACACCAGCAAACCAGCCCCACCAGCAGCCCGCAGCAAAGTGCGGGCTTCATGCATATCGAGCGCATTCTTTGGAAACGACACGGCCAGATAGTCGACTCCTAGCTGGGCCGCAATGCGGATATCAGCACGGTCCTTGGCGGTCAGTGCGCCGGCCGACAAGCCGCCACCCTTACGGTTCAGCCCCTTGCGGTCAGACAGCTCACCACCCTCGACCACGCGCGTGTGTATGCGTGTGTCGCGGATTGAGGTTACTTCAAGGACAATCAGGCCGTCGTTCAGCAGTAGCACGTCGCCAGCGCGGACATCGCGCGGCAAGTCGTGGTAGGCCACGCCAACGATCTTGGCAGTACCCGCCTCCGGGTCATAGGCCGGATCCAAGGCAAAGTCCTGACCGGCGTCCAGATACACCTTGCCCTCGGCAAAGCGCTCAATACGGATCTTGGGGCCACCGAGATCGCCCAAAATGGCGACATTCCGCCCCACCTGACTGGCCACCTGCCGCACGCGGTTTACGCGCTCCGTGTGTTCTTCGGAACTGCCGTGGGAAAAATTTACCCGAACCACGTCTACGCCCGCGACGATCATGGCGGTGAGGGTGGCGATATCGTCGGTGGCCGGTCCGAGTGTGGCCACAATCTTAGTGCGTCTCTGCGGTGGTCTACTCATGCGTATATCCCAACAATTGTCCAACGTTGTCAGGCCGTTAATTTACGCTTTACGCGAACAATTCACCAGCCGCCCGCCGCTGCAATAAGTCCACTGCCGGCAAGATTTTGCCCTCGACAAATTCAAGAAACGCGCCGCCGCCGGTAGAGATATAGGAGATGCCCTCCTCCACGCCATATTTTTCGATGGCCGCCAG
The DNA here is from genome assembly GCA_947469285.1 of Gammaproteobacteria bacterium. Lineage (GTDB taxonomy): Bacteria > Pseudomonadota > Gammaproteobacteria > Steroidobacterales > Steroidobacteraceae > CAIOHZ01. Next base: position 46,657 of record CANIOW010000019.1, read on the forward strand.
CGTGTCGCCACCACCGGCCAACGAAAATGCTTTGGAGCGAGCAATGGCCTGCGCCAGCACGCGGGTGCCTTCGCCGAACTGATCAAATTCGAACACGCCCACCGGTCCATTCCAAATGATGGTGCCGGCAGTCTCCAGAATCTTGGCCAGGCGGTCTGCAGTGTCCGGGCCAATGTCGAGAATCAGGTCGTCCGCCTGCACCGCAGCGACGGGCTTGACGTCCGCTTCCGCCTTGGCAGAAAACGCCTTGGCCACTACCACATCGGTCGGTAACGGAATATCCGCACCACGCGCCTTGGCGTCCGCCGACAACTTACGCGCGATATCCAGCATCTCGGCTTCATGCAGGCTTTTGCCGACCGGCAAGCCAGCGGCCGCCAGAAACGTGTTGGCGATTCCACCGCCCACAATGAGCTTATCCACCTTCGCCAGCAGCGACTCCAGCACCGTGAGCTTGGTGGACACTTTGGAACCCGCAACAATCGCCACCAACGGCCGCGCAGGTTTTTCCAGTGCCAATTCCAGCGCCACCAATTCGTTCACCAGCAATGGGCCGGCGCAAGCCACCGGCGCATAGCGGGCCACGCCATGGGTGCTGGCCTCCGCGCGGTGCGCGGTGCCGAAGGCGTCCATCACATAAACATCGCAGAGTGCTGCCATGCGGCGCGAGAGCGCTTCGTTGTCGCGCTTTTCGCCTTGGTTGAAGCGCACGTTCTCGCACAGTACCGCTTCACCGGGGGCCACTTCCACGCCATCGAGCCAGTTGGCTACCAGCGGCACCTTGCGCCCGAGCAGTTCGGAGAGGCGCTCCGCCACCGGTGCCAGCGAAAACTCCGCCGCCGGGACGCCTTCTTCAGGGCGCCCCAGATGCGAGAGGATCATCACGCGCGCGCCAGCCGCCAGCGCCTGACGCAAAGTCGGCAACACCGCGCGGATACGCGCATCGCTAGTGACCACACCGTCGTGCACCGGAACGTTCAGGTCTTCGCGGATCAGGACGCGCTTGCCGCGCAAATCCAGATCCGTCATGCGGATGACTCGCTGCATGGTGTGGTGCGTCCTTACTTCGCGTTAACCCAAGCCAGCGTCGTGTCGAGCATGCGGTTGGAGAAACCCCACTCGTTGTCATACCACGAGCAAACCTTCACCAGCGTGCCGTCGATGACCTTGGTCAGCGTCGAGTCGTACGTCGATGAGGCGGGGTTGTGATTGAAATCCACCGACACCAGCGGACCATCGTTATAGGCCAACACACCTTTGAGCGGCCCAACGGCTGCCGCCTTCACCAGGGCGTTGATCTCCTCAACCGAAGTGGCCCGCGCCGCCACGAAGGACAGATCGACGAGCGAGACGTTGATGGTGGGCACCCGGATCGCGAAACCGTCCAGCTTGCCGTTCAGTTCGGGCAGCACCAGACCCACCGCCGCCGCCGCGCCCGTTTTGGTGGGGATCATCGACATAGTGGCCGAACGCGCGCGCCGCAGATCTTCGTGATAAACGTCGGTGAGCACTTGGTCGTTGGTGTAGGCGTGGATGGTGGTCATGATGCCGTGCACCAGACCAATGCCATCGTGCAATACCTTGGCCAGCGGCGCGAGGCAGTTGGTGGTGCAGGAGGCATTTGAGATGACGGTCATGTCACTGCGCAACACCTGGTGATTCACGCCATACACCACGGTAGCATCCACATCCTTGCCGCCCGGCGCCGAAATAACGACTTTCTTTGCGCCACCCCGGAGATGCGCCGCGGCCTTCTCTTTGGTGGTAAACAACCCGGTGCATTCAAGGACCACTTCCGCGCCGAGCTCGCCCCAGGGCAAGGCGCCTGGATCACGGCTTTTAAGCACGCGAATGCGGTCGCCGTTGACCACCATGCTGTCGCCATCCACCGCTACTTCACCGGGAAAGCGCCCGTGTGCGGTATCGAAACGGGTGAGATGAGCGTTGGTATTGGCATCACCCAAATCGTTGATACCGACGATCTGAATTTCACCTGTGCGCCCTGACTCGTACAACGCTCGCAGGATATTGCGCCCGATGCGGCCGTAGCCGTTGATGCCTACCTTGACAGCCATGATCTCTCTCCCCAACGGATGAATTCACAAAACGTATGACCCGAACGCGCCTTAGCGACGCGCGAGCACCCCTTCCACTACTTCCGCCACCTTGGCAGGTGTGAAGCCAAACTGTTCGAACAGTACCTTGGCCGGGGCAGAGGCGCCAAAGCGATCGAGCCCGACCACCGCACCCTCGAGACCCACGTACCGGTACCAGCCCTCGGTCACACCAGCTTCTACCGCCACTCGCGGTAGACCTTCCGGCAAGACCGCGGCGCGCCAGACTGCCGACTGCGCTTCAAATACCTGGGTGCACGGCATGGAGACCACGCGAACGGCGACGCCGCGTGCTGCCAGCAGCGTCTGCGCCTCGACGGCCAAAGCCACCTCGGAACCCGTGGCAATCAGGATAGCGCAGGCGTCTGCCGCGTCTTTAAGCACGTAACCGCCGCGAGCCATCGCTGCCACCTGCGCGCTATCACGCGGCTGACCGGGCAACGCCTGACGGGTGAGGATAAGCGACGTCGGACCGGTACGCCGCGTCGCCGCCGCCAGCCACGCCACATGCGTTTCAGCCGCATCACAGGGACGCCACACATGATGGTTCGGAATCAGGCGGAGTGAAGCGGTATGTTCCACCGGCTGATGCGTGGGGCCATCTTCACCCAGGCCAATGCTGTCATGCGTGTAGACATTAATGACCGGCACGCCCATCAACGCACTCATGCGTACCGCATTGCGTGCGTAGTCGGAGAACACCAAGAAGGTGCCTCCAAACGGCACGAACCCGCCATGCAACGACAAGCCATTCATGATCGCCGTCATGCCAAATTCACGCACGCCGTAGTGCAGGTAGTCGCCACTGAAGTCCTGCGCGGTGATCGACCGGTAACCCTTGCGGTTGGTGTTGTTGCTACCCGTGAGGTCGGCCGAACCGCCGAGCAACTCGGGCAGTAATCCGGTGAAATACGAGAGCGCCGCCTGCGAAGACTGCCGCGTTGCCTGCGCGCCACCCGCTGCTTGCACCGCGGCGATAGTGGCCGCGGCCTGCTCAGCGAAGCCGGCAGGCAACTCGCCCAGCAGACGACGGGTGAACTGCTCAGCCAGCGCCGGAAAAGCCTGTGCATAAGCGGCGAAACGCGTATTCCAGGCAGCTTCAGCCGCCGCACCACGCTCACGCGCATCCCAGGCAGCGCGCACGTCTGCCGGAATTTCAAAAGGTGGCTCGGACCAGCCCAACTGCTGGCGTACCGCAGCCACCTCTGCCGCGCCAAGAGCGGCGCCATGCACCGCTTCCGTGCCTTGCTTGTTGGGTGACCCCCAACCAATGATGGTCTTGCAGCACAGAAGCGTGGGCTTGCCGCCCGCCACTGCACCTTGCTGCAGCGCTGCCTTCAGCGCCGCATCCACGGCCGCAGCATCGTGCCCGTCGAGGTTGCGAATAACATTCCAGCCATAAGCCTCAAAGCGTGCTGGCGTGTCGTCGGTGAACCAGCCATGCACCTCGCCGTCGATCGAAATGCCGTTATCGTCGTAAAACACCACCAGTTTTGACAACTGCAAGGTACCCGCCAGCGCACAGACTTCGTGCGAGATACCCTCCATCAGACAACCGTCGCCGACGAACACGAAGGTCCGGTGGTTCACCAGATCATGCCCCGGACGATTGAAATGCGCGGCCAGAATTTTTTCGCCTAGCGCCATGCCCACGGCATTGCCAAGCCCCTGACCGAGCGGCCCGGTGGTGGTCTCGATGCCAAGCTTTAGTTCTCTTTCCGGGTGTCCCGCGCAGTGCGAACCCCACTGACGGAAGCTCTGCAACTGGTCCATGCCCAGCGGATAGCCGGTCAGGTTCAATAGACCGTAAAGCAGCATGGAGCCGTGGCCGTTCGACAGTACGAACCGGTCGCGGTCCGCCCAGGCGGGATTCCCCGGGTTGTGCTTCAGCGGTCCGCGCCACAAGGCTTCCGCCAAGTCCGCCATGCCCATCGGCATTCCCGGGTGGCCTGAATTGGCCGCTTGGACGGCGTCCATAGCCATGACACGCAAAGCATTAGCGAGACGACGACGATCAGACATGAAGAACTCGATGCAATACAGACGCGCAACACGCCCGGTGGACGGCAGGCCGGTCAGGCCCGGTGGACCGCCTATTGTCGCCCAATGCCGGCACTGGCCGCAAACGCCCTGCACCCAGCAGCAGCCGATTCCACGACCGAGCGCTTCCGCTATACTGCGCCGCTGAAACCGCCCGCGAGGGCGCCGCGCGCCGCAACCCCAGCCCCAGCCCCAGCCCCAGGATCCGACCATGAGTGCAGGCCAGTATCTTTTTACCTCGGAATCCGTTGCGGAAGGCCATCCGGACAAGATTGCCGACCAAATCTCCGACACCGTACTGGACGCCATCCTCGCCGCGGACCCGAGTGCCCGCGTTGCAGTGGAAACCCTGGTGAAAACCGGCTGCGCCATCGTCGCCGGCGAAGTCACCACCACGGCCTGGGTGGACCTGGAAGCCTTGGTGCGCGGCACCATCCTCGATATTGGTTACAACAGCTCCGAGATGGGCTTTGACGGCGCCAGTTGCGCCGTCATCAACATCATTGGCAAACAGTCGCCAGACATCGCCCAGGGTGTGGACCGTAAGGACCCACGCAAGCAAGGCGCTGGCGATCAGGGCCTGATGTTCGGCTATGCCACGGACGAAACCGACGTGCTCATGCCCGCACCGATCACCTACGCGCATCGTCTGGTGCAGCGCCAGGCCCAGGTGCGCAAAGCCGGCAAGTTGCCGTGGTTGCGCCCGGACGCCAAGAGTCAGGTGACCTTCCGCTACGAAAACGACCGCCCGGTGGCGATTGAGGCCGTGGTCCTGTCCACGCAGCACTCGCCGGATGTCTCCACCAGGACCTTGCGCGAAGCCGTGATGGAAGAAATCATCAAGCCGGTGCTCCCCGCCAACCTGCTGTCACCGAAAACCAAATTCCACATCAACCCTACCGGTAAGTTCGTGGTCGGTGGTCCGGTCGGCGACTGCGGGCTCACCGGCCGCAAGATCATCGTCGACACCTACGGCGGCTTCGCCCGCCACGGCGGTGGCGCCTTCTCCGGCAAGGACCCCTCCAAAGTCGACCGCAGCGCCGCCTATGCCGCGCGCTACGTGGCCAAGAACCTCGTGGCCGCTGGTCTGGCCAAGCGCTGCGAAGTGCAGGTGTCCTATGCCATCGGCGTCGCTGAGCCCACTTCAGTGATGGTGGAGAGTTTCGGCACGTCAAAACTGTCGCGTGAGCAGCTCACTAAACTGGTCCGCAAGCACTTCGACCTGACCCCCTACGGTCTGCGCGAAATGCTCGATTTGGCGCGCCCCATCTACCGCAAAACCGCGGCTTACGGCCATTTTGGCCGCACCGAGCGGGAATTCACCTGGGAGCGTACGGACCGGGCCAAGCTACTCAAGGCGGCGGCAAAATCGCTCCGCTGACTTGCCTGGCACCTCCGCCTAGAGGATAATCGGCACACCGAGGAGCGCTGCAGGGTTCTGTCAAGAATCCCCAGGCTCGGTGTCGAACGGCGCTCACCAGACTCTCCACAAGGACCTTCTGATGAACGCCATCCTCCGCACGACGGACGACCATGCCATTGCCGATCTCTCCCTGGCCGCCTGGGGCCGCAAGGAGATCCGCATTGCCGAAACTGAAATGCCCGGCCTCATGGCCATCCGTGCTGAGTACGCCAAGGTGCAGCCGCTCAAGGGCGCACGCGTCACCGGCTCGCTCCACATGACCATCCAGACTGCCGTGCTCGTCGAAACCTTACAGGCGCTGGGTGCCGAAGTGCGCTGGGCCTCCTGCAACATCTTCTCTACCCAAGATCACGCGGCCGCCGCGCTGGCCGCCACGGGCACCCCCGTGTTCGCCTACAAGGGCGAGACGCTGGCGGACTACTGGGACTATACCCACCGTATTTTTGAGTTCGGCGCCAAGGGTGCCGAGGGCGAAGGCCCGAATATGATCCTCGATGATGGCGGTGACGCCACTTTGTTGATGCATCTTGGCAAGCGCGCCGAGCAGGACCGGTCTTTACTTGCCAACCCTGGCAGCGAAGAGGAAACCTGCCTGTTCGCCGCCATCAAGGCCAAGCTGGCTGTGGACGGCAGCTGGTATTCACGCAAGTCAGCACAAATCCTCGGCGTCACTGAAGAGACCACCACCGGCGTGCATCGGCTCAATGAGATGAGCGCCGCAGGCACGCTGATGTTCCGCGCCATCAATGTCAATGACTCGGTGACCAAGAGCAAATTCGACAACCTCTACGGTTGCCGCGAGTCGCTGGTAGATTCCATCAAGCGCGCTACCGACGTGATGATTGCCGGCAAGGTCGCCGTGGTGGCCGGTTACGGTGACGTGGGCAAAGGCTCCGCCCAGGCGCTGCGTGCACTGTCGGCGCAGGTATGGGTTACGGAAGTCGACCCCATCAACGCTCTGCAGGCAGCGATGGAAGGCTACAAGGTGGTCACCATGGAGTATGCCGCTGACAAGGCGGATATCTTCGTGTCTGCTACCGGTAACAAGAGCGTCATCCGCCTCGAGCACATGCTGGCGATGAAGGACGAGGCCATCGTCTGCAACATTGGCCACTTCGATAACGAAATCGACGTGGTGGCCCTCGAGCAGTTCGAGTGGGACGAGATCAAGCCGCAGGTGGATCACATCAAATTCCCGGACGGCAAGAAAATCACCCTGCTGGCCAAAGGCCGGCTCGTGAATCTCGGCTGCGCCACGGGGCACCCCAGCTTCGTCATGTCGTCGAGCTTCGCCAACCAGACCATTGCCCAGGTGGAACTGTTCACCAAGAAAGACCAGTACGAAGTGGGCAAGGTCTATGTGCTCCCCAAGCACCTGGACGAGAAGGTGGCCCGACTGCATCTGAAGAAAGTCGGCGCCATGCTCACCGAACTGACGGATGAACAGGCGGCCTACATCGGCGTGAGCAAGGACGGCCCGTACAAGGCCGACACCTACCGCTACTGAGGCCACAGCCTGCTGCTGTTCGGCTACGATGGAGCGTATGCGCCGCATACGTCTCCATCAGTTCACGGACTCGCACCTCTACGCCGATGCCAGCGGTGCGATGCGAGGGCAGCCAACGCTGCCCTCGCTGCTCTCGGCGGTGAGCCATGCCGGCCGCTATGCGGCTCCAGATGCCATCTTGCTCACCGGCGATCTGGTTCACGATGAACCCGACGGCTATCGACACCTCGTGACCGTGTTCGGCCACTCACCCGTGCCCGTGCATGCACTGCCCGGCAATCATGACGACCCCGTGGCACTCGCCACCTGTCTGGCACAAGTCCCCTTCCAACTGGGCAGCGCAGCATTTTATGGCGCGTGGCAAGTGCTGTTCCTGTCGACCCATGTGCCTGACCGGGCAGAGGGGACGCTCGGCACGGCCGGTCTGCAGTCACTGGAAGCCCAACTACAGCAGCAGGCGCGGCCTTACACGCTCATCGTCATGCACCATCACCCCGTACCGGTCGGCAGCGCCTGGATTGATGCGTTGGGCCTCACCGATGCCGCGGCCTTCTGGCAGTTGGTAGACCGCTACCCACAGGTACGCGCCGTGCTCTGGGGTCACGTGCATCAGGCTTTCGACGGCGCGCGGCCGTCACCCAGCCACACCACCGGTGGCAATGGCCCAGCCGCCGTCCGGCTGCTCGGCACGCCCTCCACCACCGTGCAGTTCCTGCCGGGCAGCGCCGAGTTTGCCGTAGACACCCGCGGCCCGGCCTGGCGATGGCTCGAACTACAGGCGGATGGCACGTTGGAGTCGGGCGTGGAATGGGTGGAGTGAGCCCACCCATTGGCACCAACGAAGGTTAAAGGCGCGGCGCGCGGCGCTCTAGCACTCGGCCAGATCGAAATCGGCCTTGATGGCGCCGCAATCAGGGCACATCCAATCGGCAGGAACATCCTCCCAGCGCGTGCCGGGTGCGATGCCGTGTTCGGGGGAGCCGGCCGCTTCGTCGTAGCGCCAACCGCAAATGAGGCAGATCCAAGTCTTCATGGCGTGCAGAGGGTACTACACTATGGGCCTGTTCTGCCGTACCGGATGCCTTCATGACCGACCCTCTACACGTCCGCGCCCGCTCCTCCGCTCTGTTCGCCGCCGCCGCCGCCGTCATCCCCGGCGGCGTCAATTCGCCGGTGCGCGCCTTTCGCAGCGTAGGCGGTCACCCGCTGTTTTTTGCCAAGGCCCGTGGCCCCTATGTGTGGAGCGAAGACGGCGACCGCTATGTCGACTATGTCGGCTCTTGGGGACCGATGATTCTGGGTCACGCCGACACCGCCGTCATTCGCGCCGTCCAAGAGACGGCAGCCAACGGACTGTCTTTTGGCGCGCCCACCGCTGCCGAAACCACGCTCGCACGTGCAGTGATCGAATGCGTCCCTTCCATGGATCTGGTGCGCTTTTGCTCCAGCGGCACCGAAGCCACCATGAGTGCGCTGCGCCTGGCCCGTGGCTTTACCGGCCGCGACCGGATCCTGAAATTTGAAGGCTGCTACCACGGCCACTCCGATTCATTACTGGTCAAAGCAGGTTCTGGCGCATTGACCCTGGGCGTACCCACCTCACCGGGCGTCCCTGCGGATCTGGCGAAACACACGTTAACGCTCCCCTATAACGATCTGGCGGCGGTGCGCGAACTGTTCGCCACCGACGGCGCCACCCTCGCCGCCGTGATCGTGGAGCCGGTAGCCGGCAACATGAATTGTGTGCTGCCTGCGCCGGGTTTCCTGGAGTTGCTGCGTGAGCAATGCACCCGACACGGTGCGGTGCTTATCTTTGACGAGGTGATGACCGGTTTTCGTGTGGCTCGCGGCGGCGCACAGCAATACTTCGGTGTCCGCCCGGACTTGACCACACTTGGCAAGATCATTGGCGGCGGCATGCCCGTGGGGGCTTTTGGCGGCCGGCGCGAGATCATGGAATGGCTGTCGCCGTTGGGTCCGGTCTACCAGGCCGGCACGTTAAGCGGCAACCCCGTGGCCATGGCAGCCGGCTTGGCCACCCTGGCCGGTCTGAGTGTGCCTGGGTTCCATGAACGTCTGGCGGCCTTGACCGCACAGTTGTGCGCTGGCCTTGAAACCGCAGCTCGCGCTGCCGGTATTCCCTTTGTGACCACGCAAGTCCCCGGGATGTTCGGCCTGTACTTCACCGACCAAACCAGCATTACTTCGTTCGCTGATGTGCAGCGCTGTGATGTCACGCGCTTCCGCCATTTTTTCCATGCCATGCTGGATGAGGGCGTGTACCTCGCCCCTTCGGCGTATGAGGCGGGGTTCATCTCCGCGGTCCATGATGAGAGCACGATGGAGGCTACCTTCCGCGCAGCCCACGCTGCGTTTCGCCGCTGCTAAGGAGTGTTGCATGAGTAACCGTCGCGAATTCCTCAGCCTGGCCACGACGCTGGCCACGACCTTGGCCGGCACCCTCACCGCGGGGCTGTTAAGCCCACCGGCACAGGCGCAGCCCGCCACGGCCACCACCACGGCGACCGCAACGCCGGTGGCCGGCACGCCCGCCGTCGGCCCCTTCGCCTTGCCACCCCTACCCTATGCCGACACGGCTCTGGCGCCGGTCATCTCTGCCCAAACCGTTGGCTTCCACTACCACAAGCACCATCAGGGCTATGTCGACACCGTGAACCGTCTGACTGCTGGAACCGCCATGGCGGCGCAACCGCTGGAGACGGTGATTCGCACCACGACGAGTGACCCGGCGCAAGCGGCCCTCTTCAACGCCGCCGCACAGGTGTGGAACCACAGCTTTTACTGGAACAGCCTGCGTCCTGACGGCGGCGGCACACCGCCACTGGCGTTGAAGACGCGACTCGACAGTGCCTTTGGCAGTGTCGATGCCTGCCGCAAGGCACTGCTCGCCGCGGCCACCGCGCAGTTCGGTAGCGGCTGGGTGTGGCTGGTGGCTGACGGCGACCAGCTACGCGTTATCCGGACCCCCAATGCGGAGACCCCGCTCACGCAAGGCCTCAAGCCGCTACTCACGTTAGATGTCTGGGAGCATGCCTACTACTTGGATTACCAGAATCGTCGTGCGGACTATGCGGCGGCCGTCATTGACCGGCTACTGAACTGGGAATTTGCGCTCAGCCAGCTGGGCTGACGCCGCCTTCACGGCGTGCCGCGTGGCACTTTGCGGCCCTGCCGCTCCAGCCGCGCCCGCACGCCCGCCCGCGTGCGCTGCAGCCGTGCCGCGATGAGGGTCAGCGGTTCACCGCCGTCAAAGGCCCGCAGCAGCTCTGCGTCTTGCCTGGCATCCCAAGGCTTGCCCACCTTCTCAGGTAGCCGCGCCCGCCGTTCCTGACGCAAGGCCACCGCATCCAGCGCGCTCAGCGCGCACCACAGCGCCGCATTCACCGCGGGCTCACGGCAAAGATGCTCGGCCGGCAATGGCTGAGCGCTGAAAGGATGATGCCCGGCGACCAGCGACTCGAGAATCGCCGCTGCGCCACCACCGGACGGGCCATCGGACTGGCCGCCCCGCGAGTCGGTCATGGGAACCGAAAATACCATTGTCATCGCTGGACCTCTTAGACACTGTGATGAGACTGCAGTGAGACTACGGCGGTGGCAGGCGAACGCCATGCGCAAAAGTGGCGTGTTTGCCGCAAAACGCTTACCTTCAGCAGCATGCGTTCTTTTTCTGCGTTTCTATGCACCATCCTCGGTACTTTGGTACTGGCCGCCCTGCTCACCGGGCCGCTCTACCTCGCCGTCCACCCACTGCTGCCCGAGGTGCCGTTCAACAAGCTCGCCAGCCGCCTGTGGCAACTGACGATGGTGGGAGGCGTGGCGCTGGTGGTGTGGCGTCTGCGCCTGCGCGGCAAGGCCGCTTGGGGTTATGGGCTGCCGCGCCCACGCTTCCTGCGCCAACTCGTCTTGGGTCTAGCGCTCGGGCTGCTCACCATGCTGCCGGTGGCCACCCTGGTGCTGGGCTTAGCGCTGCGTCTCCCAGAAGCGGGCCTGGACAGCGCCCGACTGCTGCAGCTGCTCTGCAGCGGCGCCCTCACCGGACTGGCCGTCGGCTTTCTCGAGGAAACCTTCTTTCGCGGCCTGCTGCTAGGGGCGGTTCGTCGCGAGCTGCCGGCTACCGTGGCCGTGCTGCTGACCTCCCTGCTCTACGCCAGTCTGCACTTCCTGGCGCGCGCCAAAATTCCGGCGGCGGAAGTCCATGCTGGTAGCGGCATCGACCTGCTGGCGCTGTCCTTGCGGCATTTTGCCGCGCCACTGACCATGCTCGACAGCTTGCTGGCCCTGACGGCCGTGGGTAGCTTGCTGGCGCTGGCGCGTTTGTGGACCGGCAGTATCGCGCTCAGTATTGGCTTGCACGCCGGGTGGGTCTGGGTGATGAAACTGACCGTCGGCGCGACCCAACTGAACCCCAGCGCAACACACGCCGCGCTCATCAGCCCCATCGACGGGTTTACCGGCTGGCTGGTCTTGGCATGGACGACAGCGTTGATCCTGATGGTCTGGGTATTCCGCCGGCGCTTCAACGCGCTGCGCGCACGGTTCTAGTCCACGGCTAGTTAGCGCCGCGCACCAAGGGCATCAGTTGCGCCAGTCGCGCCACCGGGTCATCCACCTCTAGTAACGCCTGACGTTCGAATGGCTCCATCGACAAGACCTCAGCGAGCCGTGCACCCACCCAACCAGCATCTTGGTAGTCGGCGGGGAGAGCGGCATACTCAGCGCCGAGCTCGGGCATCAGCCGCTCGAGAATATCGGCGAGCAACGCGTACTCCAGTGGCACCCGCACCCGCGGCAGCGGTGGCAAGTCCTCCACCTCGCCCATATTCAGGCCATCTGCCTCCCGCCAGGCACGCAGGATCCGAAAACGTTCCTGGCCGCGGGCAGTAATACCGAGCAGGCCGTCGGGTAAACGGTCAAAGTCGATAACGCGCACCTCGGTGCCCACACCCATGGTTGCTGCCGCCGCCGTCTTACCCACCTCACTGCCACGCGCGAGCAACACCACACCAAAGCCGGTGTCGTCTTTCATGCAGCGTTTGATCATGTCCACGTAGCGCGCCTCGAAAATACGCAGCGGCAACGGACCACCAGGAAACACCAGGCTTCCCAGCGGAAACAACGGTAGAACACGACTGTTCACGGCAAGCCCACGCCGTCGGCGGCAGCCGCTGGCTGCGCGGTTGCAGCCAAGGCCTGCAGCAGCCGACCATGCAAACCACCAAAGCCACCATTACTCATCACCAGCACGTGATCGCCGGCCTGTGCCCGCGCTGCGATCAGCTCGGCTAAAGCGCCCACCTCCAGCGACAAGTGGCCACGACCCCCTAGTGCAGCGCAGACCGGCGCTAAATCCCAATCCAGACCCGGCGGCTGGTACAGGAATACCGCGTCGGCAAGGGCCAGCGATGCAGCCAACTGATCACGATGAATGCCGAGCCGCATGGTATTGGAGCGTGGCTCCAACACGGCCAAGATACGTGCACGCCCCGCTCGCTGGCGCAGTCCGTCTAAGGTCGTGGCAATCGCCGTCGGGTGATGCGCAAAATCGTCGTAGACAGTCACGCCGCGGACCGTGCCACGCACCTCCATACGTCGCTTCACACCACGAAAGGCCCCGAGCGCGGCCATACCAGCGGCCAGTGGCACGCCCGCATGCTGCGCTGCCAGCAATGCCGCCAACGCGTTTTCCGCATTGTGGGCACCCATGAGGGCCGTCTCCAGCGGCCAATGCACTGTTCCGCGCAACGACTCCCCCTCCAGCACATCGAAGGATGACCACTCCGGAGTCACGGGCCGTACCCACCAGTCTTGCGCGAGGGTCGGTGCGGTGCCAAAGCCCATGATCGGCGTCCATGCGCCCATCGCTAAGACCCGCGCCAGATGTGGCGCCCCGCGATTTACCACCAACAGTCCATGGCCTGGCACGGTACGCACCAAATGGTGGAACTGCCGCTCAATCGCTGCGACATCCGGATAGATGTCCGCATGGTCATATTCAAGGTTGTTGAGAATGACGGTGCGCGGACGGTAATGCACAAATTTGGCGCGTTTGTCGAAAAACGCCGTGTCGTATTCATCCGCCTCCACCACGAAGTGTCGGCCCATGCCCAGACGCGCGCTCACCCCGAAATTAGCCGGAATGCCGCCCACCAAAAACCCCGGCTGCAAGCCGGCGTGCTCAAGGATCCACGCCACCATGCTGGTGGTGGTGGTCTTCCCATGCGTACCTGCCACGGCAATGACCCAGCGGTTCTGCAGCACGTGGGCGGCAAGCCACTCGGGACCAGAAACGTAGTTCAGTCCCTGCTCCAGCACCGCTTCCACCAGCGGATTGCCGCGACTCATGACATTGCCGATGACCACCACATCGGGCCGTGGCTCCAGCTGCAGAGGATCAAAGCCTTCCACCAGGCCAATCCCGAGCGCCTCCAGCTGCGTACTCATCGGCGGGTAAACATTGCGGTCACTGCCGGTCACACGATGGCCCGCCGACTGGGCGAGCGCCGCGATGCCTCCCATGAAAGTCCCGCAAACACCGAGGATATGCACGTGCATCTCAGGGCTTCCTTGGCTCATGCGGCGGCTGCCGGGAGGTTAAACCACTGCGATACGGCGATCGACAGCATGAGATTGGCAAAGGTGAGCGGCACCGACCGCCACGGACTACATTCCAAGGCCTGACGCAGGATGTGTTCGGTGACAAACAGCGAGGCCACCAGCAGCATGGTGAACAACAAGTCCAGCAGCCACTGCAGCGGCGACCAGCCGGTTTGCGCGAGCAACACGAAACCATAGGCCGGCAAGGTCAGCAGCAAGCCGACACCACACAAGGCGGTAAAGCTTTGCTGGAAGCGGCGCGGATGGCCGCCGAGCACCAACACCAGCGCCAGAAAACCAGCGGAGGCGGCGAAATCTGCCACCGTACGCACCAACCAGCGCCCATCCGGGACCGCCATGGCGACGTAGGCCGCATTCGCCAGCAGCCCGCACAGGACCACCACCAGGCCAAAGGACCACGAGGACGGCAGGTCCTGCGGACCTTTGCGGCGCAGCAGGATGTCGATGAAGAGGCGGAACAGGGAGTGCATACTGCGCCTAGTGTAACTGCCGGAACTGCCACCCCGTGATCGATGCCCCCGCTCTTGACCCTGTCGCTGCCGTCGTCCCCCCGGTTGCCCCCTTCATTCGCGATGCCGACAGCCTCGCCACCCTGGTAGGCAGTCTGCTGCGGGCACCGCGTCTGGCGCTGGACACCGAGTTCATGCGCGAACGCACCTATCTGGCTGAACTGGCCCTATTGCAGCTGTGTGACGGCGGCACCCCCGCGCTGGTCGACCCGCTGGCCGGTCTCGATCTGCAGCCCCTGATGGCCTGCCTCGCCGATCCTGGCCGAACCAAAGTGCTGCATGCGGCACGGCAGGACCTCGAAGTGCTGCTCCCGCTCACCGGCCAGCCGTTGGCTCCCGTACTCGACACCCAAGTGGCGGCGGCGCTCGCCGGCCACGCACCCCAAGTGGGCTATGGCGAGCTAGTGTTCAAGGAACTGGGCGTGGCGCTCGAAAAAGGTCAGGCCCGCACCGACTGGTTGCGTCGCCCCCTGAGCTTGGCGCAATCCACCTACGCTGCCGACGATGTGCGTTATCTGCTGCCGCTGGCTGGCCGCCTGCTCGCCCGCCTTGGCGAACTCGGACGGCTCGGCTGGCTGGCCGAAGAGACGGCGGCCCTTGCCGACCCACGGCTGTATACCGTCGACCCGGCCACGGCTTGGCAGCGACTGAAGGGCATCGAAGCTTGCCCGCCCCGTGAGCAAGCCCGACTGCAGGCACTGGCTGCCTGGCGCGAAAGCCGGGCGCTGCGGCGCAATCTGCCACGCAGCTGGGTGCTTGCAGACGACCTCCTGCGTGAAATCGGTCGCCGTGCGCCCGCGAATCTGGACGCATTACGGGCATTGCAGTTGCTGCAAGAGCGCACGCTCGACAAGTTGGGCGATGAAATCATGGCGGCGTTGGCGGTGGGCGAAGCGGCGGCTATCGATGGACTGGTGCAGCGTCTGGACACGCGGCCTTCTGCCACCGAAAAGGCCATGGCCGCCCGACTGAGCAACACCCTGAAAACGGTCGGCGCCGCATACCAACTGGCACCGGAGCTATTGGCCACGCAGCGCGAACTGCGCGTCTTGGCCCGCGCCGCCGTCGGCCCCGAGGCCACGCCCGGGCAGGAACCCGCCGGCCTGCCCTGCCTGCGCGGCTGGCGCCGCGCCGTGGTCGGCGAACGCCTACTGGCCAGTCGCGCAGAGATTTTCAGCTAACCGCAGAGGCGCGGCCTCAGCCGCGGATTGCCGACTCCAGGCGGATGAAAACCTCGGTCATCGGGCCATCCGCATCCACGCGCCGCAGCAAACCACGGGCGCCGTAGTAGTCCACCAGCGGCGCTGTCTGCTGCTCGTAGGCGTCCAGCCGGTTGCCGA
>CANIOW010000020.1:0-60000 GCA_947469285.1 Gammaproteobacteria bacterium
TAACCCGTGCGAAGTTGTCGCGACGTGATTTGATGAAGTTCAGCGCGCTGGGTTCAGGGGCGGCTTTGCTCAACTTCAATGCCGCCGCCGCCCACGCGGCAGGGGCTCGCATCAGTCCTTACACCGAGCCGTTCATGGACCCGCTGCCCATCCCAGGGGTGCTGCAGCCGGTGGACTGTGCAACGTTTGCCGACCATGGCAGCTGCAGCGAGTCCGGTCATGTGTCCCGCACGCTCGACAGTAAGCCGGTCAAAAAACAGCACGACCCGACGCAGAGCGAGTGGCAGGACAAGTTTCAGTACGTGAACCGCTTCAAGCCGAAGAAGTTCTACGTCTTACCGACCAAAGAATACGACCACAAGTGGCACAGCGGCCTGAGCACCAGCAAGATGTGGGGCCACGGCGCCTGCTTCCCGGGCTGCACTATTGTGGCCAACTACGGCGAGCCGATCGTGGTGCGTCACACCAACGAGCTGCCGGACAACCCGACGGCGGACTACGGCATCCCGCAGGTCATCACCCATCTGCACAACTTCCACAGCGGCTCCGAGAACGACGGTGGCCCGTGGAACATGTACGACCGCCGCTGTATGGCCGAGCCGAACGACCAGCCGTGGTTCCGCGACCATTACTACACCATGGCCCGCGCCGGGTTCACCAACGATGCGGACTACGCCAACTACTACGGCTCGAAGTCGACCAAGAAGTTCACCACCGACTGGGCGCACTACAGCAAGTGGGCGGACAAGGAGTACCTGGCGAAGCACTACGACAGCTCTGCGGGCAACTGGGGCGACCCGGCCGAGACGCTGAACACCATGTTCTACCACTCGCACCGTCCGGACTTCACCACCTCGAACGTCTACAAGGGTCAGGCGGGCTTGTTTATCGCTCGTGACGAACTCGACACTGGCAACGAACTGACGGGCCTGCGCTTCCCCAGCGGTGAGTACGACATCCCGTTGGTCTGCTCTGACAAGGTGTTTGACGCGAACGGGCAGCTGTTCTTCGATACCTTTAACCTTGATGGCATCATCGGCGACAAGCCGACCGTGAACGGCGTGATCCAGCCGTACCTGACGGTGGCCCGTCGTCGCTACCGGTTCCGGTTCCTGAACACAGGCCCTTCACGCATCCTGCAGCACTATCTGTTCAACCAGACCACGGGCAAGTGGCTCACCAACCCGTTCTTGCAGATTGCCAGCGACGGCAACCTGCTGAACAAGCCAGTGCTGCGCGGGTTTATCCAGAACTCGGTGGCCGAGCGCTATGACGTGCTGGTCGACTTCTTCAAGATCGCCAAAGAGGGCGATGTGATCATCCTGTACAACCGCGCTGAGCAGAAGGACGGTCGTTTGCCCACCGGCAAGCTGATGACCCCTGGCATTGCGGAGATGAAGTTTATCGTCGGCGCGCCGGCGGCAGACAACAGCATCGACTACTTCTTGAAGCCCGCTTCCATCCTGCGGCCGATGCCGGTGATGGACCTGACCAAGGTGGTGCAGCGACGCACGTTCCGCTTCGAGCGTAGCGGCGGCTCGTGGGCGATCAACGGCAAGATCTTTGAGCCAAGCAAGGCGTCTTCGCAGGCGATCATCCAGCGCAACACGGCTGAAGTGTGGACCCTCGAGAACAAGTCGGGCGGCTGGGTACATCCAGTGCACGTCCACTTCGAAGAAGGTCGCATCATGACCCGCAACGGCGTGGCGCCTCCGGTGTACGAACAGGGCCGTAAGGACCTCTACCACCTCAACACGAATGAGCAGGTGCAGGTGTTCTTCCAGTTCCGTGACTTCCCGGATCCGGCTTACAACCCGCCCAACCCGGCCTACAAGCCGGAAGCCGGCCGGTATGCCATGCACTGCCACAACACCGTGCACGAAGACCACGCCATGATGTGCCGTTGGGACATCAACCCGTAAGGGACGGCCATGAACCTACACACTTTGTTTAAGCAGGCTGGTGTTGCCGCGGTGTTGACCGCGGCGGCGCTGGTCAGCGTTCCAGTAGGCGCCACTGTCGAGGCGGCGCCACCGGCTCCTGCCGCGGAAGCCGTCGAGGCGGCGCCTGCCGCGAAGGCCATGACCGGCTGGATCCCTGCCGCAGGCCGCTCGGCGCATCGCATCCCCGATGTCCCGGTCTACGACCAGGACGGCCGCCGGCTCATGCTCTACACCGACCTGATCAAGGGCAAGGTGGTGCTGTTTAACTTTATGTACGCCGACTGCGAGGGTATCTGCCCGTTGCAGACCGAAAACCTCAAACGCGTCTACGAGCAGTTCGGCGAGCACATGGGCAAGGAAGTCATCATGCTCTCCTTTACCCTGCGGCCCGAGACCGATACCCCGGAAAAGCTCCACCACTACACCGAGATGCACGACATTCCGGAACACTGGCGGTTCCTCACCGGCGACGTCGCAACACTCCAAATGCTGCGCCGCCAGCTCGGTTTTTATGACGAAGCTCAAGAAATTGACCTACAGAACGCGACACACCTTGGCATGGTGCGTTACGGAGTCGACTGGCTCGACCGCTGGGCTGGATGCCCCGCTGCTACTCCTGCACATGTCATCGTCAATAACGTTCTCGGTATGTACGGCCCCGCTCATAGCCTAGTACCCGATACGGGCGCCAGATAGCGTGTTGTAAGCAACGCGGGCCTCGACCTGCGTGCGCTTGAGTACAGACCAGACGCTGCCGCGGCGGCACCTTATGAACCTCGTTCGAAGTTCATTAAGGAGAAAATCATGGTCTGTTCATCCCGACGCTGCATCGCCCCTGCTCGTTTTGCCGCTATCGGCGTGGCAGTGGCAGCGACCTTGTGTGCGGCTAATTCACTCGCCGCGTCTAACCTCGATACTGGTGTGGGTGGCACTGTCACTACTACCGGAACGGCCAACTCGGTGCTGGTCACCGCCAGCGACACGCATATCACCGGCGATCTGCAGGTGGGCACTAACACCACGACCATCACCCCGGTGACTACACCTGGTGAGGGTTCGCCTGGGTTCCCGCCCTATATTGTCAATAATGGCGATGGCACCAGTACCGTTTTTACCGTGACAGCGAACAATGAATCACTGGTAACTACCACCGCCACGACCAATACGGGCGGCGTGAATATTGATGCCAACGGTAATGTCACTACCCATCAAGGATATGTGACGACACAGGTGGACCTGCTCACCATCGACCGCGCAACGGCGGTGATTATCGATAACGGCACGGGGCTGCCGCTGCCTGCCGATCCGCGCAATGCGGTGGATGTAGCGGGCACCTTCAATCCTCTGGCCTCCTCGTTTGTGGCCGATGGCGGCACGTTGGATCTGGGGACCCCCGTGACCGTGCCGAGTGCCGGCGGGAATTTGAGCGTCGCTGGGACTGGCGCCTTCGCGGGCGCAGTCGATATGGGTGGGAATCAGATCAACCATCTGGCAAATGGCACTGCAGCGACTGACGCTGCTACCGTCGGGCAGGTGGCGTCGTCTGTGTCCGCTGAGGCCGTGGTTCGTGCCGCCGCCGATACGACGCTGCAAAACAACATCAACTCTGAGGCCGCCTCACGGTTGCTGGGCGACACGGCCTTGCACAAGCGGGTGGATATCGCGGAAAAGGGCGTGGCGATGGCGATGGCGATGGCCGCAATTCCTACCGTGGACTATGGTCGGTTTAGCCTGGGTATCGGTGTCGGTAGTTTCAAGGGCGAAACGGCGGCGTCGCTCGGCGCTACCGTCATGATCGGCGACCGTGCGAAGTTCAAAGTGAGCTTTGCGAACGGCGGTGGGGAAACCGGCGGCGCCGCGGGCTTCGCCATGGGTTTCTGATCCCTACTTGCCGCTATTACCACGGTGGTCGCCACGTCCGACAACGGTAGCGTGGCGACCTGTGGCTGGCCGCATTGCTGCGGCGCATAGTCTATGGTTGGGAGGCGATAATGAAACCAGGCCTGCCGGTGAGTTTGCTGCGGCGACACTGCCTAAGGGCGGCGCTAGTCTTGCCGGCGTGGATGGCGTTTGCGCCGCAAGCCTTGGCCGCTCGTGGTCATACGGCGCTGACGCGAGTAACGGCGAACCGAGAGAAAGGCACGTGGCAGTTCGAGCATCAGGTGCGCGTAGGCGATATCAGGACGGTGATGTCGCCAGAAACGTCATCTAACGTAATCGACACGACTACCATGGCGAGCAGAGCGCGGTTAGTGCTCGAGATCGAGCGACGGTTTCAGGTGTTTACGCCAAGCGGTGTCCCGCTGCCATTGTGTAGTGAGCATTCTGCAAGCGAGAGTGATGAAATTATCGTCTATCAGTCGACGCCAGCGCCCACCGGGTTGGGGCGGTATGTAGTTTCCAGTCACCTGCTACAGCTCGCTATAAATGCACAGGCCCACACCGTTAGTGTGGAGCTCACTCGCCCCCCGCAGTTATTGCGGCTGACGGCGAGCACGCCGCTCGGCAGCTTTGTGTTGCGTTGAGCGCAGGGCCTGCCCGGCGGCTAGTTGTAGCCGCGTTCCCCGTGTTCTGCCAGATCCAGACCTTCGGTCTCTGCTTCGGCATCGACGCGCAGCCCCGTAGTGGCAGCCAGCAATTTCAGGATGAGGAAGGTCATCAGGCCGCACCAGGCGGCAGTGGCCAGTACCCCGATGGCTTGCGTCAGCACTTGTCCGCCCATGGTCATGCCTTCGGCCAGGCCGGCACCCCCCAAGGAGGCATCGACGAACACGCCAGTGAGCAACGAGCCGACGACACCACCCACGCCGTGCACGGGTGAAACATCCAGTGAATCGTCGATGTGCAGCACTCGCTTGAGTAACTGCGTGGCAAAGAAGCAGACAAATCCAGCGACGCCACCGATGACGATGGCGCCCATCGGCCCGACGAACCCGGAGGCGGGCGTGATGGTGCCAAGGCCAGCGACCACGCCCGTGACGATGCCGAGCACGGAGGGTTTACCGTAGCGAACCCATTCAAGTGTCATCCACACCAGTGCGCCGGCAGCGGCACCGGTGTGCGTGACCAGCATGGCCATGCCGGCGTCACCGTTGGCGGCCAGCGCACTGCCGGCATTAAAACCAAACCAGCCCACCCACAGCATGCCTGCACCCAGCACCGTCAGCGGCAGCGAATGGGGTGGCATGGCGGTATTGGGGAAGCCGCGGCGTGGGCCGATGACCAGGGCCGCCACCACGGCGGCCACACCGGCATTGACATGCACCACGATGCCGCCGGCGTAGTCGAGCACTCCCAGCTGGGCCAGCCAGCCCCCTCCCCAGATCCAGTGCGCCACGGGCACATAGACCAACAATACCCACAGGATGGTGAAACCCAGGACGGCGCTGAAACGTAAGCGTTCCGCGAAACCACCGATAATCAGGGCGGGGGTAATGATGGCGAAGGTGAGCTGGAACATGGCGAACACGGTTTCTGGAACGGTGCCATGGAGTGCATCACGCCCAATACCGGCAAAGAACGCTTGGTCGAGGCTGCCGATCCAGCCCTGTAGACCGCCACCATTGCCGAACACCAGTCCGTAGGCACCAAGCACCCACAGGAGTGAGACCACGCAGGTGATGGCGACGCATTGCATGAGCACCGACAGCACGTTCTTGCTGCGCACCAAGCCACTGTAAAATGCCGCCAGCCCCGGCAGCGTCATGAACAGCACCAAAGCGGTGGCGGTGAGCAGCCAGGCGGTATCGCCGCTGTCCTGTGCCGCGGGCGCCGCGAGGGCCACGGCTGGCAGGGTGCTAAACAGCGCCGCCGACGAGAAAACAACAGCGCGCGCGCCCATGGCGCGAGAGTGATGAGCCGACATGGTGCCCCCTGCAGCAACTGGTTATCGATATTGGTGCAAAAGCGTTGCATGGTCTATGCCGTGAAGGGTTTCTTCACAAAATCAGCGAGTTAGATTGGTTCACGCGGCAGAAAACGCCGCTGATTGCACTGTTTTGGCGCGCCGCCTCGGCTCGGTCGCCCTGTGTTGGTGCGCGTGGTGGCTGCGCCACAGGGTGGCCGCTCTGGCTTTCCGTCCTGTAATGCGGTGTAAACTCGGGTTAACGGAGCGACTCGCTGCCCATGCGCGGGTGCACCAGTCATTACTAAATGTGGGGGATACATGAACACCATGTCCAAGATCGGGTTCTTTGTGGCGGCCGTTCTCGCGGCCGGCGTGGCGAGCGCACAAGAGGATGCTGGCTTAGAGGAAGTGATGGTCACCGCGCAAAAGCGCGTGGGCACACTGCAGAATGTCCCCGTGGCGGTGACGGCTATCTCCGGTGACGCGCTAGAAGCCGCGCACGTTCGCGATGCTCTAGACCTGCAGCAGCTAGTGCCGTCGCTGACGGTGAACACCGGCGCCGCTGCGAGCAATACCACTTTTTCTATCCGCAGCCTTGGCACCAGCACCTTCAACGTGGGCCTTGAGGGGTCGGTTGGCATCTTTGTCGATGGCGTCTACTTGGCGCGGCAGGGCGCGGCTGTGAATGACTTCCTGTCGCTGGACCGGGTGGAAGTATTGCGCGGTCCGCAGGCCACGCTGTTCGGCCGTAATACGCCGGCGGGTGTGGTCAGCTTTGTGACCAAGGCGCCGGATCAGGAATTCAACGGGGCGGTGGAAGTCACCGCCGGCAATTATGCCGCGAAAATTCTGCGCGGGACGGTGACCGGCCCCATCACAGACACGCTGTCCTACCGCTTGGATGGCAGTCTCAACCAGCGGGATGGCGTCGTCACCAATGTGACGGACGGACGCGATCTGAATGACCGCAACCGTTGGTCAACCCGTGGCCAGTTGCTGTTCAAGCCCGACGATGCCACCTCGGTGCGCTTCATCGCGGACTTCGCGAAAATCAACGAGCAGTGCTGCGCAGCGCCGTTTTATTATTATTCAGAGCTGTCGATGGGTGTGATTCCGCTTCTCAACGGCGTGTTGCTGCCGCCAGACCCGTTTTCGGGCAAGATCGCCATCGACAATCAGGTCATTACCCAGACCGAATCGAAAGGGGTGTCAGTGCAGGTGGACCACAAATACAGTGGGTTCGACCTGACCTCCATCACGGCTTTTCGCGAGTACCAGGAATACCAGAATATCGACGCGGACTTCACCACGCTCGACCTCGCCGGTGATCGCAGGATCCACCAGGACTACAAGACCTTCACGCAGGAGTTCCGGCTGGCTTCGACGGGTGACGGCGCCCTCGGCTGGCAGGTGGGTGCCTTCTACTACGACAACAAGCTGCACAACAACAACCAGACGCCTTATGGCACGCAGCTGCGGGCCTTTGCGGACTTGTTGACGGGTGGTGCGATTACCTTGGTCGAGCAGATGACCGGCACGCCCGCGGGCACGTTCCTCGCGGGGGGCCAGGGTCTGCGTGAGGAAGACTACAAGTACAACACGCGCAGCACGTCGGGCTTTGCGCAGGTGGACTACCACGTCAACGACAAGCTCACCTTAACTACCGGTTTGCGCTACACCAAAGAAAACAAGAACATTGATGCCGTAGTCGATATTTTTGACCCGTTCTCGGCGATTAACATGGTGGACTTCGGTCGCCAGGTGATTTTTGCCACCGTGTTCCAGCAGCAGACGCACTTGGCTGCCACGCCGCAGAACGTTGCGTTTATTGGCCAAGTGAACCCTGGCGCGCTGGCGGCTATCAATGCGGGCGCTACAGCCGCTTCAACCACGTCGGCCAATCCGTTCCTGGGCCTCATACAGTTGCAGTTCAACCCGCCGCCGCCATTGCCGACCTATGCGCGCAAGCGTTCGGAGGATAACTTCTCGGGCAATTTCATCGTGGCCTATGACGCCACCGACAACGCCAACGTGTACGCCAGCTGGTCGCGCGGCTTCAAGGCTGGTGGTTTTAATGTTTCCGCTAACGCGTCCATTACTGGCGTTTACGAGTTTGAGCCGGAAATTGCCACGGCCATCGAGCTGGGCGTGAAGACCAAGCTGTTTAATAACACCTCGCGGCTGAACGTCGCTTTGTTCAAGCAGAACCTGAAGAACTTTCAGGAGAATATTTTTACCGGTTCGGGTTTTGGTCTGGCCAATGCCGGTGAGGTGGCGCTACAGGGTCTGGAGGCGGAGTTCGCTTCACGGCCGCTGCGGAATCTGACGGTCGGCGCCGGTTTCACTTACATGTTTGAGTCGAAGTACAAGAGTTTCGACGGCGACTCTTGCTACCCGGGGCAGTCCACCTTGGATGGCATCTATCCGAATGCAGCGTCAGTGCCCCGTGGGCAGTGCGGCCGTATCCTCAACACCACGACCCATCTGCCGATCACGGTGCAGAACGTGTCGGGGGAGGGTCGCGGCACGCCGGAGTGGACCGCCAACCTGAATGCGGGGCTGACGCAGCCTATCGGCAATCTGGTGGGCTTTCTAAACGCTTCGCTGTACTACGTGTCGGAGCAGCAGCTGGCCGGTAACCTGAACCCGCTGGGCATTGTCGGTGCGACGACGTTGGTGAATGCCAGCTTCGGGGTGCGTTCGGCGGACGCCAAGTGGCAGCTCGAGGTGTGGAGCCGCAACCTCACCGACGAGCATTACCTGCAGGGTCGGTTTGAATCGGTGGGCCAACCGGGTAGCGCCAACGCCTATCTCGGCGACCCACGCACCTATGGCGTGACGCTGCGCGCGCGCTTCTAACCTGCCGTTGCGCGGCAACTGCGTGACACCAGGCCCGTCGGAACTTTCTGCCGGGCCTTTTAACTGAAGCTTTAGGAGATTTGCATGCGCCAAGATTTTGGACCCAACATCCAGATGGCTTTTGTCGTGCCCGATCTCGACGCGGCGGTTCGCCATTGGGTGGAGGTGCAGGGCGTTGGGCCCTTTCACGTCATGCGCCACTGCCAGGTCAGCAATGCCATCTACCATGGCACGCAGCCAGTAGAGGTGGATTTTGGCGTGGCCATTGCGCAAATGGGTAGCGTGCAGGTCGAGCTTATCCAGCAGTATTGCGACACGCCGTCGGCTTACCGCGATGTCTATGCGCGAGGCGAGGGTGGGTTTCACCACACCTGTGTGGTGGTGCCGGACCTGGAAGCAGCGTTGGCGCATTACGCCGCGCAGGGCGCGCCGGTGTCGATTCGTGGCGATTTCGGCGCGGTGCGCTGGGCTTATGTGGACACGCGTGCGCAGTTTGGTTGCATGACGGAATTGGTTGGCGAGCACCCGGACATCCGCGCCTTCTTCAAAATCATCGCCGATTCCGCCGTGGATTGGGACGGCACCGACCCGGTTCGCCTGCTGTAAGCGCGGGCCTGCTCGCGACCCGCGAGGTCTTTACCCGAACCGCTCTGGCGAAAAAGGGTCGAGGCCGACCGCAGGCGCGCGCTCGTCCAGCAGGTCACTGACGAGGCGCCCAGTGCCGGGGGCGAGACTGAGGCCCATCATGGCGTGGCCGCTGGCCACGATCAGGTTCTGCCAGCGGCGAGTGCGGCCGATATACGGCAAGCCGTCAGGCGTGATGGGGCGCAGACCCTGCCAGGGCGTGATGCCGGCGAACTGGTCGGGTGTGAACTGCGGCAGGTAGCCGGCCACGTTGCTCACCATTGCCTGGACACGACGCTGCGCTACGGTTTCATTCAGACCAGCCAGTTCCAGCGTGCCGGCAAAGCGCAGTGTCTGCCCCATTGGGGTGACGGCGATGCGTGCCTCGGCGAGAATGAAACAGGCCTGTGGCAACACCGGCGGGGTGGGAAGAGTGAGGCTGTACCCTTTGCCCGCCTGGATGGGTAAGCGTAACTGCAGTCCCTGCGTGGTCTCGGGCGTCCACGCGCCGGTGGTCAGGACGAAGGCGTCAGCGCCCACCACGGCGCCGGTGGTGGTCTGCACCCCGCTGACCTTGCCGCGCGTGGTCACCCAGCGCTTCACGGCTGTGCCCCATTGAAACTCCACGCCGGCCTCGGCGAGGGACGTACGCAGGCCCTGGACCAGTGCCTGCGGTGTTAGGTGCGCATCGAGCGTGTGGCGGATGGCGCCCACGGCGCGCATCTGGAAGCCCGGTTCGCGCGCCTGCAGTGCGCGCGCATCCAGCACTTCCGCCGGGACCCCAAGGCGCTGGGCCTCGGCGGCCAGGCAGGCCTCTTCCTGCAGGGTATGTTCGTCGCGGCACAGCACATACAGCCCGTGCTGCCGCAGTGCGAAGCGGTTGTGCTGTTCGGTGGCAAGCCGCTGGTAACAGGCCAGGCTGAACAAGGCCAGATCGCGCAGCGGCAGACGTGCCGCTGTGGCACGCGCGGTGGTCGACGCACGCAGGAAGTCGAAGCCCCAGCGCAGCAGTGCCGGGCTGAGGCGTGGCCGCAGGTGGATGGGTGCACTGGGGGTGAACATGGACTTCAGCGCCGACCAAGCCATGCCGGGCACGGCCAGTGGCACGAAGTGGCTGGGCACCACCATGCCCGCGTTGCCGAGCGAGCAGCCGTCATGGTCGGCCGGTTGCCGTTCGATGAGCGTGACGCGGTGGCCTGACTGTACCGCATAGTGCGCGCAGGCCAGACCGATGACTCCACCGCCCACGATGACCACCGTCTTGCCCATCAAGTAGTGCTGATCATGGCCGCAGGCCGTGACATAGCGGGTCAGCGGCGTCGAGGATGAGCGTGGCCTCGGCGTTGACGTAAGCCCGTCCGCTCACGGTCGGCACAATCTGCCCGTCCGCCAGTCGCGTGTAGTGGCCGCTGAAGGTGCTGCCGGTGATGCTTTCCTGTACCCAGAGGGCACCCGGCGCCAGTTTGCCATCCGCAGCTAGACAGGCCAGCTTGGCACTGGTGCCGGTTCCGCAGGGCGAGCGGTCATAGGCTTTGCCGGGACAGAGCACGAAGTTGCGGCTGTGGGCCTCCGGTGACTGGGCTGGGCCAAACAATTCGATGTGGTCGATCTGGGCACCCGCAGCGCCCGTGATGCCCTCGCGCACCAGCGCCTCCCGGAGGCGCCAGCTGAAGTGGGTGAGGGCTTCGGTATTGGCGAGGGTGAGTGTCTGGCCATGCTCTTGCACCAGAAAGAACCAGTTGCCACCAAAGGCGACATCGCCGGTTACTGGGCCATGGTCGGTCACCTGCACCGTCACGCCGCGGGCATGACGCCAGGCGGGAATGTTGCGTACCGCTACTTCACCTGAGGGCAGCAGGGTGGTGGTCACCACGCCCACGGGGGTCTCGATGCGATGTTCCCCGGGCGTCAGGCGGCCGAGCCAGGCGAGGGTGGCGATGAGTCCGATGGTGCCGTGGCCGCACATGCCCAGGTAGCCGACGTTGTTAAAAAAAATGACGCCGGTGGTACAGGTGGGATCGGTCGGTGGTGTCAGTAAGGCACCCACCATTACGTCACTGCCGCGTGGTTCGTTCACCACGGCGGAGCGAAACCCGTCATGGTGTTCCCGCAGCTGTAATACGCGTGCGGCGAGTGTGCCCTGCAACAGTGGGCCGCCGTCGATGACGAGCCGTGTGGGCTCCCCTCCTGTGTGTGAATCCACCACGCGTACGCGCTGCACGGTCTGCGTCATCGGCAAGCCTCCTGGGGTTGCGTGAATCAGCGGGCCGGTTTGGCCGCCTTGCGTGGCTTGGGTGGCAGGCGCGGGCGTGCGGCAATGCCCGCTTCGATGATACCGAGGATGCGCTTGCGCTCCGCACCGGTGAGCGGCAAGCGCGGTGCGCGCACCCACTCGCTGCCAAGGCCCACGCACTGGATGGCCAGCTTGATGTACTGCACGAACTTCACGGGGATATCGAGGTGCAGCAGGGGCGTGAACCAGCGGTAGAGTGCCAGTGCTTCGGCGTGGCGACCGGCCAGCGCCAGGTCCCAGAGACGCTGGTTTTCTTCAGGGAAGGCCAAGCCCATGCCGGCAATCCAGCCGTCGATGCCGAGCGTCACGCTTTCCAGTGTCAGGTCGTCGACCCCACAGAACAACCGATAGCGGTCACCCACCAGATTGCGCAGGTCGGTGATGCGACGCACATCGCCGGAAGATTCCTTGATGGCGACAAAGTTTGGTACATCCGCCAGTTCGGCGAACATGGTCGGGGTAATGTCGACGCTGTAGGCCAGCGGATTGTTGTAGCAGATGATGCCAAGACCGGTGGATTTCGCCACGGTGCGGTAATGCGTCACGGTTTCGCGGGCGTCAGCGCGGTACACCATGGCCGGCAGGACCATTAGGCCCTGGGCGCCGAGTTTTTCCATGTCACGCGCATAGCGGCAGGCGGCGGCGGTACTGGTTTCGATGACGCCGGAAATCACGGGCACACGCCCACGAGTCACCTCTAGGGCTGCGGCGACTACTTGGCGTTTTTCCGCGGGTTCCAGCGTGATGTTCTCACCGAGGGACCCCAGCATCACCAGCCCAGCCACCCCGGATTTGAGTAACACCTCCAGATGGCGCTGCATCGCGTCCAGATCCAACGACTGGTCGCGGTGGAACTGGGTCGTGACTGCGGGGAAGACATCGCGCCAGGCGCAGGGCATCGGAGCAGGCATGTAGGGATCCTTGGGGTGAGCGGAGGTCTGCTGCAAGATGGAGGGGAGCAGTGTAGCGGGGACACGGCGCGGAATCAGTTATTCTTGGCCGGCATGGAAGACCGCACCAAAGCTGCTGCCACGATGGCGGAGATCGCCCGCATTGCTGGCGTCTCCGTTTCAACGGTGTCGCGCGCACTGTCGGGCAGTACGCTCGTGGCCAGTGCCAAGCGGGAGGAAATCTTGCAGCTGGCACGGGACAGCGGCTATGCGGTGCACCCCAAGGCGCGCCAGTTGCGCCTGAAGCGTACGCAAACGCTCGGCATTATTATTCCCCTTGGGCACGAGTCCGCGCAGTCGCTCACGGATCCTTTTTTAAGCCAGCTACTGCTGCAGCTCGTCGAAGAAATCACCCTGCGCGGCTATGGGGTACTGTTGCAAAAGCTGCTGTCACCCGCCCCTGACTGGCTGGCGCAGCTGGTCTCCAGTGGGCGTGCGGATGGCTTTATTGTGGTGGGTCAAAGCGACGAGCGAGAGGTGTTGCAGGCGGTGGCGGAAGTCTATCTGCCGCTCGTCGTCTGGGGCGGGCGCTGGGAGGGCGATCGCTACTGCACGGTCGGCACCGACCACCGCGCCGGCGGCCGTGCCGTGACCCGTCACTTGATCGACCGCGGTCGCCGTCAGCTGGTGTTTCTGGGTAGCCGGCGTCCGCCCGAGATTGGGTTGCGGTATGCCGGCTATGTAGAGGCGCTGAACGAAGCCTCCCAGTCGCTGGCCGGCCTGGCGCCACCCCGCGCGGTGGAGACGCGGCTCACCATGAATGGCGCCGATGATGCGGTGCGCGAGCTGATCGCCAGCGGCGTGACTTTCGACGCCTTGGTGTGCGCTACCGATGTCATCGCCTTCGGTGCGCTGCGGGCGCTGGCGGCCGCTGGCCGAACGGTGCCTGGGGAGGTGGCGGTCACCGGTTACGACGACCTGCCGCTGGCCAGCAAGGCGAACCCGCCGCTGACCACCATTCGGCAAGACGTGGCGCTGGCGGCGGCAACGATGGTGGAGCGTCTGTTTCGCCGCATGGACGGGCATGACCTGCCGTCCGTGACTTTGCCCACGGAGCTGGTGGTCCGTGAATCGTCAGGCGACGTGGGCTAGCTGGATGACGCAGCGTCGAGCCGTCGTCGTCGCCGCGCTCAAAATCGCCTTGCTTATGCAGAAAAAAGATCGCGCTATGCAGCGTCTGGTTCGGGTTTTCCTGCGCCCGTAGAGTGCGCACTCGCTGGTCGGTTGCAGTAGACTAACGAGGTGAAAATGGTTTTGGGGAACCTCGCATGAAGACCCGTGCCGCTGTCGCCTTCGCTGCCAATCAGCCGCTCGAGATCGTTGAGGTGGATCTAGAAGGTCCGCGTGCCGGTGAAGTGCTGGTGGAAATCATGGCCACGGGCGTCTGCCACACGGACGAGTTCACCCGCTCCGGTGCCGATCCAGAGGGCTTGTTCCCGGTCATTTTTGGGCATGAAGGCGCCGGTATCGTGCGCGACGTCGGTCCGGGGGTGAAGGGCCTGAAACCCGGCGATCACGTCATCCCGCTGTACACGCCCGAATGCCGTGAATGCAAAAGCTGCACCTCCCAGAAAACCAACCTGTGCACGGCGATTCGCACCACGCAGGGCCAGGGGGTCATGCCGGACGGCACCAGCCGCTTTTCGCTGAACGGCCGCAAAATCCACCACTACATGGGTTGCTCGACCTTCGCCAATTTCACGGTGCTGCCGGAGATTGCGCTCGCCAAGATCCGCGAAGATGCGCCGTTCGAGAAGGTTTGCTACATCGGTTGCGGTGTTACTACCGGCATCGGCGCCGTCATCAACACCGCCAAGGTAGAACCGGGCGCCAATGTGGTGGTGTTCGGTTTGGGTGGTATCGGCCTGAATGTGGTGCAGGGCGCGCGCATGGCGGGCGCTAACATGATTATCGGCGTGGACCTTAACCCGGGGCGCGAGGCCTTGGCTCGAAAGTTCGGCCTGACGCATTTCGTCAATCCGCAGACTATCGACGGCGATCTGGTGCAACACTTGGTTGCGCTGACGGGCGGCGGTGCGGACTACAGTTTCGAGTGTGTCGGCAACACCACCCTGATGCGTCAGGCGCTCGAGTGTTGTCACCGCGGTTGGGGTGAGAGCATCATCATCGGCGTCGCCGGCGCTGGGCAAGAAATTAGCACCCGTCCGTTCCAGCTTGTCACCGGGCGCGTCTGGAAAGGCACTGCCTTTGGCGGTGCGCGTGGGCGCACCGACGTGCCGCGCATCGTCGACTGGTATATGGACGGCAAGATCAATATCGACGACCTCATCACGCATGTATTGCCGCTCGAACGCATCAACGAGGCCTTTGACCTCATGCATGCCGGCACCAGCATCCGTACCGTTGTGACCTTCTGAAGTAAACCCGTATGACAGAAAACGCCATTCCTGCCGCGGTCACCGCGGCGGTTGCTGAAGTCGGTCCCCAGCCAGGGCCGTTGTTGGAAGTGTTGCACGCAGTGCAGCGGCGCCTAGGGTGCGTGCCGGAAGGCGCCATCCCGCTCATTGCCACGGCGCTGAATCTATCGCGTGCCGAGGTGCATGGCACGGTCACGTTCTACCACCACTTCCGGCGCACGCCACCTGGCCGGTGGGTGGTGCAGATCTGCCGTGCCGAGGCCTGCCTCGCCATGGGCGGCGACGCCATCGCGGCGCACGCGGAAAAATATCTGGGCGTCTCCATGGAGCATGGCGCCGTGACCAGCGCCGATGGTCGCGTGACGCTGGAGCCGGTCTATTGTTTGGGGTTGTGCGCGCAGTCGCCGGCCGCTCTCGTCGATGACGAGCCGCAGGTACACCTGACGCCTGAGAGCGTGGTGGCCTTGCTGGCCGGCCTGGGTGTTGCAGAAGGCGGCAGCGTATGAGCCTGAAAGTCTATGTGCCGCGCGATGCCGCGGCACTCGCGGTGGGCGCAGATGCGGTGGTGGCCGCCATTGCCCGTGAAGCCGCCGCCCGTGGGGTGGTGGTCGAGGTGGTACGCAACGGTTCACGTGGCTTGCTGTGGCTGGAAACGCTGCTGGAAGTGGTCACCAGCAGCGGGCGCGTGGCCTACGGCCCGGTGAAGGCCGCGGACGTGCCGGGTCTGTTCGCCGCTGGCGTGTTCGCGGCGGAAGTGGCCGCCAGCAGTCAGGCGCACCCGTTGTGCCACGGTCTGACCGAAGCCATTCCATATTTTGCGCGGCAAACGCGCCTGACCTTCGCGCGGGTGGGAGTCACCGACCCGTTGTCGTTGCAGGACTATGCGGCCCACGGTGGTCTGGTGGGGCTGCGGCAGGCGCTCAGCTTGACCCCGGCCGATATCGTGCAACAAGTGACGGACAGCGGCCTGCGTGGCCGTGGGGGTGCGGCCTTTCCGGCAGGCATCAAGTGGAAGACGGTGCTCGACCAGTCGGCGCCACAGAAATACATCACTTGCAATGCCGATGAAGGCGACTCGGGTACGTTTGCGGACCGCATGCTGATGGAAGGCGATCCGTTCACCTTGCTGGAAGGCATGGCTATCGCGGGTCTCGCTACCGGCGCCACGCACGGCTACATCTACCTGCGTGCTGAATACCCGCATGCCCACCGCGCCTTGAACGAAGCCATTCGTCGCGCACGGGCCGCTGGCTGGCTGGGCACGGATGTGCTCGGCAGTGGGCGGGTCTTCGATATTGAAGTGCGGCTGGGCGCTGGTGCGTACATCTGCGGTGAGGAAACCTCGATGCTGGAAAGCCTCGAAGGACGCCGTGGCGAAGTGCGTGTACGTCCGCCGCTGCCCGCCATTAAGGGCTTGTTCGGTTGCCCCACAGTGGTGAACAACGTCATTACTTTGGCCACCGTGCCCGTCATTCTGGCGCGTGGCGCGCCGTTCTATCGCGACTTCGGCACGGGTCGTTCGCGGGGGACTTTACCCATGCAGTTGGCCGGCAACATTGCGCATGGCGGCCTCGTGGAAATCGCCTTCGGTGGCACCCTCCGTGAGCTGCTCTACGACTTCGGCGGTGGCACTGCCAGTGGCCGCCCGATGCGCGCGGTGCAGATCGGCGGTCCGCTTGGTGCCTACGTGCCGGCGTCGCAGTTCGACCTGGCGATGGACTACGAGGTGATGGCAGCGGCCGGTGCCATGGTGGGTCATGGCGGGTTCGTGGCCTTTGATGACGCCGCTAACCTGCCGCGGCTGGCGCGCCACGCGTTGGCGTTCTGCGCCCATGAAAGCTGCGGCAAGTGCACGCCGTGTCGCATTGGTTCCACGCGGGGCGTGGAGCTGATGGACCAAGTGATTGCCGGCGAACAGCGCGAGGCCAATCTCGAACTGCTGAGCGAACTACTCGAGACGATGCAATACGGCTCGCTGTGCGGCTTGGGCGGCATGACGCCGTTCCCGGTCCGCAGCCTATTGCAACATTTTCCGGAGGACTTCCGCGATGTACAGCATTGATCACCATGACCTAGGTACTCCAGCCGCCGCTGGTGCCTCGGTCACGCTAGAGATTGACGGTCAGACGCTGACGGTGCCGGGCGGCACTTCGGTCATGCGTGCGGCAGCGCTGGCCGGCACCCAGGTGCCTAAGCTCTGCGCCACCGACACGCTCAAAGCGTTTGGTTCCTGCCGTCTGTGTCTGGTCGAGGTGGAGGGCCGCAAGGACCTGCCCGCCTCCTGCACCCTGCAGGTAGCACCGGGCATGAAAGTGCGCACACAATCCGACCGCTTGGCGCGCATTCGCCGTGGCGTGGTCGAACTGTACGTCTCTGAACACCCCTTAGAGTGCGGCACCTGTACCGCCAACGGCCACTGCGAACTGCAGGACGCGGCGAAGACGGTGGGTCTGGAGGAGATTCGTTATCCGGGGCGCCCGGCGGCGCTGGCGACCGCTGAAGGCCTCTCGCCGACCAATAGCCACAATGTCTGCGACACCAGCAACCCCTACTTTAACTTCGACCCGTCACTGTGTATCACTTGCTCGCGGTGCGTCCGCGCCTGTGACGAAGTGCAAGGGACGTTGGCGCTCACCGTGCAGGGCCGCGGCCTCGAATCGACGATTGTCGCCAGCCAGGCAGAGCGCTTCATCGATTCGGAATGTGTTTCCTGCGGTGCCTGCGTCGAAGCCTGTCCCACGGCGGCGCTGTCGGAAAAGCCGCTGGCCATCATCGGTCAGCCCACTCGCGTGGTGACGACCACCTGCGCCTATTGTGGCGTGGGGTGTTCGCTCAAGGCAGAAGTGAAAGACGAGCAGGTGGTGCGCATGGTGCCCAACCGCGACGGGCACGCGAACCATGGCCATGCTTGTGTGAAGGGCCGTTTCGCCTGGGGCTACACCACGCATCCGGACCGCGTGCGCTCGCCCATGATCCGCGCCAGCATCCAAGATGCGTGGCGTGAAGTGAGCTGGGATGATGCCTTCGCCTACGCTGCCAGCGAGTTCAAGCGCATTCAGGCGAAGCACGGCCGCAATTCGATCGGTGGCATCAGCTCGTCGCGTTGCACCAACGAGGAAGTGTTCCTGGTGCAGAAGCTGGTGCGGACAGCCTTCGGCAACAACAACATCGACACCTGCGCGCGCGTCTGCCATTCGCCGACCGGTTACGGCCTGAAGCACACCTTGGGTGAGTCGGCCGGTACGCAGGCCTTCGACAGCGTCATGCATGCCGATGTCATCTTCATCATCGGCGCCAACCCGACCGAAGCCCATCCGGTATTTGGCTCGCAGCTGAAACGCCGCCTGCGTGAAGGCGCCAAGCTCATCATTGCTGACCCGCGGGCCACGGAGCTGGTGCGCACCGCGCACATCGCGGCTGACGTGCATCTGCCGGTACGGCCGGGCACCAATGTGGCGCTCCTGAATGCGCTGGCGCATGTGGTGGTGACCGAAGGGCTGGTGCACGAGGCTTACGTGGCCGCGCGCTGCGAGCCCGCGCCGTTTGCGCGCTGGCGCGCTTTTGTTGCCGAGGCACGCAATTCGCCGGAGGCTCTTGAGTCCACCACAGGGATACCGGCAGCGTCGGTTCGGCTCGCAGCGCGCTTGTACGCCACCGGCGGCAATGGGGCTATTTATTACGGGCTTGGTGTCACCGAACACAGTCAGGGCAGCACGGCGGTCATGGGCATTGCGAATCTCGCCATGGCCACGGGCAATCTGGGCGGCGAAGGTAAGGGCGTGAACCCGCTGCGTGGCCAGAATAATGTGCAGGGCGCCTGCGATATGGGCTCGTTCCCGCATGAGCTCTCCGGCTACCGACATGTGTCGGACCCGGCGGTGCGCGCCTTGTTCGACAATGCCTGGGGTGTCCAGATTGACCCCGAGCCAGGCCTGCGTATTCCCAACATGTTCGAGTCGGCGCTAGATGGCAGCTTCCTCGGCCTGTATGTGCAGGGCGAGGACATTGCGCAGTCCGACCCGAACACGCACCACGTGCATGCGGCGCTGGCAGCGATGGAGTGTGTGGTGGTGCAGGACTTGTTCCTGAACGAAACTGCACGCTTCGCGCATGTGTTCCTGCCGGGCTCCAGCTTTTTGGAAAAAGACGGCACCTTCACCAATGCTGAGCGGCGGGTTTCGCGCGTGCGAAAAGTGCTGGAGCCGCTGGTGGGCCTGGCGGATTGGGAAGTCACCCAGCGTTTGTCCAACGCCCTTGGGTACCCGATGGCATACACGCATCCCTCCCAGATCATGGAAGAGATTGCGCGTCTCACCCCCACTTTTAGCGCGCTGACTTACGAGAAGCTCGACACCCTCGGCAGCCTGCAGTGGCCGTGCAACGCCGAGTATCCAAACGGCACGCCGACCATGCACGTCGGTCAGTTCGTGCGTGGTCACGGGCGGTTTTTTGTCACCGAATATGTGCCCACCGACGAACGCGCCAGTCGGCGTTTCCCGTTGCTGCTCACCACCGGGCGGGTGCTGTCGCAGTACAACGTGGGCGCACAGACGCGGCGCACTTCGAACGTGGCCTGGCATGACGAGGACCGGCTGGAAATCCACCCCGATGACGCGGAGACGCGTGGCTTGGCCGATGGCGATTGGGCGGGGGTTACCAGTCGCACGGGGCACACGGTGCTGCGCGCCACGGTGACCGACCGCGTGCCACCGGGCGTGGTGTACACCACCTTTCATTTCCCCGAATCGGGCGCGAATGTCATCACCACGGACAACTCCGACTGGGCCACCAACTGCCCGGAGTACAAGGTGACTGCCGTGGAAGTGACCTGCGTGGCGCAGCCACTCGACTGGCAGCGTCGGCGTCATGCCGAAGCGCCGGTGGTGGGCCGCAAGAGCAAGGATGGCGAGCAGCGGAAGCGGGATGTCGCCGCTACTTGAACTGACGGCTGTGGTGGAACTGCCGGTGCGCCGTTGGCCGCCGGCGGTAGGCGATGGTCTGGTCATGGACCCGGTGGCAGAAGAGGCAGCCGTCGCTATCGAATTTGCGGGCGTGCCGCATGTAGTGATGCTGGCCACCCCGACGGACCTGGAAGACCTCGCTGTCGGCTTCACCCTCAGCGAACAGCTGGCGGCGGGGCCTGCCGAGATATTAGACGTGAACGTGACCTGGGCCGAGGCGACAGCAACGCGCGCGGTGCACGAGCCGGTGGCGACGGTGCAGGTCAACCTGCCGGCGTCGCGACTGGCCGAAGTGTTTCGGCGCAAGCGCAATCTCAGCGCGCGCTCTGGCTGTGGGTTGTGTGGGGTGGAAACGGCGGAGCAGTGGGCGCGTACGCCGCAGCCACCGTCACTGCCGTGGGCCTTGCCGGTGGCGGAGCTGCAAGCGGCGCTGGCGGCGCTCGCGGAGGCGCAGGTGGCTGGTCGGTTGACCGGCAGCCTGCATGCCGCGGGGTGGGCCTTGCCGGGTCGGGGCCTGCAGTTCGCGCGCGAAGATGTGGGGCGGCACAATGCGCTCGACAAGGTGCTGGGCGCAGTGGTGCGGGCTGGGAAAAACCCGGCCGATGGCTACCTGCTGGTGACCAGCCGCGGCAGCTTCGAGCTGGTGCAGAAGGCGCTGGCACTGGGCGTGGGGCTGTTGGCGGCGGTGTCCGCCCCCACGGCCATGGCGGTGCGTGCCGCCGACGCCGGAGGTTTGACGCTGGTGGGGTTTGCAAGGCCCCCCCGGCATGTGGTGTACACGCACCCGGCGCGGCTCGCCGGCAGTGCCGCTTGAACGCTTGACGTAGGAGCAGGGTCGAATGGATGCAACGCAGCTGGTGAAGATGGTGAATGACATCGCGGCGTTCTTCGTCGCTGAGGCGACGCCGGCCGAGGCGCCATTGGCCGTGGCAGGTCATCTCCGCCGCTCTTGGCCGCCGCCGATGCGCGCGCGGATCATCGCGCATCTGGCGGCGGGTGGCGCCGGCTTGAATGAGCTGTCGTTGGCGGCCGTGCGCTGCTTGGCGGCCGGAGAGAGCGCATGAAGCTGCGCATTCGGGCGAATACCCTGCGGTTGCGTCTGGTGCGCGCCGAAGTAGAGCAGCTGCTGGCGGATGGCGAGACGCGCGAGGCGATGGCCATGCCCGGCGCGGCGCTCGGCTATGCGTTGGCCCTGCGCGAGGTCGGTGAGCCGGCGGCCACGCTCACTACCGGCGCCGGCGGCGCTGAACTGCGCGTGCTGTGGCCGCGCGCCGCCGTGGTGGCCTGGGCGAACGATGCGCGGGCCGTGTCGTTGCGCGCCGTGGTGACGCTGGCCGGCACCGAGCCTGGCCTGTCGCTGTTGGTGGAGAAAGATTTTCCCTGCCTCGTCGATCGCGAAGGCGAAGACGATAGCGACGCCTTCGCGCGACCAGAAGACCAGCCCCCGCAGACCTGCTAACGCGAAGAGTCGGGAGCAAGCTCCCTCCTACTTGGCTCCTGCCATGGTCGGGAGCAAGCTCCCGCCTACATGGGCGCGCGTTGCCGCCTTAAGGCACGGGGAACCCACGTTTGCGCATGAGCGCCTGAATACCCGGGTCGCGGCCGCGAAACGCCTGGTAGGCCGCGGCGGGGTCCACCGTGTTGCCGACACTGAAGACCGTCTCTTTCAAGCGTTTGGCCACGGCCTGGTCATAAGGGCCGCTGCCCTCGGTGAAGGCTTCAAACGCATCGGCGGTCAGTGTGTCGGACCACAGGTAGCTGTAGTAGCCCGCAGAATAACTATTGCCCGAGAACACGTGCCCAAACTGTGGTGTGCGGTGGCGCATTACTATTTCCGTGGGCATGCCCAGTGCGGTCAAAGTCTCGCGCTCAAAACGGTCGGGGTCGATTTTCTGTCCGCCCGCTAGGTGCAGCTTCATGTCGATGAGCGCGCTCGACAGATATTCCACGGTGCGGAAGCCTTCGTTGAAGGTCTCGGCGCGCAAGATTTTTGCCACCATGGCGGCCGGCATCGGCTCACCGGTCTGCACGTGACGGGCATAGACGTTCAGTACTTCGGGGGTGGAAACCCAATGCTCGAGCAGCTGCGAGGGGAACTCCACGAAGTCGCGTGCCACGGCGGTACCGGACACGGACGGGTAGCTGACATTGGAATTTAGTCCATGCAGGGCGTGGCCAAATTCGTGGAACAGCGTCTTGGCGTCATCCCAGCTCACCAAAATGGGTTCGCCCGCCACGCCCTTCACGAAATTGGCGTTGTTGGAGACGATGGTGGTCACGGCGCCGTCGAAACGTGACTGGTGGCGATAGGCGTTCATCCACGCACCCGAGCGTTTTCCGGGGCGCGCATAGGGGTCGAAGTACCACAGTCCCACCTGCTGGCCGTCGGCGCCGAGCACTTCCCAAACGCGCACGTCCGGGTGGTACACGGGCACGCTGCCGGGCGGCACGGCGCGGAACTGGAGGCCGAACAGCTGGCCTGCCACCCAGAACATGCCCTCGCGCAGACGTTCCAGCTGCAGATAGGGCTTCACGGCATTGGCGTCGTACGCGTAGCGTTCGGCACGCACTTTTTCTGCGTAGTAGCGGTAGTCCCAAGGAGCGATGCTGAAGTGGGCAGCGCCACCCGCGGTCTCGGCGTCGGCAATGGCCTGCATGTCGCGCACTTCTTCGTGGACACGGGCCACGGCGGGCTTCCACACCGCTTCCATCAGCGCCATCGCCCGTTCGGGCGTTTTGGCCATGGCGTTTTCCAGTCGCCAGTGCGCGTGGCTGGCATAGCCGAGCAACTGCGCGCGTTCGAACCGCAGCGACAAGATCTCCGTAATGAGGGCGTTATTGTCGTTGGCATCGGCATGATCGCCACGGTCGATGAATTCGCGCCACACGCGCTCGCGCAGGTCGCGGCGCGTCGAGGCCTCCAGAAACGGTTCAACGCTCGAGCGGGTGTTGACCACGGCCCATTGGTCGGGCTGGCCATGTTCCTGGGCGGCGGCGGCCATCGCTGCCACCAGCGAGGGTGACAGCCCGGCCAGATCGGCCGGGCTGGTGAGCCAGGTGACGCGGCCTTCATCGGCCAACAGGTGCTGGCTGAAGTGGGTGTATAGCGTGGCGAGCTGCTGGTTAATGGCGGCGAGACGGGTTTTCTTGGTGGCATCAAGCCGCGCACCGGCCCGGACGAAGTTGGTATACGTCAGCCACGTCAGCCGTTGCTGCTCTGGCGTTAGACCACGGGTGATGCGCGTGTTGTAGACCACCTCGATGCGGGCGAACAGCGCGCTGTTCTGCGTAATGCGGTCACCGTGCGCGGCCAGGGCGGGTGCCATGGCGGTTTCCACCGTTTGCACGGCGTCGTCGCTAAGCGTGCCGGTGTAGATGCCAAATACCGTGCCGGCGCGTTCCAACAGGCGGCCTGAACGCTCCATGGCGGCAATGGTGTTATCGAAGGTAGGCGGCGCAGGGTTGTCGGCAATGGCCTGCATTTCAAGCAGTTCCAGCGCCATGCCGGCTTCCAGTGCTGGCTGCAGGTGTTCTGGATGGAGGCGATCAAACGGCGGAATGCCGCCATACGGGCCGGTCCATTCTGGTAGCAGCGGGTTGGCGGCGGCCGTGGCGGTTGGTGCCAGTGTGTCGGCAAGAGCGGGGTTGGTCATGGGGGTCATGGGGCACAAGGTGAAGAGAAGTGCCGTGGCGATGGTAGCCAGACGGGAACTGCAGGTCATGGTGACCCTCCGTAGTGAAGATGTGGGCAGCATACCTTGCGGCGTTGTGGTGTGTGGGTGGGTAACGGCGCAAGCACAGCGGGCAGCGCCGAATTACACTTCGCCACTGCAATAGGTTTTTCACCCGCCGGAGCCAACATGACTGTGAACCGTTACGACTGCTCCAAGTGTCCTGGTTTTTGCTGCAGCTATTCACGCATTGCCATTTCAGACCACGACATTAAACGGCTGGCAAAGCACTTCGACCTGCCGGTGGAGCAGGCGCGCGACAAGTTCACCTACCACTACACGGCGGACGGGCTGGATGAACGCGTGCTGCGCCACCACAAGGACGAGGTGTACGGCTCTGTCTGCAAGTTCTTTGACCGCGAAGCCCGGCGCTGCACGGTGTACACCGCGCGCCCGCACGTCTGCCGCACCTACCCCTATGGGAATAAATGTGGCTACTACGAGTTTTTGACTTTCGAGCGCGAGCATCAGGGGGACGATGAGCACGTGCCGAGCTGCTAGGGTCCGGGGTGAAGGACTGCCCAACGCCGGTTTGTTGGGCTTTTACAACACAAGAGCGCTGGTGGTGAAGGCGGTCGAGTGGGATATGAGAGCGTCCGTTAAGAGACGTAACCCATTGATTATA
This sequence comes from Gammaproteobacteria bacterium, assembly GCA_947469285.1. Taxonomy (GTDB): domain Bacteria; phylum Pseudomonadota; class Gammaproteobacteria; order Steroidobacterales; family Steroidobacteraceae; genus CAIOHZ01. Next base: position 24,212 of record CANIOW010000020.1, read on the forward strand.
AATGATATAGGGTAGAAACTACCCGGTTTCAGGTGGTTGTTTGTGGCTTCCCCTCTTTTCTTTTGTCGTCTACGCGCGATAGTATCGGGGCGGGGAGGCCCTTCTGGCGCCGGTTACCGGCGTTGGAATCCACACCAGAAGATCTAAAAAACGGCCGGGAAACCCTCGTATGTATCACTCTACGAGGCCGGTGAAGACTGTGTCCTCTTAGGAGAAATGCATGCTCAGTAATGTCAAGCTGTCGAGCGCGGTGCGTTTGGTTTTGCTTTCCAGTGCAGCCACTGCCGCTTTTTATGTGCCAGCGGCCAACGCGGCGACAGAAAATGATACCGACGCCATGGAAGTGGTCGTCACCGGTACGCGTATTTCCAGACCCGACCTTGTCTCCAACAGCCCCATTACCAGTATCACGGCTGAAACCCTCGAGCAGATGAACACGGTCAATCTGGAGAGCACACTCCGCTTGCTGCCGCAGTTCCTGCCGGGCGACACCGAGTTCATCAACAACGGCAACCCGGGCGCCGCCACCATCAATCTGCGTGGCCTTGGCACCAACCGTACTCTCGTTCTCATGGACGGCAAACGCCTGCCGCCGTTTGGCACCAGCGGTGCGGTGGACATTAACCTCATCCCCGCCGCGCTCATCGAGCGCGTGGACATCGTCACTGGCGGCGCTTCGGCCGTGTACGGTTCGGACGCGGTGTCGGGCGTGGTGAACTTCATCACCAAGAAGAATTTTGAAGGCCTGCAGATCGAGGCCAACACCGCCCAGTACGGTCAGGGCGACGGCGCTACCTCCAGCGCTTCCATCACCGCCGGCGGTAGCTTTGCGGATGACCGCGGCCACGCCACCCTGTCTTTCGGCTACACCAAGCGTGACCCGGTCCTGCAGGGTGCGCGGGCCTACTCGAACTACTTCCTGACCCCGGTAGACGGCTACCGTTATAGCCCCACCGGTTTTTATCAGTACTCGTCCAACATCTTCGATCCGGGCCGTCGTCTTGGTTCATCGAACGCCGGGGCGACGCGGGCGACTATTGCAACGGGCGTTTTGCCTGCTGATCTTTTGACTGGCGACCCAGCAGCGTTGATCCAAGACAACTACTACTTCACGCCGGACGGCCAGTTGCTCGACAGAACGGGCCTGTCTGAGACGCAGTACTATGCCAATAGAAACTATAACTACAACCCGTCCAACTACTTTCAGGTGCCGCAAACCCGCTGGCAGGCGATGGCGTCGCTGGAGTACAAGCTCAACGACTCCGCGGAAATCTACGGCCGCTTATTTGCTGTGAACTCGGAAGTGCCGACCCAGCTGGCGCCTTCAGCCTTCTTCAGCGGCGGGACCGGCGCTTTTCAGGTCAACCTCGACAATCCGTATCTGTCGGACGCCCAGCGCACCACGCTGCTCACTGCCTATGCTGCCGAGGCGGAAATGGGGCTGCATGCGGCTTATGACCCCGCGCTGCCAGCCGGCAAACAGCTCGTGAATGTGCCCGGTCTGCGTCGCCGGCTGCCGGAACTCGGCAACCGTGCGGGTATTTCTGACAGCAAGACCATCCAGCTCACCGGTGGTGTTCGCGGCGATATTGGTTCGACTGGCTGGAACTACGACGTGTCTGCCCAGTACGGCCGCGTGTCGCGTCAAGACGGCACCATGAATGATGTCAGCATCGACCGTGCCCAAAAATCGCTGATCGCCATCCAGACCCCCGATGGCGTGGTGTGCTTTTCCGGCACGCCTTGCTCGCCGGTGAATATCTTCACGGGTGATGGAGCGATCCACCCGGATACCGGAGTCCCGATGACGGGGGCCATTTCGCAAGCTGGTCTCGATTACATCCGCGCTAACTACTATTCGAGCCAGCTCACCGAGCAGAAGACGGCCTCGGCCAGCGTTTCGGGAACGGTGGCGGCCTTGCAGCTGCCCTCGGCGGACGCACCGCTCAGCCTGGCCTTTGGCATGGACTGGATTGAAAGCAGCTCCGCCTTCCATCCGGACGATGTCACGCGGTTCGGCGGAGCCATGGGCCAGGGCGGCACGGCGCCAGATCTGGAGGGCCGGCTCACTTCGAACGAGCTGTTCGCCGAAGGCTACCTGCCCTTGGTCACCGGCAAACCCGGCGTTGAAAATCTGTCGCTTGAAGCCGGCTTTCGTTACTCGGACACCAACCTGGCGGGGTCTTTCGAGACCTGGAAGGCGGGCCTTGAGTACACCCCGGTGCAGGGCTATCGCTTCCGCGCCATGCTCCAAAAAGCGGTCCGCGCGCCGAATATCGGCGAGCAGTACGCGCCACTGTCGTATGGACTCACGACGGTTCGAACCGACCCCTGTGCCGGTACGGCGCCAGCGGACGACCCTGCCTTGAAGGCGAAGTGCATCGCGCAGGGCGCGCCAAGCGCGCGGATCGGTTATATCAGCCCCCCGGCGGCGCAACAGGCTGCCAGCATTGGCGGTGGCGCGGTGGCACTCGGCATCAGCCTGAAGCCGGAGGTGGCGGACACGCTCACCGTGGGCTTTCAGATGACGCCGGAATGGCTGCCGGGTTTCTCGGCGTCGGTGGACTACTACGACATCAAGATCAAAGGCGGTATTGGCAGCTATGGCTCCCAGGAAATTCTGGACAACTGCTTTGTTAACGACATCAGCTCGTTCTGCAGCTTGGTGCGGCGCAATAATCTGGGTGAACTGGACGGCAATGGCTTCGGTATTATTCAGGACACCCGTAACCTGGCGGTGCTGAAAGCCAAGGGCATCGATTATTCGCTGAACTACAGCTTTGATATCAGCGAGTTGAAGTTCGACCTGGGCGTGTCTGGCACCCATATGCTGAAGTATGCCTTTCAGTCGAGTGAGGTGGCGCCGGTTATCAACTGCGAAGGTTTGTATGGCGACAACTGTGGTTCGCCAAATTCGAAAGACCGCGTGAACCTGTCCGGCACGGTGAGCTGGAAGGCGTTTAGTGCCACGGTGTTCGTGCGGCATTTGTCGGCGGCCAAGGTGGAAGAACGGGCGGACGACCCGGACCAGACGGGGCGCTCCATCTACACCATCGAAGCCATCCCGTCGTTTGACTACGTGGACCTGTCGCTGCAGTACAAGTGGAACGACAAGCTGAAGGTGACGCTGGCGGCGATGAACCTGCTCGACAAGAGCCCCACGATTGTCGGCGTGATTCCCGGTGGCAATACCGACATGAATGCCTATGCGGATGCTTACGATCCGCTGGGCACGCGATACAGCATTGGTATGTCCTACAAGTTCTGACACCTTCCCGCGAAGGAAGTCTCTTGGGCCGGGGTGTCGCGCAAGCGGCACCCCGGTTTTGTTATGAGGGGTAGCGATCATGTCAAACGAACCAGAGCTGCTGCGGACAGCGCGTGATGCGGAAGCGGCGGGCGACCACGCCGCGGCGCGCAGCCACTACGAAAGCGTGTTGGTCACCCAGCCACAGCAGGGTCGGGCGCTCACGGCACTGGCACGACTGGCGCTGGCAGCCGGCCAGACGGCGGAAGCGCTGGTCTGGCTGGAGCGAGTGGTGCCGGCGCAGCTTGAACCGGCGCTGGCCACCGACTTTTTCCTGCTGCAGGCGGCGGCGTTTCGCTTCCTGCAGCGGGCAGCGGAAGAGGGAGCCGCCTTGCAGGCCGCCTTGGCGGCGGACCCGTATTGCTGGCCGGCACTGCTGCAGCGTGCACAGTGGCTGGAGCAACAGGACCAGCGCAAGGCTGCGGCCTTGTTGTACCGCGATGTCCTGAAAATTTCACCGCCCGCAGACTATCGCCCCGCCGCGTTCCAGCAGGCGCTGCAACATGCCGAAGAGGTGGTGGCGCTGTATGCCGAGGCGCTGGAGGTGACGCTGATGATGGCCGTGGGGCAGTTGCCCGGCATGTCGCAGAAATGGCGCGAGGCCGTGTCGGTCATGTCCGGCCGCACCCAGCCTTACGCTTCGCAGTGTAACCAGCTGTTCGTGCCGCGGTTGCCGGCACAGCCGTTTTTCCGTCGTGAGATGTTTGACTGGGTGCCGGAATTAGAAAAACACACGGCGGCGATTCGCAGCGAGATGATCGCTGCGTTGAGTGAGGCAGGGGCAGAGTTTGCGCCTTATGTGCAGTACAGCCCGGGCGAGCCGGTCAACCAGTGGGCGGAGCTGAACCACTCACGCCACTGGACAGCGTTGCATTTGTATCGCGGCGGTTTGCCGGTGGCGGAAAATCTGGCGCGCTGCCCGCAGACGGCCGCGGCCTTGCAGCTGATCGACGCGGTGCACTTGGCGGGCACCTGCCCGAATGCCATGTTCTCGGTGTTGGCGCCGGGGGCCAAGATTCCGCCGCACCATGGCGAGTCGAATGCGCGGCTGGTGGCCCATTTGCCGCTGGTGGTGCCGGAGAAGTGCCAGTTCCGGGTGGGCTATGACACGCGCACCTGGCAGGAAGGCGAAGTGCTGGTGTTTGATGACACCATCGAGCACGCCGCGTCCAATGACAGCGACCAGTTACGCGTGGTGATGATCTTCGATGTCTGGAACCCGCTGCTCACCAAGGAAGAACGCGTCATCGTGCAAAAAATGAGCGAGGCCGAACGGCTGTTCCGGTTGGGTTAGGCGCTGGTGCCTTGGCCGGCGCTTACCTAGGGCGCGTGCGCCGGCACCACGTCAAAGGCGATGGTCAAACGCTCACCTTGGCCGGCAAATGGCTCGACGCCATGCCACTGGTAGGACGGGAATAAGGCCAGACGGCCGGCCTCCGGGCGCACATAGCCGGTGGCCTCAAGGCCCGGGATGGGGTAGGGCGGACGCCCGAAGGACAGCCACCCCGCGCGCGCGGCGTCGGCGGAAATTTCCGGCGGGACGGCCACGTAATAGGCCGAACTGATCCAGCCCTGCGGGTGGATATGCGCCACATGCCGGCCGCTGCCACCGGTTAAGCGTACCGTCCAGCTGCCACTGAGCCGATAGCCACTGTCGCGCCGCCGGTACAAGGGGTGGGTGGTGTCCGCGGGCATGGAGCGGATGAGATCGCCCAACGGTTCGCGAATCATCGCGAAGAAAGCGCGGATGAACGGGTCGGTCTCGGTGGCCGGGTGCAGTTCCACTTGGGTCCCGCCCCGCACAGAGTTCACCAACGGGTGTGCCTCGAGCGTGTGCAGCCGCCGCAGGCGGGTGGCCAGACCCTGATTGAACTCCTCGAGCGTGCCAAATCCGGCCGGGGGCGTCAGCCGCCCGCTGCGACACACCTGCGCTGGGTCCGCCAGGGCTGACCAGTCTGCGTGGCCTGTAAGGCGTAGCGCTAGCGTGTGGAGGGCCCAGGCGAGTTGGCCCGCCGGCCGGTGCCGCAGCAGCCAGCGGGTGTGCGTCAGCGCCTCTTCGGTGCGCAGCGCCACCAGTGCCACGATGGCGGCCTGTTCACGCACCTGCTCCTGTTCCGGAGCACGCAGCAAGGCATGAGCGATGAACGCCTGCGCCTCACCCAAGCGCCCACTCTCGGCGCAGCGCACGGCGAGCAGGCCGCGGCAGGTGGCGTCCTCGGGTTGGCGTGCCACGCCTTCGCGCAGGCACTGCTCCGCCTCCTCAGGAAAGCCCGCGTGGTCCAAAGAGGTGGCCAGCGCGAGCCGCAGCGCGGCATCGTCGGGTCGTTCACGCAGTGCTCTGCGCAGCGCGTCAGCGAACCCGGTGCCCGCTCCCAGCATCCAGCGCAGGGCACTGGCGCGGCTGAGTAAGTCAACATGGTGGGGGTGCCGCTCGGTGCCTGCTTGCAGGACGGCCAGTGCCTGCTCCCAGGCGCGCTGTTGGACATACAGTTCGGCCAGTGCCAAATGGGTGGTGGGGTCGCTGGCCGCGGGAGCCCTGTCGGCCAGTCGCGGCAGCAGTAAGGCTTCCGCCTCCGCATGGCGGCCCATTTCCGCCAGCCTTGCGGCCAGTGCCAGTGCCCACTGCGGATCTTCGCGCAGGGTCGTCTCCTGCTGCTGGAGCACGGCGAGTGCGCGCGCCCGCTCGCCGGTGCGGGCGAGTGCTTCTGAATACAGCAATGTCGCCGCTCCTCCTCCCGCCCCGGGCGGTAGGTGGGCAAACAGCTCGAGGGCTTCGTCGGGGCGGTCCAGTGTCAGCAGCACCTTGGCCAGACCCAATCGGGCGGGCGTCAGGCTGAATGCCGCCAGCGCCACGCGGTACGCCGACTCGGCTTGCGACACATGGCCGGTGGTATGCAGCAAGTTCCCCAGATTGTTGGCGAATTCGGCGCGCATCTGCCCCACAACGCCGGGCAGGTTGAGCGAATGCCGCATCAGGTCTTCGGCGCGGGACAGGTTGCCGGCAGCGCGGGCGATGAGCGCGGCCAGATGGACCGCCGGCGGAAAGTCCGGTTGGGCGCGCAACAGTGCTTCCACGCCTTGCGTGGCCAGCGGCAGGTTGCCGGCCAGCAGCGCCTGGTGAGCCTGAGTGAGGGTTGCCCCGGTCATTGCCTTTCCCTATTGCGCGCCATCGCGCGGACTACTATAGCTTGAAGCCGCAGAGCAGCCGTTCTTGTTGGGAAAAACACGGGTCTGCTAGCATGCGTGCAGAGTCGTGGCCGGCGTCCAGCGGCTGGCGTAGCACAGGAGCGGCGAACATGAAGTGCACGGAACCGATGCGGCATTTGGGGCCGGTGGATATTGGCCCGATCACGGAAGCACTCGCTCGCTTGCCTGAGGAGGCATGGTCAGCCGACATGACTTTTCAGAAGCGTGTAGCGCCGTATCGAAAGACGCGAACGATTTACCTCCTGATGACCTCAGGCGGGGTCTATGCCCCGACCAGTTGTCTGACGGGCTGGGATTTGCTGCGCGAGAGCTTCGAGCCATTAGTGAAACAGATCGCTGGGTTTTTCCCGAAGCCTGGGCGCGTGATGAATGCACAGTTGGCTTTGCTCGGCCCGGGTGATGATATTGCCGAGCATGTGGATTATGGGCCCGTGCTGGAGTTGAGCCATCGGGTCCATGTGCCGCTAGAAACCCACCCTGAAGTGAGTTTTATCGTAGAAGGCAAGCCGATAGCGTTGCAGGTAGGGCAGGCCTACGAGCTGGACAACATGCGCTTACACAGTGTTTACAACGGCTCACCGCTGCGGCGCATTCACGTGATTGTGGACTACTACGAGGACCCCCTGATCACGTCGGTTATCGCGTGACGATTATTTCCCATCGGCATCGCTTCGTGTTCATCGCGGTGCCCAAGAGCGCTAGCCACAGCATTCGCTTTGCAGTGCGTGACCAGCTGGGGCCGCAGGACGAGGAGCAAGTGGCGCTGTTCGTGCGTCGGCGCATTGAACGTCCGGAATTCGCGGCGGTCGGTCATGGCCACCAGTTGGCGCGCGAGGTGCGCGCGGCGCTGGGTGTGACGGTGTGGGAACAGTATTGTTCCTTCGCGGTCATTCGCAATCCCTGGGAACGGTTCGTTTCCTATGCGGCGTTCATGATGCGTTTTAACGGCCTGTTTGTGCAGGACCCGCTGGGCACCTTGCGCTGGATGCTGGCGAACCCGGACCAGCAAAGCCCGCCGCATTTTCGCTCGCAGTCCGATTACCTGACGGACGATGCCGGCCAGTTGATTGTGCAGCACCTGTGTCGCGCTGAAACCCTGCAGGCGGATTTTGCGGCGGTATGCGCCATGACCGGCCTGGCGCCGCGCGTGCTGGAGGTGCGTAACCCTTCCGAGCACCGGCACTACACCGAATATTACGATGCGGCGTTGGCGCAAGCGGTGGGTGAACACTACCGTGAGGATGTAGAACGCTTCGGCTATCGCTTCGGCGACTAGCCGGGAAAGTCCGGGACCTCTGGGTAGGCCTCTAGTACCGGCCCCAGCGCTTGCTGTAGCGGACCAAGCCAAGGCTCAAAGTGGCGCCAGTGGTCCACTCCTTCGCGGTAGATGGGTTGGCGTACCTGCTCGGAGCTGGCGGTGCGCACCACGCGGTCGTTCTCGTAAAAGCGCAGGCAACCGGCTTCGAATGGTAGGCCGCAGTAATCGAGCAGGCGCCGCACCTCCTGTTCGGTGTCGTTCACCATGCGTTCGTAGTAGACGCGGTGCACCCGCCCGGGCAACACGGCGTCGATATGCGCCATCAGTTCCACATAGTCGCGGTAGTAGCGGCCAATCTCCTCGAGCCCGTAAGAAAACAATTGCCCCACGGCGAAGTGTTGCTTGAAATTTGAGAAGCAGGAGGCCAGCGGGTGACGCCGCGCATCGATGATGCGGGCGTTGGGCAAAATAAGGTGGATCAGCCCGATGTGGCCAAAGTTATTGGGCATCTTGTCGATGAAGTGGGCGCGCCCGAGCTTGCGGTGCCCCTGCGTGGTGGTGAGATAGCTTTCACCGAGGCTCTGCCGCTCTGCTGGGGACAGCGTGCCCAGCAGATGCACGTAGTCGCGCAGTTCAGTGTCGGTCTCGCGTTCGGCAATGCGCCGCGCCAGCCCGGTTATGTCCGGCAGTTCCGTGGTGCCTTCCACCGCTGAATGGCTGGAGAGAATTTGCTCCAGCAAGGTGGAGCCAGCGCGCGGCAAGCCGATGATGAAGATGGGGTCTCGTGCGGGGCAGCCTTGCCCCGCACGGGCAGCGAAAAATTCTCGGGTGAGAATGTCTTTGCAGCGCCGTACGTGGACGGTGACGTCTACCGGCAAGTAGCTGGAGTCTTCACTGCGCAGGCGGTTGCCGGTGGCGTAGTGCTGAAACGACTCGGCGTAGCGGCGGGCATCTTCCAGTGCTTTGCCCACGGCAAATTCGAAGTGCAGCCGGTCGTCGGGCGTCAGCTCTGGCCGTTGCAGTGACGCCAGCATGGCCTCAATATCGGTGGCATCGAAGCGCACGGTTTTCAGGTTGGCCAGGCTCCACCAGGCCTCACCATGGTGCGGGTCCAGTTCGATGGTCCGACGGTACGCGGCTACGCTCTCGGTCTGTTGCCCGGCCGCCTTCAGCATGTGGCCGTAACTCATCCACAGCTTGGGCTGGGAGGGGTATTCGGTGGTCAGTGCCGCGTAGAGGCCGAGGGTGTGCGTGTCCTCACCGGTCCTGCTGCATACCGCGGCCAAGAAGGCGCGGTAAGCGGGGTTCTGCGGCTCGGTGATCAGGGCCGCGGCAATATCTGCTTGTGCCAACGCAGCCTGACCTAAGCGGTAATAGGCAACCGCGCGCGTGAACCTGGCGCCGGGCGAGTCCGGTGCCAGTTCGAGGCAGCGGGTTAGCAGGCCGAGGGCTTCGTGGTCCCGGTGGCGCCAGATAGTGGCTTCCGCCAACAGGCGCAGGCCGGGTTCGCTGGTCGGGTGCTGGCGCACGTATTCGCGCAGCAGCAGGTCCGCTTCAGGCAGACGGTGGTTGCACAAGGCGGTGGCTGCCCGTCGTAGAGGCGGATCGGTGGCAGTTGCGCGCAGGTATTGCCCCATGGCCTCGCGCCCGCCTTCTAAATCACCCACAGCGATGAGATGCCAGCTCAGGGGCAGCCAGGCGGCGGCCAGCTCAGGGTCGAGTGCCACCGCGCTGCGCAGTGCTGCGATGGCTTGCTCCCCCAAGCCCGCGGCAACCGCAACGCCGGTCAGGTTCGAAGAGTCGGTAGTGTCGCCCGGGGTGGCCATGGACGGGCATTATAGGGGTGGCACCATGATAATATTGCGCGCATCTCCACCTTCAAAGTGACGGCCATGCTGAAGCTCGTGTCTCTTTTGTGCTGGTGTGCCACGGGCACGTTGGCGTTGACGGCAGTTCCGGCGTTGGCCGACGAGGCCGCGGCAGCGCCAGTTGCGGCGGCAGTGCCAGTTGCTGCCGCCACGCCCGCGGAGCGCGTGAACGTGTCCGCAGCGACCGCCGAGGAGGCAGGCAAGATGGTCTGCCGCACGGTGAAGGTGACGGGCTCGAATCTACGCACGCGGCGCGTGTGCACCACGCCTACATCGGAAAGCCGTTCCCAAGACCTGGTGCGCCAGCGTCAGGACCGTGGCGGCTTAGACGCCTCTGCTATCGTCAACAAGGGCAGTAACTAACTGGCGTACGCGAGGACGAGAGCGAGGGCTAGGGTTGGGGCTGGCGCCAGCGCACCGTCACCGCCGTAGGCGCGGCCAGCGCGGCCACGAGGCCTGACGGTAGGTCGCTGGGGAGTGCCAAGGTGGTCACCCAAGCCGTGGCCAGTCCATGCTCTGGCGGTACGCTGAGCACGCGCGCTGCCGCTTCGGTTCCCGTTTCAACGTTCGCCAACCCGCCAGGCAGCCCGAGGCCGGTGAGCTTTAAGTAGGCTTCTTTGCGCGTCCAGGTGCGGAAAAACACCGCTTCGCGTGCCGGGCCTGCGGTTAGCGCGTCCACCGCCGCCGCTTCCGCTGCATTGAAATGCCGCGCGGCAATCGGCGCTGCACGCGCGAATGCGCGGGCGTATTCCAAATCCACGCCCAGGGCCACGCCGTCTAGGCTCAGCGCCAGTAATGCATGGGGGCCGGTGTGCGTCAGGTTGAAGCTCGGTACTCGCGTGCTGATGGACGGATGGGCGTGATCGATCACTGGCTTGCCGCGTGCACCGGTGGTGGTGAGCGGTACGGCGGCTGGACGGCAGCCCAGCCGTTCCCCCAGTCGCTGCCGCACCCAGTGGCGCCCGGCCACAAAACGCGCGCGGTCTTCCGCATAGAGGAGTCGCGCAGCGCGTTCGCGTTCGCTGTCGCTGAGGGCGCTTTCCTCCGCCGGCCAGTGGTCGAGGTGCTGGTATTCCAGCCAGATCAGGGGCTGGTTCATGGCAGTACCTGAACCAGTACTTCGCCGGCTGCGGCGACCGGCGATTCCAGTTCCACTTCCACAGTCAGCACGCTCTCCGTGGTGGCCGTGAATTCGCCGAGCAGCAGCGGACGCGCGGCCGTGTGCTCGGCGGGCAGGCTCCAGTAGGTGCTGGTGGTGCCAACACTTAAGCGTACCTGCCGCTGCGGGGAAGGAGCGCCGGGCACGGGTGGTGGGAGGCTGGGGTTCGCTGGGAACCGATATTGCACTTCCAGCACGCCGCTGGTGGTCGAGGGTAGGCTGCGTGTGCTGGCATTGGCATTGGCGAATGTGCTGGCGAGTGGCAGATGCCAACGCGCGATGGTGCCGCGACGCTGCGTTGGTGCGCGCCAGTGCGGTGGCGGCACGAGGTGCAGTTCTTGTAGTACCAGCGCGGTCAAGCCACCAAGGCGCCAGCCATCGAACGGTTCGGGCGTCTCCTGATCAAAACCATTAGTGAAGGCAGCGAGGATGACGCGAGGCTGCTGCGGCACTTCGATGAACGCCACTTCTTCTAGCGTGTCATACGCACTGCCGATCTTGGCCAGGACTCGCGTGCCAGGCGGCGTGCCGGGCGCTAGGGCGGACTGTAGGCCAAAGCGCGGGCGCGTCAGCCAGGGGCTGAGCGTGGCCAGCACGGGCGCACCACTTTGCCGGTCAATCTCGCCGTCGATCAGCGCCCGCATCAGTTGTGCGCTGTCATGGGCGGACATGGAGTTTTGGCCCAGCGTGGCGCGTGCCTGCGCTTCAAAGCCGCTGGGCTTATCGCCGGAATTGGACGGATAGGTTTTGGACAGCAGGCGCATGCCGCCCAGCAGGCCCCACGCGGCGAGACGGCGCTCGGTGTGCAGCCGGGCCTCTAACCAGCGTGCATAAGTGTCGTCCGTGGCCGGGAGCTCGTGGTTCTCGGTGCCGGTGAGTGCATCCACAAGACGGCCGGTGGCCAGGTTGTCCGAGTCAACCAACATGGGCATGACGTCCGCCTGCAGACAGTCGGGTGCGCGGTGGCTTTCCACACAGGTGCTCACGGCGTCGATGGCAAAGGGCAGCTTGACCATGCTGGCCGGATAGACTTGCGCCGTGGCGTCTACTTCACCGCCGCGCCAAGGCTGTCCCGGGGCGGTTTGCACCCAAACCGCCAGGTTCAAACGCTTGAAGGTTTGCGTGGCGAGGAAGGCGTTGCGCGCACGTTCCACGGCCGCTTGCACGGTGGGATCCAGAGTGGCCGCCAGCATGGGCGGATTGGCCGCGGACGTTGCTAATGCAGGCAGGGTGAGTGTGGCCGTGAGCCAGCTCGCTCCCACCAACACCCGTAGCAGCGAAGAGGCTCGCCATGCGGCTGATGTCCGGGGCATGGCTTACTCGCGGGCCGGATGTAACGCCGGGCTGAGCACCTGATCACCGACCTGCACGCCCAGTAGTGCCGTGGTGCCCCCGGCCAGTTCCAGCACCGCGAGGATGGGCTCGCCCGAGGGGATGGGGGTGAGATCGTGGGGGCGCGCGCGTGCAGCGATGCGCGCGATGCTGCCATCACGGCGGATAAACAGCAGGTCGAGCGGGATGAACGTGTTCTTCATCCAGAAGGCAGTGTTCACCGCGGCGGGGAACAGGAACAGCATGCCGCTGTTGGCCGGCAACTGCCGCACGAACATCAGCCCTTGTTCGCGGCGGGCCGCGGTGTCGGCCAGCCATACCTTGAACGGCAGACGCTTGCCGGCAGATTCGATGATGAGCGCACTGCGCTCGAAGGTGTCCAGCTCTGCACGGGTGGCGGCGGTGGTGCCGGCCCCAGCCTGCATGGGCAACGCCAGCACCTGGCCGAACAACAGGAGCGTGGTCACGGCCAGCCAGACACGCCGTGTGTGGCGGCAGGCGATGGGGGCGGCAGGCGCGGGAGCATGGAGGGAGTGCATGGCGTTAGCGTAGCGCTCTCAGCGGCTGGATTCCATGGCGGGGACGGTCAGTTCACCCGCGAAGTCAAAGGTAGCGATGAGCAACGGCGCATGCCGCCCGGTGGGGTCGCGGGCGGGTTCGAGGCACAGACCGCGACCGCTGATCCGCCAGCGCTGGCCGGCAACGGGGAAGGAGGCGGCTGGCAGCGGTACTTGCTGTAAGGCCTCGACGCTGCAAGCGCCGGTGCGCGTTGCCCAAGCGCCAGCGCCGTGTTCCAGCAGCAAGCCCAGATGGGCCGCAGCCACGGCGGGCGACGCGGCGCTGGCTGAGTGACTGGTGGGCGCGCCGGCGGGTGCGCCGACGGGCGTGGTGGGCAGGGTGAGCAGCACGGTCAGTCGTCCATGCTGGGTCGGGCCGGCAAACGCCAGCCGCAGGCCTGCCTGACCTCCCGGGCCGGGTGGGCGGGGCATGCCGGCGCAGGCCAGCAAGGGGCCCTGCCAGTCCAGCATTTCCGTCACCACGCCCTGCAAGCGTGCGGTGAACTGGGCGGTGGCATCGGCGGCACACGTTGCGAGCACGCTGGCACCTTCGAGCGGCGGTAGCGCGGTGGGAAGTGTGGCGAGGGAGGCCGCAAGCAGGGTGGCGGCGGCCATCATTCCGCCGCGGGCGAGACGAGCAGGTGCTTGGCGAAGCTGCCATGCAGCAGCCCCAGTCCCCGCATGGCGTGCATCCACACGGTTAGCAGCAACACGCCGGCGAGTGGCGCTAGCAGATACTCCCAGCCAGCGAGGTATTCGCTCAGGTTCACGCCGTCTACGCCGAACATGATGCCGCTATCTGGGAACAGCGCGGCTAGCGGCACGCTCACCAAGGCCAGGCTGACGCTGATGCCCACCACCGCCAAGACGCAATAGGCAATGCCCAGCGGTAACTGTAACGTCATGTAGAGCAGGGTGGTCCAAGTGCGTCGGTCGGTGAGCATGTCGCGAATGCGCGCCCACCAGCTGCCGGGCACGCGTGTGACCGGCCGGCGTGGCATGCGCACGCCTAACAAGCCTTCGACCAGACGACCTTCGGCGAGCGACAGGACGCGGGTGAGACCGATGAACAGCAAAAAGAACGGGAAGCCGATGATGAGGATGGCCAGGCCCAGTGACAGCGACAGTCCGGTAATGGTCACCGAAAAATAGAACACGCCCGTGATGAGTGACAGCAGCAAGTAAAAAACCGCGCCCCAGGTGCGCGGGTCGGCATAAACGCTGAAGAAACGACCGATACCGGTGCGGTGCGGTGGTGGGGGCGGTGTGCGTAGCGCGGCCGTGACCTTGAGCTCAGTGGTCCGGTAGGCCGCGGCCACTTCCTCGGGAGCGCCGTAGGTACTGGCAATGCGTTCCAGCACATCGGCCTCGGACGAGGCGGGTGTTTGTTGTTGGGCGGTGGCTACTTCGGCGCGCAGGTATTCCTCGGCGTCGTAGAGTGCGTCCTGTAGCAGGGCCGGATCTTGCCCGGCCAGCGCCTCCCGGAGTTGGCGCAGGTACTGGTCGATCGAGCGGGGAGCAGTGGGGGCGTGCATGTGGGTTCCTTGTGGGACGCCAGGCGTCCCGTCGCGTCAGGGGTGCGCAGGGGCGGGCGCGGGGACGAACCGGTCCACAAAGTCGCGGGTGTCGCGCCAAATGCCGGCCCAGCGCGTGAGCGCATCACGGCCAGCGGGTGTGATCTGGTAATAGCGGCGCGGTGGCCCGGACTGGGAGGGTTCCACGCGGCTACCGAGCAGTCCATTCGCACTTAAGGTGCGCAGTACCGGGTACAGGGCGCCTTGTTTGATGAGCGCTACCCGGTCGCCATCCTGCTGTAGCTGTTTGGCGATCTGGTAGCCGTACAATTCGGTGCCGGCGCGCTCAAGGATCGAGAGCAGCACCAGCGCCACCAGACCGGCGCTCAGTTCGCGCTGGAATTTCCGCTCCAGCGCCTCGGCTTCCGAGGCGGTGAGTGGGAGATCGGCCGTAGTTGGTGTCATGGAGCGAATTGTACTAGTTACTGACTACTAGTCAATACTGAATAGTACTGGTGACCAAGCACTATCCGGCGTGGGCCGCTAACAGGTTGAAATCCTTGTCATTTCCAGAGCTTTCAAATTGTAGGTGGGTCCATCCCCCGGTAACATCCGCTTTGGTGCGACACTGCACCGTCTGCGCCATGGAGTTCCCGGATGATCAAGACCGCTGTGCGTCTGAACTCGGGAAGGTATGTCAGCCGGCTGACCAGCGGCACCATGGCGGTCATCATGGCCGGGGGACGCGGGGAGCGCTTAAAGCAGCTCACCTCCCACCGCTGCAAGCCGGCCGCGCCTTTCGGCGGGAAGTTTCGCATCGTCGATTTCGTGCTCTCCAACTGCGTCAACAGCGGCATTCGGCAGATTGCGGTGATGACGCAATACAAGGCGCAGTCCCTGATCCAGCACGTCAATCGTGGCTGGGGTTACTTGCGCGGTGAATTCGGCGAGTTCGTGGATGTGGTGCCGGCGCAGCAGCAGGTGGGTGAGCACTGGTATCGCGGCACGGCAGACTGCATTTACCAAAACCTGGATTACATTCGCGCCTCGCGCCCGAAGCACGTGCTGGTGCTGGCGGGCGACCATATCTACAAGATGGACTACGGTCCGCTCATCGCTTACCACGTTGAGAAGAACGCCGACATCACCATCGGCGTGGTCGAAGTGCCGGTACAAGATGCGCGAGAATTTGGCGTACTCACGGTCACCGAAAACAATCGTGTGGTGCAGTTTGCGGAAAAGCCAGCAGTGCCCGACCCCATCCCTGGCCGTGATGGCACCGCCTTGGCCTCAATGGGTATCTATGTCTTCAATGCCTCGCTGCTTGAACGCATGCTGACCGACGATGCGACGAACCCGCTTTCGCAGCATGACTTCGGCAAGAACATTATTCCGGGGGCGATCGACAAACTGCAGGTGTTCGCTTATCCATTTCAGGATGTGCAGACGCGCGCGCAAGCTTACTGGCGTGACGTGGGGACCCTAGATGCCTACTACGACGCCAATTTAGAACTGGTGGAGAGTGCGCCGGAGCTCAACATCTATGATGAGCAATGGCCCATCTGGACCTATCAGGTGCAGCAGCCGCCGGCGAAGTTCACCTCCATGGTGGGCGGTACACCGGGGCTGGCGGAAAACAGTATGATTTCCGGGGGGTGCATCATCACTGGTGCGCATGTCACTGGCTCCTTGCTGTTCAGCGACGTGCGCGTGCATGAAGGGGCGGTCGTTGACCGTTCGGTGATCCTGCCGCATGTGGAGATCGGTCGCGGTTGCGTGGTGCGCAATGCCATCCTCGATGAAGGCGTGGCCGTGCCGGATGGTTTGCGCATTGGCGTGGATCGCGAATTGGATGCACAACGCTTCACGGTGACCGATCGTGGTGTAGTGCTGGTGACGCCTGATATGTTGCGGGATGTTTGATGTACCGATTACCGACCATGCCCCGACTGTGAGCGCCAACCAGGTTCGCACTCGCTTGCGCATTGTGCTTTGCACGCATCTGCACCAGCCGCTGTACCGCGATGCGGCCAGCGGACGACAGGTGCTACCGTGGGCCTATCTGCACGCGTTGCAGGAATACGCGGATCTGACGCATCACCTAGAGGCGGCGCCCACCGCCACTGCGGTGCTGAACCTCTCGCCGGTACTGCTGGAACAGCTGGGTGACTACGGCACCATGCTCTCACGCGCCTTGCGGGGTGGTCCGCCGCCACAGGACCCGGTGCTGGCGCTGCTGACGCCGGGCGGTCGACCGGTGGACAATGCGGCGTGGCCACCGTTGCTGCGCGCGGTGCTCGATAGCGCGCCACCACGCATTGCCAACCGTTATCCGCCCTACCAACGCTTGCTGGAGATGGCGCGTCAAGCGCTGGCCAACGGGACTAGCCACTGGTTGTCGTCCGGGTTTCTGCGTGATCTCGCCGCCTGGCACCATTTGGCCTGGTGTGGTGAAAGCGCGCAGGCGGATGAACGCATCGCTGCGCTGATCGCGCATGGGCTGTCGCAAGGCCCAGTGGTGCCGGCGCGTTTTGGTGAAGATGACCTCCGGCAGTTGCTCGAAGTGGTCACGGATATCATCGTCGGTCTGGTGCCGCGGTGGCGTCGTTTGCTGGGCACCGGGCGCGTGGAGTTGTCCGCCTCACCTTGGGGACACCCTTTGCTGCCGGCGATGCTGGGGACCGTCGCCGATCTACCCGATCTTTATCCTGGCGGTGCGGGTCGCGCGAAATGGCATCTGGCACGAGCACAGCAAGCGTTTGTAGAAGCTTTCGGGGTGCGCTCGCGGGGGGGCTGGCTGCCCGGAGGGGCGGTCTGCGCGAAATCTTTGGCAGCACTGGGAGGCTTCGGTCAGGCCTGGACCCTCACTGGCGAGGAGGTCATTCGCGACAGTCTGAAAGCCGGATCGCCAGGTGCGGCGCTACCGGCGCTGATCCCTCCCCGTGGTTGGCGGGTCGCCGGCGTGCCGGGGGTGGTGTTTGCGCGGCATACGGCGCTGTCGTCGCTCGCTACGCACTACGCGGGCTGGGATGCCGCCCGTGCTGCTACCAATTTTGTGGAACATCTGGCGCGTGTTGCGCGCGAGCACGCGGATGATCCGCAGGCGGTGGTGGCGGTGGTCTTGGGTGGTGACCGCGCGGACTGGCCGGATGGCGGCTTCGCCTTTTTGAGTCACCTCTTCGCTCGCTTGGCCGAGCGCGATGATGTTGAACCGACCACCTTTTCAGCCGTGCTCGCTGAGCCTGACTGTCAGGCCGAGCTGTCTACGCTGGTGCCGGGCAGTTGGGAGCCGGGTGGCTTCGCCTCGTGGGTGCGCGGTCCGGAGCGGGCGACGGCCTGGCGGGCTTTGTGTGGCGCCAAGCGGGCCTTCGATCAGGCGGTGGTGGAAGGCACGCTGGATGATGCGGCGCAGGCGCGTGCGGAACTCCAGCTGGCCGCTTGTGAGGCCGCGGATTTTCCCTGGTGGTTGGGCGATGAACGTCCGGCACTGGCCCGCGCTGCGTTCGGCGCCTTGTTTGTCGCTCACCTGCGTTACCTTTACCGATTGCTTGATGAGCCGGTTCCTGCTGAAGTGGATGCGTTGGTGTCGATGCTGCCCCCGGCGTCTGATACTGCCGTCATGGAGTGATGCAATGCCGCAAGACTTAGCTCGCCACATCGCCCGTCGTTCGTTTGACAGGTTGCGACTGACCCGAACCCGTCTGCTGGGCTGCCTGGGATTGATGACGCTGGTTGCCTTCGGCGCCGGGTGCGCGCTGGTGCCCCACTACGAAAAACCGACCCTGGAACTGGTGAGTCTGAAGTTGGCGGAAGGCAACTTGCTGAGTCAGCGTTTCAATGCGCGGCTGAAAGTGCATAACCCGAATGATCGCAGTTTGCCGGTGAGCGGTCTGCGTTACACCGTAGAGATTGATGGCAAGGTGTTCGGTCGCGGCGCCAGTGAGCGCGCCTTTACGGTGCCGGCGCGGGGCGAGGCAGAGTTCGATATGACGCTGGATGCGAATCTGGCCGGCGCCATTGGCGCGATGCTCCAGCGACGTGAAAAAGCCAAGGGCCGGGAGGTTGAGTACCGCCTGAAGGGGACGGTGAATATCGACTTGCCGCTGTTGCGGTCCATCGACTTTGACCAAGTGGGCAGCTTTCGGTTCTAGCCAGAAGAGCCTTGCTGCAGGATGCGCGCGCCGCGTGCTTCAGCGTTGTGTAAACAAAGCCTCATAGAGGCTGGCTTGGTGATCCCAGCTGAAGTTTTGGGCCATGGCATTTTGCTGGGCGCGCTGGAAATGGGCGGGTTCACTGTAGAGCCACAGGAAATGTTCCAGCGCCCAGCGCAGACCCTGCGCGTCGGCATGTTCAAACACCACACCGGTACCTTCGCCAGTGGCCGCTGCATAATGTTGGACGGAGTCTGCCAACCCTCCGGTGCGACGCACGATCGGCAGGGTGCCATAGCGCAGACTGTACATTTGGTTCAGGCCGCAGGGTTCGTAGCGCGATGGCATGATGAAGCCGTCCGCCGCGGCCTCGATCCAGTGCGCCAGTTCTTCGTTATAACCACGATGAAATACCACCTGCTGCGGAAAGCGGCGCTGCAGGTGGACGAAAAAATGTTCCAGCGCAGGGTCGCCGTTGCCGGTGCCCACCAAGCGCAGGTCGCGCTTGGCGAGTAGCGCGGGTAGTACTTCGTACAGTAAGTCGAGACCCTTTTGCCAAGTGAGCCGACTGACGATGCCGAGCAGCGGTGCGCGGACGGTGGGTGCCAGCGCCATCCGGTGGAGCAGTGCGGCCTTGGCCCGGGCTTTGCCGCTGAGGTCCTCGCTGTTGAATCTCTCGGTCACATAAGCGTCATGCCGCGGGTCCCATTCAGCATAGTCCACGCCGTTGAGAATGCCGACCAGGTCCGTGCCGCGAGCGCGCAGGAAGGGGTCTACTCCAAAACCATGTTCTGGCGTACAGATCTCGCGGGCATAGGTGGGGCTGACGGTGGTGACGACATCGGCATGCACCACGCCATGGAGCAGTGCATTGATGCGCCCGGCGTACAGGTCGCTCTGTTGCAGCTGACTCACCCCGGCACCGAGACCGAGATCATCGGCGTGGTCGGCGCTGAAGATGCCTTGGTAACCGAGATTGTGGATGGTGAAGACCGTTCGGGTGGCGGCAAACAGGCGGTCCCAGGCATAGGTGGTCTTGAGCAGCAGCGGGGCGAACGCGGCATGCCAGTCGTGGCAGTGGACGATGTCGGGTGCGAAGCCGAGGCGCTGGCAGCTATCGAGTGCGGCCCGCGTCAGCAGCAGAAACCGGCGGTGTTCATCGGCGTCCTCACCATAGAGGGTGGGGCGGTGGAACAGCTCGGGGCAGTCGATGAGGTAAACCTGGAACGTATTGCCCGGCACCACGGCTTGCTGCAGCGTGTAGCGGTAGTGGTGCGGGCCGAGCACCAGCTCCACGTTTTGTGCCACCTCCACTTCCCAGCGGTCCAGCGGCAGCGCATCGAGTGACCCGTAGGCAGGCAGGAACACGCGGACGTCGTGGCCGCGGGCCGCTAGCGCACGTGACAGCGCCGAGACCACGTCTGCCAGACCGCCGGTCTTCGACAGCGCGGCGAACTCGGAAGCAATATTGACGATGCGCATGGCGTCATTGTAGCAAGCAGCAATTGACAGTCTGGCGATGGTTCGCCACCCTTCGCTCGCTATGCCTACCACTTCCGTCCCGCACGCCACGCCAAACCCGCCGCCTACCCCCGCCGTGGTGGAGGCGCCACAGCGCCTGTCCGGGCCCGGGGCGCCCTCTTTGCAGCTGGCGGCAGCGCTGGAAGCGGCCGAGGCCGCTGCCCGCGTCATCCGCGCGTTCTACCAGCAGAATCTGGCGGTGGAGGTGAAGGCCGACAAGTCGCCGGTAACGGCGGCGGACGTGCAGAGCGAACAAGTCATTCGTGCGGTGCTGGCTGGGTACTTTCCCGACTATGGGTTCTACGGGGAGGAAACCGGCAGCGAGCGGCGCGATGCGGAATACCTCTGGCTGGTGGATCCCATCGATGGCACCAAGGCGTTTGTCCGTGAATACCCGATGTTCAGTACCCAGATAGCTTTGATGCACCGTGGGCGGCTGGTGCTTGGGGTATCGAGCGCGCCGCTGTATGGCGAACTGGCCTTTGCTGAGCGCGGCTACGGGGCGTGGCTGAATGGGCAACGCTTACGCGTCAGCAGCCTGGACCGACTCGAAGAGGCGGCTCTGTCTGCCGGTAATCTGAAAACGTTGGCGCGGAGCCCACAGTGGGGCGCTTATGGTGAGCTGGTGGCGCGCGTCAGCCGCATTCGCGGCTATGGGGATTTCCTGCACTACCATTTGTTGGCCGCAGGGAAAATCGACGCGGTGGTCGAGAGCGACGTGAATATTCTCGATATCGCTGCGCTGGTCAGTATTGTGGAAGAAGCCGGCGGGCGTTTCACGGACCTGCAGGGCGGCGAGGTCGGTCTGGAGACCACCACGGTGCTGGCCACCAATCGCCAGCTGCATGCGGCGGTGCATGCAGCTATCGGTTACTGAGGTCTCTGTCGCTGGGTTCAGGTTTCGATGAACACCGGGTAGCCGTTCACGCAGTGCGTCTGCAGCGGCACGCCATACAGCGCACTGAGCCGCCCCGCTTCCAGTACTTCCGCGGCCGCGCCGAAATCCCAGCGACCATCGCCGTAAAGCAGGAGCGCCAAATCGGCATAACGCGCGGCGGCGCTGGCGTCGTGCAAGGTGGCGATGACGCTGCCGCCGCGGTCGACACGCTCGCGCAGCAGTTGGAGTAGCTGTCGCTGGTGGCGCGGATCCAGATGATTCAACGGTTCATCGAGTAACAGCACCCGCGGGTCCTGCGCCAGCACTGTGGCCAGTTGCGTCCGACGGCGCTCGCCGCCTGACAGCGTGTGTACTTCGCGGGCTTCGAAACCGGCGAGGTCGCAGGCCATGAGCGCCGCGTTGGCGGCCACTTCGTCGGCTTCGCCTTCCCAAGACCAGAACCCCAGATGCGGGTGACGTCCAGCGAGCGTGCATTCCATGACCGTGGCTGGAAAGGCTTCTTCCTCGCCTTGGGCGAGTAATCCGAGGTGTCGGGCGCGCTCGCGGGCCGGCCACGCCGCCAGTGCCCGGCCGTCGAGGCGAATCTCGCCGTCGGCCGGGGCGCGTAATCCGGCGAGGGTCTGCAGGGTGAGCGTCTTGCCAGCGCCGTTGCAGCCGAGCACGGCGAGCAACTGTCCAGCACCGACCTCGCAGCGCAGCTCGGTGACGAGCGCCTGCCCGGGCCTACCCGGATGGGGAATGGTCAAGTCATGAACGCTGAACATGGCGCTGGACCTAGGGCTGTAGCCGCGAAACCTGCCACGGACCGCCGGTCCAGCTGGCTTCACCGTGCGGTACTGCGGCAGGGTTCGCCACGAGGGTGCGGGTCCAGCGCGCGCGGTCGTGCAGGCGATAGGCAGCTTCCACCCACAATTCCGCGTCTTCTACCCACAGCCGGTAACCGCCCCAGTGTGCCGGCCGTGGGATGGCGTAGTCGTTAGTACCACCGGTGCCGCCCAGTTCGCTGACGGGCGCGCCGAAGCGGGTGGCGGCGGCGTCGAGGGCGGCCTTGAGGTCTTCGCGGTGGGCAACCGGCTGGCTCTGCTGGCTGGCCCAAGCGCCGACGCGGCTTTGCCACGGTCGGCTGTGGAAATAGGCGTCACTCTCGGCAGCAGACAGCTGGGTGACCGGGCCTTCAAGACGGACCTGCCGGTGCAGGAGATCCCAGTGAAACAGCGCTGCGGCACGACCCGTGGCGGCCAGTTCAGTCCCTTTGCGTGAGGCGTAGTTAGTGAAGAAGGTGATACACCCGCGCTCCACTTCGAAGCCACGACACAGCACGATTCGGGCCGAGGGATGACCGTCGGCGGCCACCGTGGCGAGGGTCATGGCGTTGGGGTTGGGCTGGATGGCCCGGGTGGTGGCTTCCTCCAGCCAGGCAGCCGCCAGCGCCAGCGGCGTGGTCGGCAGTGGGTGGGGCAGGTGTGCGGTTGAAAGGAGTTCCATGGCACCATGGTAACGCGCTGGCCGTCCGCTGGCCGAGTGACTGCCGCCTCTTGCCAAGGCGGCCTGACACAACGCTAAATAGTCCGTGTACCGGTGAGGGGGGAAACACAGTTGCCACAGGATGAATCACCTCCCGTAGAGGGTGCGCCGACGGACTTGGCGGCTATTCGTGAACGGCTCTCGGCCCTAGACCGGCAATTGCTGGAAATGGCTGCCGAGCGGCAGCGGCTCTCGGGTGAAGTGGCGCGCATTAAGCGGGCCACGGGCTACCCCACACGCGATTACGCCCGCGAACGCGACGTGCTCACGCGCGCGGCAACGCAAGGGGCTGCGCTCGGGCTGCCGCCGGGGCTTGGCGATGGCCTGCTGCGTTTACTAATCCGCGCTTCGCTCACCACGCAGGAGCAGGCACAGGTGGCGGCCCAGACCGGCGGTAGCGGTAAACGTGCGCTGGTCATCGGCGGGCACGGCAGGCTGGGCGGCTGGTTTGCAGAATTCCTCGCTTCGCAAGGCTACGCCGTCACTGTGGCGGACCCTGGCCCGTCGCCGGAGGCAGCCGCAGGACTGCCATCGACGCGCGGCGGCGTAGCACGCTTCGTTCACGTGGCTCGCTGGGAAGACGCTTGTGTCGCTGGGCGTGGCCTCGCGCACGACCTGGTGGTGGTGGCCACGCCGCTGGGCATTACCGCTGAGGTGTTGCTGGCCTTGGCCAAGCGGCCGCCAGCGGGTCTGGTGTTCGACCTCGGTTCCCTGAAAACACCGCTGCGCGCCGGGCTGGAGGCACTGGTGGCTGCGGGTTGTCGGGTCACGTCGTTGCACCCTATGTTTGGCCCGGACACGGAGCTGCTCTCTGGGCGGCATCTGGTCTTCATCGATCTGGGCCATGCCCAAGCCCTGCGTGAGGCGCAGGCGTTGTTCGCGGCCACCATGGTGGAGCAGCGCGTCATGTCACTCGATGACCATGATCGGGTGATGGCCTTCGTGCTGGGGCTGTCACACGCGGTGAATATCGCTTTCTTCACCGCATTGGCGCGCAGTGGTGAGACCGCGCCGCGACTGGCGGAGCTGTCGAGTACGACGTTTGATTCACAGCTCGACGTGGCCACTCGCGTGGCCGCGGAAGATCCTGCTTTGTACTACGAAATTCAGGCAGCCAACGCTTACGGCCAGGACAGTCTGGCGGCGCTGTCGGAGGCCGTCACGGCGCTGCGCCACTGCGTGGCGACGCGGGACCTGCAGGGCTTCACGGCGCTCATGGATGCTGGGCGGGCTTATCTGGAGGACCGGCGCGGCCATCAGGCGGTGCCGCGTCCATGAACCACGACGAGGACCGCTGGCACCGCCAGTGGGCGGACGCGCAGGAGCAGCTCCGGTCCTTGATGGGTGAGGCGAAAAAAAACCAGGCGGTATGGCAGCGGGCGCAGCAACAGGAGCTGGAGTTGCTACGCGCTACCTCGTTACCGCAGTTCCTGTACCGCGCCACCGCTGGGCTGTGTGAGGCCTATGGCCTGGACGCAGTGACACTGATGGTGGAAGACCCCAACCATGAGGTGCGGCATCTGCTGATCGGCGGCGGCGACCATCCGGCGGAGATGCGCGCAGTCGGCTTCGTCGATACCTTGAGTGGCTTGGCGCCACAGTTGCCGGCCTTGCAGCGCCCATGGCTCGGCCGCTTCGTGCGACCGGATCACCAGCTGCTATTTCCCGGGACCGTGGACCTGGAAAGCCTGGCGCTGCTGCCGTTGCGTCGCGGTGAGCGTCTGATCGGTACGCTCAATTTTGGGAGCCGCGATCCGGCCAGGTTCACCCACCACTTGGCCAGCGATTTTCTGGCGCATCTGGCGGCGGTCACGGCCGTCTGTCTGGAGAATGCCTGCAATCGGGCGCGCGTGCTCAAGAGCGGTCTCGCCGACTACCTGACCGGCTGGCACACGCGGCGTTATCTGCATTCGCGCCTGCGCGAGGAGCTGGCGCGTGCGCAGCGCCGGGGTGGGTCGCTGGCCTGCCTCATGATTGATCTCGATCACTTCAAGCAGATTAACGATACCTTCGGGCATCTCGCCGGTGACGAAGCGCTGCGCGAAGTCACGGCACGCATCGAAAGTCTGATCCGGGCGAGCGATGTGGCTGCGCGTTTTGGCGGCGACGAACTGGCGCTGCTGCTGCCAGACACCGATGCGGTACGTGGGCGAGTGTTGGTGCAGCGCATCCAGGCGGCGCTGCTGCCGCCGGTGGAGTTTGCGCCGGGTCGAACCTGTCAGGTGACGCTCTCAATGGGGCTGGCTGCCACTGAGCCGGCACGCACCGATACCGATTTTAAAGCGCTGTCCGAACGGCTGCTGGCCGAAGCCGACGTGGCGCTGTATCGCGCCAAAGCGCTGGGCCGTAACTGTCTGGCGGTCGCTGGCGAGCCGGACGAGGTAGGTGAGGCCTGAAGTTGGCGATTTGAAGCCGGCAGCAGCTGGGCGCCGCTGGAAACCCTCGTTAGGTGCCAGGGCGGCGCGCGCGGGCGATGACCCAGAGCACCCAGGGCACGCCCAGCAGTGCCGTGAGCGCGCCCACTGGCAGCTGCCTGGGCGCAACGATGGTGCGTGCGGCAAGATCCGCTAGCACCAGCAGGGTGCCGCCCGCCAAGGCGCTGGCCGGTGCCACCAGACGGTGGTCGGTACCGATGGTGCGGCGCACGGCATGGGGCACTAACAGGCCGACGAAGCCCACGCTGCCGACGGTGACCACCACCAGTCCGGTGAGGACGCTGGTGGCGAGGAACAGCCCAAGGCGCAGCGGCTGTACCGCCAGCCCCAGTGCGCGCGCTTGCAATTCACCTCGCGCCAGCACGTTCAGTGGACGGCCAATGGCTACCGCCAGCGGCAGGCTGCAGGCCAGCGCCAGCAGCAAGGGCCAGGGGTTGCTGGCCAGCGAGACGTCCCCCATCAGCCAGAACAGCATGCCGCGCAGTTGCCGCTCTTCTGCCAGCGATAGCAGCAGGCTCACCAATGCGCTGGCGCCCGCTGCCACCACCACGCCGGTCAGGAGCAGCCGTTCGGCAGTCCAGGCGCCCCGGCCATGGGCGAGCGCAAACACCAGTGCGGTGGCCAGCAGCGCCCCAAGGCTCGCGCTACCCGCCACGACGGCGGTGGCGCTGCCGCTGCCGAGGGTCAAGGCGGTCAGGCCACCGACGGCTGCGCCGCCGGAAACGCCGAGTACGTAGGGGTCGGCCAAGGGGTTGCGCAGCAGTGCCTGCATCCAGACGCCGGTGATGGCCAGCAGTCCGCCGGCCGCAAAGGCGGCCAGTGCGCGTGGCATGCGTACCTCCCAGAGCAGCAGTCGCGCCAGTTCACCGGCGCTGCCGGGGTCTTGCCAGCCGTCTCGCCAGAGGGTTAGTGCGCTGGGGCCAGCCGAGCCAATGGAGATGGCCGCCAGCAGCGCTGCCAGCGCTGCCAGCATCAGCAGCAGGAAAGTCATGACCGGGAGTCGGAGCCTCATGCCCAAAGGGTAGGGGCTTGAGCGGCCGTTGTACACGTCCGTCGGGCGCAGCGCGCTAAACTATCCCCGCAGACGAGGACCCGTGGCCATGACCGACTGGATCGATGAGGAGGGATTTCGCGCCAACGTGGGCATCATGCTCATGCGTGACGACGGGTGCCTGTTCCTCGGCGGCCGGGTGGGTGGCCGGGGTTGGCAGTTCCCGCAGGGCGGCGTGCGGGTGGGCGAACTCCCCGAGCAAGCGGTCTTGCGTGAACTCACGGAAGAGGTCGGGCTGCTGCCCACCGACGTGGAAATGATGGGGGTGACCCGCCATTGGCTGCGCTACCGCCTGCCGCGTCAATACCTGCGCCACCACAGCGCCCCCCTGTGCATTGGGCAAAAACAGCGCTGGTTCCTGCTGCGCCTGAAGGCAGCGGAGGCCAGCATCCGCTTTGATACCAGCGATGAGCTGCCCGAATTTGACCGTGGGCGCTGGGTGGACTGGTGGGAGCCGGTGCGCAGCGTGGTGTATTTCAAGCGCGCGGTGTATCGCCGCGCGCTGCACGAGCTGGCGCCGCTGGCGCACGGCAGCGTATTGCCCCCCTACCCGGGATGGTGGGACGAGGCGGAAACTAAAAGGGCTTCACGATCACGAGCACCACAATCCCCAGCAGCAGAGCCGACGGAGCCTCGTTGAACCAGCGGTACCAGCGGTCGCCGTGCTGGTTGCGGTCTTCACGGAACGCCAGCACGAGTCGCCAGCACCAATAATGGTAGGCATACAGCAGCAGCACCAACGCCAGTTTCAACGGCAGCCAAAGGCTGCTCATCCACCACGGCGCGGCGATGAGGGTGGCGGTGCCAAACAGGGTGGTGAGCACGGCGCCTAACGTCATCATAATGAACAACTTACGTTCCATGACCTTGAAGCGGGCGGAGCCAGTGGCATCGCCGGCCGCCAGCGCCGCCACATGGTAGACAAACAGCCGCGGCAGGTAGAATAGTGCCGCGAACCAGGTCACCATGAACACCACGTGAAACGCTTTCAGCCAGAGCATGGCAACCCCTTGAAATAACAGTTCGAGGTCGCATCGTCCCATGACCCGTGCGGGTGGTAAACTGCCGCGACTCACTGAGGATCAGACTATGCTCAACAGCACCGAGGCCTCTGGCCTGGGAACCTACGCCGCTAACGCCTCGGGCCAGCCGTCCGCCGGGATGCTGCCGTCGCTGGCCTTCACCGACGCGGCGGCCACGAAGGTAGCCACGCTCATCACGGAAGAGGGCAACCCGGCGTTGAAGCTGCGGGTGTTCGTGCAGGGCGGTGGCTGCAGTGGCTTCCAGTATGGGTTTTCATTCGAAGAACAGCTCGAAGATGGGGACATCAGTGTCACCAATCAGGGCGTGACGCTCGTGGTCGACCCGATGAGTTTCCAGTATCTGGTGAATGCGGAGATCGACTACCGCGAAGGGCTGGAAGGCGCGCAATTCGTGATCCGCAATCCCAACGCCAAGACCACCTGCGGCTGCGGCTCGTCCTTCAGCGCCTGAAGATGGCGACGCGCCCCCCGCGTAAGCGGCGTGTGCCGGCCGTGTTGGCGGCCGTGGACCTGGGCTCCAACTCCTTCCACATGGTGGTCGCCCGCCAGGCCCATGGGCAGCTGGTGATTATCGACCGACTGCGCGAGATGGTGCGCCTGGCGGCCGGCCTGACCAAGAGCGGCGCGCTGGATGCCACGGCGCAGGCGCGGGCACTGGCCTGCCTGAGCCGCTTTGGCCAACGCCTACACAAATTTCATGCCCGGGGTGTACGCGTTGTCGGCACCAACACCTTGCGTAAGGCTAAACGCGCGAGCCAGTTCCTGCTGCGTGCTGAGGCGGCGCTGGGCCACCCGATCGAGATCATCTCTGGTATCGAAGAGGCGCGGCTCATCCATCTTGGTGTCACCCGGACCTTGCCAAAAGTCGAGGGTCGGCGGCTGATCGTGGATATCGGTGGTGGCAGCACCGAATGCATCGTGGCGCGCGGATTGAAGCCGCTGGCCCTCGAAAGTCTTTATATGGGTTGTGTGGCCACGGCGGCAGCGCACTTCCCGGGTGGGCGTGTAACGCGCAAACGCTTTGCCGCGGCGCTGGTCGCCTGTCAGGTGGAGCTGGAGCCGATCGCCGCCCGCTATCGAGCGCTCGGCTGGCAGGAAGCGGTGGGCAGCTCCGGCAGCGTGCGTGCGGTGGCT
Source organism: Gammaproteobacteria bacterium (assembly GCA_947469285.1). Lineage (GTDB taxonomy): Bacteria > Pseudomonadota > Gammaproteobacteria > Steroidobacterales > Steroidobacteraceae > CAIOHZ01. The sequence goes on from CANIOW010000020.1 coordinate 52,171, forward strand.
GAAGCTATCCGTGAACTGGCGCCAACGGGCAGCCGCGCGGGCACCATCACTCGTGCCGGCCTCGACCGGCTGATCGAACACCTCTGCGTCACCGGCAATCTGCGGGCGGCAGACTTGAGCAGCATTACGGCTGAACGGGCCCCGGTGTTTCTTGGCGGTCTGGCCATCCTCACGGCGCTCTTTGATGCCTTCCATCTGCAGCGGCTGCAAGTGGCAGAGGGCGCCCTGCGGGAAGGGTTGCTGCACGACATGCTGGGTCGTCTGTCCGATGGCGATGCCCGTGAGCGGACCGTGCGTAGCATGTCGGCCCGCTTTAATACGGACGGCGCCCAGGGCGAGCGGGTGGCACAGACAGCCGACCGGTTGCTGCGCAAGGTGGCGGTCGCCTGGCGCTTGGATCCGCTCGAACACGGACGGTGGCTGCGCTGGGCCGCGGCGCTCCACGAGATCGGCATGGACATTGCGCACACCGGTTATCACAAGCATGGCGCCTATCTGCTTGAGCATGCGGACATGCCCGGCTTTACCCGCGAGGAGCAGCAGCTACTGGCGTGTCTGGTGGGTTCCCATCGGCGCAAGGTGGCGGAGCTACGGTTGGCTGAACTTGCTCCGGCGCTGCGGCGCAAGGTGTCGCGGTTGGTGGTGGTATTGCGGCTGGCCGTGGTGTTGCACCGTTCGCGTGCGGCGGGACCTGCGCCGCCGATAGCACTGGAGGCGACGGAAGCGCGGCTGACCTTGCGCTTTCCGCGCGGCTGGCTGAAACGGCAGCCATTGACGGCAGCCGATTTAGAGCAGGAACGTGATTTCCTCGAGTCGGTGCCGCTGCGTCTGCAGGTGCGTTAAACGAATCTTGAAAGCGGACGGGCCCGTGATGGCGGTTAGGCGTCGCTACTGTTGTGCGTAGCGCATGAGCAGCACACTCTGCGCCGTAAAGGGCGCTTCGCCATCTGCTGGTGAACGCCGGCAGTAGCTACCGTCGGTTTGCATTTCCCAAGCATGGGTGTTGTCGGCCAGGTAGGCCGACAGGTCGCTGAGGATGCGTCCCCGATGCGTGGGCCGCAGCACGGGCGCGGCGACTTCGATGCGGCGGAAAAAATTACGGTCCATCCAGTCGGCGCTCGACAGATACAGTTCGCCGCTGTCGTCGCGTCGACTATGTTCGGTCTGCGGATCGCTGGGCGGGCCGTCCGGACTGCCATTGGCGAACCACCAGACGCGAGAATGTTCCAGAAACCGGCCGAGCACAGCACGCACGCGGATATTGTCGCTGATGCCAGGCAGGCCGGGGCGTAACACGCACACACCACGAATCACCAGGTCAATTTGGACGCCCGCCTGTGAGGCGGTGTACAGCGCACGGATCACCTGCTTTTCCACGAGCGCATTCATTTTAGCGACGACGCGGGCCGGCCGGCCGTCACGTGCGTTAGCCGCTTCCCGCTCAATCTTGGCCAGCAACGTGGAGTGCAGCGTGAACGGGCTGTGCAGCAGGCGGCGCAGCGTCGGGACACGCGTCAGTCCCGTCAGCTGCAGGAACAACGCGTGCAGATCGGCGCCAATCGCTTCATCGTCGGTGAGCAAGCCATAGTCGGTGTAGGTGCGTGCGGTGCGCGCATGGTAGTTGCCCGTTCCCACATGGCAATAACGCCGCAGGCGGCCATTCTCGCGACGGACAACCATCAGCAGTTTGGCGTGGGTCTTGTAGCCGACGACGCCATACATGACGTGCGCGCCAGCCTCTTGCAGTAGCGTGGCAAGCGCAATGTTGGCGGCCTCATCGAAGCGCGCCATCAGCTCGATCACCACGGTGACATCTTTGCCGTTGCGTGCGGCATCGACTAGCGCTTGGACAATGGCTGAATCGGAGCCTGCGCGATAGAGTGTCTGCTTGATGGCCAGCACGGCCGGGTCGCGGGCAGCGGCGCGAACAAAGTCCACCACCACCGAAAACGATTGATAGGGATGGTGGACGAGAATGTCCTTCTCGCGAATAGCCGCAAACGGGTCGGCATCGTCTTCCTGCAGCCGGTGCGGCAGTCCTGGGGTAAACGCCGGGTAAGTCAGTCCGGCGCGGTCCACCAGATCAATCAAGCCCGTGAGACGGTTGAGGTTCACGGGTCCCTCGACGCGGTGCAGGTCGGCGCGGGTGAGCGCGAACTGCTGTAACAGCATGTCGGTGATCGCTTCCGGGCAGTCGTGGGCGGCCTCAAGGCGCACCGCGTCACCATAGCGGCGCTGCGCCAGTTCGCCTTCTACCGCGCGGCGCAGGTCCTCGACTTCATCCTCGTCGACGAACAGGTCGCTGTCGCGTGTCACTCGGAACTGCCAGCAGCCCTCGACGGTGACGCCGGGAAACAAACGGTCGACAAACCGTTCCACCACGGTGGAGAGCAGAATGAAGGATTCGGTCGGGCTGCTGTTGCGGGTGGCGTGACCACTGCCAGCGGGCCGTGCGCTGTCTGGGAGCCGGATGACGCGCGGCAGTGACCGTGGCACCTGCACCACGGCCAGCTGCGTGTCGCGGCCGAAGCCGTCAGTGCCATTCAGCCGCACCACGAAATTCAGCGACTTGTTCTGGATGCGTGGAAAGGGCCGGGCGGGGTCCAAGGCCAAGGGGCTGAGCACTGGCTCCACTTCATGGCTGAAGTGGTCGCCGAGCCAGTCGAGGGTGGCGGCTGGAATTTCACCCGCCCGCAGCACCTGCAGCCCGGTCGCGGTCAGGGCGGGCAACAGCTCCTGGGTCAGGCAGCGGTACTGCGCATCCATCAACTCATGGGTGGCACCGCGGATAGCGTCCAGCTGGGACAGCAAGCTGGCATCCGTGGGCGTCAGCGCGATACGTTGCCGCAGGCCGGCGACGCGAATTTCGTAGAACTCGTCGAGATTGGCACAGGAAATAGCCAGAAAACGCACCCGCTCCAACAGCGGCACGGAGGCGTCCTGCGCCAATTCCAGTACCCGCCAGTCAAATGCCAGGAAGGCCAGTTCCCGGTTCAGGTAGAGCGCGGGGTCGTCCAGATTGGGTGGGATAGCGGGTTTCATCATTGAACACTACACCTATCAAACATGACCGTTGGATGACAGTCGACTAGCTGGGTACCACACAGCCTAAGACACGCGGGCCACGCGCGCCGGTCACCGCCGGCAGGTTGCCGGGCAGTCCGTTGAGGGTGCGCCAGGCCAGCCACGCGAAGGCGGCGGCCTCGACTTGTTGTGGATCAATGCCATGGACCGCGGAGGAGTCGATGCTGGGTGGCGGCGCGTGGCCGCGCTGTTGGGCCGCGTTGGCGAATGCCGCCTGCAAGCGCCGTTGCAGGTCGTGGTTGGCGGTGCCGCCGCCGCACAGGATGACGCGCCTGGGCAGCGCGGGGAGGAAGCGCGTGGCCAGCACCACGGTGTCGGCCGTGAACTGCGCGAGCGTCGCCTGCACATCGGCCGGGTTTGCGTTGGTTAACAGCGCACCAGCAGTGTGTTCGAGCCAGGGCAAGTTGAACAGTTCCCGCCCGGTGCTGCGGGGCGGCGGTGTGGCCAGCCAGGGTTCAGCGCAGAGCCGCTCGAGCAGTGCTGGCAAGACCTGCCCACTGGCAGCAAAGGCGCCGTCGGCGTCGTAGGGCTGTTGTCGGCACTGCTGCACCCAGGCATCGAGGAGGCCATTGGCAGGGCCGGTATCAAAGCCGAGTACCGCCCCTTCTCGGGGTAGCCAGGTGAGGTTGGCAATGCCCCCCAGATTGAGGACTAGACGGTCTTCTGCTGGCGCACTGAACACGTCGGCATGAAATGCGGGCACGAGAGGGGCTCCCTGACCACCCGCGGCGACATCGCGGCGGCGGAAGTCGGCGACCACCGTGACGCCCAGTTGCTCGGCGAGACGGTGCGGGTCGCCGGCCTGCCAGGTAAAAGGGTGGAGTCCCTGCGGCGCATGCCACAGGGTTTGGCCGTGGCAACCCACCGCGGCGATCTGCTCCGCCGTGACGCCCTGCGCTGCCCACAGGGCCGTGGCGCAGGCCGCATAGGCATCGGCCAGTTGGCTATCTAGTTGGCCAAGCGTCTCTAGGCGCGCTTCGCCGCGGTTCACCACCGTGAGCAAGGCGGCGCGCAACTCGGGCGCGTAGGGGGTGTGCCACGCGCCGATGAGGGCCAGCCCCTCGGAGTCGATGTCGAGCAGGACGGCATCGATACCGTCGAGGCTTGTACCCGACATCAGGCCAGTGAACAGGTTGCCCATAAGGGGTCCGGGCGGAAGGCCGGGTCAGTCGCCTGCGACGGTCGTGCCGACCTTGGCGGTGGCCAGTTCGGCCAGCAATGGCGCCGCGTGCCGCTGGAAGTCACTCCGCAGGCGACCGGGAATGGGCTCGGCAGCCAGAAACTTCAGCTTGGCGGGATTTTGGTGGGCGCCGTTGACGCGGTATTCGTAGTGCAGGTGAGGGCCGGTAGCGGTTCCGGTCATGCCAACAGCGGCGATGACCTCGCCTTGTTTGACCACCTTGCCCACAAACAAGCCTTTGGCAAACCGTGACAGGTGGCCGTAGACCGTTTCCACGCCGTTGCCGTGCCGCAGCACGATGACATTGCCATAGCCACCCTTGACGCCGCGGAAGCTGATTCGGCCATTGCCGGCGGCACGCACTGGCGTGCCAGTGGGAGCGGCATAGTCGATCCCCTTGTGGGCGCGCAGGCGGTTCAGGATAGGGTGCCAGCGCATACCAAAGCCGCTGCTCACCCGTGAAAACGGCAATGGGGAGCGGAGGAACGCCTTGCGCAGGCTCTTGCCATCGGGTGTGAAGTATTCGCTGGTGCCGCCCGGAAGCGCATAGCGCAAGGCACGGTAGGTGTGACCGGCATTGGTGAATTCGGCGGCGATGATGTCGCCATAGCGCAGAAATTTGCCGTCGCGGTAAAGGCGTTCCGCCACCAGCGTGAACTCATCGCCCCGCTGCAGTTCCTGCGCGAAGTCGACGTCGTAACGGAACAGCTCGGCGAGTTGCACCGCCACCGCTTCGGAAGCCCCGGCCGCCTCGACGGCTTCAAACAAGGACGATTCGACGCGCCCACGCACCGCGCCACTGCGGGTTTCGAGCGGAGTGGTGGTGAGCTGCGCGCGGAAATCGCCGGCGAGGTCGGGGCGCACCACGGAGAGCATTTCGGTTTCGCTGACGCGGCGGCTGAGCGACAGCAGTTCGCCATTCAAGTGACGCAGGCTGATGACATCCCCGGGCCGAAGGCGGTCAAGGCTGGCGCGGATGCCCGGCAGATCACGGACGGCGGCCAGGTCGTTTACTGACAGCTTGATGCGGCGGAAAATGCCGTCGAGAGTGTCGTTCCGATTGACGATGATCTGCACGGCCGAGCCGAGCGGCTTGAGCGCGGCACCGGCGGCGTCCGCCAGCTGGGCGCTGGCAGAGTCGTCGGTGCCATCCATGACAGCGGCGTCGTTGAGGAATGGGCCGATGTGACCGGTGGTGTCGTAGTAACCCCAGGCAGCGACCACTGCGCAGGCAAAAGCAGCGCCCAGCAGGCCTAAACGGCGCTTTGCGTGGCGACGGGGTAGCAGCGGCAGCCCGCGGCGCGCCGGACGCATGACGGCACCGAGGGTCTCGCCAAGGTGTGAGCCAATGACCTCGTCGAGACTCTCCACCGGGTCTTCTCCGGCAAAACGCGGCAACGGCAGCACGTCTTCCGCAGGATCCAGCGGCAGGGCTCGGGCAATGGCGGTCGGTAGTGGTTCGTGGAGCCCCAGCATGCAAACAGCGCCTTGGCGTTGACAATAACCCGTGAAACTTATAGGGGCGCGGCCCCCGGGTCAACCGCCGGGACGGCAAAGTGTGAAGAAAACCGGTTTGGCGGTTTGCACTGGCTGGCGGCTAACCCTACAGTGGGCAGCTCCGGAACAAGGACCGCGACCGATGCTGCCAGTGGCTGAACAAATGAGCGAGCTGCGCCGTGGGGCCCAGGAAATTCTGCCGCTGGCGGAGTTGGAGAAAAAACTCGCCCGCGGCATCCCGTTGCAGATCAAGGCCGGATTCGACCCGACGGCGCCAGATCTGCATCTTGGGCACACAGTGCTCATCAATAAGCTCCGCCAGTTTCAGCAACTGGGCCATGAAGTGACGTTTCTGATCGGCGACTTCACCGGGTTGATCGGTGATCCGACCGGCAAAAGCACGACGCGCCCCCGCCTGACGCCCGAGGCGGTGGCAGAAAACGCCCGCACCTACCAAGCCCAGATCTTCAAAATCCTCGACCCGGAGCGGACGCGGATAGCCTTCAACAGCACCTGGATGAACACGCTGGGGACGGCAGGGTTAATCGGTCTGGCCGCCCACTACACGGTGGCGCGCATGCTGGAGCGGGACGACTTCTCCAAGCGGTATAAATCCGGCCAGCCAATCGCCATCCATGAGTTTCTCTACCCGTTGGTGCAAGGGTATGACAGCGTGGCGCTGCACAGCGATGTGGAACTGGGCGGGACGGACCAGAAATTCAACCTGTTGGTGGGCCGTACGCTGCAGGAAGCCCATGGCCAAGAGCCACAAGTGGTGTTGACCATGCCCTTGCTGGAAGGGCTCGATGGTGTGCAGAAGATGTCCAAGAGCCTCGGAAATTACATTGGCATCACCGACGCGCCCGACATGATGTTCGGCAAACTAATGAGCATTAGCGACACCCTGATGTGGCGTTATTTTGAATTGCTGAGCTTCCGTAATGTCGTGGAAATAAGCGCTTTGCAGGCGGCGGTCGCTGCTGGGCGCAATCCACGAGACGTGAAATTCGAGCTTGGCGTTGAAATAGTCAGCCGTTTTCACGGCCCGGGAGTCGGTGAACGGGCGCGTGAGGTCTTCGTGGAACGCTTCTCCAAGGGGAGCTTGCCCGAGGTGGTTCCTGAGGTGCAGATCGCCGTCTCCGCGGCCGGTGCGAAGCTCGGCTGGATATTGAAGGAAGCGGGGCTCGTGGCGTCGACCACCGAGGCGAACCGCCTGCTGCAGGCCGGCGCGGTGCGTGTGGATGGCGAACGAGTCGTTGCGCGGGAAACGCTATTTTTCCCGAATGAAACGCATATTCTGCAGGTGGGGAAGCGCGGCGTCGCAAAACTAATGACGATAGGTGTTTGACAGACTCGAAACCCTCGCTATACTGCGCGTCCTCCTGAAGGCCAGACGGACTTCAGGGGGTACTCCGGGACGAGCTGTAGAGCAACTCCTGGCGCCGCGAAGCGAAATAAAAAACGCTTCAAGGTGTTGACGGTAACCATTCCTCAGGTATACTTCTCTGTCTCAGCCGGGTCGGATGCGAAAGCGCCGAAACAGCACGCTCTTTAACAAGTTGGCAGGTAATTTGTGTGGGGACTCGCATACAGGCGCCTTGGCGCCATATGTCGAGAAACCAAGTAACCGAAACGAAAGGGAAAGACGAAAGTCTTTTCAGTTGTTCACGGGGCTTGGGATTTAGCTCTCAGAGCATTTAACTGAAGAGTTTGATCCTGGCTCAGATTGAACGCTGGCGGCGTGCCTAACACATGCAAGTCGAGCGGCAGCACGGGGGCAACCCTGGTGGCGAGCGGCGGACGGGTGAGTAATACTTTGGAATCTGCCTATCAGTGGGGGACAACCCGGGGAAACTCGGGCTAATACCGCATACGTCCTACGGGAGAAAGCGGGGGATCGCAAGACCTCGCGCTGATTGATGAGCCAAAGTCGGATTAGCTTGTTGGTGAGGTAATGGCTCACCAAGGCTACGATCCGTAGCTGGTCTGAGAGGACGACCAGCCACACCGGAACTGAGACACGGTCCGGACTCCTACGGGAGGCAGCAGTGGGGAATATTGGACAATGG
>CANIOW010000021.1 GCA_947469285.1 Gammaproteobacteria bacterium
GGCGCCAGCCCGGACCCGAGTGGCTAGCAAATGGAATAGCCGCCACAGATGGGCACGGTCTGTCCGGTAATAAAGCTCGCCTGCGGACTTGTTAGAAAGAGCACCGGTCCTGCCATCTCATCTGCTTCGGCAAATCGTCCCATGGGGGTGCGCGCGAGAATCGGTGCGATGAATTCCGGTACGTTGATAACTTGATCAAAAATGCGGGTGCGGGTATGTCCGGGTGCGATGGCATTCACACGGATCCCGTCGCTCTGCCACGAAATGGCCAAGGTTTTGGTTAACTGCACGATGGCCGCTTTGGCAGCGCCATAGCCAGGTACCGCGTCCATACCAAAATAAGACGAGAGTGAGGCCAGGTTCACGACGCTCGCTCCCCCTGGCATATCGCTGTTGGCGAGCGAAGGCTTCAGCGCGTGCGCCAAGCGGTAAGGGCCGAACAAGATGATCTGGACGGTCAATTCAAAGGTGTCTGGCTCGAAGCGCCTCTCGAACCCGCCCGGCGTCGGTTCGCCGGCGTTGTTCACTAGGACATCGAGTATTGGCAGGCCGCGGGCGATGGCCTCGATATGGCCTGGGTCATTGGCTTCCATCTGGAAGTAGCCAAGGCGGTCTAGGTCGCCGCTATAGTCCTCGAGTCGAGGCTTGCGACCCGTGACCCACACCGTAGCACCTGCGTCCCGGTAGGCGTGCGCCAGCGCCAAGCCGATACCGGAGGTACCACCGGTGACCAACACGCGGCGACCACTGTAGTTAAATTGACAGCCCAGAGATGTCGACATGGTTCGCTCCTAAATAGTGGGTGCTGAGAAAGCCTATCGTGGCACACCTTTTACTATTCGCGTGGACGGCCTGCAGGTAAAGGTGGCTGGTGGCTTCACGATGGCCGGCACTGAATTTCGCGCTGAAATGTGAGCCTAAAGTGAATAGTTCTCAATCCAGATGCTGATAATATTCCGGCATCGGTATTATTTTGGTCGGTCGGAGCCTCCTCATGGATCTCGTTAAACAGCTGGTTGAGGAGAGGCCGGACTTTTTTGCGAACCGCCCCGCATGGCTTGAGCGGGCAGTGCCGATCAACGATTTCATCTACATGTCCTACGGGCTATCGAACGCTTATCTACTGCGCACGGACGCGGGGCGTGTGATCGTGAACACGGGCATGGGGTTTGAGGCGCCCACGCATAAACGCGTATTTGACGCGGTGCAGTCGGGCCCGACACCGTACATCATCCTAACGCAGGGTCATGTTGATCATGTTGGCGGGGTGCAGCTCTTTAGGGAGCCGGGTACGCAGGTTATCGCGCAACGTAACAATGCAATTTGCCAAGCGGACGACGCCCGTATTCGTGGTGTGCGCTTAGGTCAGGCCGCTATCTGGCTCAAAGCATGGATTGATGCGATGGTAAATGCCGCCGCGGCAACCGGGCGGTCGCCCGTTCAGGACGTGCCGGTACCGGACGTGACGTTTGAGGATGCCCACAGTCTTAATGTGGGCGGCCTAGCGCTTGAGTTGTACGCGACGCCCGGTGGCGAGACGGTCGATAGCTGCGTGCTGTGGCTGCCAAAGCAGCAGATATTATTCTCGGGAAATGTGTTCGGCCCACTGTTCCCCCATTTTCCAAATTTCAACACGGTGCGCGGCGATAAGTACCGGTTTGTGGAGCCGTATCTAGCGTCTTTGCGCCGGATTCGCGCATTAGATCCGGAGGTGTTGATTACCGGTCACTTCGATCCGATTGTGGGGCGCCGCCTCATACGTGCCTGCCTCGACCGGCTCGAGGCGGCGGTGGAGTATGTGCACACCGAGACTTTACGGCGCATCAATGCGGGTGAGGACATCTGGACGCTCATGCGCTCTGTCACCTTACCGGACGGGCTGTATGTCGGCGAAGGCTACGGCAAGGTCAGTTGGGGTGTGCGGACGATTTGGGAGAGCTATATGGGTTGGTTTAAAGCGCAGGCTACCAGCGAGCTCTATGCCACCCGCGAGCGGGATATTCACCCAGAGTTAGTGGCTTTGGCCGGGCTTGCGGCGACCGTAGCCAGTGGTCGAGCCCGGCTGGCGGCGGGGGATCCGGAAGGCGCCATGTTGTTCGCGGAGGCGGCGCTTTCCTATGCTGCGCAAGATGCGGCGTCACTGCGCTTGGCCCGTGATGCCAACGAGAGCCTGCTCGTGCGCTCGGGCACTAAAAACTTCTGGGAGAGCGGCTGGCTAAGAGCCGAAATAACCCGACTTGAGGGGTTGCTGGCCAGCGCAAAGTAGCGGTCGGTGCTGGCTTCAAGCGAAGCTTTTGGTGGTCACCTTTTCCATGGTTGGCGGTAGAAGGAGAAAAATATGCTGACTCAAGATCATATGCGAAGAGCGGTGGAGAACTATGCTCGCGCGCTGACGGCGGGCGACGTGCAGGCGATCGTTGCGCTGTTTTCGGAGGAAGCCATTTTCGAGGATCCGATTGGAGGCAACCCGGAAACCCACAGCGGTCCGCTACACGGTCGCGCGGCCATTGGTCAGTATTTCAAGGCCATGCTCGAATACACCGGGGGGTTAATTTTAATGCAGCCCACGGGTGAGGTTCGAGTCGCCCGTCGGCATGCCGCTTGTGGGTTTATTGCGCGCATACCACGTGTGGCAGAGCCCTTCAGCATGGCCACCCTCGACACGTTCGAGTTTGATGACGAGGGATTGATCGTGCGCTTTCACGCCTATTTCGGCGAGAACAACCGCCACCCGGTTGACTGGGTGGATCCAGTACAGCTCGCTAATGGCTGGTCATGAGTGGCGCAATAGACATTGACGATCTGGCTGACCCGCAGCTTAACGAGGCGCAGCGCCAAGCCCTAGCATGGGGTGAGACGCTGACGGTTGAGTTTACCGAGGACGCCATCTTGGCGGCGGCGCGCGCCACAACGGGTCTTGCAGACTTTGGTGCTGATGATTTTCGGGTGCGCTTGAAAGTGCTGCGCGAGGAGTGGGGCGGTTGCGAAGCCCTCACTGGCCTCCAGCGCTTCGTGTTGCAGGGTTATTTGATCCGCTATGCGTGCAATCGGCTGCTGATCCATGACCTGCTGACTCGTCACCCGGAGATTCGTGAGCAACCCATTCTGGCGCCGGTCATCGTGGTGGGATTGCCTCGCAGTGGGACCACCCACTTGGTGAATCTGTTAGGCGCGGACCCGCGCTTTCAGTCGATGCCGCTCTGGGAGTCCTATGAGCCCGTGCCGCGGGTAGGTGAGGCGCGGTTAGCGAATGGCGTTGACCCGCGCTACCAACGCGCGGCGGATGCTTGGGCGCAGATGCAACAGACCGTGCCGCTACTGGCGGCGATGCATCCGCTAGATCCCGACCATATCCATGAAGAGCTCGAACTGATGGGGCCGGACTTTGCGTCCTATAGCTTCGAGTGGTTGGCGCATTCGCCAGGCTGGCGCGACCATTACTACGCTACGGACCAAAGGCCGCACTACGACTACATGAAAGACGTGTTGCGGATATTGCAATGGCGCAGGGGCGGCGCGGCACGGCGCTGGATTTTGAAATGTCCGCAGCATCTAGAGCAACTACCCGCGTTGCAGCACACGTTTCCAGACGCCACCATTATCGTGACGCACCGTGACCCCGTGGCGGTCCTGCAGTCGACGATGACGATGCTGGGATATAACCAGCGCATCGGGCGTAAGCGCGTCGATCTGGCCGCGCTGGTGGATTATTGGCCTGCGCGTATCGAGCATTTGCTGCGGGGCTGCGTGCGTGACCGGGCGCAGTTTGGTGAGGCCTCTAGTTTAGATGTGATGTTCGACCAATTCATGGCTGACCCGATGGCGCAACTGGAGAGCGTCTACGCGCGCATCGGGGTACCACTCGATCAGGCGACCCGGACGCGGCTGCAGGCCTACCTTGCAGCCCATCCGCGGGGCAAGGATGGTCAGGTCCGCTACCATCTCACGCGAGACTTTGGCATCACTGCCACCGAGCTTCGCGCTAGATTTGGCTTTTACCTCGAGCGCTACCCGGTCAAGATCGAGGTCACCTGAGTCGACTGCCCTAGTGCGCGCGATGGCAGCCGAGCGGTACTGTTGCTTCCCTGGGCTGCCAAGGCGTTCAAGGACGCGCTTGCAGCACCGTCCAGTGGGTGGTCGAAATAGTCCATTGCTGCAGCGTTTGCGTGCCCTCGAAGGCGAGGGCGTGCTCTGGGTCGGTTAACAGCAGACGCCCCGGCTGGAGGCTCAGCCAGCGTTGTGCGGTGGCGGCATCACTAAAGAATTCCAGACGGTGGCCAGGCAGGTAGCACAGCCAGGCAGAACGCTTGGTGGTTTCCTTGCCCGGCACATAAAACCCGATGGGGGCAGCGGCGGGAAGGTGGGCGTCCAGCCAAGCGGCTGCCGGTTGGTAGCTACGCACCGTGTCGATCACCGGCAGTACCCACCAGCTGACCGCCGTCAACAGCAGGAACAAGGTGATGGCGCTGGCTACGAGCCCACGCAGCAGACGTGGCAAAGGTTCCGGTGTGGCGGATGTTAACGGTTGGGCGGCGGGTGTGTTGCGCGTGGCGCCCAGGGCCAGCACGGCGCCCATGCCTAGCAGACCGCCAATACCGAGCAAGGGCCAGCGCAGGCTGCCGGCCAGCACGGCGAACGCGGGTTGCGCACCCAGGTGGGTCAACGGCCCAATCAAGGCGGCCGCTGCTCCGAGCGCGAACACAGTACCGGCAAACCACAGCAGGGCGCGTAGCCATGCCGCCGAGGGGCGGTTGACGAGCCACAGGCCGAGCAAGGCGAACAAGGCGGGGTAGGCGGGCAGCAGGTAAACGCTGCGTTTGGTGGAGGCCAGCGACAGGAAGATGCCGCTGATGACGCACCACAGCAGGAGCAGGCGCACCCGGCGGTCGCCACGCCGTTGCCATGCCAGCTGGAGCGCGGGAGGTAGCAGGATGCACCACAAGGCCAGATCGCCCGGCAAGTTCTGCAGGTAGAACCAAACGCTCTTGCCGCCGTGTCCGCGGCTGGTATGGCTGAAGCGGTCGAAGTTCTGCAGCCAGAACTCCTGCCCGACATAGGGGAGGCCGAGGCGCTGTACCAAAGGCCACCACCACACCATCGCCACGGCCAGCGCCACGAGCGTGAGGGGCGCCAGCAGCCATACCCGCCGCCATTCGCGGTAGGAGAGATGCCACAGCGTCAGGATGAAGCCCGGTAAGAGCAGGCCCAGCGGGCCTTTGGCGAGCACCGCCAGACCAAAACAGGCGAAGCTGGCACTGAGCCGGTGATAGCGCTGCCAGCCGGTACGCGCATCGCCTTCGAGGTAGAGCCAGAGTCCCGCCGCCTGAGCGGCGGCGAAACCCATGTCGACGTGGATATTGATGGATTGAAACCAGACCAGCGGCGTGGCCAGGGCTAACAGCGCGGCATAAGTGGCCGCTGCCTCACCCCGCATGGGCGCAGTGGTGTTCGCCAACAACCGTGCCAATCGCGCGCTACACAGCACGAACGCCAAGCCAAACAGCAAGGGTGTCAGTCGTAGCAGCAGGGCCGAGGGTGCACCGGCCAGGGTGGACCAGAACAAGCCACCCCAATAGGCGAGCGGCGGATAGTCGAGCCAAGGCTGGCCGTTTTGCGTGGGCACCACCCAGTCGCCACGGGCGAACATCTCAAGGATGGGCAGGGCCACATCGGGTTCATCTGGATACCAGTACCCACGCCACCCCAAGGTGGGCAGCCAGCACAGCAGGGCAGCAGCGGCAAGGTACCCGGGAAGACGCGCCTCACTCGGGACGCGCATGGCCGCTCCAGGTGAGATCGAGGTTCAGGAAATAGTTCCAGACCGAGGACATGACGATACCTACGGCCATGGCTATCGGGAGCAGCAGCCCGAGGTGAACCAGATACCAGCTGATCGACTGGTTGATGAATGCACCACAGCCACTGATGATCAGGAAGGTAACTACGCCCTTGAGGACGTCCAGCAGTCGCGTATGGCGCCGTTCGGCAAAGGTCCACCCGTTATTGATGACGTAGTTCGACAGGGCGGCGGTGGTAATGGCCGCGAAGGTCGCCTGTTCGACCACCAACAGCTTCGACCACAGCAGGTACAGGGCCGCGTACTGCACCACCACCCCACTCAGGCCGACTACCGCGTATTTGATGAAGCGCGCCGTGAGCAGGTTGCGGGTGGCGAGCTCTGTGAGTGACAGGCCGAAGTCGATGATCACGCCGCCCGACAGTTTGCTGACACCCGCGCGGCGCGGGGAGAAGACGTACGAGATCTCTGCCGCCTGCAGTGGACGGAACAGCACTAACAGCTCCATCAGGATCTTGTAGCCACGCGGGTTCAGGCGTGGTGCCACGCGCAGAAAGGATTCGCGGCGCACCGCGAAAAAACCGCTCATGGGGTCGGAGCTGGTCAGGCGGAGCACCAGCCGACTGGCGTAGGTGGCCAGCTTGGACATGGCGATGCGTGCCCCGGACCATTCACCGACGCCGCCCCCCTCGCGGTAGCGGCTGCCAACGGCAATTTCCGCGCCATCCAGTGCCGCGAGCAAGGCCGGCACGCGTTCGATGTCGTGCTGGAAGTCGGCATCCATCACCAGCAGCCGCTCCCCGACGCCAAGGCTGAGCCCGTCGACGATGGCTGAGGACAGGCCACGGCGGTCGAGACGGCGGTAGCAGCGAATGCGGGTATCGACGGCGCCCAGCTCCTGCACGAGTTCCCAAGTGCGGTCGGGCGAGTCATCGTCGACGACGATCACTTCCCAGTTTTCACGTTCCCCAAAGACACGCCGCAGCGCTTCGACCATCTGGTGGACGTTTTCGCGTTCGTTGAAGGTGGGCAGGATGATGGATGCGTACATTCGGCGCGCGCCTCGGACCGCTCAAGGCCGCATCGTGACGATCCGGTTCTGGTAAAGATGGTGCCACATCGACCCGTGCCGGTCTATCACCCGGGGTCGCTGGTGCCGCCCCCTAGTGAAAAGTGACCTATTTTGTGGTTAACCGCGATGCCGTGCGATCACTAGGCGTTTATGCTTCAGGCATGCATCCGAGTGGTTGCCGACGAATCCCTGAAGGAGTTCCTGACATGAGTATCGATCGCATGGTCTTTGCCATTGCCGGCCTGTTCATTCTGGGCAGCCTCGCACTGTCGCAGCTGCATTCCATCCACTGGTTGTGGTTTACCGCTTTTGTGGGCGCCAACCTGGCCCAGTCCGCCTTCACAGGCTTTTGCCCGCTGGCCATCATCCTCAAGTCCATGGGCGCGAAGCCGGGGCAAGCCTTCGGCTGACTGGTCAGGGCCCCACCAAAATCAGGTCCGTGGTGGCCAGTACGGTCGGCGAGTCATCGCGCAGCAACCGTAGCTGGTAGTGTCCGGCGGGTAAGGGGCCGGCGGCGCTCGTAGTCGCCAGTTCCAGTGCGCCCTGTGAATGGGCCTGTAGATAGGCGATGGTGAGCGACACCCCTGCGTCATCGCCGGCCCGAAACAGACCCACCCAGTCGTGCCGGTGGCCGGGGCCATTGGACCAGCGCAGGTGGATGGGTTGGCCACGCTGTAGTGAAGCACTCGCCACTTGCAGCAACGGCGGGCGGGTAGGCGCATAGACCGCAAAGCGACTGCGCTTCAGTTCATGCCCATCACTCGCCAGCAGCACCGCGTCGTAAGCGCCAACGGCCAAGCCTGTGGACGTAAACCGCGCCATCCGCCGCCACGCAGTCAGGTCCTCCCTCGCCGCACGTAACGGCTGGTCTGGCGTTGCCGCGGCCGGCACGACCACCACGTGCCAGCCGGCGGACTGCGGGTCATGAGCCCGCACCACGAAGTCGGCACCAACGGCGACCATAGAAGGTTCAACAGCCACGAGGGCGGGAGCGGGGACCGGTACCACGCTGAAGCTCGAGACCACGGCGCGGTGGTCGCTGGGGTAGGGACGAATGGCAAGATCAACCTCCGGCGCGCCCGGTTCACCGACGAGTTGACTGCTCAGCGTGATGGTAGGCCCGGCGCTGAAAATAAAATCGATTCTGTCGCGTGTTTCGTTTGGCCGCACATACGGGTGGGGCATACCCGCCGTCCAGGTGAGGCCTGGCTTGGCAACGGGGTCTGGGTGCGCTTCGCGGTACGAGTCGCGTAGGCCGGCTTGCGCGAGCGCGGCAGTGACGGGCCAGACCACGGGGTAGCGTACCGCGGTCCCGCGCAGTGTCTGCATGGCCGGGGTCCAGTCGAGGTGCGAAGGAGTGTTGAAATCGCCGGTGAGAAACACCGGCACGCCGGTGGCGGCTAGCGTTCCAAGCGCCAGGAGGGGTCGGGCGGAGGGCATGCGCGTACGTTCTTCCAGCGCCAGCACCTCGGTGAGACTGGCGCCGTCGCGTACTGCTTCCGGGCCATAGAGGTCGCTCGGTAGATGGGTATTGGCCACGGCCACCACTTCACCTGGACGCACCATCATCCAAGCGTAGAGATGCTCTTCATCCAATGCGGTGATGCCGTAAGGCGCCGCTCCTGCCCGTGTGCGCAGGCCATTGCCCGAGTCGAACAGCGGATAGCGGGCGATGAGGTTGCGCCGCCGATCGACATACGGATAGCCGGCAGCAGCGGCGATGGCTTCCAGATGCCCGTCAGGTTCTTCGATGGCCACCAGATCGGCATCGGCGCGCCGAATGGCCTCCACCACGGCCGGCAGGCTCACTTGGTCGCCGCCGTACCAGACGTTGAAGCTCATGACGCGCAATTCCAGCGGCGCGACGACGGGCGTCATCGGTGGGAGCGCCGCCGGGCCAGCGGGCGAGGCAGGCAGTGGCATTAGCCATAGCGCCACGGCGGCCGCGAGCGGTGTTAGGCGCCAGCGATGCGCGAAAGCAGCGGAACAAGGCACCATGACGAAAGCCTCAATGCGAGCGGACCCGCTTCTATGCTACTGCAGTCGCGGTGACGTCACAGGCCGCCAGTCTAGGGTGTTAAAGCTGAACCGTCCCGGTGATGCAAGTGATGGTTTCACCGCCAATCCACAGGTCGGTGTCCGTCTGCTCCACATAGACGCGCCCGGCACGCTCCATGGCTGTTCCTTGCGCCGCGAGATAGTGGGGTGGCGCGAGACCTGCGCCAATGAGCCACTGCGCCAGCGCAGCGTTGAGGCTGCCGGTGACCGGATCTTCGGTTAGGCCGCTATTCCCGGGAAAGAACGCCCGGACTTCGAAGGCGGGCGCGGTGCTGGCAGCCCCTCTCCATGGTCCGACCACGCCCAGGTCCATGCCGGCCAGCAGCACGGGATCTGGGCGTAAGGCCAGCACTTGCTCCGCCGAGCCGAGATAAACGCCGCGCCAGTGCGGACCGTTAGCGCACCAAGCGTGGTGCAGAATATCTGCGCGGTCTATGCCGAGTCCGTGGGCGATCTGGGAGACGTCTGCATCTGTTAACGGCCCACTGCGGAGCAACGGCGGCGCGGCGAAGGCCAGTCGCGGCCCGTCACGTCGCAGACGAATCAAGCCGGCACCGCATTCTTGAAGGATGACCGGCAGGGCAGCAGTGTGGCTACTGGCGTTGGCCTCCAGCCATGCATGGCAACTGCCGAGTGTGGGATGGCCTGCAAAGGGGAGCTCGCGTCCGGTGCAAAAGATACGCACGCGGTAATGGGCGCCGGCGGCGCGCCCCGCGGTAGTCGGCGGGAGCAGGAATGTGCATTCGGAAAGATTCGTCCAATGCGTGAAGTTTTGCATCTCGGCAGGGGTGAGGTCTGCGCCATCCAGCACCACGGCCAGCGGATTGCCGCGGTAGGGCACGGCGGTGAACACGTCGACTTGCTTGAAGAGACGGGCTTTCATGGCGTGGTGACGGCGGGCGCTGCAGCCAACTGCCGCGACCAGTAAGCGTACAACGGCAGGCCCAGCAGAATCACGCCGACGCCGGTCAGTGCCTGTCTTGGCGTGGCGTAAAGGGCATTGGCCAGCAGCCCGGCCGACACCACGATGAAGGCCAGTGGCACCCATGGGTAACCCCAGGTACGAAAGGGACGTGGCAGGTCCGGCTCGGTGCGGCGGAACACCAGTACCGCGCCGGCGCTCATGGCGTAGAACAGGCAAGAGGCGAACACCACCGAATCGGTGAGGGTGTCGTAGGTGCCAGACAAGGTGAGTACGCTAGCCCAAGCGGATTGGGCCAGCACCGCGCGCACGGGGACACGAGTGCGCGGCGACAGGGTCCCGAGGCTGTGGAAAAACAGGCCATCGCGCGCCATCGCGAATGGCACACGCGAATTGGCCAACACGCTGGCGTGAAGCGAACCGAGCGATGACAGCATCAATGCCGCCGCGATGAAAGTCACCGCCAATGGCCCGGCGAAGGTGGCCATGGCCGTGGCGGCCACCGACGAAGTGGCCGAGACGCTGGCAATGTCCGCCGGCGCCAAAACCCAGAAGTAGGCGGCGTTGACGCCGAGGTAGAGCAGGATGACCAGCAGCGTGCCCCACAAGAACATGCGTGGCAGGTTGCGCTGCGGGTCTTTGACCTCACCACACAGTGGTGCCACGTTGTTCCAGCCGTCATAGGCCCATAGTGCGCCGAGCATGGCGGCGCCGAAGCCAGCCAGGCCCCCGCGGGCGCTCGCGGCAACACCCTCGCAGGTGCCAGCAGCGCCACTCATGCCGAAGTGTGCCGCATCACCCGGCCCAAACAGGAAGGCTCCAAGGCCCACCGCCAGTACCATGGCGACTTTAACAATGGTCAGTACAGTCGCTGCGTTACCGGTGGTCGCCACGGAGGCGGTATTGAACAAGGTGACGGTCCACAGCGCCACGAGTGCTGTCGTGGCCAGTCCGCTGATGGCCACGCCATCGCCCAGTGGCAGCGTGAACCAGGTGGCGTCCAGTGCACCACCGAGTGCTACATTCATGAAGATGGCAAAGGCGACGGATAGAGCGGCCTGCGAGCCGGTCTTCATGATGGCGAACACGGTCCAGCCATACAAGAAACTGGTGAGTCGCCCGTAGGCACGCCGCAGGAAGAGGTAGTCGCCACCTGCGGCGGGCAGCATGGCCGCCAGCTCGGCGTAACAAAAGGCCCCGGCCAGTGAGAGCAGGCCGGCCGCCAGCCATACGGCCATGACCCACCACGGCCCATCCACGTTGCAGGTCATCACACGGGTCTTCAGGAACACGCCGGTACCGATGACATTGGCGATGTTGATGGAGATGCCCGCCAGCAGGCCGAGACCGCGCGTCAGCTCACCGGCGGTGTGGTCAGCCGGTGGGCCGGCGGCGGTGGGCTGGTTCAGACGAGAGCTCATGCACGGAAACTATCCCGGCAGCTTGCGCACAGCAAGCTCTGCCCACGCGACCAAGGAATTGCGCGACAATGCGTCATCTTTTCGGAGTTTCGCCATGAATGCCCACCCCCCCGCCCCGCTCAGCGACGACGAGCTGCTCGATCTCGCGCAGTTTCTGGTGTCTGATGCGGTGCCTGAGTCCGCCATGGACGTCGAGACGCTGGACGGTTTTCTGTGCGCTTTAGCGGTGGGCCCGGAGGCAGTGGGTCTTGCCGAGGCGCTGCCTTATATCTGGAGCGACGACCCTGGCGCCGGTGCGGTGCCGCAGTGGTCCAGCCCGGCAGAGCACGCGCGGATTACGGGGCTGATTGGCCGTATGTATGCGGAGCTGACCGAAGCAGTCGCGACTGAAGAGGCGATCGAGCCTTTGATCGTCGAGCCGGAAGGCGATGAGGCCGAGTCTGCCGATATGGCAGCGCAGCTGGGTATGGGCTGGGCCATGGGCTTCATTGCGGGCATGACGCTGCGCGAAGATGCCTGGCAGACCTGGGTGAGCAGTGAAAGCGGCGATGACGACCTGGGTCTCATCGAGCGGCTGGCCGGCGAGGAGCCGCCGGCGGAAGAGCGCAAGAATCTGGTGGACGAATTACCGGGCATGCTCGAAGACTGCGCTGCGTTTTGGCGTGGTGGTGGTGCCGAGCCTGCCAACGACGAGTGAGGGTCGCGGGGCCGCGTAGCGCCCCCGCTCTGGTTGCCGCCGAGTCAGGGTGCTGGGTCTGCCGCAGCCTTTGGCTGGCTGGCACCGCTCGCCGCCACCAGCCCAGGTTTGCCGCGTAGGCTGAGCATGGCGCTGCCGAGCGTTTCTTGGCGGCTTGGGGTATCGACACGGTCCACATGCCAGAATTCGCCCTGTACCCGCTCCGGCGTTAGGTCGAGCACGCCATAGCCGCGCAGTTGCAGCTCGACATACCGCATGTGAGGCGCGCCAGCCTTGAGCGCGGCGCTCTGTTCCGGGATGTCGGCGGCGGCCAGACCCGGGGAGCTTACCGCCGGCACCACATATTCAACGCCCACCACACCGCGCCCTGTCGCGGCATCGTATTGGCCATCCCAAGGGTTGGCTGTCAGATCATTCGCCCAGGTGTTGTGCTGGTCGCCGGTCAGCACTACCAGATCGTGCACTTGGCGCTCCTGCGCCGCGGCGAACAGCCGATCCCGTGAGGGCTTGTAGCCATCCCATTGGTCGCGGCTCGACAGCGTCGCCCCGCGAGTGACCGACAGCTGGGCCATCATGACCTGCTGCCCCAGTACCTGCCAGGTGGCGCCGCGCTGCTTTGAACGCGCCAGCTCGCCATACAGCCAGGCCTCCTGATCAAATCCCAGCAAGGATCGGCGCGGGTCGTTGATGGTCGGATCGTCTGCCGCGACGGCGGTGTACTTCTGGCCTGTCGGGTCGTGTGCGGCGTCGTCGCGACCATACAGTCGCGTGTCGAGCATGATCAGATCGGCCAGTTCGCCAAATCGGAATGAGCGGAACAGCGGATCAATGCGGCCATCGCGTGTGCCACGCAGCGCCGTGGGGCTGACGTCCAGCCAGCCGCTGGGGTCCCGTACCGGCATCCATTCACGGTAGGCGCGGATGGAGGCGGTTTTTCGTTGCAGCCAGTCGCCTTCGGTGTCTGGCTGGTGGTTCTCGGCTCCACCCATCCACGAATCGTTGGCGCTCTCGTGGTCGTCCCAGATGCAGATCCAAGGATGCTGCCGGTGGGCTTCCTGCAGGTCCGCGTCGCCCTTGTAGCAGGCGTGGCGTTCGCGGTAGTCGCTGAGGCTGACGATCTCGCGATCCGGGAGCGGCACCCGACCGAGCGGGCGGCCATCACCGTAGTCGGCGTTGGCGTATTCATAAAGATAGTCACCCAGATGCAGTACTGCATCGAGGTCATGCCGCTGCGCTATGAGCGCGTAGACATTGAAGAACCCGTACGGATAGTTCGCGCAACAAGCCACGGCGAGGCGCGCGTGATCTAGACCCGCAGCCGCCAGCGTCTTGGTGCGTCCCACGGGCGAATGCGTGCCGCCGGCGCTGAACTGGTAGTAGTACGTGGTGCCGGGACGCAGCCCAGTAGCGTCGATCTTGACGGTGAAGTCGCGCGCGGCATCCGTGACCACACGCCCGCTGGCGACTGTGCGCCGCAGCGCCGGGTCTTGGGTGATGCGCCAGCGTACCTCGATGCGGTCTCGCAGCGTCGCGGGGCTAATGCGCGTCCAGAGGATGACGCGCTCTTGAAGCGGGTCGCCGCTGGCCACGCCGTGGCGGAACACTTTCGCGTCACCACCATGCTCGCCGCGTCTGGCCCATGACGGGAGCGCCGCTGCGGCGGCGAGCGCCGCCGAGGTGCCGACGAATCGACGACGAGCAGGTTGGAAAGGCATCGGTGGCCTCGTGCGCGTTTAGTCTTCCGAGAGAAAACTACGCAGCTGTTCACTGCGGCTTGGGTGGCGCAGCTTGCGCAGCGCCTTGGCCTCGATTTGACGGATGCGCTCGCGAGTCACGTCGAACTGTTTACCCACCTCTTCCAAGGTGTGGTCGGTATTCATGTCGATGCCAAAACGCATGCGCAGCACTTTGGCTTCGCGCGGCGTTAGCTGCGCGAGCACGGCGTGCGTGGTCTCGCGCAGGCTTTCACCGGTAGCGGCTTCGAGTGGGCTCTGTACCGAGGTGTCCTCGATGAAATCGCCTAAGTGGCTGTCCTCGTCATCGCCAATCGGAGTTTCCATCGAGATGGGCTCCTTGGCGATCTTCAGTACCTTGCGCACCTTGTCTTCGGGCATTTCCATCTTCACCGCCAGCTCTTCCGGCGTCGGCTCGCGACCCATCTCTTGCAGCATCTGCCGCGAGATGCGGTTGAGCTTGTTGATGGTCTCGATCATGTGCACCGGGATGCGGATGGTGCGCGCTTGGTCTGCGATGGAGCGAGTGATGGCCTGACGGATCCACCAGGTAGCGTACGTCGAGAACTTGTAGCCGCGACGGTATTCGAATTTGTCGACGGCTTTCATCAGGCCGATGTTGCCTTCCTGAATGAGGTCGAGGAACTGCAGGCCACGGTTGGTGTATTTCTTGGCGATGGAGATGACGAGGCGCAAGTTAGCCTCGACCATTTCTTTCTTGGCGCGGCGGGCCTGGGCTTCGCCGACGGCCACTTCCTTGTTGATGTTCTTCAGTTCCTGCAGCGACAGATGCAGGAACGTCTCGATTTCCATCAGCGACTGCTGGCGCGCCAGTATCTCGGGCTTGAGCTTTTGCAGCGGCGCACTGTGCTTGCGCTTGGCACGGATGGTCTTGTCGATCCAATCCGAAGCGGTTTCGTTCTTCAGGAAGGCGCCAAGGAAGTCCCGGCGCGGCATGCCGGCTTGTTTGACGCACAGCATCATGATTTCGCGTTCGATGGTGCGCACGCTGCCGATTTGTTCGCGCATGTTTTCAATGAGCGCTTCGAACATTTTCGGTGCGAGCTTGAGTTCCATGAACTCGCCGAGCAGCTTTTGGCGTTGCTTGACCACCTTCGGGTCTTTGCCGCCTTTTTCGTCTAAGGCTTTGGCGACCTGGATGGCCAGCTTCTGCAGGCTGGCGAAACGCGCGGCCGCTTCGACCGGGTCTGGCCCGGTCTCGCCCGGCTCTTCGTCTTCGGCAGCGTCGTCTGTTTCTTCTTCTTCGGCCTTCGCTGCCAGTGCTGCCGCTTGCACCTTCGGGTTCTGCGGCTGGGCGATGACGTCGGGTGCGTTCGGGTCGATGAACCCGGTGATGATCTCTACCAGACGACCCTGGCCGGCTTTGATGGGCTCGTATGCCGCCGCCAGCAGCGAATAGGTGCCGGGGAAGTAGCCGAGCGAGCGCTTGACGGCCTCGAGGCCTTCTTCGATGCGCTTCGCGATACGGATTTCGCCTTCGCGCGTGAGCAATTCCACGGTGCCCATTTCGCGCATGTACATGCGCACGGGGTCCGTGGTGCGGCCGAATTCGGCGTCCACGGTGGCCAGAGCGGCAGCGGCCTCTTCGATGGCCTCGTCATCGGTGGTGACCGTGGCTTCCGATAGGCTCAACGATTCGGCGTCTGGCGCCTTTTCGTAGACCGGGATGCCCATATCGTTGATGATATTGACGATCTCTTCGATCTGTTCTGGATCGACGATTTCGCTGGGTAAGTGGTCGTTCACCTCTAAATAGGTGAGGAACCCCTGCTCCTTGCCACGGGCAATGAGGAGTTGGAGTTGCGATTGCCGCTCATCAGCGACATGGGCCTTCTTCTCGCTCAAGATGCCACCCCTTAGCTTCAATTGCGCTGCGGCCCGGATGACCTGCCGCGACGACCCGTCCTGAATAGCCCAATAGTCTACCACAGACTGTCAAGCGGGCGCCTTGCGCGTCGGTTCTTTAATTGAAAATAAGCTTACTAAACAGCGAGTTAGCCGAAAACAAGCTCATCTTGGCTTGGGTGTCTTAGGCTCTGCTTTGGCCGCTGGGCGTAGTTTGGCCTGCAGGTTGCGCAGTTCCTCGCGTTCCTCTTGGCTCAGTCCCACGTCTGCCGCCTTGGTGAGCAGTGCGTCCAGTTGTTGCCCAGGCCCCAATTCCACTACCAGTCGCGCATACAGGTCGCGCAGTTCGTGGGCCGCGCCCGCCGCATCGGTCACCAGCGACTCGACCGCCGCGAGGCGCTCCAGTGCAGCGTGTTCTTCACGGCCACGAAAGCGTTCCAGGAGCTGTGCGGTGCCAAGGCTCTCTTCGCGCAGGACGGCCAACATCTCGAGCAGCAGGCTCACTCCTGGGCGCACCACTGCGTCCAGCTCGCCGCCATCACGGACCGCTTGCGCGGCCTGGGGGTGTTGCAGCAGCAAGGTGATGGCTTGTCGCACGAGGTTGCCGCGACCCGCGGAGGCCATTTGGTGCTGACGCGGCCGGGATGGGCGGCCGGAGCTCGACGTGGCCGCTTGGCTGCCCACGAGTCCGCCGCCGCCCTGTCCTGCTTCGTCCGGCCGCGCGCCCAGTCCAAGCAACTGCGCGAGGCGGGATGCTGGCATGCGCACTTCCTGCGCCAGCCGGTCCAGCAGTAATTCGCGATACACCCCTTCGGGAATGCGGGCCACCAGCGGCCGGGCTTTTTCCGCCAGCTGCGCGCGACCATCGACGTTATCCAGCTCCACGTCCTGCGCCAGCCCCTTCACGAAGTATTCGGACAGCGGCATGGCGCCTTCGAGGCGCGCCTCGAAGGCCTCCTTGCCTTCTTCACCGACCAGCGTGTCCGGGTCGTGGCCCTCAGGCAGGAACAGAAACCGCAGTTGGCGGCCATCGCGCGCCTGCGGCAGCGCGTTTTCGAGCGCACGCCAGGCCGCGCCACGGCCGGCGCGGTCGCCGTCGAAGCAGAACACGACTTCATTGCACACCCTGAACAGACGATTGAGGTGGTCAGTGGTGGTGCTGGTACCAAGGGTGGCCACGGCGTAGTGAATACCGGCCTGCGACAAGCGCACCACGTCCATGTAGCCCTCGACCACTAACAGCCGTGAGACCTGACGGAGCGCTTGGCGGGCCTCGTACAGACCGTACAGTTCACGTCCCTTGTGGAACAGCACGGTTTCCGGGCTGTTGAGATATTTCGGCTCGCCTTGGTCGATGATGCGGCCGCCGAAACCTACCACGCGGCCACGGGCATCCCGAATGGGGAACATGATGCGTTCGCGAAAGCGGTCGTAATGGCCGGCGCCGCGCGCGTTTTGCGCGTCGCGCTCGATGAGCAGGCCAGTGGCTACCAGGGCCTCGCGGCCGGCGGGCGTTGCGCCAAAGGTGTTGAGTACGTCATCCCAGCTGTTACGGGCGAAGCCGAGCGCGAAGCGGTTGACCGTCTCAGTGGTCAGGCCGCGTTGCTTCAGATAGTCCTTGGCGCGCTCATCGCCCGCCAGTGCCGTGCGGTAGTGCTGTGCGACCGTGGCCATGAGGGCGTGCAGGTCCTCGTCTCGCCGATCCCGCGGTCCCGTATCGGGGCCTTCGCGCGGAATGTCGATGCCAGCGCGACCGGCCAGTTCTTCCACTGCTTCGACGAAGCCGAGATGGTCGTGCTCCATGAGGAAACTCACGGCGGTGCCGTGCGCGCCGCAGCCGAAGCAGTGATAGAACTGCTTGGTCGGGTTAACAAAGAAGGAAGGAGATTTTTCGTTGTGGAACGGGCAGCAGCCCTTGTGCTCACGGCCACTGCGTTTCAGGGCGACACGCGCACCGACCACTTCGACGATGTCGATGCGGGCGAGGAGATCGTCGATGAAACTTTGCGGTATGCGGCCGGCCATGGGGGGAAGAATAGGCCAGCCCGGCCCGATGCGGGGCGCGACCTTGCTCTTAGGCGCTCAAACGGGCTTTGATGAGCGCGCCGACAGCGGCCATGTCCGCAGCGCCGGCGGCTTTCGCCTTGACCAGCGCCATCACCTTGCCCATGTCCTTGATCGACACGGCCCCGGTGGAGGTCACAGCTTCATCGATGAGCGCGAGCAATTCGGCCTCACCCAATTGGGCGGGGAGGTAGCCGGTCAACCAGGTAATTTCCTGATTTTCACGGTCAACAAGGTCTGCGCGGCCGCCGAGTTGGAACTGGGCCACGGATTCCTTGCGCTGCTTGATCATCTTTTCGATGACCGACAACACCTGCGTATCGTCGAGAACGATACGTTCGTCGACTTCACGCTGCTTCACCGCTGCCAGCAGCATGCGGATGAGCCCGAGGCGATCTTTTTCGCCCGAGCGCATCGCATTCTTCATGTCAGCGGTGATGCCGTCCTTGAGGGACATGCGCAAAACCTCGCCGATCAGCGTGCGGCGGGACGACCGCCACCCGTGTCGCGCGACTGGCGTTTAAGGTGCCGTTTTACAGCGGCTGCCTTTTTGCGCTTACGCTCTTGGGTCGGCTTCTCGTAGAATTCACGGCGCCGCAGTTCGGTCAGCACGCCTGCTTTTTCACAAGCGCGCTTGAAACGACGCAGCGCTGCGTCAAAATACTCATTTTCGCGGATACGGACGCTGGGCATCTGGGCCTTCCTGCCTTGGACAAAAATGCCCGGCAACCCGGGCAAGACCGCGGAGTTTAAGCACCGCGAGGGATGAAATCAATGTACGTCCTCGCTATTGAGACTTCTTGTGACGAAACGGCAGTGGCTGTGCTGGGGTCGCCGGGCCCGTTTTTGTCCCTCGAGGAGACCCTCCCGGTGCTCTTGGCACATGAGGTTTATACCCAGGCGGACCTCCACGAAATCTACGGCGGCGTGGTGCCAGAACTGGCCGCCCGTGACCATGTCCAGCGCGTGGCGCCGATGCTCCGGCGGGTGCTGGGGAGTGCGGGGCTGCAAGGCAGGGAGCTGGGCGGAGTGGTTTATACGGCCGGTCCAGGACTGGTTGGAGCGCTATTAGTGGGTGCAAGTGTCGCTAGAAGCTTCGCTTTTGGCTTACAAGTGCCGGCCCTTGGCGTTCATCATTTGGAGGGGCATTTGCTGGCGGCGCGCTTGGAAGAGGCGCCGCCCGCATTTCCTTACCTCGCTTTGCTGGTCTCGGGTGGGCACACGATGTTGGTCTATGTGGCCGGGGTGGGCGCTTATCAGATCCTCGGTGAGTCGCTCGATGATGCGGCCGGCGAGGCCTTCGATAAGACCGCAAAATTATTAGGTTTGGCCTATCCCGGCGGAGCCGCATTAGCGCGCCTGGCGGAGGCCGGAACGCCCGGCGTGTACCGTTTTCCGCGCCCCTTGCTCGATCGGCCGGGGTGCGACTTCAGTTTTAGCGGTCTCAAAACGGCCGCAGTGCTGGCCATCAAGGGCCGTGATTTCACCCCGCAAGGGCGGGCCGATGTCGCGCGCGGGTTCGAGGACGCGGTGGTGGAGACGTTGGTGGCCAAAACGGTGCGCGCACTGGAGGTTTGCGGCGCGCTGCGGGTGGTCGTGGCCGGTGGTGTCGGCGCCAACCAGCGCCTGCGTGCGCGGTTGGCGGAAGTTTGCGCTGCCCGGGGAGTGACTACCCACTATCCGCGGCCGCTGTACTGTACCGACAACGCGGCCATGATTGCCCTCGCTGGCTGGTATCGCCGCAGCGCCGGTGAGGTTGGCGGGCTGGAGATTTCCGCGCGGGCACGATGGCCAGTCGATACACTGCGGCCCCCGGGGGCGCCGGTCCCCGTTGCCTCGCTATCTATAGACGGAGTGCGTTGAGTCATGGATCGCATCTTCCTGCGTGAACTGCGTACCGAAGCCATCATCGGTATCTATGACTGGGAGCGTGAGACACGGCAGGTGGTGAACATCGACCTGGAAATGCCAGTAGATATCCGCCGCGCCGCAGCAACCGACCACATCGATGACACGCTGAACTATAAGGCGGTGGCCAAGCGCGTCCTGGGATTTGTCGAAGGCAGCAGCTTCCAGTTGGTAGAAACGCTGTCGGAGCGCATTGCGGAGATCCTGATCACCGAGTTTGCTCTCGAGTGGGTGAAAGTGCTGGTCAGTAAGCCTGGCGCCATCCGCAACAGCCGCGATGTGGGCGTGTCCATTGAACGGACGCGCGCGGACTACCCAGCATCGGTCGGGCCTGGGGTGACCGCGGCCGCAGCTGCGCCTTAAGTCCATGCCGCGGGTCTATGTTGGCGCAGGCAGCAATATCGACGGCGCAGCCAAACTGCGCCAGGCGCTGGCCGCGCTCGGCGCGGTTTTCGGGCCGCTCACGGTATCACCTTGCTATGTGAATGCCGCCTACGGCTTTACGGGTGAGGACTTCCACAATCTGGTGCTGGCGTTTGATACCGCCTTGCCATTGGGTGCGGTGCTCGCGGCCTTGCATGCCGTGGAAGAGCAATGCGGCCGCCCGCGTGCTGCGGCGAAATGGGCGCCGCGCGCCATGGATCTCGATGTGCTGTTGTACGGTGAGCTGGTCGGCGAGTTCCCCGGGGCGGTGCTGCCACGGCCAGACCTGCTGAAACGCGCCTACCTGCTCGGGCCATTGGCGGACATCGCCCCGGCGCTCCGGCACCCCCTGTTGGGGGAAACCTTTGCAGCGCTGTGGGCGGCCTTTGACCGCAGCGACTGGCATCCGCGCTTGAGTCAGTAGCCGCCAACGGTGCGCCCGCCGTCTACCGACAGGATCTGTCCGGTGACATAGGGAGCGTCTTTTAAGAAAAACAGCACCGCCTTGGCGATGTCCGTTGGGCTGCCAGAGCGCTTGAGCGCGGTCCGCTCAAGAATACGCGCCTGTAAGGCCGGGTCCAGTGGCGCGCCGTGGGTTTCCGGCCACAGGATCGGCCCGGGGGCCACCCCATTGACGCGTATCCGCGGCGCTAGTTCACGCGCCATCGATTGCGTCAGCATATGCAAGCCTGCTTTGGCGGCTGAATACACGGGGTGCTGTTTTAGTGGGCGCTGCGCATGAATGTCCACGATGTTCACCACCTGACCGCCATGCTCGCGCAGCTGGTCTGTGGCCGCCTGAATGAGAAACAGCGGCGCGCGCAGGTTGGTGCCGATCAGGTCATCAAACTGCGCCGCGGTAATGCTACCTACGGGGGTGGGGTAGAAGCTGCTGGCGTTGTTGATCAGCGCGGTCAGTCGTCCAAAGGCACGGACTGTGCCGGCCACCAAGCCTGGCAACGCCGCTATGTCCAGCAGGTCGGCCTGCAAGGCCACGGCTGAGGCGGGGCGGATGGCGTTCAGTTCTGCCACCAGCGCTTGCGCTGCGGTATGGCTACGGTGGTAGTGGACGGCGATGCGGGCGCCATGAGCATGGAGCAGACGGGCGGTGGCAGCACCGAGCCGCTTTGCGGCGCCGGTGATGAGCACGGCTTCTTGGGTAAGGTCGGTGGTGGCAACAGCGTCTGACATGCGTGGAACGATACCAAAGCTGGTGGTCGACTGTCGCTCGGAGCGATAATCCACGGATGGAAACCTCCCTTTTATTACCGGATCTGATGCCCGAGGAGGCGGCACAGGCGCGGCGGGTAGCCGCGCACCTCGCCCGGAAGATTCAGGCGGCCGGTGGGGTCTGGCCGTTTCCGGCCTTTATGGCGGCCGCCCTGTATGCCCCGGGGTTGGGCTACTACGCCGCTGGCGCGCGCAAATTCGGCGCCAGTGGCGATTTCATCACCGCACCGGAAGTGTCTCCCGTGTTTGGGGCCTGCGTGGCGCGGCAGGTAGCCGAGGTGTTGGGCCATTTGCGGGCGGCAGGGAGCGGACCGCTGACGCTCGTCGAGTACGGCGCTGGCAGCGGCGCGTTGCTGGTCCAGGTCCTGCTGGCGCTGGAGCAGTGCGCGGCCCTGCCGGAGGTCTATGCCATCGTCGAGGTGTCGCCCGATTTGCGTGAGCGGCAGGCGGCCGCGGTGGCTGCCCTGCCGGAGCCGTTGCGCCGTCGGGTGACGTGGTGGCCCGGTCATGCAAGCCACCCTTGGCGTGGGGTCTTGCTGGCCAATGAAGTGTTGGACGCCCTGCCGACTGAACGCCTGCGCGTTACCGCGACGGGGATCGAACGCATGCAGGTGGTGGTGCAAGAACTGCCGCTAGGGACTTTTGCGCCGCTGTGGACTGTCCCTGACGCTGCGTTAGAGAGCTGGTGGGAGACGGTGTGCGCGCAGTTACCGGAGCCGCTGCGGCCTGGCAGCCAGCTGGAGGCATGCCTCGCGGCCGGGCCCTGGGTGCAGGAAGCGCTGGCCACCCTGGAGTCTGGCGTGGCGCTCTATGTGGACTATGGGCTGCCGCGTTCCGCCTTGTATGCTCCCGCGCGGGCGCAGGGCACATTTAGCGCGTTCTTCCGTCACCGTCAGCACGCGGACGCCTTTTGGTTCCCGGGCCTGCAGGACCTGACTGCTTGGGTGGATTTTACGGCGGTGGCCGAGGCTGGCTTGGCGGCGGGGGCGACGGTGGCGGGGTTTACCACCCAGGCGCAGTTTCTGGTGAACAGCGGTTTGGAGGCGGTGTTCGCCGAGCAGGCGGCGATCACTGGGGAAGGGATGGCGCTGGCGCGCCTGACGCAGGGCGTGCAGCGGCTGGTCATGCCGCAGGAAATGGGCGAGCGCTTTAAAGTGATCGCCCTCGCGAAGGGTTACGATGCGACTTTGAGCGGCTTTGGCCGCCGTGATCTCACTGCCACTTTGTAAGGTCTGGAACGCCCTTGAACACACTCACTCAGCTCCTGATTCATTGGACCGTCGAGGTGGCCCCACAGGCCGTCGGGTCTTACTGGCAAGCCGTGGTGCTCGCGCTGGTGCAGGGGGTCACTGAAATGCTGCCCATCTCCAGCAGCGGCCACCTCATCTTGGTACCGCGTTTTTTCGGCTGGCAGGATCAGGGGCTGGCCTTCGATGCGGCCATGCATGTGGGGACCTTGCTGGCGGTCGTGCTCTATTTCTATCGCGATTTATGGAACATGGCGACGGCGGGTCTGGCCAGTGTTTTCCGTGGTCGGCACACGCCAGACAGTCGGCTGGCTTGGGCGGTATTGCTCGGCACCGTACCCGTGGCGGTGGCCGGCGTATTGCTGAAGGACACCATCGAGCACGTCTTTCGCAACCCGTTACTGGTGGCCGGCAACCTGGCGCTGTTCGGTGTACTGCTGTGGTGGGCGGACCGCACGGGCCGCCGCCGCCGTCAGTTGCAGCAGATGGATCTGCGTGATGGGCTGCTGATCGGGTTGGCGCAAGCACTGGCGCTGGTGCCCGGCACTTCGCGCAGTGGCATTACCATGACCGCCGGCTTGGCGCTGGGCCTGACCCGTGAGGCGGCCGCGCGTTTCTCGTTTCTGTTATCTGTGCCAGCGGTAGCGGCTGCTGGGCTGCTGGCGGTGAAGGATTTCATCGAGCTACCGGGCGAACACACGGTCGGGCCCTTGGCCGTCGCGGTGGGGGTGTCGGCAGTCACCGGCATGCTCTCTATCCACTTCCTGTTGCGCTTCATCCAGCGCGTGGGCATGGCGCCTTTCCTGTGGTATCGCCTGGCACTGGCTGGGCTATGCGTTTATTTTTTTAGGTAAACGTGGGGCGCCAGCGGGTTAGCGCTGCCAGGCGTCGCTCGCGCAGCAGCAGGCCAATGGCTGGGCCAGCCAGCCCGGTCCGGTCCGTGGCGGTGAGTTGGACGGCGGCGGCAGCGGCGAAGGCCGCCGTGAGCAAAGTGCTCTGCGGGTAGGGTAGCGTCTCTAGTCCTAGCTGCTCTGGGTGGCCTGCCTCGCAAGCCTCTAGTAGCTCGGCAAAGCGCTCCCGCCGGCGGAAGGCGTCACAGGTCTCAAGCAGCTCGAGGACGGTGGCAGGGGGGAGTTCCAGTGCGTGGTGGACGCGCAGATGCTCACGGCACACCAGTTCTGCCAGTTCGCGGAAATCCGTGGGCACGCGCCAGCGGTCGCAGACGGCATGGACCACGGCGACGCCGTACGCCTCATTAGCGATGGGAAGTGGCGGTTTTTCCAATGGGGTGAGGTCTGTGCCGAGCTCGCGTAGCAACACCGCAAAACGCACTCGCGTCGAGGCAGCGATGGCGGCGGCGGCATCTAGGCCGCGCAGCCGCTGCTCACTCATTTCCAGTTCGGGCAGCAGCACGGTCAGCGCACCGCAATCGCGCAGCACTTCAAAATAGGTGCGCGGGGAAGGCTCGGCGAGGGCACGAACCGTTTCCTGCCAGATCCGTTCGGCCACGAGGCTGGCGGCTTCGCCAGCGGTGACCATGTCACGCATCAGCCTGCGGGTTTCAGTGGCAACCGTGAAGCCCAGCGGCGCGTAGCGCGCCGCGAAACGTGCCACGCGCAGCAGGCGCAGCGGATCTTCGCTGAAGGCCGGAGACACATGCCGTAGCAGGCGCGCTTTGAGGTCGCGCTGACCACCATACGGATCCACCAAGGTGCCGTCGGCCGCTTGTGCCATGGCATTGATGGTCAGGTCGCGCCGTGCCAGATCCTGCTCGAGCGTCACCTCGGGTGCGTGGTGGGTCACGAAGCCATGGTAGCCGGGGGCCACCTTGCGCTCGGTGCGCGCGAGAGCATATTCCTCGTGCGTTTGCGGGTGGAGAAACACCGGGAAGTCTTTTCCCACCTGGCGGTACCCCAGTGCACTGAGGGTTGCCGGATCAGCGCCGACCACGACCCAGTCACGCTCGCTTACTGGGCGCCCGAGTAAGGTGTCTCGTACGGCGCCACCGACCAGATAGATGTCCATGGGGTGATGGTAGCGCGCCGGAGCCTGCTCCGGCGTTGCCGCGGTGGTCAGCGGGTTTGTCGCCACCGCGCGAGGCGTGCCGCGCGTTGCGCTGCACCGAGGTAGGTTGGTACTACTTCGCGCAGGGCGGCCGGCACCAGATTGAGTCGCGCAAACCCGTTTTCGGTGCACACGCTGTCGACGGTTAAGGACTTGAAGTTGTCGCTCGACAGCGGCTTCCCGGGAACGAAATCCAGTAACGCCGCCTGTAAACGCCCGGCCCAGTCTGGCAGGCCGACTACCCAGCGCCGCAGACCGAGCAGCTGACCCACGTAGTGCACCAATTGCCGCAAGGTGAATACTTCAGGTCCGCACAGCTGGTAGGTCTCGTGAATCGTTTTCGGGTCTTGCAGTGCGCGCAGGAATGCGGCAACTACGTCGTCGATCCCTACCGGTGCGAACCGTGCTTCAGCACGCGCCAGCGGCAGAACGGGCAGCCACTGCAACAGGCTGGCGAACCGGTTGATAAAGCTGTCGCCGCGGCCGAAGACCACGGAAGGTTGAAAGATGGTCCAGGCCACTTCGCCGCTTTCCTCGCGCACGACACGCTCAGCCAGGGCTTTGGTGCGTAGATAGTGGGAGGGTCCTTGTTCGTTTGCGTGCAAGGCACTCATGTGCAGCAGGCGCGGCACGTGGGCGGCGCGGCAAGCGCTGACGACTTCCCGCGTGAGGGTGACATGGGCCCGTTCGAAGCCACTGCCATCGCGGCCTGCTTCATTCAGGATGCCGACCAGATGGATGACGACGTCTTGTTTGGCGAAAGCCATCCGCAGCAGTGCGGCACGGTACGGGTTGCCCCGGACAACTTCTATGCCGGGCAGTACGGCCAGGTTGGGGGGCAGACGCATGCCACGAGTGACGACGCGCACGGCATGCCCGTCGCGGATAAGGGCGGCGCAAAGCGCCTGGCCGATGAAACCGGAGCCACCGACCAGGCAAATGGAAAGACGTTTCATGCCTCTTAGTATAGCCGCCTACTGCAACGGGATGATGAGCGCCCCGGTACCGCGGCGCACGGTCAGCAGGAAAGCGCCGTCGCCTTTCAGTGCTTCGCGCAGCGCGCGTACGCTGTCGACGCGTTGCCGGCCCACTGCGCTGATCACATCGCCCGGGCGCAGTCCGCTGGCCGCGCCGCGGGACCGCGGATCCACTGCCTGGATTCGCACGCCACCGGCCCCGTCTTCCAGCGTTACACCTTCGAGGGCTGCATGCGGCGGTGCTCCGGCGTCGTTGGTGTCGCCAGTGGCGTCGGTCGTCCCTTCGTTGATGGTGGCGCTGAGCCGCAGCGGCTTGTTGTCACGCAGCACGGCCAGGTCGATTTTTTGGCCGACGCGCAGCAGTCCGATGGCGTTACGCAGTTCACCGGCGCTTTTGATGGCGTGTCCGTTCACTGCCGTGATGACGTCGCCGGCTTTCACCCCCGCTTTTTCTGCGGCGGAGTCTTCATCCACTTGCGATACCAGTGCGCCACGCGCATCCGAAGTGCCGGCGCCTTTGGCTAGATCGGGCGTTAGCGTGAAGATTTTCACGCCTAAAATGCCGCGCTTCACTTCGCCGTAACGCACCAGTTGGTCCATGACGGTTTTGACCATATTGCTGGGGATGGCAAAACCGATACCGATGTTGCCACCTGAACGCGACAGGATGGCGCTATTGATACCGACCAATTCACCGCGCAGATTCACCAGCGCACCGCCAGAGTTGCCGGGATTGATGCTGGCATCCGTCTGGATGAAGTTTTCATAGCCCTCGGTATTGATGCCGGTGCGCCCCAGTGCGCTGACGATACCGCTGGTGACCGTGTGCTGCAGTCCGAACGGGTTGCCGATAGCCACCACGAAGTCGCCCACTTCAGTCGTGTCGCTATCCGCCATCACCAGTTCAGGCAGTTGCGCCCCTTTCACGCGCAGCACAGCCACGTCGGAGGCGATGTCTTTGCCAACCACTTCAGCCTTGAACTGGTGTTCGTCCTGTGTCGAGACCGTTATTTCCGTGGCGTTATCGATGACGTGCGCATTGGTGATGATGAAGCCTTGTTTGGCATCCACCACCACGCCGGAACCGGCACTTTGGAACTCACGCTGCGCTGGCTGTTCCGGCGCATCGAAGAAGCGGCGAAAGAACGGGTCGTCCATGAGCGGGTTGCGTTGCTCACGCACAGTGCCGCGTGTTTGGATGTTCACTACCGCTGGGGACACGCGTTTGACCATGGGCGCCAACGAAGGCAGGGGCGTGCTGGCGACGGCGGGTGGCAGCGCGGCCAGCGCGGCACAAGGCGTGATCAGCCCGGAGATGAGGGTAACCAGTGCCAGCGCCGCCATTGGCAGCGTGCCTGCGCCAGAGGAGCGGCCGCCTGCGACGGCGCAAAGCGCCGGTAGCTGCGGCGAGGGATGAACGGTGGAATGCGCGAGTGGGGTCACAATGCCTCCAGGCAATCGAATGGGCGGTCGAAAGGGTTGTGTTCCGATGGACAGGGCAAGGGGGCTTAAGTTCCCAGCGTCTTGCGGCCTATACCTTCCGCAAACGCTTCGCAAGGGATAAGCGGTGGATAAGTTGTGCGTGGCCGGTGGGAATCGAAAAAATCGCCTAACATGATGCGGCGCAACACAACATCTGGTAGTCAGCGACGGAGGCACTTGACAGAATTCCGGGGTGGTGAGCCCTGAATGTTCTTGCAGAATAAATTTTAAGCTACTGTTTTTGTTGATTTTTATACGTATAAAAAAAGTTCATTGAAGCCTTGACAGAAAGGGCTGGTGAAAATAACTTAGTACCCCTGTCTACAACATCTTGTGGTTGGCTCAGGGGCTCCTCAGCGAGGGGCTGGCCTTGCCCTAATCAGTGAGTGAGTAGGCGGACAGACAGGAACATGGATCGGCCTCTAGGGTGCCAAGTACCCGGGGGGCTGCGAGATGACCATTCGACAACATTATCAAGAAAGGAGTGTCATCCTTCCATGAGTACGGCCTTCAAATTCGAGCCGAAAAACGTGGACCAGATCCCTTACCAGGAAGCTTCTCTCGACATCTGGGAGAAGAAATACCGCCTGACCGCGAAAGACGGTTCAGCGGTCGACCACACCATGGATGACACCTATACGCGTGTCGCCCGTGCGTTGTCGGAAGTGGAAGTTCCTGAATTGCGCGAGCACTGGTTCGAGATGTTCCTGTGGGCGCAGCGCAAGGGCGCTATCCCCGCGGGCCGCATTACCTCCAATGCCGGTGCCCTGGCTCACAAGCCGGCCACCAGCACCATCAACTGCACCGTGTCCGGCATTATCCGGGACTCGATGGACGACATTCTGAACAAGGTGCATGAGGCGGGGCTCACCCTGAAAGCGGGTTGCGGTATCGGCTACGAGTTCTCGACGTTGCGCCCGCGTGGCGCTTACGTGTCGGGCGCGGGCGCCCACACCTCGGGTCCGTTATCGTTCATGGATATCTACGACAAGATGTGTTTCACCGTCTCTTCTGCCGGCGGTCGTCGCGGCGCGCAGATGGGCACCTTCGATGTCGGTCATCCGGACGCACTGGAATTCATCAAGGCCAAACGCGAAAACGGCCGCCTGCGTCAGTTCAATCTTTCGCTGCTCATTACCGACGAGTTCATTGAAGCGGTGAAACACGACCGTGAGTGGAAGTTGGCCTTCCCGCTGTCGCTCAAAGAATACGATGCGGCCACGATGGACCTGGCCGATGCCACGAGCTTTGTGTGGCGTGAATGGCCGCAGAATGACGGGTACGTCACGCGTGATGACGGCCTGATCTGCTGCAAGGTCTACAAGGCCCTGCCGGCCCGCCGTGTGTGGGACGTGATCATGTCCTCGACGTACGACTTCGCGGAGCCTGGCTTCATCCTCATCGACCGCGTCAATGAGATGAACAACAACTGGTGGTGTGAAACCATTCGTGCCACCAATCCTTGCGGCGAGCAGCCCCTGCCCCCCTATGGCTCTTGCTTGCTCGGGTCGGTCAATCTAACGCGCTTCGTCAAGCTGCCCTTCACGGACCAGGCGGAATTTGACTGGGCGGAATACCGCCAGGTGGTAAAAGTATTTACCCGTATGCTGGACAACGTGGTGGAGATCAACGGCCTGCCGCTCGAGCAGCAGCGTCAGGAGATCACCGATAAGCGCCGGCACGGCATGGGCTTCCTCGGTCTCGGCTCCACCATCACCATGCTGGGACTGCGCTACGGGTCGGCCGATTCGGTGAAATTCACTGAGGCGGTTTCCCGCGAAATGGCGGTAGCCGGCTGGGAAGCCGGCCTGGAGTTGGCGCAGGAGAAAGGCCCGGCCCCCATCCTAATGCGCGATTTTGAAGTGACGGGCGCCATGCTGCGTAAGCGGCCGGAGATGGTGCGTGACGGGTGGCGCGCGGGAGACCGTATTCCCGGTCGCCTCCTGCATGCCCGTTACAGTCGCTATATGCAGCGTGTGGCGCAGGTGGCACCGGAACTGGTCGAACAGTTAGCCCAGACGGGCGCCCGTTTTACCCACCACAGCTCCATTGCGCCCACCGGCACCATTTCCTTGTCGCTGGCGAACAATGCCTCTAATGGCATTGAGCCGAGCTTTGCGCACCATTATTTCCGCAATGTCATTCGCGAGGGGCGCAAGACCAAAGAGCGCGTGGACGTGTACTCCTACGAGCTGCTGGCGTATCGGGAGCTCATCAACCCACGCGCCATGCCGAGCAGCGCCGTTGAAGCCGAGAAGCTGCCGAGCTACTTCACCACGGCGGATGATGTGACGCCGACCCAGCATGTGGATATCCAGGCGGCGGCGCAGAAATGGGTGGACTCTTCCATCTCTAAGACGGCCAACGTCCCGACGGACTTCAAGTACGAAGCCTTCAAAGATATCTATCTGTATGCCTATGAGCAGGGTCTGAAAGGTTGCACCACCTTCCGCTTCAACCCAGAGGTCTTCCAGGGCGTCTTGGTCAAAGAAGAAGACCTGAAGAACACCACTTATGTGTTCACGCTTGAGGACGGTACCGAGGTCAAGGCTAAGGGTGATGAGATGATCGCCTACGATGGTGAGATGCACACGGCCGCCAACCTCTTTGACGCCCTCAAGGAAGGGTATTACGGGAAATTCTGACCATGAGCAATCTCGTTATCGGTAAAAAAATCGCTAAGTTCCGGGTTGAAAAACCCGGCGACGCGGCGGAAGCCAAAAAGTTGGAGCCGACACCGCTGCGCGTCGATCCAATGTCGAATGTCATTTGGATGCACGAAAAACTCGAGCGTCCGGATGTGCTGATCGGTTCCACGTACAAGATCAAGACGCCCGTCTCGGATCACGCCATGTACGTGACGATCAATGACATGATCTTGAACGAAGATACGGAGCACGAGCACCGCCGGCCGTTTGAGATCTTCGTCAATTCAAAGAACCTGGATCACTACCAGTGGATTGTGGCGCTGACGCGCATCATCTCCGCAGTGTTCCGCAAGGGTGGCGACGTCACCTTTCTGGTGGATGAGCTCAAGGCGGTGTTCGACCCGCGTGGTGGCTACTGGCAGCCGGGCGGTAAGTTCATGCCGTCGATTATCGCCGAGCTGGGCCACGTGATTGAAAAACACCTGCAGACCATTGGCCTGATCGCCCGCCCTGAACTCGATGAGCACCGCAAGAAGCTCATCGAGGACAAACGCGCGGAATTCGAGGCGCGCAATAAGCAGCAGGATGCGTTCGCGCGCGGCCATTTTCCGGATGGCGCGCAGCTGTGCAACAAGTGCAACACGGTCGCTGCCGTGATGATGGACGGTTGCATGACCTGCCTGAACTGTGGGGAGTCTAAGTGCGGCTGAGCCAGGGCCATTAAGCCTTCGCTCGCCGGTCGCTGGCACGTCACCCATGAACCCGTCGATACGTACTCGGCCGGGCGCAAGCGCCGGCAGCCTTAGCTAACAAGGTGGTGCGTATTCCCTCGAGGCCACCTTTATCGGTGGCCTTTTTTTGTGTCTACACGGCCGGCACCATGAAAAACGCCCCCAGATCCGCACCCGGGAGGGGGTGGGGGTCTGGGGGCGCCGAAGCTGTGCGACGGTTTCGGTCAGAACTTGCGTGAGTACCTCAGCGCTATCGTTCGTGGTTGGTTGACCACGGTGTAGACGCGGCCACCGCAGATGCTCGCATCACACTGTGAGGAACGTGTGATCTCTGCTCGCTTGTCGCCCAGGTTGCGTACCGTCAATTCCAGTTGCCAGGCGTCCTTACCAATGCCGAAAGCCATGTCCGCCATGGTATAGGCCGGCTGCTGCCCGATGGCGTCGCGGTCTGCGGTCCGCAGGTCCGCCCACACGCTGGATTGGTACACGATCGTGCCCTGGACGTGAGCGTCGAGAGTGCCAAGGTTGAATTCGTAGCGGCCCGTGACGTTGCCCTTCACCTTAGCGGTCACCGGCAGGGTGGTGCCCGTTGGAGCCTGTGGTTCGGCGCAATCGGTGATGGGGGCGCCATTAGCATCGAGTTCGCCGCAGTAGTTTTCTGTGAGGACCGGATTCAGGATGGCAATGCCACCACTCAGGGTGAAGTGTTCAGTGGCCACCCAGCTCACATCCGCTTCCATGCCTTTGATGCGGGCCTGAGCGGCGTTGGCGATTTCCGTCAGGCCGTTGGCGCCGAGGAACGCAAACTGGAAGTCCTTCCACTTGGACCAGAACACGGCACCATTAAAGCGCAGTCGGTTGTCCATCCAGGTGGTTTTCCAGCCAGCCTCGAGGCTGGTTAAGAAGTCTGCGGTATAGGGTTGCAGACCACCGCGGCGGTTGATGCCGCCGGGGCGGAAGCCCTTCGAATAGGTGAGGTACACCATGCGGTCTTCGTCAATCTTATAGCTGACGCTGAGCTTTGGTGTGTTGCCGTTTTCCTTCACGCCCTTGTCAAGGTTGATACAAGGCGCGCCACGGAAGTCTGTCGGGTCGAAGCACGCAGCCTCACCCGTGCTGCCGCTGAAACCGGCACCGTAGCCGAAGAAACCCTTGAGGGTGTTGTTGGCTTTGAAGAAGCGGATGCCGCCAGTGACGGTGAGCTTATCGGTGAGGTCATATGTCAGCTCACCAAACGCAGCGTAGTCACGGTCCACACGTACTTGTTGGGTCAGCCAGATGGTGTCGTCCCATCCTGGGACGGAGATCTGTGATCCGAGACCGGCCACCTGGTAGTCCTGCTGAATGTTATGCCGCTGGCGCTGCAGGAACAGGCCGCCAACGAAGCGCAGGGGCGCGTCTGTGGCCGTGGAAATACGCAGTTCGTGGCTGGTTTTCTCATAGCCGTCGAGACCAGCGATGAATTGTGATGGGTTGACTACGTTGAAGTTGTCGTCGTAGAAGTACACGCCGGAGCCAAACAGCGTGTCGTAGAAAAACGAATAGTCAGCATAATCCGAGGCGGTTTCAACGGTGCGATGCAGGTAAGAACCGGTATACACCACGTCGAGGCTGCCCACATGGCCTTCGATGGTCAGTGCACTCTGCAGCCATTTGTCACTGCTGTACTCCGGCAGGCCATGCCCGGTCACCAAATCGCCTTCGGCGGCCACATAGCCGAAGCTGCCGTTGGCGTCCTGCTTCTGCGCCATGACGCTTGGGGTGATGGTCCAGTTGTCGTTCAGGTCAATCTTCAACGCCGCACGGGCACCGATGGTGTCAACGTCGTTGTAATTGTTCTTCACGAAGGCGGCGTTGTTGACGGTGCCATTGCCGCCCGTGGCGGCATCCCAGCTCGGGAAGGTGCGCGTGTAGAGCTTGTTGTCGATATAGCCGGCTTCCTGCTTCTTCCAGCCGACGATGCGCGCTGCCATGTGGTCGTTCACCGGCAGGTTGATGAAACCTTCCGCGACATAGCCGAGAGAGCCGCGTGTGGTGCTGCCCTCGAAGGCATAGCCACCTTGGAATTCGCCGATGACTGGTTTGTTGGTGATGATGCGCAGCGTTCCGGATTGCGAGCTGGCGCCATACAGCGTGCCTTGTGGGCCGGCGAGGGCCTCGACACGGGCAATGTCGTAGACATGCACATCCAACGCACCTTGGATGGTGGTGATGGGTTGCTCGTCGAGATACTGACCGACGCTGGGGAGCGGCCCGGAGTGGTTGCCATTGGCGCCGCTGGCGACCCCTCGCATGTAGACCTGGGCGAAGCCGGGGCCCGATGACTGAAAGGAGACCGACGGCAACAGGCGGGCGTAGTCATTGAAGCTGGTGATATTCAGCTGCTCGAGTTTCTCGGCGCCAAAGGCCTGAATGCTCAGCGGCACGTCCTGAAGGCTCTGCGAGCGCTTCTGCGCCGTCACGATGACCTCTTCCAGACCCTCGGAGGCGTTCTGTTGTGCTTGGGCAACGGGCAGGCCCGCCAAGAGCAGGATCGAGGCTAGCGGCACGGCCGCGGTATGCTGCCGGGCATGGTTCAGTTTTCTCTTGCGGCTGCGTTGCATGAAATATCCCCTGTTTCGGTCGCCGAGACATGGCTATGACTAGTGGGGAGAGAGTGTATGCCGCGAACGCCTTAATTCAAAATAAGGGAACACCGGGGTAGGCCGAGAGCACTGGCCCCAGCCCGGTCTGCAAGGGGCCGAGCCAAGTGTCGTAATGCCGCCACTGCTCCAATCCCTCGCGGAAAATCGGTTGACGCACCTGTTCCGAACTGGCGGTACGGACCGCGCGTTCGTTTTCATGGAAGCGCAGGCAGGCCGGATCGAACGGCAGGCCGCAGTATGCCAGCAACCGGTGCACCTCCGTTTCCGTGTCGGCAACCATTTGCTCGTAAAACACCCGGTGCACCCGTCCCGGCAGGACCTGGTCGAAGTGCGCCATCAGGGCGACGTAGTCGTGGTAATACCGGCCGAGTTCATTTAAGTCGTAGGTGAACCCCTGTCCGCGTGCGAAGTGCTGCTTGAAGGCAGAAAACCCGCCGCCGAGTGGGTGGCGCCGCGCATCAATGATCCTGGCCTTGGGCAAGATGAGGTGGATTAGCCCCAGGTGCGCGAAATTATTCGGCATTTTGTCGATGAAAAACGGTGCCGCTGTCTTGCGCTGGATGCGGGTGCGCTCAAGATATTCTTCGCCCAGCACCCGCAGGGCGGTGGCGTCGAAGCTGGCCAGTACGCCTGGGTAGGCGGCTGCGGTGCCTTGTGAGCCGCGCGGCGACATGCGCCGCGCCAGGGCCATAATATCCGGCAGTTCCGCGGTGCCTTCTACCAAAGGATGGCTGGCGAGTATCTGCTCCACCAAGGTGGAACCGGCCCGTGGTAGGCCGACGATAAAGATGGGGTCTGGGGCCTCACAGCCGCTGCCTTGCCGCTGCTCAAAGAAGGCGCGGGTGAAGATTGCGCGGGAGCGTTGTACATGGGCGGTGTTGTCGTCGGCGTCGTAAACCAGTTGGGTGCGTCGCAGCCGGTTGCCCTTCGCGTACCACTGGAAAGATTCTTCCCAGGCGGCCGCATCTTCCAGCGCTTTGCCTAGGGCAAAGGCAAAATGCAGCCGGTCGGTGTCCGAGAGGACTGGCGTGGCCAGTTGTGCGCGCAGTGTTGCTACCTCGGTCGGGGCGAAGCGAAAGGTCTTAAGGTTCGCCAAGCTCCACCAAGCCTCACCCAGCGTCGGCTCGAGTGTGGCCGCCTGACGGTAGGCCTCTTCACAGTCCTGTCGACGACCGGCCGTCTTGAGCGCATGGCCGTAGCTCATCCACAGCTTGGCCTGGTGCGGGTATTCCTTGAGCACGCCCGCAAACAAGGCAATGGAACCCGTGTAGTCACCCAGGCGACCGAGGACTGCGGCTTTCAGGTTGCGAAACGCCGGATGGTTGGGATCTAGCGCCAGCAGCAGGTCGACTTGTGCCAGGGCCTCGGCACTCTTGTTCTGCCGATAGAGCACTGCCGCATAGTGGTGTCGTGCGGTGACGAAGCCGGGCGCCAGCTCCACACAGCGCGCCAGTAGGTTCTCGGCATCGGCATGTCGTCCCAGCCTTGCGGCCAGCTCGCCCAACATGCGGATAGCCGCTACCTCTTTGGGCTGCTCGCGGAGGTGGGCTTTCAGCAGGCGCTCTGCTGTTGGCAGGTCGTTGTCCACCAAGGCACCCGCAGCGCGCATCAGGCGCGGGTCGGCGGTGGAACACTGCACATGGCGCGCTTCCGCGGCTGCGGCGCCTCGGTCGTCACCTAGCGCATGCAGGTGCATCGACAACGCATGCCAGCCGGCGGCGAACCGCGGATGGGCCTGCAGTGCCGTACGCAGCACCGCCACGGCCCCTTCGCCATCGCCCGCGCGGGCCAGCATGGTCGCCTGCTCCAGGGCTTCCGGTGCGGTCATGAACGTCTGCCGAGGCTCGCTAGGCGTTGCGTGAGCACGCCGAGGAAGACGCCGATACCGGACAGCAGGAAGACCGGTGCTACCGACAGCTGGATGACGTGGGCGATGTTTGCCACTGGTGCCATAGCGATTTCGACGGGGCTCATGCTGCATCTCCTCACACCGGTGAAGGCATGCGGACATTGTCGCATTAATAAAAGACCGGCCTCGTAAACGAGGCCGGTCAGTGGACCGCTGCCCGCGCCCCCGCGGTAGCTGTCCCGCCCGGTGGTCCGGGCTGTTCCCCTGGTCTTGGCTTCCCCCGGGTCTCACGAGGAGACCGGGTACAAGTGCTATTGCAACCCTTGTGCCATAACAATAAAAACAAGGACTTAGGGTTTTCCCCCAGGGTGTCGGGCGGCAGGATGTAAGAGAAGCCGACGGCCCCGGCGTCATTTGTCGCGATGCCGGTTGTGGGGGGGGATGGGGGCCGGTATAACCCTGCCTAGTGTAATGAGGTTGGCAAGATGCGGAGGCAGCAGGATTTGCAGCTCGATCAACGTCCATGGCAGCAGGGGTGGTTCGGGCGTACGAGCCACTGGGTGGCGCTATGCCTGATGCTCGGGTCGGGGATGCTCTTCGCATGGGCAGAGCCGTCGCTGGCAGGCCCGGTGCCGTCGGCGGGGGTGATGGCAGCCGAGTCGGAGGCGCCGCGAACCTCGGCTTGGGTGGCCTCCCCCGGGCTTGAACGCCCCGCCGGACTGGCTGACGAAGTCGAATTCTGGGTGCGCATTTACTCGCAGGTGACTTCGCAGGGTGGGTTAATCCACGACGAGCGCTATCTGGCGGTGGTGTACGAGCAAGTGGAGTTCGCGCCGAAAGCTTCGGCGGCGGAGCGGCGCCGGGTGGTGGAGGCGGCGCGCGCGCGTTATGCAACCGCGCTGCGGATGCTCGCCAATCGGCTGCGGCAAACGCCGGCGAGTGAGCCGCTGGATCTGGCCGCGCTCACGCAGGACGAGGTGCATGTCCTTGAGCTGTGGCCCGAGGGCACTGCCCCCGATGCCTTAACCGCAGCGGCAGACCGACTCCGTTTCCAGCTGGGTCAGCGCGACCGTTTTCTCGAAGGCTACGTGCGGGCGGGTGCGTATGAGGCCCACCTGCGTGAAGTGATGGAGCGTTTGGGTCTGCCCGGGGAACTGGCTGCCTTGCCGCATGTGGAAAGTTCGTTCAATGCCCGGGCCTACAGCAAAGTGGGCGCCGCCGGCATGTGGCAATTCATGCCCTCGACGGGCCGCCGCTGGTTGCAGATTGATGAGGTGGTTGACGAGCGTCGCGACCCGTATAAGTCGACGGTCGCTGCTGCGCATTTCTTGCAGCAGAACTATCGCTTGCTGGAGACCTGGCCCTTGGCCTTGACGGCCTGGAACCACGGGCCCGGAGGCCTGCGACGCGCGAAGCGTGAAATGGGGACTGCCGACATCGCGAAGCTGGTGAAGGAGTATCAAGGCCGCGCTTTCGGCTTTGCGTCGCGCAATTTTTTTGTGTGTTTTCTCGCGGCGCTCGAGGTGGATCGAAACGCGGAGCGCTATTTCGGTTCGGTGCTGCGCGCCCCGCCCGACGATAGCCGCGTGATTGTCCTGCCGGAATATGTGCCTGCTCAGGCGCTGGCGCGGGTGTTCAACGTGGATTCGCTCCAGTTGCGTGAACTGAACCTGCCATTACTGTCGCCGGTGTGGGACGGTCGCCGGTATGTGCCCCGCGGTTACGCGTTACGCGTGCCAGCGACAGCCCGCCCGACGGTCGCGGCTTTGCATGAGCTGCGCCCGCAAGAGCGCTTCGCCGGTCAGGCGCGCGAGCCGCTCTACAAAGTGCGTCGCGGCGATACGCTGAAGTCGATCGCTAACCGCTTTGGAACGAGTTCGCGTTGGTTGTTGGCCAATAATGGGCTGCGCAATGCGCGTC
Organism: Gammaproteobacteria bacterium; assembly: GCA_947469285.1. Classification (GTDB taxonomy): domain Bacteria; phylum Pseudomonadota; class Gammaproteobacteria; order Steroidobacterales; family Steroidobacteraceae; genus CAIOHZ01. The sequence goes on from CANIOW010000021.1 coordinate 36,755, forward strand.
AGGTGAAGCGTGGCGTGGTACTGCGCTTACCAGGCCTGGCCGCCGGCCCACGCGCGAAAGGTGCCTACATGGTGTACGCGCCGCCCGTGGGAAATGTGTGGTTGGCCGGTTTGCCGGAGCGCGCGGAATCGGCCGCAGCGGTGGTGGTGGCCGCTGCCGCAGCTGAGGAGGCGGCGGCCATTTCGGGTGAAGCGGCGGCTGATGCCATTGAAGACGTCCCGGAACCCATGACCGAGGGACCCATGATCGAGGGGCCGCTCACCGACGAGCCGGTGCTGGCCGATACTGGAACGGTCACCGAGGCGGGCGCCGACCTCTCTGCTGAGTTGGTGACCGAAGCGATGGAGACCGCTGCAACGGCCGAGCCGTTGACAGCCGCGGCCGAAGAGGCCGCAGGTCCGGGTTTGGTGCCGGGAGGTCAGCCTGCGGCCAGTCCTGACCCCGCGGATTACTCGCTGGGCAGTGACGGTAGCTTTACCGTCCAGGGATCCGAGACGCTGAGTCAGCTGGCGCGGTGGTTAGGCACCGATCTGACGCGGCTGCGGCAGTGGAATGGACTTAAGCCACGCAGCGCGCTGTCGATGGGGCGTCGGCTCAAGGTGGACCCGCGAGGCATCGATAGCGGCACCTTCGAGCGCGAGCGCCTGATCTGGCATCGGGCCCAGCAGGCCGCTTACTTCCAGCAGATGCGTATTGTGGGCATTGATCGTCACCAGATGCGCCTGGGCGAGAGCCTGTGGTCGCTCACACAGCGCCATGCGGTGCCACCTTGGCTGCTGCAGCAATACAATCCAGATCTGGACTTCGCCGCCGTGCGGGTCGGCACCGAAATCATCTTGCCGCGGGTGCGTGTGGCGAGCGTTGGAGGACAAGAATGACGGATTCTGGGTGGCGTTCCGCGGGGTGGGTAGGTTCGAGCGGTCTGGTGCTTGGCGTATTGCTCGGTGGTTGTGCTGGAACGCCCGGTTATGATGGCCCGCGTCGGCCCAGTGCCGAAGTGGCCATCATTCGTGCGGACTTGCCGGTGAGCGCTGGTTTGCCGGTGTCGCTACGCTTGCGGAAGGTCGATGCGCGGACATTGCCGTTCACTACCTGGCGGGTGGAGGTGCTGCCCGGACAACACGAGCTGCTGGTGGACTGTCTCACCCATGCGCCTGACCGGACACAACGTTTTAGCCTCTCGGTAGCCGTCGAGCCGGGCGGTCGATACCATCTCTTGGCGCAAACCGGCACGCCAAGCGAAGGCTGTACCGGGGTGGTTTTGGAATGACCCGGTGCTGCTGGTCGAGTGCGCGTGCAGCGGCGCGCCGCGTGGCCGCCGGTGGGGTGGTGGCGCTGGCACTGGGTGTGTTGCCCTTAGCCCTCGCCTCGGCACCTGAGCCGTCTGCCACGGCGCTACCGACGCTGCTCTCCTCAGTGCCAGAACCGGTGTCCCTGGTGGCGGCGGATACGGTACTGGTGAAAAAAGCCGAGCGAAGGCTTTACTTGCTGCGTGACGGCCGGGTGATCCACAGTTACCCGGTGCGTCTGGGGCTGAATCCGGCGGGGCACAAGGAGCAGGAAGGCGATTTCCGCACGCCTGAAGGGCGCTACGTCCTGTCGGCGCGCAATCCGCGGAGCGAATTTTTTCTCTCGCTGCAGGTGTCTTATCCGGATGCAAACGACCGCGATGCCGCGCGCAAGCTCGGCGTGCGGCCGGGCGGCAATATCATGATCCATGGCGTCCCCAATCTGCCGCGTAAATCCTTGCAGTACTACCGCGAGGTGGATTGGACCAACGGCTGCATTGCCGTTTCGAATGACGACATGCTGGAAATATGGCTGTTAACCCGTTCGCAGATTCCCATCGAAATCCAACCTTGAGGGTCGCTATCCCCGCCTTGGCGAGGTGGGTGCTACGCCTGTTGTTGGTCGCTGTGACACAGTTCCTGTATGCCCCCGGGTGCCTGGCGTAGCTTCACGGCGTACCCGGATGAGGATGCCGCGATGGCCGACAGCAAGTATGACCGCTCCAGTTTCCCAGAGGCTGCCCCTGAACGTGGCGAAGGCGGCATGGACCGCTATGGCGCCTGGTTGGGCCGCCCGCCGGCAGCGGTTGAACGCCGCCGGAGCCAGTTGGTGAAGACTGAGGAGCCCGTTGCTGCCCGGCAGGCAACGCTCACCCGGTCCTTGAATAATTACGTGAATTTCCGCGTCTGGACGGAGCGCGCCCGTGAGCAGTGGGAAGCTTCGCCGGCGACGGCGGCGCCCGCTGGGCACGACCCCACGACGGCTTCGCCGCGCCGCTGACGTTACGACCAGCGCGGCGGCGCCCACGCCTGCCCCCTTGAATAGGCACGGAGCTGCCCCCACTCGCAGTATCCTGTGCGCTAGCGCTGTTAAACGGCGCTGGCCTGTGCCTATCGCCCGTCTCCGGAGTATTCATGACCCTTGCCACTGACAGTGCTGCTCCTGCAGCGCAGGAAACTCTTGGTTTCCAGACTGAGGTCCGCCAGCTGCTGAAGCTGATGATTCACTCGCTGTACTCCAACCGTGAAATCTTTTTACGCGAACTCATCTCGAATGCTTCGGATGCCTGCGACAAGTTGCGTTTCGAGGCCTTGGCCGACCCGGCGCTCTATGAGCAGCAGCCGGAGCTGCGCGTCAGCGTTGAGTACGATGCGGACGCGGGCACCATCACCCTCGAGGACAGTGGCATTGGTTTGACCCGTGAGGAGGCGATAGCCAATCTCGGCACCATTGCCCGCTCGGGAACGGCGGAGTTCCTCAGTCGCCTCTCCGGCGATCAGAAGCGCGACGCGCAGCTCATTGGCCAGTTTGGCGTTGGTTTTTACAGCGGCTTTATCGTTGCGGATCGCATCGAGGTGTTTTCGCGCAAGGCGGGCCAGCCCGCTGCTGCGGGCGTACGCTGGGAAAGTCACGGTGAAGGGGAGTTTACCGTCGAGACGGTGTCGCGTGCGGAACGTGGCACCCGCATCGTGTTGCATTTGAAGGAGGCGGCGAAGGAGTTTGCCGATGGCTGGCGTCTGCGCAATCTGGTCCGTAAATATGCTGACCACATTGCCTTCCCAGTGCGCATGCATCCCAACGGTGACCAGCCGGAGGCGGCCACCACATGGGAGAACGTTAATGACGCCCGGGCGCTGTGGACGCGTGCCAGAAATGAACTAACGGATGAGGACTACGTCGAGTTCTATAAGCGCATCAGTCATGACTTCGAGGCCCCGCTCAGCTGGAGCCATCATCGTGTCGAAGGCAAGCGGGAATACACGGCGCTGGTCTATATCCCGGGCCGTGCCCCCTTTGATCTCTGGAACCGCGATGCCCCGCGCGGGCTGAAGCTGTATGTCAAACGGGTCTTCATCCTCGACGATGCGCAGCAGTTTCTGCCGCTGTATCTGCGGTTTGTGAAAGGCGTGGTCGATTCCGCCGACTTACCGCTCAATGTTTCCCGTGAACTGCTGCAAGATGACCCCGAAGCCGAAGCCATGCGCGGTGGTATCACGCGCAAGGTGCTCGACCTGCTGGCCAAGCTCGCTGAAGACGACAAGGACAAGTACGCCCGGTTTTGGAAAGATTTCGGCAGCGTGCTGAAGGAAGGACCGGCGGAGGACTTCGCCAACCGTGAGCGCATCGCCAAATTGCTGCGCTTTACGACCACCCACACGGGTGCCGAGTTGGCGGACCAAAGCCTGGCGGACTACGTGGGCCGCATGCAGCCAGGCCAGAAACATATCTATTACGTGACCGCCGATACATTTAACGCTGCTGCCAGCAGCCCGCATCTCGAGCGCCTGAAGGCGAAGAACATCGAGGTGTTGTTGCTGCACGAGCGCGTTGACGAATGGCTGATGAGCCACCTGACGGAGTTCGATGGCAAGTCATTGCGCGATGTGGCGCGCGGTGATCTGGACTTGGGTGAATTGGAAAGCGCCGAGGAGAAGGCCTCTCGCGAGGGAGTGGCTAAAGAGTCCTCTGGGTTGTGCGAGCGACTCAAGACGGCGCTGGGTGAGCGCGTGGAGGGGGTGCGAGCGACCGAGCGTCTGGCGCGGTCTGCCAGCTGTCTGGTGCGCAGCGAGCACGACTTGGGCGTGCAAATGCGGCGTCTGATGGAGGCTTCTGGGCAGTCGGTGCCGCCTACGCGGCCGGTGCTGGAAGTCAATGCCAGCCATCCGCTGCTACAGAAGCTAGCGGCCTTGCCGGACGGCGAGGCCTTCATGGATCTGGCGGTATTGCTGCACGAGCAGGCGCTGCTTGCGGAAGGCAGTCCACTGCCGGAGCCGACGGCTTTCGTCGATCGCATGAACCGGCTGCTGGCCGGCAGCTGAGTGGCGCATAATCGTGGCCTCAATCCATAGGGAGAGGCCACGATGACTGAGCCTGTTGACCGCGAGGCGCTGCGCCGCCGCCTGACGCCCGACCAGTGGCGAATTACTCAGGAAAAAGGCACCGAACGCGCCTTTACCGGCGAACACTATGAGCAGCATGACTCAGGCGTATACGCCTGCGTGTGCTGCGGCGCCGCGTTGTTCGCTTCAGACACCAAATACGACAGTGGTTCAGGCTGGCCGAGTTTTTGGCTGCCCTTGGCGGGTGATCGCGTGGCGACCCATACGGACGTCACTTATGGCATGAAACGCACGGAAGTCACCTGCGCCGGATGTGGGGCGCACCTCGGCCACGTGTTCGAAGACGGTCCGCGCCCCTCGGGTTTGCGCTACTGCATTAATTCCGCCTCCCTTGATTTCCTTGAAAAGGAGTGACGATGGCTGCTGTATGGACTTCCCTACGAGTGCTGGCGCTGGCCGGAGTGGCGCTGTATCCGCTGCTCGGAACGGCGCAGACCGACGCGTCATCATCCGCCACCGCAGTGGCGCCACCAGCGACCGTCATTGGTGGTGTTCCAGTGCCGGCGGGGGTGGTGGTGCCACCGCCCCCACCGAGCCCGGAGCAGATTATTGAACGTACGCGTCAGGAGTCGGTCGAGCTGGGTCTTGGCGTGGTCGACTTAAAAATTGGCCATGGCGCTCCAGCCTTGCCTGGCACCCTGGTCGCGGTGCATTACACCGGTTGGCTACAGAACGCGGCCAAGCCGGAAGGGAAGGGGGCCAAATTCGACAGCTCTCGTCCTGGTAAGCAACCCTTGGTATTTCCGCTCGGTCAGCGCCGCGTCATCCGCGGCTGGGATCTGGGTGTGACAGGTATGCAACCCGGCGGTCAGCGCCGTCTCGTCATTCCCCCCGCGCTGGCCTATGGCGAACGTGGCGCTGGGGGGGTCATTCCGCCAGGCGCCACGCTCATCTTTGACGTGGAATTGCTGGCCGTGGACGCGGTGCGCTAAGCCCTGAGCCCTGAGCTCGTAGTTCGTAGCTCGCTCAGGCCAGCATCATCGGCCGTCGCTAACGGGCGGCAGCAGGTGCGACTGAATGGCTGTGCGCAAGTCGTGCAGGCGGCCATGGAAGAAATGCTCGGCCCCCGCGAGCAGTACCACGGTGGGTGCAGGAGTCAGAGTGCGCGTCCAAGCAAGCACATGCTGGTGGTCTACCAGTTCGTCTTGGTCGCCTTGCACCACCAGCCACGGACACTGGGGAACGGCCAGCGTGCTGAAGTCAAAGCGTTGCACCGGCGGTGCGATGGTAATGAGTTGCCGCACGGCGACGCCCTCGGCGGCGGCTGACGGCCTGATCAGTTGGGTCGCCAGCTGGGTAGCGACATAAGCGCCGAAGCTGAAGCCAGCGACCACCCAGGCCGCGCCGGGAAAGCGCGTTAGCAGCGCAGTGGCTGCCGCAGCAGCATCCTGGGTTTCGCCGCGACCCCCGTCCCAACTGCCGGCGCTTTGACCCACACCGCGAAAATTGAAGCGCAAAGTGCCGTAGCCGCATTCTTGCAGGGCGCGCGCGGTGGTGTGCACCACCTTGTTGTCCATGGTGCCGCCGAATAGCGGATGAGGATGACAGACCAGTGCTACCTGACGGCCATCATGGTCGGCGGGTACTTCATAAATAGCCTCGAGGACCCCCGCCGGGCCATCTAGCAGTACGTGTTCAGGGGTTGGAGGGCGGAACGCGGTCATTGGCAGTGGTCCCTGGTTCGATGGTCCAGCGATAAAAAAAGGGCGGTCAAACCGCCCTTTTTTGCCTACCCGGCCAGCGCGCGCTGCAGGCAGCGCGCGTGACTGTGGAGAGGTCTTAGGCCACGAAGCTCTTGAGATTCTTCAGCGGCATGACACGCACTTTCTTGGAGGCCGGCTTGGCCTTGAAAGTCATCGGCAGGCCCGTGAACGGGTTGGTGCCCTGGCGCGCCTTCGAGGCGGGCTTTTTGACGACCTTCATTTTCAGCAGGCCAGGCATGGTGAACAGGCCAGCGCCCTTCAGGCTCTTCTTGATGATGCCGTTGAGGGACTCAAACACTTCTCCAACCTGCTTCTTAGACAGTTCGGTGTCCTTGCTGATCTGGGCAAGGATTTCAGACTTGGTCGGGGCTGCGCTTATCTTCGCCATTTAGTTTTCTCCTTGGGGAGCAGCCGTTCGGGGCACCGTGGCTGTCCGTTGACTAGGGAACTCAAGAGCATGACCTGCATGCCATTTTCAATTGAAGTCGCACCATAGCACAGCTTAAACGCATCTTTAATAGGGCTTTGGCGTAACGGGCGGTTTTTTTTACGAAGAAAACAGTGTTTTTCCCTTGGCTGGCGCCAGAGGGGAGGTTCGCTGACCTCATTCTGTGAAAAATTCACGTTGGAACGCGGCGTTCAAACGTGTGCTTTTTGCCGTGGTTTCCAGTGATTCAGCAGTGATTTCAAACACCAGCAGCTCACGGTGACCCACTTGTAGCTCGCCAAACCAGGTGGCGGCTGCGCGCCTGTCCAGCGGGCGCGGCACCACTTCGCGCACAACGCCGGAGAGCGTGCGCGCAGTCACGGTGATGGTGGCGGGCACCGCTTGCGCGCCGGGCTCACGGGTGAGTGTGGCGGTGACCACCACTTGGTCGGCACCGCTGGCCAATCCGTAGCGCTGCACCACGGCCGGTTCAAGATCGCGCACTGGTTGGGCGCTGTAACTGAGGAGATACGGCCCTTGGCTGACATAGCCGTCATCCGTCCAGGTCTGCGCTGGAGGTGGCGTGGATGGCGCGCCGCCGCCGCACCCCACCAGCGTCAGTACGGCCAAGGACAGCAGCGGGTGTCGGGTTGTCCGCAGCATCAGGCCACCAGTCTTCCCAGCAGCATCCGCAGCACTTGGAGCGTGAGCATTAGAAACAGGGGTGACAGGTCGAGTGCGCCGAGGGTGGGTAGGGCGCGTTGGAACGGACGCAGCAGCGGGCGAATGAGCTGGCCGATGAGGCCGGCCATGGGATGCGGGCCGCTTGGGCTGACCCAACTCAGTACCACCCAGACCAGCAATAACCCGATGTAGAGCAGCAGAATGGTGTCCACGAGCGACAGCACGCTGCCGAGTAGCAAGGTGCCCACCGATGGCATGGCGCCAAGGGCTAGCGCCGCCAGCAACGCGTGACGCAAGGCCTGCACCGCCACCACCGCCACCACCGCCGCCGTGTCGATGCGCCCGACTGGCGGTAGCAGGCGGCGCAGTGGCAGTACCAGCGGATTGGTGACTAGCAGCACGGCGCGCGCCAGTGGCTGGCGAAAATCGGTGCGCACCCATTGCAGTAGCAGTCGCAGCACAAAAGCGCCAACGATCAGGCTGGTGAGGCTGTCGAGTACGAAGAGTAGTTCACGCATAGGCAGAGGTTCCTGAGAGAGGGTTCAGCGGAGCGCGGGGGGTGCGCTGGCATCAGCTGCCAGTTCAGCCGAACGACGCGCCGCGGCCGCTACTGCGGCGGTGACGGTGGCGCGAAACGCAGCTGCTTCGAACACCGCCAGCGCCGCCGCGGTGGTGCCGCCTTTGGAAGTGACTTGTTCACGCAGAGTGGCGGCATCAATGCCGGTATCTCGTGCCATGAGGCCAGCGCCATAGGCGGTATGAATAGCCAATTGTCGGGCGGTGGCCTCCGGTAAGCCAACGGCCATACCAGCCACGGCCAGTGACTCGATGAGCAAGAAGAAATACGCCGGACCACTGCCGGACACCGCGGTGACCGCATCTAGTTGAATTTCGGCATCGACCCAGACGGTAGCCCCAACGGCTTGCATTAATGCCGCTGCCTGAGCGCGCGCTGGAGGCGGCACCACGGCCGCGGCGTACAACCCGGTGATGCCGGCACCCACGAAAGCTGGGCGATTGGGCATGGTGCGCACCACGGGAACTCCCTCCCCCAGCCACTCGCCTAACTGTTCCAAGCGAATCCCGGCGGCCACCGACACCACCGTGGGACGGTGCTGCAGTGCCAGGGGGCGCAGTTCGCCGGCAACGGCCGCCATGTGTTGTGGCTTGACCGCCAACACCCAGACAGGAGCGCGCGCGGCAGCGAGGAGTGGGTCGGCCGTCAGGTAGAGGCCAGGGAAGTCATGCTCCAGCGCGGTGCGTGCCGCAGCAGAAACATCGGCGACGGCGATAGTCGCGACCGATTGCCCCGCCGCCACCAGTCCGGCGATGAGTGCGCGCGCCATCTGGCCGCCGCCAATGAAGGCCACGCCAGGTAGCGGCATGACCGTCGGTGGGGTGGCAGAAGGGGTAGAAAGTGGGTTCATGACAAATCCTGCGCTGGAATCAACTGGGGACGCTCGCCAAACACGGCGGTACCAAGACGCACCTGGGTGGCCCCCTCAAGGATAGCGTCTGTGTAGTCGGCGCTCATGCCCATCGACAGCGTGTCTAGGGCCAGTCCTTCCGCCTGCAGGCGGGAGAGCAGGTCCGCCAGCGTCCGAAAGCGCTCACGCCGAGTCGCCGGGTCATCGGTAGCCGGCGGAATACACATGAGGCCACGCAGTTGCAGGCCGGGCAGGCGAGCCACCGCGTGCGCCAGTGCCGGCAACGCCTCGGGCGACACTCCGGCCTTGCCGGCTTCGGGGACCAGCATGACCTGCAGGCAAATATTGAGCGGCGCTTGGTGTGCCGACCGGTGTGCTGCCAACCTTTCCGCTACCCGAAGGCGGTCCACGGTGTGCACCCAGTCGAAGTGGGTGGCCACGGCGCGCGTCTTGTTGGCCTGCAAGGCGCCGATAAAATGCCAGATGAGTGGCAAAGCGGCCAGTGAAGCTATCTTCGGCACGCCTTCCTGAAGGTAATTCTCGCCGAAATGGGTCAGTCCGGCGGCGTATGCCGCCGCCACCGCCGCAGTCGACTGGTGCTTGGAAACCGCCACCAAGGTGACCGAACCGGGAGCGCGCCTGGCGGCGTGTGTCGCGGCGGCCACGGCCTCCGCGGCCACTCTGGCGGTCTGCAGCACGCCCTCCGGTAACAGTGCAGGTGAATTTTGCGTGTTAGTTAACATATGGTGGTCGGGGCCGTGTCTATACTTCAAGACTACTCTGTAGGGGCACTCAATGACCGTCGATATTGCTCAGTTGCTCGCGTTCGCTGTCAAAAGCGGGGCCTCCGACCTGCATCTGTCGGCCGGCATGCCGCCGATGATCCGTGTCGACGGCGATATTAAACGCATCAACATGCCGGCGCTGGCGCATAAAGACGTGCACTCGATGGTGTACGACATCATGAATGACAAACAGCGCAAGGCATTCGAGGAGTTCTTTGAAACCGACTTCTCCTTCGAGATCCCGCGGCTGTCACGCTTTCGAGTCAACGCTTTCAATCATAACCGCGGCGCAGGTGCGGTGTTTCGCGCCATTCCGTCGGTGGTCAAGTCCTTAAGTGAACTGAACGCCCCGAAGGTGTTTTCAGATTTGTGTATGTTACCGCGCGGACTGGTAGTCGTGACCGGCCCCACCGGCTCGGGTAAGTCGACGACGCTGGCGGCGATGATCAACCACATCAACGATAACCGGCCGAGCCATATCCTCACGATTGAGGACCCGATTGAGTTTGTTCATGAGAGCCGTCGCAGCCTCATCAACCAGCGCGAGGTCCACCGCGACACGCTGGGCTTCAGTGAAGCTTTGCGCTCTGCTCTTCGCGAGGACCCCGATGTCATCCTGGTCGGCGAGATGCGTGATCTGGAAACCATCCGTCTGGCACTGACTGCCGCGGAGACAGGTCACCTGGTGTTCGGTACGCTACATACTTCAAGCGCGGCTAAAACCATTGACCGTATCGTCGATGTGTTTCCCGCGCAGGAAAAAGAGATTGTGCGCTCCATGCTCTCCGAGAGCCTGCGTGCGGTGATTTCACAGGCGCTACTCAAGCGTGTCGGCGGTGGCCGTATCGCGGCACATGAAATCATGATCGGTATTCCTGCTATCCGTAATCTCATCCGTGAGGGCAAGGTGGCGCAGATGTACAGCAGCATTCAAACCGGCCAAATGCATGGGATGCAGACGCTGGATCAATGTCTGCAGGATCTGGTTGCCAAAGGCATGGTCAGCAAAGAAGAGGCGCGTTATAAAGCGCAGAATAAAGAAAGTATCTAGAAGGCGCATGCACCATGGACCGTGACCAAGCTACTCGTCTCATGCAGGATCTTCTGCGCCGCATGGTGGTGCTCAAGGGCAGCGATCTGTTCATTACCTGCGGGTTTCCGCCGGCCATCAAGGTCGATGGTGAGATCCGTCCGCAATCTGAAAAGGGACTCACGGCTGAGCAGAGCGCGGCGTTGGTTCGCTCCGTCATGAATGACCGCCAAACGCGCGATTTTGACGGCAGCAAGGAATGTAATTTCGCGATTTCACCGGCTGACATCGGTCGTTTCCGCGTCAGCGCATTCGTGCAACAAACCTTCACTGGTTGTGTTATCCGCACCATCAATGCGCGTATTCCTACCCTCGAGGAGCTTGAACTGCCGGCGGTGCTGAAAGACGTGGTCATGTCAAAGCGCGGGCTGTGTATTCTCGTGGGTGGCACTGGTAGTGGTAAGAGCACAACGCTGGCGGCGATGACTGATCATCGCAACGGTAACTCGCGCGGCCACATCGTGACCATCGAAGATCCGGTGGAGTTTATCCATCCGCACCGCCACTGCGTCATCACCCACCGCGAGGTCGGGGTGGATACGGACAGTTGGCATACCGCACTGAAGAACACCTTGCGTCAGGCGCCGGATGTCATACTCATCGGTGAAATACGTGATCGCGAGACGATGGAATATGCCATTCAGTTCGCGGAGACGGGGCATTTGGTGCTGGCAACCCTGCACGCCAATAGCTCTAATCAAGCGCTCGATCGCATTATTAATTTTTTCCCTGAGGAACGCCGTGAGCAACTGCTCATGGACTTGTCGCTGAACGTACGCGCGCTGATTTCCCAGCGGCTGGTGCCGCGCGAAGGGGGTAAGGGCCGGATCGCTGCGATGGAAATTATGCTGCAGTCGCCGTTGATCTCAGACCTCATCTTTAAGGGTGATGTAGCGCAGATCAAGGAAGTCATGTCGCGTTCCACCCGACTGGGGATGCAGATTTTTGACCAGGCATTGTTTGCGCTCTATGAATCAGGGCAGATTAGCTACGAAGATGCCTTGCGCAATGCCGACAGCAAGAACGAACTGCGCTTGCGTGTGAAACTAGAAAGTAAACGTGAGGACCACTTGGCTCGGGAGCAGGCGACAAGTCTGCGTCTTGCTGAGGATGCTGACCCTCAGCGGCTCATCTAAGATGGAGCTGCTTCCTGAGGCCGCTGGTGCGCGTCTGAACATGCGCCCGCTCTTCGAATTGATGGTAGCTAAGCAGGCATCGGACCTGTTTTTTACCGCTTACGCTCCGGTCAAAATCAAGATCGAAGGCCAGCTGTTTCCAGTGAACCGTCAGGTGCTGACCCCGGAGATGGTCAAGCAGACGGCCTACGGCATGATGACCGCTGAGCAGGCGGCTTATTTCGCTGATGAACTTGAAATTGACTTCGCGCTGTCTGAGCCAGGGCTGGGTCGGTTCCGGGCCACCCTGTTCCACCAGCGCGGCGTTCCGTCCATTGTGCTGCGCTATATCACTGGCGAGATTCCCCGCCTCGACATGCTGGGTCTGCCGGAAGTTCTGCAGGACCTAGCGATGCTGCGCCGTGGCTTGGTGCTGATGGTGGGTGCCGCTGGCTCTGGCAAGAGCACCACGCTGGCCGCCATGGTTAATCACCGCAATGAAAGCGCTTCCGACCATGTGCTGACGATTGAAGACCCGATCGAATATCTGCACTCCAACAAGAAAAGCATTATTAATCAGCGCGAAGTGGGTTTGGATACCAAATCTTTCGGGCGCGCCTTGCGCAGCGCTATGCGGGCCGCGCCAGATGTCATTCTGGTGGGCGAGATCCGTGATCGCGAGACGATGGAAAGTGTTATTGCGCTCGCGGGCACTGGGCATCTGTGTATCAGTACGCTGCATGCAAACAACGCGGCGGAAACGCTTGAACGTATCGTCAATCTGTTTCCGCGGGACCAGCACGCTCAGGTGTTTCTGGATCTGTCGCAGTACTTGCGTGCCATCCTCGCGCAGCGGTTGGTGCGCAGCCATGAGGGGCGCCGCATCGCAGCCGTGGAGGTGATGCTCAACACGCCCCATATTCAAGAACTGGTGAAGAAAGGCGATGTGATCGGGGTAAAAGCGGCCATCCGTAGCTCCACCGAGCGTGGTATGCAGTCTTTCGATGCTGCCCTGATGGAACTGCACCGCGGTGGACGCATTAGCCTGGAAGAGGCGCTGGTGAATGCCGATTCACGCAGCGACCTTGAGGCCCGCATTAATTTCGGCTGAGTGCGCCGTGTCAGGCGGTCGCTGGATAGACACTGTTGGCCTCGAACACCGGGCCATCCACGCAAACCCGTTTCATGGCTGGGCCCGCGGGGGTTTCTACACGCACTGTACAGCCGGCACAGCCGCCTACTGCGCAGGCCATATATTCCTCGAGGGAGACCTGGCATGGCACGGCGAATTGCCGTGCGACGCTGGCGACGGCGCGTAACATGGGCGTTGGGCCACAGGCGAAAATCTCGACCTCTGCCCGCTGCTTGTCATCCAGCGCGGCGAGCCATTCGCTGGCTAACGCGGTGACATACCCCACGTAACACCCGGCATAGCCCGCCAGTGACGCCAGGCGGCTTGGTACTCCCCATTCTTCCAGGAGTGGCATGGCGGCGATGGTGCCGGGGGGAATGCCGGGCACGATGCTGGTCGAGGGACGGGCGCGGAACGGAAAGGGAATTTCTGACCCCATGAGGACCAGCGGCTTCCAGGCCGTGCCGGTGCGTTGGCCGGCGACCAAAGACTCCGCCAGATACACCATGGGTGGAATGCCCACACCACCACCGATGAGCAGCGTCCGCGGTCGTGCCGTGTGGGGTGTAAAGCCCTGACCAATGGGTCCAAGGCTACTCAGTACATCCCCGGGTTGGGCCTGCGCCAGCTTGGCCAGTCCTGAGCCATGCACTTTGTAGAGAATCTCGATCCAACCGGCGGTAGGGTCCACGCGCATCAGTGACAACGGACGGCGCATGGGCAACGACGGGTCACAGCTCAGGTGCACAAAGCTGCCGGGCATGGCGGCAGCGGCGCATTTGGGGGCCTGCAATCGTAGGATGTATTGCTCGCCCTCCCAGGCCGTGTGCGACAGCACCACAGCCTCTTCGACAAAGATCGTGTTGCGGTGCGGCTTGGCTTCAGACATGGCGCAAGCGTCCGGCGGCGATGTGTTCCAGTACGGCCATGCGCACCGCGACGCCATTGGTAACCTGACGCTGGATGGCGCTTTGTGGGCCATCGGCGACGGTGGAGTCGATCTCGACGCTGCGATTCATGGGGCCGGGATGCATGACGAGACAGTCTGGTCGTGCGAGTGTGAGGCGTTCCGGTGTCAGGCCCCATTGGGCGTGGTAGTCGGCTCGTTCCGGGATGAGCGCGTCCGCCATGCGCTCCTTCTGAATCCGCAACATCATCACCACATCCGTGCCTTCCAGTCCTTCATTAAGCGTGGTGCAGCGGCGCGCACGGTGAAATTCACCGGCGGGAGGCATGAGCGGAGCGGGACCACACAGCCGTAATTCACCGATTCCCAGCGTGGTCAGCGCATGGTAGGCGGAACGCGCCACGCGCGAATGGCGCAAGTCGCCGACGATGGTGACGGTGCGCCCTGCAAAGCCGCCGCAATGCTGGCGGAGCGTCAGCGCATCCAGCAGGCCCTGGGTCGGGTGCGAGAGGTGTGACTCGCCCGCAGAGAGAATGCTCACGTGGTCTTGGACGTGGCCGGCGACGTATTCGTGCACGCCGGCCTCGGCGTCACGGATGACAAACAGATCTACGCCCATCGCCTGCAGGGTGTAGATGGTATCCAGCATGGTCTCGCCCTTGACGCGCGAGGACAGCTGAATCTCCAGATTCACGACATCGGCACCGAGACGTTTTCCAGCCAGTTCAAATGAGGCGCGGGTGCGGGTGGAAGGCTCCGTGAACAGGTTGCCCACGGTCACGCCGGCCAGTGCTTGATTGCGTGCCGGTGCTGCACCCCGTGGGCGTAGCAGGGCATCTGCCCGGTCGAGTAGCGTGGTGAGGAGCGGCGCGCCGAGACCCTCCAGCGTGATGAGGTGGCGCAGGTGGCCCTGCGGATTGAACTGGGTGAAGGACATGGGTAACTCCTTAGCCTGTACGGGCTAGCCATTGTTCTAGCAGCACGGCGGCTGCCACCGGGTCGATGTCGCCATGCCGGACACGCCGCTGACGCGCCCCGGAAGCGCGACGTTCCCGCAGGCGATCCTGCGCTTCATTCGAGGTGAGGTGCTCGTCCAGCAGGTCCACGGGACGCGTGTAACGGCGGGTCAGTTCGGCGGCGAAGGCGCGCACTTTGACGGCCAGCGGGCTGTCGCCCCCCGCGGCGTTATAGGGAATACCGACAACGAAGCGGGTCGGGCCCCATTCACCGACTAAGCGGTCCAGGAGCGTCCAGTCGGGGCCGTGGTCGGTCACCGCCACGGTGGCCAGGGGCCGTGCGGTGCGCGTGAGCGTGTCGCCATTGGCGACACCCAGGCGACGCAGCCCATAGTCCAGGCCCATGACGATTTGTGGAGTGGAGTTCGTCACGCGCGCCTAGGCGCGCCCGGCGGTGGGTGCCAACCGTGACAGTTCAATGCCGAGCAGCGCCGCCGCCGCATGCCAGCGCTCGGCGTGCGGCACCTCGAACACCAGTCGGTCATCCACCGGCGCTGTTAGCCAAGCGTTTTGGCGAATCTCTTCTTCCAGTTGCCCGGCTTCCCAGCCGGCATAACCGAGCGCCACGACGGCTTCTTTGGGGCCGTTGCCTGCGGCCAGCGCCACCAGCACGTCGCGCGAGGTGGTGACGTGCAGGGTGTCCGAAATGTGGAGGGTGGATTCGAAGTCATGCATGGGCCGGTGTAGGACGAAGCCACGGTCGGTCTGGACGGGACCGCCGCGCAGGACGATCTGGCTAGTGCTCCCGGGCAGGTCGCTGGGCAGGTTGAGGTGTTCCAATACCTCAATCAAAGTCATTTTTAAGGGGCGGTTCAGCACAATACCCAGCGCACCACGCTCGCTGTGTTCGCACAGCAAGGTGACGGTTTGCGCGAAGTTGGCGTCCTGAAGAGTTGGCATGGCCACCAGTAGCTGGTTGCCCAGATAGGACATGGACGGGTCCTGACGGTCGCCGGAGCGACGTCCTCGTAGGGTGGTGACATGCACTGGCCGGTCGCGTTTCGGGGTCATAACTGCAGTATCGGGTCTTGCGGTGCCCGCTACAAGGCTCAATCTGCGGTTCGGGCCCGCCAGGTGGTGTCCTGCAGCTGCCCGCCACTGAACTGCCATTCGTAAGTCAGTCGCAGTGCCTCGTGCTGTGCCACCAGTTCGGCTGGAAATGGCTCGAAGGGCACGGCCAGATGCAGGATCCCCATGGCGGCCCGGTCGAGCGCCGGTTCGCCGCTGCTATGGACCAGCCGGACTTCACCGAGCGTGCCAGATGCCAATAGCTGGACTTCCAGGATTGGGCTGCCGGTCAAGCCTTGGCGGCGGAGGGCTTGCAGCGGGTAATGGGTGGAGCCCACCTCTTCTACGTGACGCCGCCAGCGGTCTAAATACACCGCCACCCGGGATTCACGGGTGTCCGGCCGCAGTTCCAATGCCTCCTGCTGCGCACCACGCAACTCGAGCTTTTGGTGCGCCTCGCTCATCCAGACCGGCCCCGTGTCGGGAACCGCAGCAGCTGTCCCTGTGGCGGTCAGGCGTGCCTCCTCTGGGCCAGCTCGAAGTAGTGATTCTGCTGCCATCAGGACTGCCGGCGAGCGGCGGCGTGTCATGCCTGCCGTGGCTTGGTTGGCGGCGGCACCTGCGGTGTTACCGGGGCCGCTAAGTAGCTGTTGGTCGGCCTTGCCAGTTTGCCCGGGGGGCGCCGACTGTGCACGGCGCGTATCCGGCGCGGTACCCGCGCCACGCTGGCTCGCTTGGGCCAGGTAAGCGGCGTCGGTATTGGCCACGGTCTCGGTGGGTTCTGCCGCCAGCAGCAGCACTTCCATCCCTTCCGCTCCCGGTGCCGTCCGGCTGCGTGGCGCTTCGAAGGTCACACCGAGCACGAGCAGCAGATGCAAAGCGGCGGTGAGAAACAGCGTGGTGGTGAGGCGGTCCCGTACTGGCGCGACGCCCTCGTGGAGGGCGGCAATATCGTGCTCTGCAGCAGCCACAGACGACAGGTTGGTGGGCGGTGTCAGGGGCGTGCCTCGGTCAGCCGCCCCGGCGCGCGGCGATGGCGGTCATCAGCTGCCCGGCGATGTCGAGATTGAATTGGGCGTCCAGTTCACGGATACCGGTGGGACTGGTGACGTTAATCTCCGTGATGTACTGGCCGATGACGTCTAGGCCGACAAACAGCATGCCGCGCTCGCGCAGGACGGGGCCCACCTGGGCGCATAGCCAGCGGTCGCGGTCGGTCAGCGGCCGCCCGACGCCCTTGGCGCCTGCGGCCAGATTGCCGCGATGGTCGGTGGCCGCGGGGATCCGTGCGAGGGCATAGGGGACCGGTTCACCGTCGATCAGAATGATGCGCGAGTCGCCTCCGGCGACAATCTCTGGCAGGTACCGCTGGATGATGGCGTAGCGCTGACCATAGCCGGTCAGGGTTTCGAACACCGAGGAGGCGTTTTTGTCACCCATTTCCAGCACAAAGATGCCGCGCCCGCCCATGCCGTCGAGTGGCTTGCACACGGCCTTGCCATGTTCGGCAAGGAAGCTCTGCATGTCGCTCATGGTGCGGGTGATCAGCGTTGGGGCACAGGCTTCAGGAAACCAGGCGGTGAACACCTTTTCGTTCATGTCGCGCAGGCCCTGCGGCCGGTTGACGACCAGGCAGCCGGCGACCTCGGCACGCTCCAAAATGTAGGTGGCGTAAATATATTCAGTATCGAAAGGCGGGTCTTTACGCATCAGCAGGACGTCGAAGCTCGCCAGCGGCTGTACGCACGGCGCCGCCTGGGTGTACCAGTCTTCGAGGTCCGTCCGGACGGTCACGGCCCGAGCGCGACCAAAGGCCGCGCCATCGCGCAGCCATAGGTCTGCCAGTTCGAGGGTGTGCAGTTCCCAGCCGCGGGCTTGGGCGGCTAGCAGCATGGCTAGCGTGCTGTCTTTCTTGGGGTTGATGCCGGCGATGGGGTCCATCACCACGCCGACGCGCAGGGCGCGACTGGCGGCAGGGGCAGGGGCGTTCATGGCAGCGGTTTCCAGTGGCGGAGAGGGGCAGACTGTGACGGACCTCGCACCGTCGCGCTACGGCGGAGTGTACACCGGCGGCTGGGTCTGCTGACGCGTAACATGGGCGGTGGCGGCCTCCATGACGTGTGGGCGCCCGATATGTTAAAACCCTCGGGATACTCAGGAATTCTCCTTGATGGACCCCAATAGTGAAGTGGAACGTCCGGCACGCTTGGCTGGACTGAAGGTGCTAGTCATCGATGACAGCAAAACCATCCGGCGCACTGCTGAGACGTTGCTGGCCAAAGAAGGCTGCGAGGTGTTCACTGCGGTGGACGGTTTCGATGCCCTTTCGAAGGTAGCGGATCATCGTCCCGACATCGTCTTCGTCGACATCATGATGCCGCGACTCGATGGCTACCAGACCTGTTCGCTGATCAAGCGCAGTAAGTCATTCCGCACCATCCCGGTCATCATGCTGTCTTCCAAGGACGGGCTCTTTGATCGTGCCCGCGGCCGTATTGTCGGTAGCGAGCATTATCTGACCAAGCCCTTTACCCGTGATGAACTGCTCTCTGCCATAGAGCAACACGTGTTGGCGCGCGCCGCGGAAGCGGCAACGGCCAGCGCTACTTCCGTTGCCCCCCCTTGAGGCCCAGGAGCCTGCCATGACCCTGATTCTCGTTGTCGACGATTCGCCTACCGAAGTGTTCGTCATCCGCCGTGCGCTGGAGCAGCATGGCTACCAGACGGCGGCGGCGGCCGACGGCGAGGAGGGTTTCCGCATGGCTAAGAGCTTAAAGCCAGACCTTATCTTCATGGATATCGTCATGCCGGGCGTCAACGGTTTTCAAGCCACGCGCCAATTGGCCCGCGATCCAGAAACTAAAAATATTCCTGTGGTCATGGTCACGAGCAAGGGTCAGGACACCGACCGCATCTGGGGCATGCGGCAGGGCGCGGTGGACTACCTCATCAAGCCCGTTACGCCGCAAGCGCTGGTCGAAAAAGCCCAGGCTGTCCTGGCGCATTGACCCCCACGATGGATACCCCACCGGTTTCCCTGCGCGAGCTGCGCGATCGACCGTTTGACCTGCTGCTGGCCCTAGAGGCGCGCGGCGGGCGAGTGGCTGCTGGTGCTCGTACCGTCGATGGTGATGAGTGGGTAGGCGTGGCCTTTCGGCTTGGCAGTGAGCATTTCCTAGCGGCCCGCGAAGAAACCCGCGAGGTGCTGGCAGTGCCGGTTCATCTGACGCGTGTGCCTGGCGCCCGTCCCTGGGTTCGCGGCTTGGCCAATGTTCGCGGTCAATTGCTGCCCGTCATCGATCTGCGGCAGTTTCTCGGCAGTGGCGTGACCCCGGTCCAGCGCCAGAGCCGTGTGCTGGTCGTCCAGCATCGCGAAATTCCAGCTGGTTTGCTGGTGGATGAGGTGTTGGGCTTCCGGCGGTTTCCCGCGCGGGATTTCAACGCGGCACCGCCGCCCACGCTGCTGCGGTGCGAACATTATTTGGCCGGTGTCTTCCGTCAGGCGGAGGAAACTTGGCCGGTATTTGGTCTGCGTCGACTGGTTGAATCACCCGCGTTCCTCGCGGCGGCAAGGTAAGGGTCATGCGCGCTCAAAATCGATGGATGACTTCATGGACATGATGCGTGGACTGAAACGTCTGCCGCTACTGGTTGGTCTGGCATTGCTGCTGGTTCTCGGCGCAGCGACCGTGTTGGTGGTTGACGGTTTGCAATACCGGTTGCCAGGCGACCTGCCAGCGGTGTGGACGGCAGCAGGTCTGGTCGTTGGTGCGGCCTTGGTGCTGTTGGTGCTGCTCGGGTTCTATCTGTCTTCTGCCAATCTGCGGCGTGCGGCGGAACACCAGACGCAACAAAATCAGCGTAACCAGGAGGCGATTTTGCGCTTACTGGACGAGCTCACCAGCCTGGCGGATGGCGATCTCACCACGCAGGCCACAGTCACTGAAGACATCACCGGCGCCATTGCCGATTCCGTCAATTACGCCATCGAAGCCTTGCGCGCGCTGGTCGGCACCATTAACACCACCGCCGTGTCGATTGATAGCGCCGCGCGCAGCACCCAGGCGGCCGCCGGGCATCTGGCCAAAGCCTCGGTAGCGCAGAATCGCCAGGTCTCCGGAGCCACCGAATCGGTGGCGCAGATGGCTGTTTCGGTGGAAGAAGTCTCTGCCAATGCCGAGCGTTGCGCCGATGTCGCCCGTCATTCAGTGGGTGTGGCCCACAAGGGTGGCGATGCCGTGCGCCGCACGATCGATGGCATGAACACGCTCCGCGAAACCATTCAAGAGACCAGCAAGCGGATCAAGCGCTTGGGTGAGAGCTCACAGGAGATTGGTAACATCGTTGAGCTCATCAACGATATCGCCGAGCAAACCAATATTCTCGCCCTTAATGCCTCTATCCAGGCGATGAGCGCGGGGGAGTCCGGACGTGGTTTCGCGGTGGTAGCCGATGAAGTGCAGCGCTTAGCGGAGCGGGCGGCAACGGCCACCAAGCAAATCGAGGTGCTGGTACGCGCTATCCAGGCCGACACCAACGAGGCCGTCTTGTCCATGGAACGCAGTACCACGGACGTGGTTGGCGGTGCGCTGCTGGCGGAAAATGCTGGTGCTGCACTCGAAGAGATCGAGCAAGTGTCCAACCAGATTGCCAGTCTGGTACAGAATATTTCGGCCAGTGCGCGCCAGCAGGCCGCCGGTGCCGGGACCATCTCCCGAACCATGCAGGTGTTGCGCGAAATTTCCACGCAGACCGCAGATGGCACTACAGCCACCTCGCAGTCTATTAGCAAGCTGGCGGAGTTGGCGGCGGAGTTGCGCGAGAGCGTCGCAGGTTTCCGCCTCCCGGATCCTTCGCCGCGTTCTGCGCGTAACGCCTGAGGCCGTTGCATGAACGAGATTGCCGCGCAGACACTCGATGTGATCGCTCGCGAAGTAGCGGCGACGCTCGGCGTGGCGCGTGAGGCACTTGAAGCTCACGCCGAACAACCACCCCAACCAGGCGCGATGGAGCGTTGCACTGCGCTGCTGCATGAAGTGCAGGGTGTATTGCGCGTGGTCGAGGTATATGGGGCCGCGTTGTTGGCTGAAGAAATGGAGCAGGTCACTCGTTTTCTAGTCGATACGTCGCCCGGTACGCGTCAGCATAGCGAAGGCCTTGAGGCGTTGATGCGCTCGATGGTGCAACTGCCAGCCTATGTCGAGAGGGTGCTGGCCGGCGGGCGTGACCTAACGCTGGTTCTATTGCCCTTGCTGAACGACTTGCGTGCCGTACGTGGCAGTGCGCTGTTGTCCGAGGGCACTCTGCTGGTGCTAAACCTGTCTTCAGATCGCCAACCGGTGGCGCGTAAGCCGGCGCCGGGTGAGTCGGTCGTGGACGTCCAGCAGTGGGCGCGGCGTTTGCGTACCCGGTTTCAGGGCGCGTTACTCGGCTGGATTCGCGGCGAGCAGTCGGTGCAGAACTTACGCATTCTGGGGGAGGTTGCCGGGACCCTCGAGCAGGTAGCAACCGCGCAGCCGGTATTTCAGTTTTGGTGGGTGGTCGGCGCCGTCATCGAGGCGTTGCTGGATGGAGGCATCGAGCCTAGCGCCACCCCCAAACGGTTGCTGGGTCAGGCAGACCGCGAACTGAAGCGGCTCTACGAGATTGGCGAAGCCCGTTATGCGGTTGAACCACCCCTCGACCTGCTGAATAACTTGCTCTATTACGTGGCCAATACGAGCACGGCGGGTGAGCGTGTGGCGGCAGTGCGCGCGTCTTTCAAGCTGCAGGACCTGCTGCCCGTTTCATCGGCCATCGAACACGAGCGCGAGCAGCTTGCGGCGCCCTCGACGGCATTGATGCGGACCGTGGGGGCGGCGATTCGTGAGGACCTCAGTCGCGTTAAGGATGTGCTGGATATCTTCGTGCGCAAGGGCGGCGAGACGCTCGCTGATCTGGTGCCACAGGTGGAGCTGCTGCGAAAAATCAGCGACACGCTCGGAGTGCTCGACCTCGGTGCGTTACGGGCAAGAATTCGTGCGGAGGTTGGGCGTCTCGAAGATATCGTGGCAGGCCGCTTGCCGCCCACCGACCGGGTCCTCGTCGAGGTGGCTGCCACGCTGATCGACGTTGAAGACAGTCTTGATGCAGCGCTGCTGAGCCTCGCCTTGCCAGGAGCGCAGGGAGAGGAGACCGCTGTCGTGCACGACGGTCACGATGCTGAATTCCGCCGTGTACAGGAGGCTGTGCTGCGCGAGTGCATCGTTAACCTCACCCGTATTAAGGAAGCCGTGGCTACCGCGGTAGCGCACCAGCCGGTGTTGAATCCGGAAGGCGTGCCGGAGCTGGCGCGTGGAATTACGGCTGCCTTGTGGATGTTGGGACGTGAGCGCGCCCGTGACGTGATGGCAGCTCTGGCGCAAGAGGTGCAGGGGGTGCTGGCGGCACCGGAGAGCCTGTCAGCTACCCGCCTCGACCGTCTGGCAGACGCCATGGTCAGTGTCGAGTACTACATGGAGACGCTTGAAGCCGGCCGCGGTGATCCAGGCTATATGCTGGACAATGCCGAAGCCTGTTTACAAGCGCTCAGCGCACCACCCGTGGTGCGGCTGCCCGTCTCGTCCAGCGCCTCGTCACCACCCGTGGTGCTTGCCGCGCGGTCAGACACTGACCTCGTTTTCGATCAGACCGCCCGCATTGCGCCGTCTCCTGCAGACCCGCATATCCAAACCGTGCCTGATCTGGGGTTGGCGCTGGCCAGCGAGCAGGCCAGCGAGCAGGCCAGTGAGCAGTCCAGTGAGCCGGCGCCGGATGCAGTCCTGGCGCCTAGTGACGCGCAGGCGGCACTGCTCGACGAGCCCAAGCAGACACTTCCAGTAGATGAGTTGGCCACGCAGGCAGTGCCGGCCGCTGCCCATCTGACGGAC
>CANIOW010000022.1 GCA_947469285.1 Gammaproteobacteria bacterium
CACCCACCTGCTAGACGGCGCCCGCGCTATCTTGCTCGATGGTGCTGGTTTTGCCGAAGTGTGGCCACATCTGGCCGTGCTCGCCACGCTGGCGCTGGTGTTCCTCAGCCTGGCCGCCGTGGGCTTTAAATGGCGCGCGGACTAAAGCCGCGGATAGCGTTTTAGTGAGAGCGCATCGGCGTTCGAACACCCGATGGCACGGCTGCTTTCCCCGCAGCTGACGCGGTCGATGACGCCAGCAGTGCGATTATGTCGCCCTTAGACCTTCGGTCACCGGCATGTGTGCGGCGCGCCAGCCAGGCAGCAGCCCGCCCACCAAGCCGAGCAGCAGCGCATAGACCACGCCTGTGACTAGCAACCCTGGTGTGACCCGAAACGCAAACGACACCTGACTGAAAGTGGCGAAGTTTAAGGTTGAGGTCTGGTATCCGTTGAAGGCGGCGTAGGCTGCCGCGCCACCGAGAACGCCACCCAGCAAACCCAACGCTAACGCTTCGACCAACACCGACACCAGCACCGGTGTACCACCAAAACCGATGGCACGCAGGGTGGCAATCTCCCGCGTTCGCGCAGCGACGGCCGAATACATGGTATTCACGGCCGCGAACACCGCACCAGCGCCCATGAGCAATGCGATGGTGAAGCCAAGCGTGCGGATGATGGTGACCAGAATCTTCGACTGCTCGGCTAGAAACTCGCGTTCTGTGAGCACGCTGATATCAACGCGTGGATCACCCGCCAGTGAACGTTTCAGCTGACCCAGCGTCGCCTTACTTTCCAGCTTGGCATGCACTGACTGCACCGTCGTGCCACGCCGGTAAGCCCCCGCCAGCACCCAGCGATCGGCCCAGACCTCAGACTCCGACACTGAGCCATCATCACTGAAGATGCCCACAATGGACCAGCGACGACTGCCCGCAATAATCTGGCGTCCGACCTCAAGGCCATAGAACTGGGTAGCGGCCGCCTTCCCCACAATGACTTCGTCATGCCCGGCGCTGAGCATGCGACCATCAATGATGCGAAAGGCGCGCCGAATCTGCGCTGCATGCGGCCCCACACCACGAAACGGCACGTTGCTCGCAGGGCCCGACGCCCCTTCACGACGCGTCGGTAAATCCAAAATGGTAAACAATTCCGGCGAGGCTAAGGCTTCGCCATCAATCCGCGCCAGCCCCGGTGCATCGGTGATGACCTGGACTTGGTCTTTCGCTAACGCACTGGACAGTTCGTTGCCCGAGCCGCCGCGAATGATAATCACCGCATCGTCGCGGCCCTTCTGTGAAACCGTGGCTTTAAAACCCTCGCTGATAGACAGCAGCGCGACCAGCACCCCGACTACGCCGGCAATGCCAACCACTGCTACCAGAGACGAATCTAAGCGAGCGGGAATATTGCGCAGGTTCAACGCGGTGACGGCCAGTATCTGGCGAACAGTATGGTTGGCCATCGTTCAATCCCGCCGCAGTGCATCGACAATCTTCAAGCGCATTGCCTGAATGGCCGGCCAGATACCTGCGACCAGCCCGAGCATCACCACCCACACCAGACCCTGTACCAAGGTAGTGGGGGTCACTTCAAAGCCGGGCAAGAAGCGTTGCAGCGCTATTGCCAGCTGCAACCCCAGCAGCCAGGCCGCACCCATGCCCAAAATACCGCCGATGGCAGTGATCAAGACACTTTCCGCCAGCACCAGCGACAAAATAGTGCCGTTGCCAAACCCTAGGGTCTTTAGCACGCCAATCTCGTTGGTGCGCTCGCGCACCGACTGGGCCATGGTGTTGGCGGACACTAACAGCATCGTAAAGAACACGGCAGTGACGACCGCGCCAAGGATGGCCCCGATACTGCCGATCTGCTTCATGAAGCCCTGTGTCATGGCCTTTTCGGTCTGTGTCTTGGTTTCCGCCGGCGAGTTAGCGAACAGCGCGTCAATACGCCGCGCAACTGCTGGTGCCTGCTCCGGACGGGGCACCTGTACCATCACCCAGCCAATGCGATCACGCTGCGCATCCGACAAGGTTTCGTTGAAATAATCATAGTGCAGCAATAACTGACGCGAATCGCCACCGTCGCGAACATCGAAGATGGCGCGGACGGTCACGTCCCAGACATTCGAACCATCTTTACGGCGATAGATCTCGCTCTTGATGGGGACGACATCACCCACTTTCCAACCATAAGCTTGCGCCACCGCTCGGCCAGCCAACAGCCCGGTACGGTCAGCCAGAAAGGCCTCCCGCTGGGCGCGCGGTATTTCAAACTCTGGATACATCGCCAGGTAAGCCTCAGCTTGCACCGGGAAAGTCGGTACCTGCTCGCGTATATCCTTGATGTAGCCGCCAATCCAGTTGGCAGAGCTCACACGCAACACGCCATCTACGCTGCGCACCCGATTCAAGTAACTCTCAGGCAGAGGCAGGATAAAGCTGACCTTGTGCTGCACCATCAGGCGGTCAGCTCCTGCCTGCTGCACTCCCCGTTCGAAGGCACGTTCCATGGCACCGGCCAGTGCGTACAACATAAAGGCAATAAAGATAGAGCCGATCGTAAAGGCAGTGCGCAGCCGCCGACGCCGCAGGCTGGCCCATACCAGAGGCAAGTAGCGAGCGACATGCCACAGTCGCTCCAGGCGCAGGCGGCTTCCGCCCACGCTCAACGCACCTCAGCGTGCAGCACGCCCTTATCCAGATGTAACTGACGCGTAGCACGTGCGGCGGCGCGTGGATCATGCGTCACCATCAAGATGGTTTTACCGTGCTGGCGATTCAGTTCCTGCAACAGGTCGAGAATTTCATCGCCGGACTTGCGGTCCAGATCACCCGTGGGTTCGTCGCACAGCAACAAGGTGGGGTCCGAAACAATGGCACGCGCAATGCCCACCCGCTGTTCCTGACCACCCGACAATTCCCGCGGCCGGTGCGATAAACGATCTTCCAGACCCACCAGGGTCAAGGCTGCTCTGGCCCGTCGACGACGCTCGGCAGCGGGCAAATCACTGAGTAGCAATGGCAACTCAACGTTGGCCTCGGCGGTCAACACCGGTAGCAAGTTGTACATCTGAAACACGAAACCGACATGGTCAGCGCGCCAACGAGCCAGAGCGGCATCTGGTAGCTCACCAATGGCCAGACCGCCAATGGTTAACTCGCCCGAGGTCATCCGGTCCAGCCCCCCTAGCAGGTTCAACAGCGTGGACTTGCCCGAGCCAGAAGGCCCCATCAGTGCTACAAATTCCCCTTCACCAATCTCGAGCGACAGCCCATCGAGCACGCGCAAACGCTCGGTACCGCGACGGTACTCCTTGACCAAATCACGCAAATGGATGAGCGGCTGCATGGGTTAATCGGCGACCTTGGCCTGCACCGCACGCCCGTCGGCCAGACCCGCTGGCGGGGACACGATGACGGTCACGCCGGGCTCGAGCCCTTTCAGGATTGGCACCAACTGGTCACGCACTGGCCCTACCTGCACCGCTACCGAGACGGCTTTACCATCGACGACCGTCCACACGTGCTGCGCTGTAGCGCCAGTGACGGACTCTTTGACCATGGCCTTTTCAGGTACCCAAGACAGGGGCGCTGCGACCTTGGCGGACTCGGAGTCCAAGAAGCGGACTTTCACCCCCATGTCAGGCAGCACGCGGGCATCGACGGCATCGAAACCAACGCGTACGCGCACCGTGGCTTTCTGGCGGTCAGCCGTGGGCACAATCGCGATGACGTGCGCGCGATAAGTCACCGTATCGTAGGCGTCGAGTACCGCCTCCACGGGCATACCGGCATGCACCCGGTTGATGAAGCTCTCGTTCACGTCGACTTCAATCTCCCGCGAACTCATGTCCACCACCGTGGCAATGCCCGTACGGGTGAACCCGCCGCCCGCAGACACGGGTGACACCATTTCGCCTGGCTGCGCCGCCTTGGAGATGATGACGCCCGCAAACGGCGCGCGGATCACCAGATCATCCAGCTGCTGCTGCTGCTGCGCCACACGCGCTACCGCCACGGAGGCGGTGCTGCGAGCAACGGCCATCCGCGCTTCCAAAGCAGCCACTTCCGCGATCGCCGCATCGACGGCACCCTGGGCGACCAGTTTGCGTTCCAGCAGCGCTAGCGTCCGATCACGGGTGCGCACGGCCT
The DNA here is from genome assembly GCA_947469285.1 of Gammaproteobacteria bacterium. Lineage (GTDB taxonomy): Bacteria > Pseudomonadota > Gammaproteobacteria > Steroidobacterales > Steroidobacteraceae > CAIOHZ01. Next base: position 4,143 of record CANIOW010000022.1, read on the forward strand.
CATCGCGCCGCACTTGTATTTCGGTCAGTTCACGGGCTGTGGTCTCACGCTGTGCTACGGACAACCGATAGGCCGCGCGCGCCGCCGCGTCGTCGACACGCGCCAGCACCTCGCCGGCTTTGACCACGCTACCTTCCTCGAAGGTCACGTCCACCAGCTGACCCGTCGTGCGGCTGGCCACGGTGGCAATCCGCCGCGCCACCACATAACCGGAGGCATTCAGGACGGCGCCAGCTGCCGAGGACGGCTCTGCCACCGTCGTTTCCACCACCAGCGGCTGGCTGCGACCGAAGACCAGAAAGGCCACCAGCAACGCCAGCGCGGCACCGAGCAACGGCTTGAACCAGCGGCGCGAGGCGACCGCCTGATAGCGGGAGGCATCCAGGCCCCGGTCGATTTTGAGGCTGTCGAGCGTGTCTTTGTCCAGGGCCATAACCAGTGCTCAAATTATCGGAAGTGCGCAATGCTACACAGTCGCGGCGACAGAGTCGCTAGAATGCGCAGCGATATGTCTAGCCAGCTTTCCACCGCCTCAACCCATGCGCCTGGAGACACGCTGCCCCCCCCGATGCCGTTGCTGACCGACATTGGGGTGAATCTTGGGCATGACAGTTTCGATGCTGATCGCCACGCGGTAGTGGCCCGTGCCACGGCCGGCGGCGTGCGGCGCATGATCGTGACCGGCGCCTCGCTCGCGGGGACACAGCAGGCGATCGAGCTGGTTCGTCAGTGGCCTGAGGTCATGCGCTGTACCGCTGGCGTACATCCTCACCACGCCAGTGATCTTGCCTCCCCAGAGGCTTTCGATCAACTCAGGCACCTGATTCAATCCCCTGAAGTAGTCTCAGGAGGCGAATGCGGTCTTGATTTTTTTCGTAACTTATCACCGCAAGCTATTCAAATTGCTCAATTTGAGAAACAACTTGAACTGTGTGCAGAATATCAACGCCCTGTCTTTCTGCACCAAAGAGATGCGCACCCTGACTTTCTGAAGGTGTTGGATCGCTGGCTCCACCGTCTACCACGCGCCGTCGTGCACTGTTTCACGGGGACTGGCGCTGAGCTACAAGACTATCTGGACCGCGACCTCTACGTGGGGGTGACCGGGTGGATCTGCGACGAACGACGGGGGCAACACCTGCGAGAGCTGGTGGGCCGCATTCCCCTGCACCGCCTGATGGTAGAGACGGACGCCCCTTATCTCCTTCCACGGGACCTACCCAAGTACCTGCTGCCGCACCGGTCTCACCGTCGCAACGAACCAGCCTTTCTGCCACACGTATTGCAGACCGTCGCCCAGTGCCGCGGCGAGGCCGCGACGGTCACCGCGGCAGGGACCACCGCCACGGCGGCAGCGTTTTTCGACTGGCCCTGAGCAGGCGCCGCTAAGCTGCTGGCTGCCGGGGTGCCGGGGTGCCGTGCTGGGATAACTCTCTAGGCCCGTGGACACCTACGCCGCGCCGAACTGTCTTTTCACTCCGGTACACTTGCTCACGTGCTTTTTATCAGAAACCTGCATCCTGATCCCAGAGCGACTTCGCTAGAGGACGCTCCGGCCCGCGGCGTGTGTGCCTCGCGCCTATCCCGACCATGACCACTGACCTCCATGGCAATACGCTGTCGACGAGCGACGTGACGGCCACGCAGGCAGTTAATGCGTTCGTCAGCGGGTTCCTTGGCTATACGCCACAAATTCTGCAAGTGCTCCCGGCAGCAGAACGCCACCCGGAACACGGGCTACTGAACACGCTGGCCGCGGCAGTGTGCCTGTTCGCTGAATCCCCCGCAGCCCCGGCGCAAGCGGCGCCTTATCTGGCCGCCGCCGCACGCGCCGTCACCCACGGCAGTGGAGCCACGGAGCGTGAACGTGGCTGGCTGGCCCATGTGCAGGCCTGGGCCGACGACGACATCGATCTGGCACAGCGGATTGCCGACGAACTGCTCACGGCGAACCCACGTGATCTGGCCATGCTCAAGCTCCACCAGTACCACAGCTTCAACCGCGGCGAGTGCGCGGCAATGCTGCGCGCGGCACGCCGCTCGATGCCCGTGGCAAGGGAGGTACCGGAGGTTCACGGCATGCTGGCGTTTGCTCTGGAACAATGCCATCACCTAGAAGCGGCTGAAAGCGCTGCCCGCGAAGCGCTGGCGATGACCCGGCAAGAACCCTGGGCGCAACATGCGCTGGCGCATGTGCTGCTCACCCAAGGTCGACTCGCAGAAGGCCGGGATTTTCTCCGCCAACACAGCGACACCTGGCGCGGACTCGTGTCGTTCATCGAAACGCATAACCACTGGCATCTGGCCCTGTTTGAGCTCGCTCTGGGCGAAACCGCGGCCGCACTAGCGCGTTACGACGAGCAGGTGTGGGCCCATGATCACAGCTATTCTCAGGACCAGGTGGGCGCCGTGAGCCTGCTCGCCCGCATTGAACTGGCGGGTGGCGAAGTAGGCCATCGCTGGCAAGCGCTAGCGCCGTGGTTACAAGCCAGAGCCAACGACGCCACGCTGCCCTTCTTGAGTGTGCAATATGCCTACGGCTTGTTGCGCGCCGCCGCCGTACACGCCGATGCAGCCAGCGCTGAAGCAGCCAAGGCGCTACTGGTGGCGGCCAGTGCACGCGCGCATCAGGAACACACGCTACCACCACCACGACGCGTCTGGGAGCGCGTGGCGGTACCCCTGATTCAAGGGATGTTCCAATACACCCAGGGCGACGCGATGGGCGCCGTGAGCACGTGGGCACCCTTGCAAGGGCAACTGTTGTCACTGGGTGGCAGCCACGCGCAGCGTGACCTGTTCGCCCAGCTTTATATCGATGCCTTGTTGCAAGCCGGCGAATGGAACACCGCCCAACAATGGCTGGAGCTGCGCCGTGTTCAAGACCCCGATGGAATACCGCTGCAACGCCTGTTGGGGCGCACCTACGACGCGCTGGGGTTGCCGCGCGAGGCCGCCATGGCGCGCGCACGTGCTCAGGCACCAACGGGGCATGCCGGCACCGATGCCGGTCGCGGTTAGTTCAGTCCGGGTACTACCGGCACGTGACGGGAACCGAACACGGCCTGCGCGGCTACCAATTCGAAGGCCAGCAGCCAACGTGGGTCCGGCTGCAGCAATGCGCGATCCACCGCCGGAAAATCCGCGGTAAACGAGCCATCGTGTAGCACCAGGGGCGGATGCCCTTTGGGAAAACGTGCGTTGTCTGGAAACACCACCCGGCCTTCCACCGGCACGCCCTCGCCGGCCAATGCACCCACCGCCGCCAGCCGGTCATACAGTGGACGCAAAGGGTTGGCAAAAGTCAGCCGCGCTCCACTGCCGGTGGGCATAAGCGCCCAGTGGTCCATCAGCTCGCTACCAAACACCACGCCTTTGAGATCCCGTTCAGCCACCACCAGCAGACCGCGCGGCAGCAGCAACAGGTGATCTAAATGTAACTGGCTGCCATTGCCATCGGGCACCAGCACAGACGACAGCCGCCGAAAACTGACGCTGTCAAGCCGCGACAACCGCGCTCGTTCACGACGTCGTAGCTGCCAGCGACGAAAAACCGTGACGCTGATCCACAACACCGCAAGCACCGCCAACACGGCAGCAGCCACCCACCAGCGTTCATCGGGGACCGTGAACTCGTTCACTGCCCAACCGTGCTGCTTGCCGCGGCCGCCCCAGCTTCCAGCGCACCACGTAACGCTGCCAAGGTGGCGGCAACTTCGGTCGAGTGGCTTGGCAACTCCAGCAGATGCGCCAGCGCCGGCGGCACGTCCACCGGACCCACCAGCGGCTCAACGGTCTCCGGAAATTTCGCTGCGTGGGCGGTGGCCACCCAGACCCAATCCTGGGCGCGTTCAGTTGGCGATAACTGTGCCCACGCATCCGCGGCCACGGCCGTATGTGGACAGAACACTTCACCATGCAACGCGCGCTCGGCCACGATGTGTTGCTGAATGGCCGCATCGTCCGTCACGGTAGCGCGCACGGCAGACCGCAAACTGTCCAACGCCGGATGCAAGGTACGCAGGCGTTCCATGTTGGAGGGGTTACCCACATCCATGGCACTGGCCAAGGTCGCCGTGCTGGTGCGCGGCAGCCACTCGCCAGTGGCCAGAAAATCGGGCACGGTGCGATTGGCATTGTGCGCCAGCAAGACCGGACCAATGGGTAGCCCCACCGCCTTGGCCCACAGACAGGCCATGCTATTTCCCAGATTACCTGAAGGAATGATGAAGCCCGGACGGCGGCCATGACGACGCCAATACTGCAGCGACGCCCAGGCGTAGTAGGTGGCCTGTGGCAGCAGACGCCCGAGATTGATGCTATTGGCACTGGTGAGCGCATAGCGCTCGCGTAAGGCCTCTTCAGCGAACGCTTCCTTCACCATGCGCTGGCAGTCATCGAAGGTGCCACGCACGGCCAGCGCCTGCACGTTATCGTCCCAGCAGGTGAGCTGCTTCTCCTGTCGTGGCGAAACCAGCCCCTTGGGGAACAGCACGACCACGCGCGCCCAAGGACGGCCATGAAATGCCGCCGCGACGGCACCGCCCGTGTCACCGGAGGTGGCCACCAAGATGGTGCTGCGCTGGCCTTTGGCATGGGGCAAACGTTCCATACTGGCGGCGAGAAAACGCGCGCCAAAGTCTTTAAAAGCGGCCGTGGGGCCGTGAAACAACTCCAGCACCGACTGATGACCGCCATCGCGCGGCGGCAGTTCACGCAGCGCCAGCGGAAAGTTAAACGCGTCATTACAAATTTCGCGCAAGCGCGAAGCCAGTTCGCAGCCAACAAAGAACGGCGTCAGGAACCGTTCAGCCACTTCCGGCAGCGTCTCGGCCCCATCGAAACTAGCGAGTGGCAAATTTGGCAGCGCCACCGGCACGTACAGCCCACCATCCGGCGCGAGGCCCTGGGCAATGGCGTGACCAGCAGTCAGTAACGGCGCACCACCACGGGTACTTGCGTAGAGCATCGCTGCCGTCATGGGGAGATCACGCGCGCGCCCGCCGTGCCCATCTGTGAAATCCAAGCGTCCGATTCCAACCCGTGGTCTTTAAACGCCTGCACCATTCCAGCGGAAATCGCGGCGGCATGTTCTGCTTCGCACCAAGCAAACACCGTAGGGCCAGCTCCGGAGATGGAGCAGCCAAGCGCGCCGCCGTCAACCGCTGCCTGTTTCACCGCCGCGAACCCCGGAATGAGTCGCGCGCGTTGCGGCTCAATGACCACGTCCTCGAAAGCATCACGCATCATGTCCAGATCGTCGGTGTAGCAAGCGGAGATGAAGCCAGCCAGATTGGCACATTGCCAGACCAAATCCGACAGCGTCACTTGCTTGGAGAGCACACCACGCGCCTCGCGAGTGGACAGGAACATGTGCGGATGCACCAACACAGCGCGAATACGACCCGGCACGGGAATCTGCTTGGTTCGCGGATGGTCAATACCTACCGTGAGCACCAACCCACCAAACAGGCTGGGAGCAATATTATCGACATGTGCCGCGCCGCTGGCGACCGCTTCACCTTCCATGGCAAATTTCAACAATTCTAGTTTTGGCAACGGCGTCGGCAATAACGCATTGGCTGCCACCACCGCCGCCACCGCCGAGGCAGCCGATCCACCGAGGCCCGAACCCAGCGGAATGCCTTTGTGGATCTGTACTTCAAAGCCCCACGACAAGGACTGCGCTTCGCGCAAGGCCATCAGGGCACGCCCCGCGGTGTTCTTGGCCGCCTCTAGCGGTAAGTCGGCATCGGTGCCCGTGATGGCGGTAATACGCACCAGCGGTTCTTCGATGCGCGTCACCGAGACCCGATCGCCCACGGCATCCACGGAATGGCCCAGGATGTCGAAGCCAACAATGACGTTGCCTACCGAGGCTGGAGCAAAAGCAGTGGCAGAGGTCAGTAGGTTCACAGTTTTGCTCCGAGAAACGCGGCGCACCGCAACAGGTCGCCAAACACGCCACCGGCAGTCACTTCTGGACCCGCACCGGGTCCCTGCACGATCAGCGGGTTATCGCAGTAGCGAGCCGTCTGGTAGCGCACGATATTGTCCGTCAGTGCCATGTTGGCAAACGCATGCCGCCGGTCCACTTGGACCAGTCCAACGGTCGCACGACGGGTCGTCAGGTCGAGTCGACCGACATAGCGCAACACCTGACCTGCCGCTTCCGCCGCCGCCAACCGTTGGTTCATCGCCGCATCGAACGCCGGCAGCCCTGCCATGAACTCGGCGATGGTGCCACCGCGTAGTGCCTCGGGCACCAGACTTTGGACTTCCACCTCCGACATCTCGATATCCAAGCCGGCTTCGCGCGCCAGGATGGTCAGTTTGCGGGCCACATCGGTACCGGAGAGGTCGTCACGCGGGTCCGGCTCGGTGTAACCACGGGCCTTGGCTTCACCGACAATCTCACTGAACGGCCGTGAACCGTCAAAGGCGTTAAACAGATAAGCGAGCGTTCCACTGAAGATGCCTTCCACCGACCGCAGCTCATCACCGGTCTGGCGTAAGTCACTTAAGGTTTGAATGACTGGCAAACCGGCGCCTACCGTCGCCTCATAGAGGTAGTGGCTACCGGCTTCACGCCTGGCAGCGTGCATGGCACGGAACTGTGTCAGTGGCGCACTGTTGGCTTTTTTATTCGGGGTCACCACGTGGATGCCAGCCCCAAGCCACTGTGCATAGCGTTCTGCCACCGCCGAACTGGCCGTGCAGTCGATGATAATGGCGTGTGGTAAGTGGTCGGCTTGCACGTGGCGTGTAAAGGCTGCCAAGTCCACAGGCACGCTGTCGCTCTCAAAAGCCTCGCGCCAATGACCCAGGTCCACCTCCCCCTCCGCCAAATACATGCGTGTGGAACTGGCGATGCCGCGAACACGCAGATCCAGCTGCCCGTCCCGACGCAAGCGTGCGAGCTGGGTGTGGAGCTGGTCGAGCAGCACCCGTCCGACCACGCCCGGCCCGATCAACCCGATGGACACCGTATGCGGCGAAAGATAAAACCCAGCATGCACCGCCCGCAATGCACGGGCTGAGTGTCGGCCATCAATGACAATGGAGATGTTGCGTTCACTGGCACCTTGCGCAATGGCCCGGATGTTCACCGCGGCGTTGCCTAAAGTACCGAACACCTTGGCAGCCACGCCATGCGCGCCGGCCATGCCGTCACCCACCACGGCCAGAATTGCGCAGCCCAGTGCGACCTCCACACTTTGAATTTGGCCGTCACGTAACTCCGCGTCAAAAGCGCGACGCACTGCCTGTTCTGCCGCCACCGCTTGCGCCGCTGGAATGGCGAAGCAGATGCTGTGTTCGCTACTGCCCTGCGAGATGAGGATCACGGAAATCTGTGCATCACGCAGCGCACCGAACAGACGCTGCGCCGTTCCGGGCACGCCGATCATGCCGGCGCCTTCCAGATTCACCAGCGCAACGTCTTCAATGCTGGTAATGCCTTTCACCTGCAAGACAGAAGTGGGGTGCGCACAAATCTGCGTCCCGGGCTTCTGCGGCGCAAAGGTATTGCGGATCCAGATGGGAATCTCACGGCTGATCGCCGGCGCCATGGTTTGTGGGTGAATCACTTTGGCGCCGAAATACGCCAGTTCCATGGCCTCGTTGTACGACAAGGAGTCGATAACCTGAGCATCCGGCACCCGGCGCGGATCGGCAGAGAGCACACCATCCACGTCCGTCCAGATGATGATTTCGTGCGCACCCAGCAAGGCACCGAAGATGGAACCGGAAAAATCGCTACCGTTACGGCCGAGCGTGGTTTGAATGCCGCGCAGATCGCTGGCGATGAAGCCGGTGATGACCAGGGTGCCGGTGTAGTCCGTTCCCAGCGGCACGCGGGCGTCCAGGTGTTGCTGCGACTGCTCCCACTGCACGGCGGGGCCCAGTGCACTCCAGTCGACCACCACCACCTCACGAGCATCCAACCACCGCACTTCACCGGCACGACAGGCGCATTCACGGAGATAACGGCTAAACAGGCGCGTGGACCAAATCTCGCCGTAGCCGGCCACGAGGTCACGAATATCCTGACCGGCGCGACGCAACAGCGACACCGCCTGCAGCAAGCCGGTCAAGTCACGGCAGTCCTCCGCCAGCTGCGCACCAAAAGCGGCCTGCTCGCCAGCCGAGAGCAGTTCAGCAGCAATCCCCAGATGGCGATCCTGCAGTGCGACGAGTTGAGTGCCAACGCTGGCCTCGCGCGCTTCGGCCAGCTCCACCAGTCCGAGCAGGCTGTCGGTGACGCCCTTACAGGCCGACAGCACCACGCCAAGCCGTGGCGCCGTGTCCGCCGCAAGGATGGCAGCAACGCGACGGAAGCAGGCGGCATCCGCCACACTGCTGCCACCGAACTTGTGCACACGCCAATGGCCGCTCTCCCGCTTTTGCGGGGTCGCCCCTTGCACCGCTGAAATGCTCATGGAAACGCCTGTGTGGCCGCCGGGATTGCAGCCGCTCAGTTTACGTTGTGCGACGCACAAAATCCATGAAGGGCGGGCGTCAGCCTTTTGGGCGGGTACGACGGGCGTGCCAGCGAACCAATAAGCGCACCAGCCCCGGCACCCTCAACAGGCGCACCAGCGCCCGTCCAAGCCAAGCTTGAAAACCCGTCGCTGCATAAGCCGCTACCAACGGCTCCAGCACACCGGGCCGCGCCTTGTGGACGCGAAGGCCAGGGGCCAGCATGCTGAACCGTCCGCTCGAGGTGCTCAATATCCATTCATCGGCACGTTCGCCAGGCTCACCGTGGGCATGGGCCCAAGTACCGAGCGGTAAGCCCGGCGGCGCCAGACCTGCGACAAAGACCACGCCGTCCGCGCCACGCAAGGCCCAGCGGTGCGTGCCTTGCTCGAGCGTGACTGGGCCGGCCAACTGCCAGCCCTCAGCCACGCGGGCGCCCCCCCGTTGGCCGACCCCCGACCGGGCGCGGCCCGCCCGGACGCGGCATCTGCGGGGCGCGCGTCGTACCACCCACCGGCTTGCGCCCCGATTCCACACCTGTGTGTTGGGTACGGAACGGCCGTGGTCCGCCTACAGTCCCGACCGGACCCGCACCTTCGGGCTTCGGTGGCGCCCCGCCGGTGCCGGCCGGCTGCCAGGCCGGCACCAACTGGTGTTTACCAGCGCCAATGAGATCGGAGCGCCCCATACGGCGCAGCGCCTCACGGATCTCCGGCCAGTTGTTGGCGTCGTGGTAACGCAAAAACGACTTGTGCAGGCGGCGCTGTTTGAGCCCCTTGGGAACGTATACCGTGGGGCTGGTGCGCGTCACTTTATGCAATGGGTCTTTACCGCTGTGCCACATCGCCGTGGCCGAGGCCATGGGGGACGGCAGAAACGCCTGCACTTGGTCCGCACGAAAGCCATGCTGTTTCAGCCACAACGCCAGTTCGAGCATGTCTTCGTCCGTCGTACCCGGATGGGCAGCGATGAAGTATGGGATGAGGTATTGCTCCTTTCCCACTTCCTGCGAATACTTGTCGAACAGCTCCTTGAACTTGTAATAGCTGCCCATGCCCGGCTTCATCATCTTCGACAGCGGGCCTTCACTAAACGCCTCAGGAGCAATCTTGAGGTAGCCGCCCACGTGGTGTTGTGTCAGCTCCTTCACGTACTCCGGCGATTCAATCGCCAGGTCATAGCGCACGCCGGAAGCGATGAGCACTTTCTTGATGCCGGGCAGTTCACGCGCCTTGCGATACAGCTGGATGAGCGGACCGTGGTCGGTGTTGAGATTGGGGCACACCCCCGGGTAGACGCAAGACGGCTTACGGCAGGCCGACTCGATCTCGCGGCTCTTGCAGGCAATGCGGTACATGTTGGCGGTCGGACCACCCAGATCGGAGATCACTCCGGTAAACCCCGGCACCGTGTCGCGGATGCGGCCGATTTCTTTCAGCACCGACTGCTCAGAGCGGTTCTGGATGATGCGTCCCTCGTGCTCGGTGATCGAACAGAAAGTACAGCCACCAAAACAGCCGCGCTGGATGGTCACCGAAAACCGAATCATCTTGTAGGCGGGAATTTTTGACGCGCCATAGAACGGATGCGGCACGCGCTGGTAAGGCAGCTCGTAAACGCCATCCATTTCCTTCGTGCTCAAGGGAATGGGCGGTGGGTTTAGCCAGACATCGGCATCGCCATGGCGTTGCACCAGAGCACGCGCGTTGCCTGGGTTCGCCTCCGCGTGCAACACGCGGCTGGCGTGGGCATAGAGCACCGGGTCCGCGTTCACCGCCTCGAAAGATGGCAAGCGAATAACCGCATGGTCGCGGTCCAGCCGTTGCGCGCGCCCGCGTTTTAACGTGGCCACCGAAAAGGTCGCCACCACGCCGTCATCATTCAGCGTGGGCGGCAGCTCCGATGGCCCCACCTGTGCCGTCGCAAGCACGCGCTGCCGTTCGTCTTCCATCGCATACGGGTCGATCTGCGGCGCCAAGGGGCCCGGTTCGTCGACAGTCGTAGAGTCGATTTCCGCCCAGCCGGCGGGCAGACGCATGGCTTCACCGCGACGCAGGAAGGCCGTGCCGCGAATATTGTTCAGTGCCGCGACCGGTTCACCCTTCGCCAGCCGATGGGCAATTTCCACCACCTGCCGCTCACCATTGCCGTACACCAACAGGTCTGCCTTGCTGTCGAGCAGGACGGAGCGACGGATTTTTTCTGACCAGTAGTCGAAATGAGCGATGCGCCGCAACGACGCTTCAATACCACCGATGACCACCGTGGACGCCGGGTAGGCTTCCCGGGTGCGCTGCGCATAGACAATGACCGAGCGGTCCGGGCGCTTGCCACCCGCGCCTTCCGGGGTATAGGCGTCATCGCTGCGCATCCGCCTTTCTGAGGTGTAGCGGTTGACCATCGAGTCCATGTTGCCGGCCGTGATGCCGAAGAACAGGGCCGGCGCACCCAGCGCCGTGAAGGCGGTAGCGTCGCGCCAATCCGGTTGCGCCAGAATACCGACCCGAAAGCCCTGCGCTTCCAGCAAACGCCCCACCAGCGCCATCCCGAAACTGGGATGGTCGATATAGGCGTCACCAGTGACCAAGATGATGTCGCACACATCCCATCCCAGCAGGTCCATCTCCTCCCGCGACATCGGCAAGAACGGGGCCACGCCAAAGCGCGCCGCCCAGAACTTACGGTAGGAAAAGAGCCCGGGGGCTTCAGGCATGGCAACGGCAGAGCGAATATTCACGCGGACATTGTACGTGGTCGCGCGCCAGCTCGCTCCTACGAAGCGGGTGGAGCGCCGTAGGCGCGAGCTGGCTCGCGATCTTCAGGCCATCTTCAGGCCATCTTTAGGCGGTCTTTAAGGCCAACCCAAGATCACGGGCCACCGCGGGGTGCACTACCTGACCTGCCACCACGTTCAGACCGGCCGCCAAACCGGGGTCGTCCTGTACAGCCTGCTGCCAGCCCTTGTCGGCCAGTGCTTTCACATAGGGCAGCGTTGCATTATTCAGTGCAAACGCCGAGGTACGCGCTACTGCACCAGGCATATTGGTCACGCAGTAGTGCACCACTCCGTACAGCTCGTAAGTGGGCTCTGCATGGGTGGTCGGGCGGCTCGTGGCGAAGCACCCACCCTGGTCGATGGCAATATCCACCAGCACGGAACCGGGACGCATCTTGCGCACCATCGCTTCGGTGACCAGCTTCGGCGCTGCAGCCCCCGGCACCAGCACGGCACCGATGACCAGATCGGCACCCATCACGGCTTGTTCGATATTGTAGGCGTTGGAAAACAGCGTCTTCACCGAGCCGCCGAATTGCACGTCGAGCTCACGCAGACGTTTAATGCTGCGGTCGATGATCGTGACGTCTGCGCGCAAACCAGCGGCCATCTCGGCGGCATGCGTACCGGACACGCCACCGCCGATGACCACCACCTTGGCCGGCGCCACCCCCGGCACACCGCCGAGCAACACGCCAGCACCGCCCATGGCCTTCTGCAGACAGGTCGCCCCCACCTGCACCGACATGCGTCCCGCTACCTCGCTCATGGGCGTGAGCAGCGGCAGGGAACCATCGGCCGCCGTCACCGTCTCGTACGCAATACAGGTCGCGCCACTGGCCATCAAGGCGTGGGCTTGCGCGGCGTCTGCCGCCAAGTGCAGATAGGTAAACAGCACCTGCCCCGGACGCAAACGCGCGCACTCGACGGGTTGCGGCTCCTTCACTTTAACGATCAGGTCCGCAGCAGCAAACACCGCGTCAGCGTCCGGCAGGATGCGCGCGCCGGCAGACACATAGCGCGCATCTTCATACCCAATCCCGATACCGGCCTGGGTCTCCACCAACACTTCGTGACCGGCCAGCACCAGCTCCTGCACCGACGCCGGTACCAGACCAACGCGGTACTCGTGGATCTTGATTTCGCGGGGGACACCAATGCGCATGACAGGCTCCAAAGACAGCTATTAGATTGAGCTCCAGTGTGGACGCCCGGGCTGGCGCCGCCTTGCAAATACAGGCTATAAACACCCGAGATATAGAATATTAAAGCGCTATATGGGATATTAATCGCATTATCTTGTGAGAAATCCGAAATGCTTGAAACTCTTGATCGTACCGACCGGCGCATTCTGCAAGAACTCCAGCAAGATGGACGGCTACCGAACGCCGAACTGTCGCAGCGCGTGGGCCTCTCCGAGAGCGCCTGTCTGCGGCGCGTCAAGGCACTGGAGAAATCCGGGGTCATCGCGCGCTATGTAGCGGTGCTCGACCCGGCAAAAGTCGGGTTATCGACCAGCTTCCTGGTCCGCCTGACCCTCAACCGGCAAACTGACCGTGACTTCGCCGCCTTCGAAGCGCAGGTCTGCACAGTGCCTGAAGTGATGGAGTGCTACCTCACCACCGGTGGCAGCGACTACGTGCTGCGGGTGGTGGCGCGCGATGCCGCAGACTTCGAACGTCTGCACAGCAAAGTGCTGACCAAGCTCCCCGGCGTGGCGCGGGTGGAAAGCAGCTTTGTCTTGCGTCCGGTGGTCAAGTCGGTGGCGCTGCCTATTGGGCCTTGAAGCTAACGTCCTTAGGCAATCGCCCGGGGTTGGCGTTTTGCCCAATCAATGGGCGCCACCGACGGCAACACCCACACCCAACTCAAGCAGCCCAGCACATTGAGCGCCGCCACCAGACCAAAGGCCAAACCAAATTGACCCGTTGAGTAGACCAGAAAGCCAGTCACCGCCGGCGCGATGAGTCCTGCGAGATTTCCAGCGGCGTTTTGCAAACCTACCCAGCGGCCGGTGGCGTCCGGCCCAGCCAGAATTTGGGGGATCGCGAACAATCCGGGGTATGACGCACCGGCAATCATTTGAAACGCAAATAACGAGACCAAAGACCCCGTCTCACCGAGCGTCATCATGCCGATCATGCATAACACCGCACCGGCATGACTGATACCCATGATGGACTTATAGACCACCGTGGCACTCGCGCCACGGCGCAACCAGCGATCTGCCAGCACCCCCATACCAAAGGCAGAGCCTGCGTTCAGCAGATATGCGATGGAGGCCACCAAGGACATCATCTCAAATGAATAGCCGCGCGTTTTTACCAGATAAAACGGTAACCACGACACGATGAAGTAGTAGCCGTAATTCGACGCGAAGTGTCCCAAGGAGGCACCCCACAATGCGCGCTCACGCAACAAAGTGCCCAGCGATGGCCCCATCACGCCGGCGATGGTTTTCACGGGCTTGGGCACATCTGACCGCAGCCAGGGAATGAGCCACAGCAGTGACAGGAGGCCAAACAGAAAAAATACCGGCCGCCAACCCAAATGTGCCATCAGCAGACCACCCACGAACGTGCCGATTGCCGGCCCGATCAGATAGCCAAAACTGAGCACGCCGTTAGCCACGCCCAGCCGGTGGGGTTCAACGGTGGCCGCCAGCACTTTGGAAGCACAAGGGAAGGCACCACTCTCGCCGATGCCAAGGAGCACCCGCAGTAGTAGCAGCGACATGAAACCGCCAGCGAACCCCGTCAGCATGGTGGCGACAGACCACAGGCCAAGGCCCGCGGCGAACACCGGCTTGGCGCCGAAGCGCTCCGCCAGCACTCCCATCAGCGGCATCAGCGGAACATAGCCGTAGTAGAACGCGGAGAACAACAGGCCGAGCTGCACCTCATTCAGGGACAACTGGTCCTGCAGCAACGGCGCCGCGGTCGAGAGGTTGCCACGGTCGACGTAATTGATGAACACCGCCGTGGTCACCAACATCACCATCCGGGCAGAGTTTCGAGAATCAGCCATCCGCTTCCCTACCATCGGCGGGTCGACGACCCATTCGCCGGTCTGCCGGCACTGGCAATAGAAATTACAGTAACAGAAACAGAAATTCATCGCCCGGCCAGGCAGAAGCAGCCATTGTCCCTAAAGGTCACGGCCAAGCCGTGCTGGCGCTGAAAAACCTTACAACACCAGCAACGAAAGCATGAACTCGCTCTTACCACGGCCGTTGCCACCAAAGCCCTTGGCGACACCGATCGATAATTTCATCGGCAACTGCTGCATGACCGTCAGGTTGAAGTCCACTTGCAAACCGACATTATGTGCCGTGTCCCGATGCGAGCTGTTGTCAGGGTTGGTTGCAAGCACACTGGCGAAGAGCTCCGGCCGCACCCAATTCAGATACATCCCGGGCGAACCGGCGTGCTCGAAGCGTAACGGGGGCAGGCACCACTCGAGCATCAGTTTGCCGAGCGTACGGCCGCTCAAGGCGCCGATATCGAAGCCGGGCATCGAGGACAGCATCGCGCCGCGGTACCGCTGCGCGCCGGTGTACATCCGGCTATCCACGTAGTTATTGCCAAAGCCTCCCAGATAGGTGTTTGACAGTGGCGACGTCAGCGCCCCTCCGGAGACCACGGCGGCCGTGCGCAGCCAGAGCGAGGAGTGATCGATGGCCAGTGGCAGCCCAACGTGATATTCCAGCTGCAAACTGGGGGTGAAATCCCCTGCAGCGCCGTAACCGTTTGCCATCACCATCCATTCCTGACCTGCCTCGTAGTCGACGGAACCTGGCGAGGAACGAAGACTGGTTGATCTGAAGCCCATGGACAATGCCGACAAGTTGCGCGACGGCGAGCGGACATTCTGCACCCCCGGGAGCACATCAATCCCGCCATAAAAATCCGCGTGAACCACAAAGTCGAGTGTTCTCGACGGGTGAAATACCAGTGGCCGGTCATAGTGGACATATCCACTGTAGCCTTCCCGGCTCCGTCTAACAGGGCCGAACAGGTCGTAAAAATTGGCTCCATTCCACTTTGCGCCCAGCATCCATCGGCCTTGCTGGACGTCGACCGCTAGATGGGTGCGTTCACGGGCCTTCAAGCTCCGATCAGGGCTGTAACTGGCATTGATGGACAACGCAGCAAACCCCATGGGGTCGCTGAAGTCTGCGGCGAAACCCAAACCCACCGACTGTTTGTAGCCTTCGACCATCGGCACCAGCGACTGTAGATCGAGTTCCTGGAGAGCATGGTAAGTCCCGCGACGGACGATGCTCGCCGCAAAGGGTATGGTGGCAGCCGACGGCTGCATCCACGCCTGCAATTCTGGATGCTTCGCAGCGACTTGTTCGCCGAGAAACGTAATGGCGCTGATGTCGTTGGTGGACTTCACTTCGAGCAGCGACGGAATGAAGCCCTGCGAAGAGAAACGGGACACTATCCAGTGCGACTCATCGACCTCTAGGGGGCTAAAAAATCCCAGCTCGGCATTGCTGACTGCCTCGATAGTCTCGTGCTCAAGGTCGTAACGATAGATATTCGATACGCCCGTGTAGTAACTGCTGCCATAGAGATAACGACCATCCCGGCTGAACACGAAGCCTTCCGGCACCGCACCGGCCACCGTGAAAGTTCGATAGGGAGTCGCCGCTTGCCGCTCCATGTCCCCGACCCGGACAACCCGCACCTCGGTGATGGGAGTAGACAGGGACTTCCCGGGCCCTGATACAGAAAAGGCCAGCCACTGGCCGTCCGCCGAAACGTCCACGTCAAACGGCCTCTCACCAATCTTAAAGACGTGGGCTACCTGCCATTCGCGATAGGGATACGCCACTTTGACCAGCGTGGCCAGACCCTGGTTAAACCGGATACCCCAGAGCGAACGGTCGGCCGCATTAAATGCGATGTCTCCTATCCGTGCCTGTTTGAGTAGCGTCTTTGAGGCATGGGTGCGAACATTGAAGGCTTCCAGATTGCGGTAGGCAGCATTATTGCTGGTATAAAACAAGGTCTCCGTTGCGGGGTCATAGGCCAGTGAGGTCACCTTAATGCCAGAGGGGCTCTCCACCTCGTGCAGGTACGTCACCTGCCCATCTTGACGACTGATAGCGACGAGACTGGCCATCTGCCCAGGACGCTGGAGGGCGGCATACAGCGTAGAGCGATCCGCTGAAAGAAATGTCCGGGAGAGTGTCCCGAGCGACGCCTGCACTAGATCTTGGAATGGCGTGAGCGGCCGTTCGCGGATGGACTCCAGATTCTTCGTCTGGAATTCCTGTTCCCAGCGAATCCAGTCCTGCCAAGCTTGTTCGAGGGGCAGCCCGAATACTCGCTCAAAATCCTCTGCGTAGTAGCGCCGGGAACCGACATCACGGGACCACCACGCCACCAGATGTGCCGGATCGTAGGTGAACGCCAGGTAGTTCATGAAGCGCGTCCCATAGAGGTACGCATCAGCGCCTGTCTGGAAAGTGACTTCGGTGCCCTTGGAGACAAGACCGAGAGGATCGTAGAAGTGCGCCCCGTCCTTCACCATGCCCCGAAACACCATTTCGTCATAGCCACCCTGCGCCCGGCCAACTCCGCCCATCATCCAGGTCTCGGTGAATACGGCAATGCCTTCGCTGTACCACCGCGGCGAAATAGCGCGCGGCGTTGTCAGGTAGCGATACAGCAGGCTCTCCGGGTGGCTCGAGTCGACCTCGACCTTGCCATGAAACCAGCGTCGGTAGCGTTCATCCTCAGCACTGGCTTTGTCATACGTCAGCAAACTCATGGTCTCGTGTGCGCTCAGCCATGCCAGTAGGTCCCCCGCAGACGTGTATTCATAGGGATCACTCTGCGGCGCCATGTCGATAAAAATGCGATTACGCGGTGCGACCATGGTCGACGCCATTGAGACATCCGAAAAGTCCTGCAGCAGTACGTTGATTTTGTCCTTTGGTGAATAGCCAAAGAGTCGTCGATGGGTCTCAAGACTTGCCGCCAGGCTCTGTGTTGCGCGCGGCACCAGCAGGTTTCCGGGTGGGTCGTAGTAAAGGACTCGCAGGTCTTGTGTCTCGACGAACTGCAAGCTCGAACCGGCCAGCAGGGAGGGGGCAGCCACCATCAGCAACACCGTGCAAAGAGCCGCGGTGAGACGGGCGCTCATCACAGAGGCCAGAGTGTCATAGCAACCCCGGCGCATCCCTCGGGAGTCCTTCTGCCCTACCACTTGTTGTGTACAGCACCACGGTTGCTGTGTTTTCCACCACCGTTCGCGGCTCTGGCAGCATCTGCCGCCTCTTCAGCCTCGAGGGCATAGCCACCCGCCACATCCTGCGCGATCGGTGCAGCCTCTGGCGACTCGACCGCGTTGAGTGACTCTGTGCTCTTCGCCGCGTCTACCGCACTCGTCGTGATGGCCCGCTTAGCGGCCGTGATCGTGGCAGCCGCCTCGGACGTGGCCGTAGCCGACTCTTTCTCGGAGCACGCCGTCAGCGCCAAAGCCACCATCAGCGTGGCTGCACAAAACTCTGTCATTCTGGTATTCACGCGTTACTCCCGAGATGCCCAACGGCAAGTTCGGTGCATTATACCTAGGTTGCCAAGACGCCCAGAAAAGCAGGATAGTCGGCAGGAGGTTCGGAGTGTTGCGCCCAGCAGGCCAGAGTGGTCGATGAGTGTGAACACTTTGGCCGCGCCCATGCGCGGCACCGCCCGCTAGCCGCGGGCGCGGACGGCCTTTAGGGGCTATCTTCGGCCACGCGCTCCAGTTGGAGTACGCCGTCGGCGGCATGCGCCCGGTAATGCATGGTGGTCTTGGCAAAGACCCACTGCGCCATCGGTAACCCATCACTGCCGTTGGCCCCGACGGAAAGGTGGATGCTGCTTTCGGTTCCCAGTTGCACCACTTCGATGCCGGACTGGGTGAGCGGCTTCCCCGGCTGCAGTAGGGCCGCGGCGCTGGTGGGCTTCACCCACCACACGGAGCCTTGCTTTCTGGAGACGACGCGCGCTTCACCGGTGGGCTCGATCCACAAACCACTTTCCTCGTCGATACCGAGCCCAACCACTGCGCCTGCAGTAGTGGGTTGCTCATGGGCCAGTCTGGCCAGAAATGCCACCAGCCGCCCCAGCCGATGACGTTCCGTGAAATGGCTGTCGGTGAACACGTGTTCCAGACCTGGCAGGGTGAGCAGCCCGCTCCATAAGGTGAGCCCGCTGCGCAGAGGGTCCGCTAGGGCGCGCGGGGAATCCATGCTATCGCCGTCCAGACAACCATAGGCGTGGCGGCCGAGAATAGCCAAACCAGCGCTGGTGCCGGCAATAGGGCGGCCAGCGCGAACATGCTCGTTCATCGCCTGCTGCACTGGGGTACCGTCCCAGAAACGGATGTAGTCGCCTTGGTCACCGCCGGCGATGAAAATGCCGTCGGCAGATTCCAGCAGGCGCACGACCTTGGGGTCAAATGACGCCTGCCGGTTGTGGAACACCACGGTGGACACGGCGTGCGGCCCGCCACCGTTCTGCCAGAAATCCAGTTGGGCGGCGTCATCGCCAGAGGCCCGCAAGATGACGATGTGGCCCTTGCCAGCTGCCGCGATGAAGTCGCGAATGGCGGGCATGGGCCATTCGCCACCGCCGAGCAGGAGCATGGCGGCGCGGCTTCCAGTCGCGTGGGCCGTAGGTGGCTCGCCGATGGAATAGTAGGTATATCCCGCAGTGTCGGGCTGGGCACCGGCAGCCGCTCTTGCGCTACCCGGGGCCCAGCCCGCCAAGGTTAGAAGCGCCAGCAAGACCAACATCGGGCGAGCCCCAGTTGGGCAGACCCGAGGTGACCACACAGGTGACCACACACCGGTTTCCCGGTACATGGTTCGCAGGCCATTGTTGGGTCGGTCGATGGCCTTGCTCCAAATGAACCCAGGAGGATCTTTCTGTGGTAGGGAGCGCATGTGCTATGTTCCAGTGACTTGGCGCAGGGATCGGTGCCGCCACAACTTAAAGAGGATGCCACCATGACACAACCGTCCTTGCAACGGGCCATTGCCGCCGTTCTAGCGTCGCTAGCGGCCACGGCCACCGTCCAGGCTCAAGAGGCCCCCGCGACACCCGCAGCCGCAGAGGCCACCGAAGTGCTGGTCATCGGTTCGCGCATTCCTCGCGCGCAATCTGAAGGCCCGGCGCCAGTGACTGTGATTACTGCCGATGCCATTCGCGCGGATGGCTATACCAGCGTCCCGGAACTGCTGCGTGGCTTGGCGCAAAACGCTGGTGAAACCCAGAGCCAGCAGTCGTTCTCCGGTTCCTCCTTCACGCCGGGTGCGCAGCAAGTAGACCTGCGTGGTCTCGGCTCGAACCATACGCTGGTGCTGGTAAACGGCCGCCGCATCGCGGACTTCCCGCTACCTTTCAAGGGCCGCAGCAATTTCACCGACATCTCCAACATCCCGCTCGGCATGGTGGAAAGTGTGGAAGTACTGAGCGGTAGTGCGTCGGCAGTCTACGGTTCCGACGCGGTCGCTGGTGTCATCAACTTCAACCTGCGGCGCAAGATCACCGACTTCACGGTGGACTACCGCGTAGGTACCACCGAGCATGGTGGCGGTACCTCCAATCGCTTCTCCTTCGCCGGCGGCTGGGCCAGTGGCGACCTCGACGTGGTTTTCGGTGCCGAGTTGCAGGACCAGAAGCCCCTGTGGGCTTATTCACGTCCGCTACAAGATTCCACGGCGGACAATCCTGTCACGGCTACCGTGGTGGGGCGTCGTACCTTCCTGCAGTACGACCCAGTGGGCGATGGCTATGTAGACCCGGGTGAGGCCACCTGTGCGCCGTTGGCGAACCTCAACGGTGGCACCACCTACTACGCGGCGCGGCCGCGCTGGGCGGTGGATGGTGGACCGGGGCGTTACTGCGGTAGCAACGAGTCCATCGGCTACGGCACCGTCATCAGCGAACGTAAGTCGCTCAGCACCTTTACGTCCGCGCACTATCGCTTGGATGACCGTACCGAATTGTTTGCGGACCTGCAGTTGGCTATCAGCCGCGTAGGCATCTACCGCGACGTGCTTAATTGGCAGTTTCAGGACGCGAACGGCTCCGAGGATGGCGTGTTCTACAACAACGCCATCGGTGCCCTCGACTCTTGGTATCGCCAGTTCACCCCCGAAGAATCCGGTGGTTTGGGCCGCGGTTTCATCCGTAACCACTCTACGGCTTTCACCTTCACGCCTGGCATCACCGGCGAATGGGACGGCGGCTGGCACTACGAAGCGGCGCTCAACCACAGCCAGTACCGTTCCCAGGTGCGCTGGCCGGTCATTGTGGCGGCGGCAGCGAACCGCCTCTATCTCGGGCCGCAACTCGGCGTGGACCCCGATTCGGGGTACCCGATCTTCGATGCGCCCATTTCGCGCTTGTACCGGCCGCTAACCACCACGGAATACGCCGGCATCGCGCAAAACACCGAGTACACGCCAAAGTCTAAGAGCACTTCCCTGTCGTTCTCCGTCACGCAGCCGGCTTTGTTCCGTCTGCCGGCCGGCGAAGTTGGCTTGGCGGCCGTGGTGGAGGGTGGACGGCAGAGCTATGCGCTCAACCCGGACCCGTTGGCGCTAGTACCCACCTACTACGGCTTGGTGGACTCTGACGGCACCGGCTCTCGCAACCACCTCGGTGGCGGCGTGGAACTGCGGGTGCCGGTTCTGGAAAGTGTCAACCTGAGCACGGCGGCCCGCTACGACCGCTACCAGTTTGCCGGTAACACGGCAGGCAAGTTCACCTGGAACGCCGGCCTCGAATGGCGGCCGTTTGAGCAACTGCTGGTACGCGGCACTTACGGCACGGGTTTCCGCGCGCCGGACTTGCACTATGTGTTCTCTGGCGCCGGTAACACTCACCCTTCGGCGACCGACTACTACCGTTGCCGTACGGATGAAGCTGGCGTGGACCTCGGCGATTGCTCTTGGTCAGATGTCGGCATTGTTGAGCAGCGGGTGGGCAACCGCCAGTTGCAGGCCGAAACGAGCAGTTCCGTCGGTTTTGGCGTGGTGTGGTCGCCGCTGCAGGGCCTCGACTTCTCGGTCGACTACTACCGCATCCGCTTGTCCAACGAGGTGCTGGACATGAACTTGGACTCGGTGCTCCGCGACGAAGCGGACTGCCGATTGGGGGTCACCGATAGCGGCACTACCGTGAGTGCCTCTTCACCGACTTGCATCGACGCCATTGCCCGCGTGCACCGCAACCCGCTCACCGCGGCCGTCGACCCGGGTGGTCTGGCCTCCGTGTCCATTAACCCCATCAATGTCGCCGGCGAGAATACGGCAGGCCTCGACTTCAGCCTGCATGCGCGTTGGCCGACGCCGGTCGGCGAGTTTTCGTTGCGCGGCACTTATTCCCGCCTGCGTTACCTGACGCTGGTGCAATACCCTGGCGACCCGGTGGAAAACAAGCTGGCGGCCGACAGCGGCTACTACATGCCAAAGAGCAAGGCGAGCGCCTCGCTGGGATGGACCCGCGGGTCGTGGGGCGCCACGCTGCATGCGCAGCGGCTCGACAAGCTGCCCAACTGGGATGAGGACGCCTACATCAAGGCCAGCTACCTCTACAACGCTTCGGTGCAATACCAATTCGCCGATGGCACAGCGGTGAATTTGGTGGTCGACAACCTGCTCGATAAAGACCCGGTGAAAGACGCGACCTACGCTTCTTATCCGTACTACGACATCAACTGGTTCGACACGCAGGGCAGGACGTTCTACCTGCAGCTCTCGAAGCATTTCGGTGGTAAGCGGTAAGCGTCACCGCTAACCGCGGTAGCGGTTCATCGAACGCTTCACGGACGTTGCGGAACGGTACGAAACCCAGGCTGTGCTGAACGCCGAGATTCACGGTTCCATAGGCAAGCTCGTGGCCAGCGGCCGCGCCGTGTTCAGCACGGTGCACCTGGACCCGCCCAGCGGGTAGGTGCGAGCTTGTTCGCGACGCGCCCCCGAAAGTGTCGCAGCTGCAGTACCCTCGCAGTATGGCCGTCCCGCTCTTCGCCCTGGATGACGACAGCGCACTGTCGCTGCAGCAGCAGATTCGTCAGCAGCTGCTCGAAGCCGTTCTGGCGGGCGCCCTACCGCCTGGCGCGCGCCTGCCGTCCTCCAGACAGCTCGCTCGTCAGCTCGGGGTCGCGCGTAACACCGTCTTTTTGGCCTACCAACAATTGATTGCCGACGGTCAGGTGCAGAGCCGCGAGCGCAGCGGACTGTACGTCAGCACCGACGCCAACTCGACACGGGTCGGCCTAGACCGGCTCCATGAGCATCAGGAGCACAGCGGCGACTGCGACTGGGCCCCACGACTCAAGCGCGTTCTACGCGACGACGACACTGGCCGCGCCACACCTCACTGGCGGCAGTATCCCTTCCCCCTGCTGGACGGACTCTTCGACGACTCGCTCTTCCCGGCCGCCGATTGGCGGGAGGCAAGCCGCCTGGCGCTGGGCACGCACCAGATACAGCAATGGTCCACTGACAGCGGGGACGCCGACGACCCCTTGCTGATGGAAGAGCTCCGCCTGCGCGTATTGCTTGGACGCGGCATCGTGGCGCGGCCAGAGGAGTTGCTGTTGACGATGGGGGCTCGACAGGCGCTCGACCTCGTCACCCAACTGCTGATCGACCGTGGCACACGCGTGGCAGTCGAGGACCCGGGAAATCCGGAGTTGCGCCGCCTCGTGTCATGGCGCGGCGGCCAGGCCGTGCCTCAACCCGTGGATAGCAGCGGGTTGGTCGTCACCCCGGCGCTGGATGACTGCGCCTTCGCCATCGTCAGCCCGGGCTGCCAGCACCCCACCGGCGCCGTCTTGCCAACGGAGCGCCGACGCGCGCTGCTGGAGCGAGCGGCCGCGGCGGACTTCGTACTGGTCGAGGATGCCACCAGCACCGATGCACTGCGTCTGCCCAGTTTGCCGGCAACGTTATGGAGCCTCGACCGTGCCGGGCGCGTCATCCACGTCACCACGCTATCGCGGGTGCTCGAGCCGGGGCTTCAGTTGGGGCTCATCATCGCGCCACCAGCCGTCATCCGCGAGTTGCGCAAACTGCGCCGGATTGCCGTGCACCACCCGCCGCGGAATATCCAGCGGGCAGCCGCCTATTTTCTCTCTCTTGGCCACCACGACAGGCTGCAGGCGAAATTGGCGAAGGTCTTCAGCGAGCGTCAGCTTGCGCTACGCGACGCACTCAACCATTACTTGCATGCTTGGGTCGAAATTCGGCCGGCCCCGAGCGGGACAGCGTTCTGGATCCAGGGTCCCGATGATCTAGACGTCGCCGCGTTGACGCGGGCTGCAGAGCGTCGCGGCGTACTCATCGACCCGGTACAGCAGTGCTACGCCGTCGGCGATGGCCCGCCGAACGCCTTCCGGCTAGGCTTCACCAGCCTGCCAGCCATACGCATCCGCGCAGGAATCGCCGCGCTGGCGGGCGCTGTACGCGACACCGCAGCCGGTGGTCTGGAGCGGCTACCCCTGAGCATGCGCGGTGTGCTCGGCGGCGAGCGCCTCCGCTCGGCACTGCGCGGCCTCACCCTGCTCTATAAGACGGTTTACGGCGACCCGTGCACGATTGAACTACTACCCGACGGCCGCATGGCGGGGCGCGCCGGCTACGCCAACGAAGATTGCGACGCGGGTCGATGGTGGACGGAAGGCGATCGCTGGTATCGGCAATGGGATCGCTGGGCCTACGGTGAACCTTCCAGCTTCCATACCGTCGTCGAGGCTGATCGCGTGAAATGGTTCAACTCCGACGGTGTGCTGGTCGACTCGGCCGTCATCAGCCGTCAGGGCTGACTTGAGCACTTCGGTCCAGTTGCTTTTATCGCCAGCATAACTGGCCCAATCGATGGCCTTGAACTGGCCCTATGGGCGCCCGAGCACCGGGGCCATAGTCCATGCATCACCAGCCTGCGGGAGAGCCGAGTGGCCATATTTGGGATAGCGACGTTGCAACTCGAGCTGGCAGCCGGCAATAACCTGGACCAGATCGAGTCCGAGATCCGCCTCGCCAAAACCCGGTTGCCGTGGCTGGAGATGGTGCTCATCCCGGAGTTGGCGGCCTTTGGCCCGCTGGTCGACAAGGCGCAACCA
Source organism: Gammaproteobacteria bacterium (assembly GCA_947469285.1). GTDB lineage: Bacteria > Pseudomonadota > Gammaproteobacteria > Steroidobacterales > Steroidobacteraceae > CAIOHZ01. Next base: position 28,534 of record CANIOW010000022.1, read on the forward strand.
CTGCCCGGCCCCGCCGAGCAGCGCTTTCAGGAGATTGCACGCTCGACCGGCCTCTGGCTGGTACCGGGTTCGCTCTATGAGCGCACCGCTGAGGGCGTTTACAACACCACACCGGTGATAAACCCGGCCGGTGAGGTAGTCGCAAGGCATCGGAAGGTTTACCCGTTCCTGCCGTACGAGCGGGGGGTCTTGGGCGGTGCCACCTGCACGGTTTTCGATGTCCCCGGCGTGGCGCGGTTCGGCATATCGATCTGCTACGACATGTGGTTCCCGGAGACTACGCGTACGCTGGCCAGTCTGGGCGCAGAGGTTATCCTCCACCCGAGCCTGACCAACACGATTGATCGCGATGTCGAGATTTCCATTGCGCGCGCCAGCGCCGCAATCAATCAGGTCTATTTTATCGACGTGAACTGCGCCGGGCGCCTCGGCTTCGGCCGGTCCTGCGCCTTTGGGCCGGGCGGCGAGCTGTTACACCAAGCCGGTGCCTCACGCGAAATCATCGCACTCGAACTCGACCTCAACCTTGTCCGGCGCGTTCGCGAACGCGGCTGGAACGGACTGGCCCAGACACTTAAGAGCTTCCGCGACACACCCGTGAGTTTTCCGGCCTATACCGGCGCACAAGACCTGCCCGGGCTGATCGCACTGGGGCCGCTGTCTTTACCAGGCGTCAGGCCCACCCATGATTAAGCCCATGCACCGATCCAAAGTCCTTAAGGGGATCCGCACCATGTCTCACCTTACTCACACACAACGCAACACACTGCGGCTGGCCATCGCGCAGGTACTGTTCGGCGCCGGCGCTCTGGCGACCTCCGCCTATGCAGCAGATGCCCCCGCGACAAATGTTGTCGACGAGATCATCGTCACCGCCTCACACCGAACAGAGAACATCCTCGACGTGCCCTATAACATCACCGCCATCTCCGGCACACAGATCGAGGACGCCAACATTGTCGACACGCCCGAGCTGATGCGATCCATCCCGGGCGTAGGCATCGTCGACCGCGGCGCGCGCAACGCGGCGGTGGTCAACGGCATCCGCATTAGAGGCCTCAACGTCGACAGTTCGGCCCTTGGGGACTACGCCATCTCCGCTGTGTCGACGGTCTCGACCTATGTAGGCGACACGCCAATTTTCGCCAACTTCCTCCTCAAGGACATCGATCGAGTCGAGGTGCTGCGTGGCCCGCAGGGCACGCTATACGGGTCCGGCGCGCTTGGCGGCACGGTCCGCTATGTGCTGACAGACCCACAACTCGGGGAGACTAGCGGTAAGGTCACCCTCACGGGGAGCAAGGTAGATGGCGCCAGCGCGCTTGGCAGCGCGGGTGACCTGACGGTCAACTTCCCACTGGGCGAGACGTTCGCCATTCGCCTCAACCTGTCGCGCGCGGACTACCCCGGCATCACGGACTACGTGAACCTCTACGCGCTGGAAGCCAACGGCGTCCCCGTGGCACCAAACGGCGTGCTCGACCCTGCTGCCAGCTATACACGCAAGGACAATGCCGACACGGTGGAAATCTGGTACGGGCGCATCGCTGCCAAGTGGCAACCCTCCGATACATTCGACGCGACCCTCTCCTACTTCTATCAGGAGGACAAGGTCGGCGGCCGCCGCCAGCCGACACGCGGCCTCGACGGCTACGGCAACACCTACGGCAAGTACGATAACGGCTCGATTCAGCTCGAGCCCTCTTCGCGGGACGTTAACTTGGTCTCGCTGGAGGCCAACTTGGACCTTGGCTTCGCCACCCTGACCTCCAGCACCTCCTACTACGAGCATCAAGGCGACAGCGTCAGCGAGAACACCGGCTTCTACGCACAATCCGGGTTCCTCAGTTTCTATTACAACTATCCGCGCCCGATGGCCTCGGCCGTACGCAGCTACGATGACTCAAGCTTCACCCAGGAATTGCGGCTAATCTCCAAGGGTGGAAAAACCTTCGATTGGGCCGTGGGCCTGTACTACCAAGATCAGGACGTCGGATCGACGCAAGACAGCTTCCTGCGCGGTTTCAAGCGCTGGTGGGATGCGGAGTTACCTTTCGCGACCGACGCCGTCTCGGGTGACCAGGACTTCATCTACCGCCGCGACGATAACTTCAAGGAAAAGGCCATCTACGGGGAACTGACCTGGCATGCGACGAGCCGGCTGTCGTTCACGGCTGGCTTGCGCTACTTCGACAACAGCGCGACCAACCACACGCTCATCGACATCCCTCTGTATACCGCCCTGTCGCAACCCACCGACGCACGGTTCAAGTCCTCCGAGAGCGATACCCTGTTCAAGGCCAATGCCGCTTATTCTCTCGGCGATGATGACCTGCTCTACGCCACGTTCTCGCAGGGCTTTCGCCGCGGTGGCTCCAATGCCGTGCCGCTCACGGGGTTCTTTGCCGAGAGCGCACTATGGCAGATCTACAAGGCGGATACCGTCGACAACTTCGAGGTGGGCATTAAGGGTACCGTCGCTGGCCTGCGCTACGACGTCAGCCTGTTCCAACTCGACTGGAAGGATCCGCAATTATCCACAGCGACGCCGAACTGGGGCTTCTATGTCACCTCCAATGGCGACAAGGCCAAGACCCGAGGTCTCGAAGCGTCACTGTCGGGTAAGCTCGCGGAGCATGTCGGCTTCGGGCTCGGCTATACCTACGTAGATGCGACGCTGGCAGCGGACTTCCGCTCACCGTTTGGTACGTTGATCGAAGTAGACGGCGCCGCACTCCCAGGCGCGCCAAAGCAAATCGTCAATGCCTCGGTGGACTTCAGTTCCAAGCTGAACAGCAGATTCGGGCTCGTGACGCGCTTTGGCGGCTATTACCAGTCCAAGTCCGAAAACGCCCTGAGCCGCTCGGCACGGTTCGACCAGACACTGGACAGCTTCGCCATCTTTGACGCCTCAGTCACCTTGCTGGCCGACCAGTGGAGTTTGGCGCTCTGGATCAAGAACCTCGGTAACGAAGCGGGTGTGACCGGCGTGTACAAGGAGCAGTACATGGGCACCTTGCCCTCGCAAGGCTACTATGGGAACGGCTCCAAGGAACTCATCTCCCTGCCGAGGACCCTAGGCATGACCTTCACTTACCGGTTCTGAGGACAATGCAGGCTGGAGCAGGCTTGTCGCTACCCGCCCCCACTGACGGACTTGCGTCGGCGGTCGGCGATATTGACAGCCTGCTGCGTCGGCGTCTCTCGGCCGACGCTGCCTTGCGTGCCGAGGACCTGACGCGCAGTCATCCGGACGTCGCGGTGGCCTGGCTGCTGTTGGCACGGGCGAGGCAGCAGCTCGGCGACTTCTTCGGCATGCAGCTAGCTGCGGCCTCCGCGGCGCAACTCGCGCCGGAAGACGCCGTGGCGCGTTTTATCGCAGTAGAGTCACTACTGCACGTCGGTGACATTACCGCAGGACGCGCGGCAATCGCTGCGCTCGAAGCGGCACCGGGGGCAGACTTCGCGCGCTGGCGACAGCTCACCGAATTCCATGTCCACCTTGGACAGCACCGAGATGCGGAACGCTGTGCACGTCAGGCAGTCACCCTGCAGCCCGCCGATGCAGGTGCGCGGTTTGCTCTCGCCAGTGCGCTGCTGGCCACCGGCGGCATGGACGAGGCCGAGGCGCTCTTTGACGGGCTAGTGGCTACAGCTGCGCCGGACGGCGATGCCGCCTACAACCGCGCCACGCTGCGTACGCAGACCGCCTCGCGCCATCACGTACAGCAGCTGCAAGGTCATCTCGCCACTGCGCCACCGACCGCAGTTGTCGGCCTGCACTATGCGCTTGGCAAGGAGTTGGAAGACCTCGGCGACGATGCGGGCTCCTTTTGCCACCTGCAGGCAGGCGCGGCCGCCCGCCGCGCGCGCCTCGCCTACCGCGTGGAAGTGGACGAGGCGGTGATGACGCAGATCGCTCAGACATTTACCGCAGACTGGCTCGCAAGTGCCCCGTCCGGTCTGGCCGAACGGGGCCCGCTATTTATCGTCGGGCTACCGCGCAGCGGCACCACTTTGATCGAACGCATCCTCGGTCGTCACAGCGCGGTGGGCAGTGTCGGCGAGGTGGGCGAACTCGCTTTAGCTGTGACCCGTGCTGCCAACACTGCAACACTCGCTACGGGAAGGGCAGCATCCACCAAGCTAGGGCTCGTCCAACGCGCGGCACAGGCAGACATGGCGGCACTTGGCCGTTCTTACTGGCAAGCAGTGCGTGGCTATGGCGTTCCCGGCGAGTATCTGGTCGACAAGTGCCCACTGAACTTTCTGTATTTAGGCCTGATCGCCGCGGCGCTTCCGAGCGCACGGGTCATCCACGTGCGCCGTCATCCCATGGCCAGTGGCTACGCGATGTACAAGACACTCTTCCGCATGGGCTATCCGTTTTCGTATGACCAGCAGGACCTTGGCCGGTACCAGTTGGCCTACCTCGGGTTGATGTCTCATTGGCGAAACATATTGCCCGGCCGCTTCCTCGACGTGGACTACGAGGCACTAATCGAGGACCAGGCAGCAGAAACCCGCCGCCTACTCGACTACTGCGGTCTACCTTGGGAAGACGCCTGCCTATCGTTCCATGAGGACACGCGACCAACAGCGACGGCCAGTGCGGCGCAGGTGCGACAGCCCCTCTATCGCACTTCGCTGGAACGATGGCGGACCCACGCGACGCACCTTGCGCCCTTGGCGCGCGTACTGGCAGCAGGCGGCATGGACGTCACATGACCAACCACCTATCTACGGTCATGCTTGCAGCGCTGCTGGCTATCGGCTCGACCGCCACCGCCAACGCTGGTCCCATGCTCCTCGAGGACGACTTCCAGGACGGCAATGCGGATGGCTGGGGCGCGACCGGCGATGGGGATATCGCGGTATCCCACTATTCCGGCAACTACTCGCTGCGTGTCACGCGGCAGGCGCGTGCGCTCCGCGCCGTACCAGCTCCGGCAGAGGCGACCGTGGAGGTGAGCGGGGCGCTGGCCGCACAGTCGCTGTCGGCCCCTGACGACTGCCTGCTGGAGGCCTCCGGCGACGGCCAGTCTTGGGTCGAAGTGCTGCGCGTCGCGAAAGGCGCCGATGATGGTCTGACCCTGTACCGCGGCGCGGCGCCAGTAGCGATCGCCGCCGGCGTGCAGCGCATAGTGCTGCGCCTGCGGGCCAACACCAGCGGGCGAGGCACGTGCTGGTTCGATGACATCACGGTGGCCGGCATGGCGACGGTAGCGACTGGTGCGGCACGCGCACCGGCGACCTCGGCATTCAACGGGCGGCTGGTGTTCGATGTCGCGACCGCTGATGCTAGATTTACCCTGCTGCGTGACACTTTGCGGCTAGCCACCGGTAAGGACAACAGTGATCGCGTACCGCCACGCTTTGATTTCACGTTCGTGCAGGTAGATGATCGCTTGGTGCCCACACACCGCGGCGCCGTGCCGGCCAACCATCCGTGGTGGGAATGGGCCGTGGAGCCCGGACGCGTCTGGTCAGAGGCAGGGGATGGCGAGTGGAGCCGCGCCGAAATTCCGTTCGCATGGGAGGAGCGGAACGCCAATTGCCTGCACAACGGCCTGCTAACCTTCCGCTTCAATGCAGCTGGAACGATTGAACGACTCGACTACCGCATAGCGCAGGAAACTTGCGCCTACTTCCAGTTTGATGCCTGGGGAACTGCCAACGCCAGCTTTACGCCCGGCACCCCGGTGGGCGCAGCGACCGTAGCCGCTGAGTATCGGCGCGAACGGGCCGGGCGGCTGCCGGTCAAGCCAATCAGCGCGCTGGCACACGACGTGCCCGGGATCGATCCTGCTGCCTTCGGCTCGGCGGCCGAGTTGTCGCCCGGTCACGTAACCGTGTTTGGCGTCGTCTGGAACGGCGTTCACTATGTAGGCGGTTGCGAGACACGGCGTGGTCCCTATCCTCTCTGTGACGAATTACTCTTGCCCTCCTACTCGGTGGCCAAGTCGGTGGTGAGTGGCCTTGGACTGATGCGGCTGGAGCAACTTTCTGCGGGCGCGAAGCAGGCGCTGGTCGTGGACTACGTGCCGGAATGCCGCGCTGCCGGTGGCTGGGAGGGTGTCACGTTCGATCATCTTGCCGACATGGCGAGCGGCCGCTACCAGTCAGCCGGCCGCGAGGTGGACGAAGACGCAACGATGGCCACGCCCTTCTTCCGGGTGGATGCGCATGCAGATAAGGTGCGGATCGCCTGCGCACGTTACCCGCGACGGGTACCGCCCGGGACGCGCTGGGTCTACCACACCACGGATACCTACCTGCTCGGAACGTCCATGCAGGCTTACTGGCGCCGGCTGCATGGTGCGAATGCTGACTTCTTCCGTGACGCGCTCGTGGATGGCCTCTATGCACCACTCGGCTTGTCGCCAGCCGTCGCGAGCACCAGACGCACCTACGATGCGATCGCGCAACCCTTCACCGGCTGGGGCTTGATGCTGTTGCGCGACGATATCGCCAAACTCGCCCTGTTCATGGTCAGCGGTACCGGCGAGTTGGACGGTCAGCCTGTGGTCAATCGGCCAGAGTTGTCTGCTGCACTACAGCGCAGTGCCAGCGACACGGGCTTTTCGGCGGCCCGTCCAGAGTTCCGCTACAACAACGGGCTCTGGGCTTGGAACGCCGCGGCTTCCCTCGCCTGCAAGGCGCCGCTTTGGGTGCCCTTCATGTCGGGCTACGGCGGCATTTCGGTGGTGCTCATGCCGAACGGCGCGGTGTACTACTACTTCAGCGATAACAGCGAATTCCGCTGGGCGCGCGCACTCCGCGAGGCGAATAAGCTCGCTCCGTTCTGCACCAGGTGAGCCATGTCCGCGACCGAACAGCCCTTACCAACCGCCCCGCGCACGCACCGCTGGCCAACCGCTGCCCCGGACGGACTGGTCGCCGCCACCTTGCTCGCCTTCTTGGCTACGGCGGGTCTGTTCTACGTCAACATCATGGCCGCGCTAGTCTCGGGCCTTGTCGAAGGCATGAACCTCACGACGCGTGAAGCTGGTTTCGTCGGTTCCGCCAATACCTACGGTGCGGCAATCGGGTCACTGGTCGCCGTATTCGTGGGGCAGCGCGTCGCCTGGCGGCCGGTCGCACTCGCGGCGTTGATACTGCTGATTGGTATCGATCTGCTCTCGCCCGGCATCTCCCATGCCCCGATGCTCATTGCCGTGCGCTTCATCCACGGCTGCATCGGCGGGTTACTGGTCGGCTTGTCTTTTACAGTCATCGCCCGCACCGCCTCGCCAGACCGCACTTTCGGCATGCTGCTGGTCGTACAGTTCGGTCTGGGCGGGCTAGCGACCATGACTTTGCCAAAGCTAGTGCCGGCGTTTGGACACCAGATTCTGTTCTGGTCGCTGGCGGCGTTCAGTTTCGTCACCGTGTTGATGGTGCCCTTCCTACACGACTACCCGGTAGGCCGCATCCAGCGCACGATTGCCGCCGGCCCCGTCCGGTGGCCCCTGCTTATTCCCACGTTGGCAGCCTTGTTCCTGTTCCAGGCCGCCAATATGGGCTTGTTCGCCTATATCCTCGGGCTGGCCAAGCACTCCGGGCTTAGCCTCGATGATGCCAGCACCGCAGTCGGTCTCTCGACGTGGGTCGGCATCTCCGGCTCGCTGCTGGTCGTCGTCTTCGGCTCCCGTTTCGGGCGTCACTGGCCGCTGGTAGCCGGCATGCTGCTGACGCTGGGTGGAACCCTAGCCTTTCACTGGAGCAGCGTAGGCCACTTGTACATGCTCGCCAACTGCGCCACCAGCATCACCTGGGCTTTCGTGATGGCGTATCTGCTTGGACTCTGCGCTTCGTTCGACACCACGGGCCGTACCGCGGCCATCGGCGGATTCGTCTCCAAAATGGGGCTCGCCTCCGGCCCCTTCATCGGTGCCTTGTTCCTCGGCCAAGACGACTACGCCACGTTGATCAACATTGCAGTCCTGGCTTTTGCACTCAGCATCCCCCTGATGCTGTATCCGGCGCGCGTGCTGGACGCAGAACGCTGAGTGGGGCGCCGCTCTGTTGAAGCGAGCAAGTTCGCGGCGTAGCACTCGGTGGGTGGCCACCACAAGCACCTGTTCCCGCAGCATTTGGGCGGGGCGGCTGAGAAGCCATCAGCCCGGATCAACTAAAACGCAGCACATTCTCAGCACAGACTAGTTATTTGCGTCTTTCGAATGGCGCGTAAGTGTTTGATTAATTGGTGAGCCGGGTGGGACTTGAACCCACGACCAACGGATTAAAAGTCCGATGCTCTACCGACTGAGCTACCGGCCCACCGAAGGTTGCGGAGTATAGCCCATTCGCCTCGACACGGCACCGCCGGTGCCTTAAGCGTAACGCGTGGGGTCTGGGACACCGGCTGCCGCAAAACCTTCGCGACGCAGCCGGCAACTGTCACAACGCCCGCAGGCCTGCCCGCTGGCGGTGGCCTGATAACAGGACACGGTGAGGCCAAACTCCACGCCGAGCCTTTGCCCTTCACGAATGATCTCAGCCTTGGACAGCGCGATGAGCGGCGCGCATACGCGAAAATGGGGCTTACTACTTTCCACGCCCAGCCGCGTGGCCAAATTAGCCAGCTGTTCGAAGGCAGCCACAAAGGCTGGGCGGCAATCGGGGTAGCCTGAATAGTCCACCGCGTTGACGCCGAGCCACAGCTCGGTGGCCCCCACCACCTCCGCCATTCCGAGTGCCAGCGCGAGAAAGACCGTGTTGCGTGCCGGGACGTAGGTGACGGGAATCCCCGTAGCCACGGGCGCCACAAAAGTGCCCGCCATTCCCTGCGTGGCATTCAACGGGACTTCGATCGCCATATCGGTCAAGGCTGAACCGCCTAGCCCACCGGTGTCGATGCGCATGAGGCGGTGTTCCACCGCGCCCAGCGCTACCGCCAGCGTCGCCGCGGCGTCCAGTTCCGCGCGATGGCGCTGGCCGTAGTCGAAGCTGACGGCATGGCAGACCCGGCCAGCCGCGCGCGCCATGGCCAGTACCGTGGCGGAGTCGAGCCCGCCGGATAACAGCACCACCGCATGCACGGGCGTGGTCAACACCGACTCCTGTGGGGGCACCCTAGCGTCACCTTACTTGCCAGGCACGTCGCCCCACAGCTGCTTGTGCAGTTGGAGCTGGAAGCGCACCGGCAAGCGGTCGGCAATCATCCAATCTGCCAGCTCGCGCGGCAGCAACTGGCCGTGCACCGAACTGAACAGCACCTGGGTACGTGTGGCCAACGCCTGCTCGGCGACAAAGGCTTTCGACCACAGATAGTCATCGCGGCTAGCCAGCACGAACTTCACCTGGTCGCCCGCCTTCAGCGAGGCGAGGTTCGGCAGAAAATTGCGTGTTTCTTCCCCGGAACCCGGCGTCTTCACATCGATAACCCGGCTCACACGGGGGTCCACATCCCGCGCATCCAATGCACCGGAGGTCTCTAGTGACACGGCATAGCCAGCATCGCACAGCGCCACCAGCAAGGGCAGGCAGGCGCGTTGCGCTAGCGGCTCTCCCCCAGTAACGCAGACATGCCGCACGCCGTAGCCGCGGACCTCCTCTAACACCGCTGGCAGTTCACGCACCTGTCCGCCGGTAAAAGCATAACTGGTATCGCACCAGTGGCAGCGCAGCGGGCAACCCGTCAGACGTACGAACACCGTTGGCCAACCGACCGAGTCTGCCTCGCCCTGCAGCGACAAAAAAATCTCGGTGAGGCGCAACCGCGTGGGCGCGTCGGCCAATGGCGGGTGCACCTCAGCGAACCTTGCCGCTGCCATCGAAGGTTGCCAAACGCGCCCTTGCTTCGCGCGCCGCTGGTGAATCCGGGAATTCGCTGACCACCCGTTTGAGACTTTTACGCGCTAAAGCCCACTGCCGCAGCTCCACCTGACAGTCACCCACTTTCAACAAGGCATCCGCGCGCTTGCGTGAATCGGGGAAGCGCTCGACGACCTCTTGAAACGCCTGCAGCGCCTCCTTGAAGCGCCGTTCAACGTAGTGCACCTCACCCAGCCAATACGCCGCGTTGTCTCGCAACGCGCTGTCTGGATGCTCCACCGGGAAACGCTCCAGCTCTGCCAGAGCACCGCCATAGTCCTTCGCCCGCAGGCGCGCGAGCGCAGCCTGATACGCCATCTCGTCCGTGACCGTGGCCACATTGCCGGCATTGACCAGCGCCACGGGAGGTTTCGTTTCGAGCGTCGCTAAGCGCCGGTCAAGGTCGGTGTAAAGATTGTGCTGCTCAGTGCCGGCTTGCTGCGCTGCCTGCTGCAATTGTTCAAACTCGCCACGTAGTCGCCGCAACGTTTCGGACTGCAGATCCAGTTGCCGCTGCAACTCCTGCAAGGCAGCGGCTTGGCGTTCCACCACCGCCACCCGTCCTTCAACCGCCACGGCGCGGGCTTCGACGGCAGTGGCTTTCACATACGCGGGCTCTTCTTCCACTGGCACGGTCTGGCAAGCGGCCAGCAGCGCCGCACACCCACCGGCCAGTAGCGCACGGGGAAGTGGCTTCACGGCAGGTACACGATCTCTACGCGGCGATTGCGGGCCCAGGCTTCCTCGCCTTCACCCTCGCCACCCGCCGCCGGCTTCTGCTCACCGAAGGACACCGTGTCCACTTGGACGTCCTGGGCGCCCGCCAACTTCAGCGCTTGCTCCACGCCCTCGGCACGGCGCAGACCAAGCGCATTGTTGTAGCTGTCCGAGCCGCGCTCATCGGTGTGGCCCTCTAGCCGCACCCGCACCGTGCTGGTGGCCAAACGTTTGCCATGGGCGGCGACCAGCGCCGTGAAGTCGCTGCGCACCGCGTCGCTGTCGAGGTCGAAATAGATGACCGACCGTGCAAGGAGCTCTGCCTGCGGATCGGCCAAGGGCTGGGCCGGCAACAGGGTGCTGCTGTCCTGACCACTGGCAACCGCCCCGGTGGTTGGCGCCGGAGCGGTGCTGGCCGGCACCGCAGTGCCACTGTTGGCCGCCGACTCCGGCAGCGTGGTGGGCTTTTTCGGGCACCCTGCGAGCAACAGCGTGGCGGCGGCAAGCGCAAACAGCGACAGTTTATTCATGCAAAGACTCCTGAATCGACAGCCTGAACAGTACACAACGCGCAGCTTCTAGCCGCCGGTGGATTTTGACACAGCGGAGCCCGGGTCAGGGCAGCCTTCCCCAAGTGGGGCTACGAATATCCGCCGCCGGGGCCGTCAGCACCGTCCGTGCACCGCTGTCGATCGCCACCGTGGCCAGCACACCGCGCCCCGCGCGCCTTGCGGCAAACACCAGCCACTGTCCGTTTGGCGCAAAGGCCGGCGACTCGTCATTCGGGCCGTCGGTCACACTGCGCAGGGTGCCCGTGGCCAGCTCCAGCACGCCAATGCGGTAGCCACCGGCGGCGGTGCTGATCAGCGCCAGCCGACTACCATCGGGCGACACCCGCGGCCGGGCGTTATACGCGCCCTCCCAACTGACCCGCTGCGGGCGGCCACCAACCAGGGGCACCCGATAGATCTGTGCCCGCCCACCGCGGTCCGAGGTGAAATACAGCGACTGGCCGTCCGGTGCAAAGGCCGGTTCGGTATCGATGGCCGGGTCGTTCGTCACCCGCACCAGCGTCCTTGCGGCCAACTGCAGCACCCACAGATCCACATTGCCGCCCTCACTGGCCAGCGCCAACGCCAGCTGCGTGCCATCCGGTGACCAGGCGGGTGCGTCATTCAGACTGCCGCGCGCCGACACGCGTTCACGTTCGCCCGTGCGTAATTGTTGTACCCACACCGCCGAACGGCCGCCTTCAAAACTCACATAAGCCAGCTGCGTCCCGTCTGGTGAAAACGCCGGCGCCATCACCGGCTGCTGCGAACTGAGCACCGTCGTGGCATTCTCGCCATCGGCATCCGCGACCACCAGCCGAAAGCGTTGCTGCGGGGCGCGTCCTTCCACCGCGACGTACGCCAAGCGCGAGGCGAATGCGCCGGGTACGCCGATTAACCGCTCATAGACAGCATCGGCCACACGGTGCGCGCTGGTCCGTAACGTGGGCAGCGCCGCCGGCAACGACAGCCCCAGCAAGCGCTCTCCCGTCGTCACGTTATAGAGTTCGTAGTCCACAGCCAGCGTCGCGCCATTCGCGCGTACCCGCCCAACCAACACATGATCCACGGCCAAGCGTCGCCAGTCAGCCCACAGCAGCGGCTCACCGGGAGCGGGTTGCGCGAGAAGATCGGTGCGCGGTAGCACTTTAAAGCGCCCTGAGCGTTCCAGATCGGCGGTCACCACGGCGGCAAGATCCACCCCCGGCCCCACGTTACCCACAAAGGGCACCACAGCCACCGGAATGGGCGCATCACTGCCACGCGTAATCTGCACCACCAGCTGCGCCGTAGCCGTGGCACTCCAGCCGCCAGCGCAGCACACCAAACACAGCCACAGCCGGACAACGCGCCAGGGCTGCCTGCACCACCACACAGAGTCAGTCATCAGGGGTGAACTCCAAGACTAACTGCCGTTCGAACAATCGCGCATCTTGCGGCATCGGCAACGGGGAGGAACGCAACACCGCCGTGCGTAGACTCTCGCGCACGGCCGCATCTCCATTACAGTCTTCTACCACGGCACTCACTACCGTACCGCCAGGCACTAGGGTCACGGCCACCCGGCAATGTAGGCCGCGCCGCGCAGTCGCTGGCCGGTACCAGTTAGATTCGACCCGCTCGCGCACGCGCAAGTTCCATTCATCGAGCCCGCCTTGCGCCAACGCTGTGGCGCGCGAGGTTTCGGCAGACAGCTGCGCTTCCAGCGCTGCTTCAGCGGTCAGCCGGGCTTGTGCCGCCGCTCGAGAGACCGTGGCTGCCGGCGGCGGTGTCAGGGCCCGCGCTGGTGCAGCTGCTGCTACCGGTGGTCTTTGCCGTGGCTTACGCGAAGGCGCCGCGGTGGGCTGCGGCATGGGCGGCGCCGCAACCACCGCCGGCACTGGGGGCATGACGACTGGCTCAGCGCCGGTTACCACCGGCTTCACCGCAGACCGCGCAGGCCGCCGCAACGCCGAGGCCTCGACCAATACTGTCTGGATGGGCTGCACCTGCGGCACCACGCGGGCGTCCGGCGACCAAGACAGGCGTGCCAACAACAGCGACAGTCCCACCACCACCACATGACCCAATAAGGAGCCCAATACCGCGCGCTGGCTGACGGAAGCCCGCGCGAGGAACAGGGACGCCTCAGCGTTCATCGGCGGCGGTCACTCACCGGCGGCTCGGTCACAAAGCCGAGCTTGGTCGCACCCGCTCCTTGCAGCAAGGCCATGGCTTTCACCACCTCGCCGTAAGGCACGCGCGCATCTGCTCGCACCAACACCGGTGTCGCCGCATCGCGGCGCAAAAGTGCCGCCACCCGTCGTGCAACTTCAGCCGGCGCCACGGGCTTGCGCGCGTCGCCCCCGGCGTCGAGGTAGAGCACACCGGCGCGGTCCACGGTCACCACCACCGGCTCGTGGTCACGCGTGTCCACGGCCTGCGCCGCAGCGGTGGGCAGCTCCACGTCAATGCCCTGCGTCAGCAATGGCGCCGTGATCATGAAGATCACCAACAGCACCAGCATCACGTCGATGTAAGGCACCACATTGATTTCGGCCACCAGCCGCCGGCGTCGTACGCCACCCGCAGCGCCAGCGGCACGACCGGAAGAGGCACCATTGGCCACGCGCGGACCGTCAGCCCGCGCGCGCCGCGTGGCGCTGCAGGATGGTGGAGAGTTCCTCGGCAAACGTGTCGAGCTTCACTTCGTAGCGCGTGAGCTGGTCGAGATAGCGGTTATAGGCCACCACGGCCGGAATGGCGGCGAGCAACCCGATGGCGGTGGCGACCAGCGCCTCGGCAATGCCTGGCGCCACCATGGCCAGCGTCGCCTGTTTGACCTGTCCAAGGCCGATGAACGCATTCAGGATGCCCCACACCGTCCCTAACAGCCCGACATAAGGACTGGTGGAACCAATGGTGGCCAAGGTGGCCAGACCCTGCTCCAGCCCTTCAATTTCACGACTTTGCACCACCCGCATGGCGCGGCGCGCACCGTCCATTAGTTCGCTAGCCTCTAGCCCCCCAGCAGCCCGCAGACGTGAAAACTCGCGAAACCCCGCCTCAAACACCGCTTCCAGACCCGTTAACTCGCGGCGACGTGGTTCGGCCACACGGTACAGCGCGGCCAGATCACCACCATTCCAGAACGTCGGCCCAAACACAGCCGCTTCCGCCTGCGCACTGGCGAAAGCTTTTCGCTTCTGCAAAATGACTGTCCACGAAAAAACCGAGGCGGCGATCAGCAGCAACAGTACGCACTGCACCACCCAGCTGGCATGCAGCATCAAGGACAACACATTCAAGCCGCCCGTCAGCGGCGCCTCATTCATACCAGCGTTCATACCAGCGCTCCTGCCGCAAAATCCTGCAGCCTACTCACCATCTCCGCCGGCATGCGCACCGGGCGTAGCGTGCGCGAGTCGATGGTCGCAGCGCGACAAGTGGCAGTGGCCACGGTTTCACCCTCCAGTCCGCCGCGGTAGATTTCCTGCTCAAAGACACAGGTAGCGCCGCGCGCTGCCTGATACCGCGCGGTCACCATCAGGGTGTCGTCGTACTGTGCCGCACGCAACCAACGAATAGCCATGTCCACCACCACGAACTGCACCCCTTGCTCCTCACGCAACTGCCGCTGGTGAATGCCGGCAGCCCGCAGATATTCGCTGCGACAACGTTCGAAATAATTCAGGTAGATGGAGTGATACACCACGCCGCCGGCATCGGTGTCTTCCCAATACACACGCACGGGCCAAGTGAACACGCTACCGGCTGCCTGGCTCGGGAAGGACATGCTCAGAGCCCGTCCTTGAACAGCGCCAGCGTCGCTGCTACCGGCTCCGGCACGCGCAATCCAAAGTGTTGGTAGGCCTGAGCCGTAGCCACTCGGCCACGCGCCGTGCGCATCAAGAAGCCTTGCTGGATGAGAAATGGCTCGACCACATCTTCGATAGTGCCGCGCTCTTCACTGAGTGCTGCGGCCAGACTGTCGACACCCACCGGGCCGCCGGCAAATTTCTCAATGATGGTGAGCAGCAGCCGGCGGTCCTGTGGGTCAAAGCCCAACCGGTCAACATCCAACATATCGAGCGCTGCCGCAGCCACCGCATCGGAAATATGGCCATCGGCGCGCACCTCGGCATAGTCGCGCACCCGGCGCAGCAGCCGATTAGCGATGCGCGGCGTTCCCCGCGAGCGCTCGGCAATCCGCAAGGCGCCGCCAGCGTCGATAGGCAGCTCCAGAATACGCGCAGAGCGCGTGACAATACCGGTGAGTTCCTCGACGGTATAGAACTCCAGCCGCTGCACAATGCCGAAACGATCACGCAGCGGCGAGGTGAGCAGCCCGGCGCGGGTGGTGGCCCCCACCAGCGTGAAGGGTGGCAGATCGATCTTGATGGAGCGCGCAGCGGGACCCTCACCAATCACAATATCCAGCTGATAATCTTCCATGGCCGGGTAAAGAATTTCTTCGACCACCGGACTCAGGCGATGAATCTCATCGACAAACAGCACGTCATTGGGCTGCAGGTTGGTCAGCAGCGCCGCCAGATCGCCGGGGCGCTCGAGAACCGGCCCTGAGGTTTGTTTCAGACCCACCCCTAATTCGTTCGCCACAATATTGGCCAACGTCGTTTTACCAAGCCCCGGCGGACCAAAAAACAGCACGTGATCCAGCGCCTCGCCACGCCGCCGGGCCGCTTCAATGAACAGTGCCATCTGCGTTTTAACGGCCGTCTGACCTTGATAGTCCGCCAGCGTGCGGGGGCGCACCGCACGATCCACCCCTTCCTCTTCGCGTGGGTGACCAGCCGTCACTAGGCGCTCCGTGGTCATTTGCCAGCCACCTGTTGTAGGGCTTTGCGAATCAGTTCTTCAGTCGTTGCGCCTTCTGTCGACGCCGCCTTCAGCAGGCGCAGCACTTCCGGCGGCTTATAACCCAGTGCCACCAGCGCGCTAAAGGCTTCTGCCTGAGCACCGGCCGGCGCGGCCATACCGGCCGCCCCGGGCAGGAACTCGGCACCGCCTTCGGCGCCCAGTGCTTTCACCCGGTCGCGCAGGTCGATGATGATGCGTTCCGCCGTCTTGCGGCCAATGCCTGGGATGCGCACCAGGGCCGTCGCATCTTCCGTCTCCAGACAGGCTAAAAACGCCTCGAGACTGATCCCTGACAACACTCCGAGCGCCACCTTGGGACCCACGCCCGTGACCTTCAGCAGCGCACGAAATAAGCGGCGCTCGTCGTCGGTGAGGAAACCGTACAACAGCTGCGCGTCTTCGCGTACCACCAGATGGGTAAACAGCTTGACCGGTGCACCGGTGGCAGGCAGCGCATAGAACGTTGACATGGGCGCTTCGAGCTCGTAACCGACGCCATTCACGTCGACCACCAGCCAGGGCGGCGCCTTGACCGCCAGTAAGCCACGCAGGAAACCGATCATCGTGCCGTCCCCGCCGCAAGCCGGGCCGCCAAGGCCGAACCCCAGGCAACGCGAGCAGAACGACGCCGCGCCACGGCCGGCGCCACCGTTTGTCCGGCGGCCAAGGCTGCCGCTTGCGCCAGGGGCGAAGTGCGGGAGTGGGCGTGGCACAGCGCAATGGCGAGCGCATCCGCCGCATCGGCACCGAGCTTGCCGTCAATCTGCAGTAGCAGCCGCACCATTTTTTCGACCTGGGCCTTTTCAGCACTGCCCGTGCCGGCAATGGCGAGCTTCACTTCCCGCGGTGAATATTCGGCGAGTGCCCCGGGCGCTGCCGCGAACGTGGCGCACAGTGCCGCTCCGCGTGCTTGCCCGAGCTTGAGGGCGCTATCCGGATTTTTGTGGACGAACACCCGCTCAATCGCAATTTCCTGCGGCTGGTACTCGCGGCATAACGCCTGAATGCCGCTATAGATTTCATGCAGCCGGGCGGCAAAGGCATCGCCGCCCGTCCCTTGCGCGGCCTTGATGGTGCCGCTGGCGACATAGCGCACCTCACCGGCTACGCAGTCCACCAAGCCCCATCCTGTCAGTCGCGAGCCCGGGTCGAGACCGAGCACACGCACCACGGCAGGAGTCGTCAGGGGGGCTTTACGCATGGGGGTATGATACCGGGAAAGGCCGCAACGCCCCATGGAAACCACCCGCCGCCGCCCAAAACAGCGCTCGCCAGCCCTCGCCGGCGTCCGCAAACCGGTGCTGGCACGAGTCGACCTGCTCTCGGGCACCTGCAACCTACCAGGCACGCCCGCACCCCAAGGACTGACCCCATGACGGACGACACTCGCCTGGAAACACTAGAGATTAAGTTGGCGCACCTGGAAGATACCGTGCAGCGGCTCAGTGACCTGGCTTACCAACAAGCGCAGCGCATTGATACCGTATTGGAACGCCACCACCAACTGCTGCGGCAAGTGGAATCGCTGGAGGGACGCGCCGAAGAGCGCGTGCCGCAGGAAATTCCACCCCACTACTGACTGCAGCAGCAGTCAGCGTGGCGTTTAGCGATTGAGAAAGTCGATCGCTCGCTTGTCCGCATTCAGTGCCGCTTCGTGCAGCGCCTCCGACAATGTCGGGTGCGCGTGAATCGTCAACTGCAGATCTTCGGTAGTGGCGCGGTATTCCATGGCCAGCACGGCCTCGGCGATCAGCTCACCGGCCATCGGGCCGATGATATGCACGCCCAGAATCTCGTCATCGTCCGCCGCCGCCACCACCTTGGCAAACCCTTGCGAGGCCTCCATGGCGCGAGCACGGCCACTCGCCGCAAACGGAAAACTACCGACTTTGATGGGGCGTCCCGTGGCCCGGGCCTGTTCTTCGGTCAGCCCCACCCAGGCAATCTCCGGGGCGGTGTAGATGACGCTAGGGACTGTGCGAAAGCTCACTGCAACGGAATGACCGGCAATGCGGTCTGCCACCGCGACGCCCTCTTCCTTGGCCTTATGGGCCAACATCGGGCCGCGGACACAGTCACCGACGGCCCACACCTTGGCGACCCCCGTCGCACAATGCGCATCCACCTCGATAAACCCGCGCGCGTCGAGTGTTACGCCCGTGCCTTCCGCCAGCAAATCCAAGGTGTAGGGACGGCGACCAATCGCCACCACCAGCTTGTCCACGTGCAGTGTTTGCTCGCCCTTGGCATCGTTATAGGTCACCTGCACAGCGTCGGCATTGACCACTGCCCCTGACACTTTCGCGCCCAAGCGGATGTCCAGACCCAGCTTCTTAAAGTGCTTGGCGGCTTCCTTAGCGACGGCACCATCGGCCATGGGCAGGAACTGTTCCATCGCCTCGAGCACCACCACCTCGGCACCGAGCCGGCGCCACACGCTGCCAAGCTCCAAGCCAATAACGCCGGCGCCTATGACGCCAAGGCGCTGCGGCACTGCGCTAAATTCCAGTGCGCCCCACGAGTCGACAATCGTCTCGCCGTTGAACGGCGCCGAGTTCAGTTCGAACGGCTGGGAGCCAGAAGCCAAGATGACATGCGTGCCGGTAAATATTTCCACCGCACCGTCTACGGCAGTGAACTCTACCCGGTGGACACCCGCCTCCGGCGGCAGCAGTTTCCCGTGTCCGGTCAGCGCCTCAGCTTTGGCAGCTTTCAACAATGCCAAAATGCCCTGCGTAGAGGTTTTAACGATGCCTGCTTTGCGCTTTTGCATCTGCGCCAGGTCAAAGCGGGCCCCGGTAACATGGATACCGTGTAACGAAAATTCGCTGTTCACGCGGTGCCACAGCTCCGTGGATTCGAGCAAGGCTTTGGAGGGGATACAACCCGCATTCAAACAAGTACCGCCGAAAGCATAGCTGCCATCGTAGTTTTTCCAGCCATCCATGCAGACCACTTTCAGACCGTTCTGCCCAGCACGGATGGCGGCAGGGTATCCGGCAGGGCCACCGCCAATCACAATCACATCGTAATGTTTAGCCATGGGACTTAAACCTGCAGCAATAAACGGGCAGGGTCTTCCAGGCAGTCTTTCATCGTGACCAGAAACTGCACTGCCTCCTTGCCGTCAATGATGCGGTGATCATAAGTGAGCGCCAGATACATCATGGGGCGCACCACCACCTGACCATCGACCACCACCGGGCGGTCCTGAATTTTGTGCATTCCAAGAATGGCGCTTTGCGGCGCATTAACGATCGGTGTCGACAGCAGCGAACCAAACACGCCACCATTGGTAATGCTGAACGTGCCGCCGGTCAGTTCCTCCAGCGTGATGCTGCCAGCACGGGCACGCGCGGCAAAATTCCCGACCGATTTTTCCACGTCGGCGAAGCTCAGCTGATCTGCATCGCGCAACACCGGCACGAACAGGCCACGCTCGGTGGAAACCGCCACCCCAATGTCGTAGTAGTCGTGGTAAAGAATGTCGTTGCCATCCACATAGGCATTCACGATGGGATATTTTTTCAGCGCCTCCACTGCCGCCTTGACGAAGAACGACATGAAGCCAAGCCGCACGCCATGCGTCTTCTCAAACGTGTCCTTATAGCGCGTGCGCAGTTCATTGAGCGCTTTCAGATCCACTTCATTAAAGGTCGTCAACAACGCCTGCGTGGATTGCGCCTCGACCAAACGCTGCGCGATCCGCGCGCGTAGGCGCGTCATGGGGACCCGTTGTTCGCTGCGGCCAACACCCAGTGCCTTCACGGTAACGGGGACTGGCGTGGCTGCTGGCGTGACCGCTGCGGTAGCCGCCGTCACTGACGTTGAGGGCGCTTGGTCCAGCGACTTGAGCACGTCCTGCTTGCTCACTCGGCCTTCGCGACCAGAGCCGGCGATCTTGGCCGCATCTAGGTCTTGCTCTTCGACCAACCGTTTGGCGGCAGGGGCCAACTTCGCCGCCGGGGCAGGAGCCGTCACTGCAACGCCCTCCTCTAGCAACGCCAGCACCTGTCCTGCGACCACGATGGTGCCTTCGGCGACCAAGATTTCCTTCAGCACACCGCCAACAGTGACCGGCACTTCCAGCACCACCTTGTCGGTTTCCAGATCCGCCAGATTTTCATCCCGCGAGACCGCCTCGCCCGCTTTTTTGTGCCACTTCACCAGCGTAGCATCGGCCACCGATTCGGGCAGGTTTGGAACACGGATTTCGATCGTCATGAGCGTTACTTCCTACGGGACGGGGTCGTGGTGCGGGGCGCAGGGCTCCCAGCGTCCACGGGGGACTGAAATTCAATGGCCATCGCCACCAGACGAGCCTGCTCGGTTTGATGGATAGCGCCAATGCCAGTGGCTGGCGCAGCGGCGCCCTTACGACCGGCATAGAACAAGACTTGTTTGCCCCCCATCTTCTCCTGCAGGCGATGGCGGATCTGGTACCAGGCACCCTGGTTCTGCGGTTCTTCCTGGCACCAAACGATTTCATTCGCGGCGGTGTACTTGTCCAGAATGGCCGCATATTCCTCCACCGGAAAGGGATACAGTTGTTCGACGCGCACAATAGCGACATCTTGCTGCGCCCGGCTACGTCGATGTTCCAGCAGGTCGTAGTAGACCTTGCCTGAGCAGAACACCACTCGTTTTACTTTCGCTGTCACCAATGGGTCCACTTCGTCGATGAGCGTTTGGAAACGTCCGCGGGACAACTCATCCAGCGTCGACACCGCCAGCTTGTGGCGCAGCAGACTCTTGGGCGTCATGACGATGAGCGGATGGCGCACCGCGCGCACCTGCTGACGGCGCAGCAGGTGATACATCTGTGCGGGTGTCGACGGCACGCAAACACTCATATTGTTCTCGGCACACAACTGCAGGAAGCGTTCAAGACGCGCCGAGCTGTGTTCTGGTCCCTGCCCTTCATAGCCGTGCGGCAAGAGCAATGTCAGGCCACACAACCGGCCCCATTTCACCTCGCCGGAGGCAATGAACTGGTCGATGATGACCTGCGCACCATTGGCGAAGTCGCCGAACTGCCCTTCCCATAGCACCAGCACGGTGGGATCGGTGGTGCTAAAGCCATATTCAAAACCCAGCACCGCTTCTTCTGACAGCACCGAGTCAATGACGGTAAATTTCGGTTGCCGGTCGGTCAGCTTGCTGAGCGAAATATAGGTGCGCGCCGTGGCTTGATCGTGCAGCACCGCGTGGCGATGAAAGAACGTGCCGCGGCCGGAATCTTGCCCCACCAGCCGCACCGGGTAACCCTGGTCCAGCAAGGTAGCGTAACCCAACATCTCCGCCGCGCCCCAGTCGAGCGACTGCTCGCCTGCATACATCTTGCGCCGGTCGTCGATAATCTTGGCCACGCGTGGGTGCAGCGTGAAGTCTGACGGGACCTGCGTGAGGCTGACACCGAGGCGCTTGAGCTCTGCCAGCGCCACGCCGGTATGCGGCGCTTCGTTGGGGTCGGCGTTGAGAAACGGCGTCCAGTCCACGGTGTATTTGTTGCCGATCAGCCCCAGTGCGGTGCGGGTCTGTGTCTTGCCGTCGTCGAGACCCTGACGGTATTCGGCAACCATGGCCTCGGCGGCGCCCGCGGCGATGACGCCCAGAGATTCCAGCTGGCGTGCATACAGTTGCCGCGGCGTGGCGTGCTGGCGAATGTTCTGGTACATAACCGGCTGCGTGGCGGACGGCTCGTCGGCCTCGTTATGGCCGTGGCGGCGATAGCAAACGAGATCGATGACCACGTCTTTGTGAAACTTCATGCGGTAGGCCAGCGCCAGTCGCGCCGTAAACACCACCGCCTCGGGGTCATCCCCATTGACATGCAAGATGGGCGCTTCAACCATCTTCGCCACGTCTGAGCAATACAGTGTTGAACGGGTATCGCGGGGGTCACTGGTGGTGAACCCCACCTGGTTGTTGATGACCAGATGCAGCGTGCCGCCCGTATAGAAACCTCGCGCCTGCGACAGCTGGAAGGTTTCCATCACCACGCCCTGCCCACCAAATGCCGCGTCGCCATGGATGAGAATCGGCACTGCCTTATCGCCAAGGGCGTCGTCACGACGCTCCTGGCGGGCGCGTACCGAGCCTTCGACCACCGGGTTGACCACTTCGAGATGGGAAGGGTTAAACGCCAGCGCCACGTGCACGTTGCCACCGGGCGTACGGATGTCCGCGGAGAAGCCCTTGTGGTACTTCACATCACCCGAGCCCTTCAGATGCGCCAGGTCATAGTTGCCTTCAAATTCATCGAACAGCTTTGATGGCGACTTGCCGAAGGTGTTCACCAGCACATTCAGGCGACCACGGTGCGCCATGCCAATGACCATTTCGTCCACGCCTTGACGGCCGCCCTGCTGGATCAGGTCGTCCAGCAAGGGAATGAGGGCATCGCCCCCTTCCAGCGAAAAGCGTTTCTGACCGACATACTTGGTATGCAGATAACGCTCAAGGCCGTCGGCTGCCGTGAGCTGCCAGAGAATATTTTTCTGTTCGGCGGGCTGAAACCGCTGGCTGATGCGTCCTTCCTGAAACGCATCTTGCAACCACAGACGCTCTTCGCTGGCGGACACGTGGGCGAACTCGGCGCCGATGTGCCCGCAGTACACCTGTTTCACCTGCGCCACGATATCGCGCAACTTCATGCGCGCCGGCACAGAGGGCGTCCGGCTGCCAGTAAAAAAGGTGTCATCGAGATCCGACTCGCCCAGACCAAAATAGGCGAGATCCAGAACGCGCTGTGGCTCGCGCTGCAGCATGCCCAGCGGGTCAATGTCCGCCACCAAGTGTCCGCGATTGGCGTACACCTGAATCATTCGCGACACCGCGCCCTGCTTCTGCACGGCGGCGGCCTCGCGGGCAGTCGCTGGCGCAGCCACTCGCGGTGCCCGGGCACGGCGTTCAAGGTCCTGCAAGATGGGGCCATGGGCCGTTTCACTGCGAGGGTCACCACCCGCGGTACTGACCAACCGGCCGAACCACTCACGCCATTCAGCCCCAACACTCAAAGGGTCTGCGAGCCAGTGCTCGTAGAGTTCCTCGACATAGGGGGCGTTGGCGCCGTAGAGGGGGGATGAGGCTAAGAAAGCACGAGTTTCGTCGTTCATCTGGAGGGGAATCAACCTGTCCGTGGAAAAGGCGTGTGCCCAGTTCCGACAGTGTAGCGGAGTACGCCGTCCATTAAATGGCGTAGCGGTCGCGATTTGGGAGCAACTTCAGTCGAACAGCCGTAACCAGCGCACCACCAGGACCATGCCTACCGCCAGCCCCGTGGCGGCCAGCAACAGCCCATGCTCTTCCAGAACACCACGGTCAGCCCGGCGGCGTCCACGCGCTGCCAGCGGACGCCGTAGCGCGTTGCGTACCACCCGACTCAACGAGCGCCGCCGCCGTTCTTCCGCATCCCGGCGGTCTGCATAAACACCAGGGGCTAAGCGACTGCGGCCCAGCAGCTGCTGCACGACCTCCGGGCGCCCGACGATACCGGGGGGAAGGCCATCCCCCGGGGTTCGTTTCGGCATGCGCTTGCGGTACCTGATCATGAACTCAAGCAATGCAAGACTTAGACCAAAGCAGATACTTATGATTTAAATCAGGTATTTATCGGGTCTATCTGCTGTGTCCCGATCGGTCGTTCAGGGCCGCTGTAAAAATTCCCGACAAAGCCCCAGGCGGACCTCAGGGCGCAGGGCATCGCCGCGAAACAGGCGACACCCCGAACCGCCTACTTCAACCCGCCGCTAGACTGACCAGCTGCAGATTGCCCGCCGTGACCATCTTATTCATTGGCAGCAACGCGCCGTCGCTGGCGCGACGCACCTGCAACTCCGCACGCACCTCCGCCGTGAGCCGCCGCGGCGAAATAAACACGAAGCCGCAATGCCCACGGCCAAGACCCGCCGCCGCAAGATCCGGGCGATAGTCACAGGCGAGCACGCTACCCAGCACCTTGCCGCCCAGGAGCACCTCAAGCAGCACCGGCAGCTCCGTCTGGGCAGTATCCTGCGCCCAGCCACAAATCTTCCAGTCGCCAGCTACCGTCTCTACCCAGCCTTTTAACGGCCCCGGCGCCACGCCTTGGCCTGCTCGCGCCACCACCGGCCGCAGTGCGGCGTCCAGCACCGCCCCACTCTCTGGCCGCGCTGCACACAGGCTTAACGCATCGGGTGCCCGCGACTGCGGATACAAAGCCGTGTATTCCGCGGCGTTGTGAAACTGCTGGCGCAGGTTGTCGACATCCGCATAGGTTTCCGACCACGTACCCTCTGCCAGCACGCAGTCGTGCGCTGCCAGCTCTAGGTTGAAATAGTCCTCTGCCGCAGGCTCTGCCACCTGGGTAATGCTAAGGCCGTTGACCAGCGACTTGGCCAGCACCAAGGTACCGTCGACGAGCATCGAGTGCCCGGGCGAGACGTACAGGTCGCGCGCAGGCAGCTGCTCACCCAGCGCACCGGCGTGAATGCAGACCGAACGCAGCGCTGCGTTGGCACGAACATCTTCCAGCGTGAATTGCTGCCGACCAATCCAGCGGATGGTCTGCAAGCCGCCAAAGCGCGTGACCACCCGGTCACCGATCTGCAGCGTCTCAATCGCCACCTCGCCGGCCGGCGTTAGGATGCGCGTGCCGCGGCGGTAGCAAATGGCCATCGTGATCAAAGTGCCCGTGACGGAGTCCTGTACGACATTAAAGGTGGCGTCTGTGCCCACGCCGCTGACAGTGGTGGACCAGGCCACGGCACCACCCAAGTGTTTGACGTACAACGTGCCACCGGAAATTTCGACATAGTCACCGGACGTAAAGGCGATATCCGACAGGTCGATGTTGGCGCCTGCCGCTGCCAGATTCAGACCGTTCACGATCGCGCCGGTCTTGACCACCAGCGTGCCACCGGA
>CANIOW010000023.1 GCA_947469285.1 Gammaproteobacteria bacterium
CAGTTAGCCACGGGCGACACCGACCCGCGTTCCAGTAACCAAACGCTCTCCGGGCAGTTTGACCGCAACCCGCTCGGGGTGGATCTGGCCTACATAGAGTGGAACTTCGCTCAGGGCATGAAGCTGACCGGCGGCAAGATGAAGAATCCACTGGTCCGTCCTGCAGATCTGTTCTGGGACAATGACCTAAACCCAGAGGGCCTATCGTTAAGCTTCGAGCGCGGCGCCTGGTTTGGTAGTGCGAACTACTATTACCTGACCGAGCGTGCCAGTAGTGCTACTGCTGGCGCGAGTTACGGCACTAACGGGTCCGACTCCGTCGCGGCAGTCGGTCAGATTGGTTATCGCTTGCCGTTGGGTTCAGCCTCGACGCTAACGCTGGCGGCCAACTACTATGACCTTGGCGCCGGCCAGGGCCGTTGCGATCTGTACTCTGGCAGCGGCAACGGGAATAGCACGGCGACGGTGACTACCGCTCCCTGTTCGGGCACGAACAGTGTTGCGCTGAAATATGATTACAAGGTGGCCGGCTTCCAGGCGCAGTATGAGACCGTGGTGCGCGGGCTGCCGTTCAGCGTTTTCGGTGAATACGCCAAGAACGATGCTGCCAAGAATGGTCTGGACACCGCCTACGCCGTTGGCGCTTCGCTCGGCAAGGCGGCGAACGCCAAGACTTGGGAAGTAAGCTACCTGTACCAGTCGATCGACAAAGACGCGCTGTTTGGCCTGTTTGTCGACTCTGACTTTGCGGACGGCAAGACCGACGGCAAGGGCAGCGTCTTTAAATTTGGTTACGCTCCCCTGAAGAACTGGACGGTCAACGCCACGTACTTCATGAACAAGCGCAACTTCAATAGCGCCACTGAGCTGGACTACAAGCGCCTGCAGCTGGATTTCAACGTTAAATATTGAGCCAGGCCCAGAGGCGTACCAGGGAGGTGCGTCTGCAGCGCAAGAGGGGCCACGGGTAACCGTGGCCTTTCGTTTTTTTGGCGGCTGTGACGAGAGCCCTTGCAGCGGACGTCGTGGTTCTGTATATCAACGATATCTAGGAGAGCGAATGGATACTTCAGACCTGTCACACCATATTTCCAGTCGCTTCAACGAGGAGCTTGAGCGCCTGCGCAGCAAAGTGCTGCGTATGGGCGGGCTCGTCGAGGAGCAATTGCAGCAGGCGGTGCGTGCGTTGGTGGAGGGGGACAGCCGCCTCGGCGAGCAGGTGGTCCGCCGCGACGTGGAAGTGAACGCCCTCGAGGTGTCGATCGATGAGGACTGCAGCCGCATTTTGGCAACCCGCAGCCCGACGGCCTCCGACCTGCGCTTGATTGTGGCGGTCATCAAGACCATCACGGACCTCGAGCGCGTCGGCGACGAGGCTGAAAAAATCGGCTATATCGCCTCGCGTCTGGCTACCATGGAACGTCCTTCAGACCGCTATCGCGAGATTAAGCATCTGGGGCGTCTGGCGCAGGACTTAGTGCACGGGGCGCTCGATGCATTCGCGCGGGCCGATGCGGATGCGGCACTCAAAATCGTGCGTAGCGACCGTATTCTGGACGAGGAATACGAAGCCATCCAGCGCCAGTGCATCACCTTCATGATGGAAGACCCCCGGACCATTCGCCGTGCCTTGGATGTGCTGTGGGTGGCACGTGCCCTCGAGCGCATGGGAGACCATGCCAAGAATATCTGTGAGTACGTGGTCTATATCGCGCACGGTAAGGACATTCGGCATTTGTCCATCGACGACGTGGAGCGCGACCTGCAGGCGCGCCGCGCTGAGGCTGGCAACGAGCACGGTGCATGATGCTGCCGGGGCGTCGGGTCCTGAATGCAGTGGGCGCACTCAGTTGCGCCTTGCTCATGGCCTACGCGCTCTACCAGCAGCATGTGCTCGGGCTGGAACCCTGCCATTTGTGCATTTTTCAGCGCGTGGCTGTTATGGCGCTGGGCGTGGTGTTTTTGCTAGCAGCGCTGCACCAGCCGCAGCGCGTCGGGGCGCGGGTTTACGGCGGGTTTATCCTGCTGGCCGCCAGCGCCGGCCTGGCGGTAGCCGGGCGACACGTGTGGATTCAGTGGCAACCACCAGGCAGTGTGCCCGCCTGCGGCGCTCCGCTCGAGGTGTTGTTCAATCTGCTGCCACTCCAAGAAGTGGTGCTGAAGGTCTTCCGTGGTGGCGGTGAATGCCAGAAGATCGACTGGTCGTTCCTCGGGCTGAGCATGCCGATGTGGCTGGTGCTGGTGTTCATGGGTCTGGGGGTATTCGGCGCTTGGGCGAACTTTCGGCGCGAGCCGGCGGGCGGCCGCCCGAGCTGAACCCATGCCCTAGCCATTCAGACGCTGGCTACTCAGGCCGTGGGCAGCAGCCGCTCGAACAGCCCCACGTAGGTGCGGTGCAAGGCCTCGATGTCGGCCACACTCACGCATTCGTTGACCTTGTGGATGGTGCGGTTCACCACTCCCAGCTCGAGCACCTGAGCGCCCATGGGCGCAATAAACCGCCCATCACTGGTGCCACCGCCGGTCGATAGCCGTGGTGGGCTGCCGGTTTCTGCCTCGATCGCCGCCGCTGCCGCCGCGGACAGCGGCCCTGGCGCGGTAAAAAACGGCAACCCCGAGACGAACCACTCCAGCGAGTATTTCACGCCATGCCGGTCCAGAATGCCGGTGACGGTTTTTTGCAGGGCTTCGAGTGTCTGTGCGGGTGACCAGCGCAGGTTGAAGCGCGCCTTGAGTTCACCGGGAATGACATTCGGGGCGCCGGTGCCGGCGCTGAGGTTGGAGATCTGGAAGGTGGTGGGCTGGAAGAACGCGTCGCCTTCGTCCCATACCCGGGTCGACAGTTCCGCCAGGGCCGGCGCAAAGGCGTGGACCGGATTGTCCGCCAGCTGCGGGTAGGCCACGTGGCCCTGGATACCGTGGACCGTCAGCCGTCCCGACAGGCTGCCGCGGCGGCCATTTTTAATGACATCGCCGAATACCTGCTCGCTGGAGGGTTCACCCACCAGGCACCAGTCAATGGTTTCACCACGTTCTTTCAGCCATTCCACCACCCGGCGCGTGCCATCAACACTCGGGCCTTCCTCGTCGCTGGTGATCAGCCAGGCAATGCGGCCCACGTGGCGCGGACGGCCGGCCAGAAAGGTTTCGATAGCAGTGAGCATGGCTGCGAGGCCGCTTTTCATGTCGGCCGCCCCGCGGCCGTAGAGCATGCCATCGCGCACCGTGGGCTCGAACGGGTCGGTGTACCAGTCTTCGAGCGGGCCGGTGGGCACCACGTCGGTATGTCCCGCCAAGCAGAGGGTGGGGCCGCCGCCGCCGGCAGTGCCCTCGCGTGTGGCCCAGAAATTGTCCACCGGACCGTATCGCAAGCGTTCTACCTTAAAACCGAGCACCTCAAGACGACGGATCATGACGTCCTGGCAGCCTTCATCGGCGGGGCTGACGGAGCGGCGGCGGAGCAGGTCCAAGGTGAGCTCAAGGGTGGCGGTCACGGGTGGCGGGTCTCCAGCGGGTCAAAGTGGTGGAAAGTGGCCAGCGTTATACGGTTTGTACCCTGTGACGTCAACGACTTGGCATTGTCATACGACTGTAAGATTAGCGCGGCAGACTACGCGGGTCGAATCCCTGAACCCTTGGAGAGAACCTCTCATGAAGCTTTGGCAGCGTACCCTTACGGCAGCCTCCCTCGCCGGTGTCCTGTCTGCCCTCGTGCCCCAGGCGGCCGTGGCGCAGCAGATCAAGATTGATGGCTCGAGCACGGTCTTCCCGATTATGGAAGCGGTGGCCGAGGAATTCCAGATTTCCAAACGCGGCAAAGTCCGGGTCACGGTCGGCATTGCCGGTACCGGTGGCGGTTTCAAAAAGTTTTGTCGGGGCGAGACCGATATTTCAAACGCCTCGCGCCCCATTCTCCGTGAGGAAATGGATACTTGTCGTGCCGCCGGCATCAAGTTCATCGAACTGCCGGTCGCCTTCGATGCCCTGACCGTGGTGATTAACCCCAAAAACACTTGGGCGCGCACCTTGACCGTGGCCGAGCTGAAAAGGATTTGGGAGCCGGGCGCCCAAGGCCGTATCACCCGTTGGAGCCAAGTCCGTGCGGGTTTCCCGAACCAGCCTATCCAGTTGTTCGGCCCTGGCGCCGATAGCGGCACCTTTGACTACTTCACCGAAGCCATCAATGGCAAGGCCAAGTCCACCCGTGGTGATTACACCGCCTCGGAAGACGACAACACCTTGGTGCAGGGCGTAGAAAACAACGCCAACGCTCTTGGTTACTTCGGCTATGCGTACTACGTCAATCACAAAGACAAGATGACGGCGGTGGCGGTCCATAATGGTAAGGCGGCGGTGCTGCCGTCCACCGAGAACGTGGTCAACGGCACCTACAACCCGCTGTCGCGTCCGCTGTTCGTTTATGTGCGCGACACCGCAGCTGCCCGGCCTGAGGTGCAGGAGTTGGTGAAGTTCATCCTGAGCAAGGGCGCCCCGTTGGTGACCGAAGTAGGCTATGTGGCGCTGCCGCCGGAAGCCTATGCGATTGCCCAGAAGCACTTCGACGCTCGTCGCGTGGGTAGTGTGTTTGGCGGTACGCCTGAAGTCGGCGTGACCATCAAGGACCTGCTGAGCCGCGAAGCGAAGCAGTAAGCGACCACAGCACTTGGCGTGCCGTGGCTACGCCGGTAGAGTGTGGCCCCCGGGCCCCGTCATCAGGCGGGGCCCGATGCATGAACAGACCGCGTGACAGTCACCCATTGGCAGCTCGAGGGGAAAACAGGGAATGACCGCTCCTTCGCAAAGCCCTCGAGCCGGTTCAGGGGTGACGGCCTTTGGTGGTGCCCCGAGCTTGTTTGCCTCGCTGCGCTACCGTAAGGCACGCGACCGCGTCGTCGAGGCGGTGTTGCTGGCCTGCGGCCTGGTGGCGGTATTGGTCACGTTGTCGATCGTCGCCATTTTGGTGAGCGAATCGGCGGTCTTCTTCGAACATGTCTCACTCCGCGAGTTCCTCACGGATCCGCTGTGGACTCCCCTGTTTGCCGATGCGCATTACGGCATCATGCCCCTGGTGGCCGGGACGCTGACCACCACTTTTGTGGCGCTCGCGGTGGCTATTCCGTTTGGCACCACCATCGCCATCTATCTCAGTGAATTTGCGCCGCACAAGTTGCGCGAAGCACTCAAACCCATCCTCGAGTTACTGGGTGCCGTGCCGACAGTGGTCTATGGCTACTTCGCGCTGTTGGTGGTTACGCCACTGCTCCAAAAGTTGCTGCCGGACCTGCCCGGGTTCAATATGCTCGGCGCGGGTATCGTCATGGGTCTCATGATCGTTCCCTTCGTGGCTTCCGTGAGTGAAGACGCGATGCGCTCGGTGCCGGTCTATATGCGGGAAGGCAGCTACGCCATGGGCGCCACGCGCTTGCAAACCGCGTTGCGGGTGGTGGTGCCTGGTGCTTTTTCCGGTATTGCCGCAGCTTACATTCTGGGTATTTCGCGGGCCGTCGGTGAAACCATGGTGGTAGCCATTGCCGCTGGCATGCAACCCAATCTCACTTTCGACCCCACCCAGCCAGCAGCCACCATCACTGCCTACATTGTGCAGGTGAGCCTGGGTGACCTGCCCCACGGCAGTATTGGCTACCAGACCATCTTTGCGGCCGGGCTGGTGCTGATGATCATCACCTTGCTGTTCAATGTGGCGGGGTTCTTCCTCACCCGCAAGTTTCGGGAAGCGTACTGATGTCCAAAGACGCTTTACCCAAGAGCGATCCGGAGACCGTCCGCAAGGATGTCGCCAGCCGCAAATTGCGGGACCAGTTGTTTGTGTTCGTCGGCCTGCTGGCATTGTTTGCCTGCCTCACGGCGCTGCTGGTGCTGTTTGCCAAGCTGGTGATGGACGGTTCCGAGCGTTTCACTTGGGAATTTCTCACTTCCTTCCCGTCGCGCCGGGCGGCCCATGCCGGCATCCTCTCGGCTTGGGTGGGCTCTTCGCTGGTGATGTTGGTCACGGCCTTTACGGCGGTGCCGGTCGGCGTGATGGCGGCGATCTATCTTGAGGAATATGCCCCCAAGAACTGGTTCACCGGCATTATTGAAATCAATGTCACGAATCTGGCTGGCGTGCCTTCTATTGTCTATGGTCTGCTGGCGCTGGGTCTGTTTGTCTACAAGCTGGACCTCGGGCAGAGCATTGTCACCGCCGGCATGACGCTGGCGTTACTGATTCTGCCGGTGGTCATTGTGTCTACCCGGGAAGCCATTCGCAGCGTTCCGCGCGCCATCCGTGAGGCTGCCTATGGGCTCGGCGCCACCCGCTGGGAAGTGACCAAGGACCATGTGCTGCCCTACAGCACCGGCGGCATCCTGACCGGCATGATCCTGGGCCTGTCGCGGGCCATTGGTGAAACGGCGCCGCTTATCACCATTGGCGCACTGGCGTTCATCGCTTTCCTGCCCACCCCGCCGTTGTCGTCGGTCGCGCCTTTTGTCAGTTTTACCTGGTTAACCGACCCGTTTACCGTCATGCCCATCCAGATGTTCAACTGGACCTCGCGCCCGGACCCGGCTTTCCAAGCGAATGCGGCTGCTGCCGGCGCCATCTTGTTAGCCATGACGCTGCTGATGAACGCATTCGCCATCTATATTCGCTTCCGCTTCCGCAAGAAAATTAACTGGTGACGGCACGCCGCCGCACCCCCTGGATACCGCGTGAACCCTCTGGACACCGCCATGAGTAGTCTTCCTGCCGATATCGTCACGCCCGTTGGCCACGATACGCCGCATATCTCCATCCACATGGATGGAGCGCGGGAACCCCTGGTGCGCAATGCCGCCAAGGCACGGGCGGAAAGCCTGAGCTTTCACTATGGCAATCACCGCGCGCTCAAGGACATTAACATCGAGATTCCCGAGCGTATGGTGACGGCGCTCATCGGGCCTTCAGGCTGCGGTAAGAGTACTTTTCTGCGCTGTTTTAACCGCATGCACGACCTCACGCCTGGCACGCGGTACGACGGCGCTATCCGTTTCTTTCCGGATGATTTGAATTTGGTCGGGAAGGATGTGGACCCCATCGAAGTGCGCATGCGCATCGGGATGGTGTTTCAGAAACCCAACCCCTTTCCGAAAAGCATTTTCGAGAATGTCGCTTACGGCTTGCGCCTGCGCGGGGTGCGTAACCGCGCCTTGCTGGAGGAACAGGTGGAAGGCGCGCTACGCGGCGCCGCCTTGTGGGATGAAGCCAAAGACCGGTTACAGGCTTCGGCCCTGACCCTGTCGGGTGGACAGCAGCAACGGCTGTGTATTGCCCGTGCGCTGGCGACCCGCCCGGAAATCCTGCTGTTTGACGAGCCCACCTCGGCGCTCGACCCCATCGCCACGGCGAAGATTGAAGAACTGATCGCGCAGTTGCGTGACCAAGTGACCGTGCTGATCGTCACCCACAACATGCAGCAGGCCGCGCGGGTGTCCGATTTTACGGCCTTCATGTATCTCGGCGAACTGGTCGAGGTGGGTGAGACGAGCCGTGTCTTCACCAACCCGACCAAGAAGGCCACCGAGGACTACATCACCGGCCGTTACGGCTGAGTCCCTAGTCGCGTAGTAGTTCGTTGATGGCTGTTTTGGCGCGCGTTTGTGCGTCAACACGCTTGACGATGATGGCAGCGTACAGCGAGTGCGAACCGTCCTTGGCGGGCAAGGTGCCCGGGACCACCACCGCACCTGCCGGTACCCGCCCGTAGGTAATTTCACCGCTGGCCCGGTCATAGATGCGAGTGCTGGCGCCGATGAACACACCCATCGACAGCACCGCGCCGGCTTCGACGATGACGCCTTCCACCACTTCAGAGCGCGCGCCAATGAAGCAGTTGTCCTCGATAATGGTCGGGGCGGCCTGGAGTGGTTCGAGCACGCCGCCGATACCCACGCCACCGGACAGGTGCACATTCTTGCCGATCTGCGCGCACGAACCGACGGTGGCCCAGGTATCTACCATGGTGCCGCTGTCGACATAGGCGCCGATGTTCACATAGCTGGGCATCAGCACCACGCCTGAAGCGATGTAAGCCCCACGGCGTGCCACGGCAGGCGGCACTACCCGCACGCCGCCGGTGCGCAGCTGCTCGGCGCTCTGGCCAGCAAATTTCATCGGGACTTTGTCGTAGAACTGCGTGTAACCGGCATCCAGCGGTGCGTTGTCATGGGTGCGGAAATACAGCAGGACGGCTTTCTTCAACCACTGGTTGACCTGCCAGGCCCCGTCTACTGGCTGCGCCACGCGTACGCGACCGGCATCCAGTAGATCGAACACGGTTTCCAGCGTGTTCCCCAGTTCTACGGGGACATCGCCGGGGGTGAGGCTGGCGCGATGTTCCCACCAGTGCTCAATGGTGGTTTGCAGCGGGTGAGTGAGGGGCGCGGCCACAGAGGTGTTCGCAGGCATATTGCTGGATGGGGTCATCGGGTTGCTCATCGTGGGGCTAAAGAAGGCAGGACCGCGCCCGAGGGTGGATTGGCGGCCCAGGTACGGTGAAAATAGGCGATGCGGTGGGCGGCTTCAAGGCAGTCGGCCAACGGCGCTACCAGCGAGAGGCGCACTCGACCGCGGCCGGGATGGTGTCCTGCGGTGGCCTCGCGGCCCAGGTATTCGCCGGGCAGTGCAGTGACGTTTTGCGTGGCAAACAACTCGCGCGTCCAGGTGGTGTCGCTGCCAACGGGCGCTGCGCCATCGGTGGTGCGACTGGCGTGCGCGACATCCAGCCACAGGTAGAAGCCGGCAGTGGGCACATCGACGGGCATGACGCTGCGTAGTACTGGCACGACTGCGTCGAACTTGGCGCGATACAGCGCGCGATTGCCGACACCGTGCACATCATCGTTCCAGGCCGCGGTACTCGCAGCCAGCACGTGTCCTGGCACCGCGCAGCCATGGTAAGTGCGGTAAAGACGAAACGGTGCCAGCAAGGTGGGATCACCAGCCACGAAGCCAGAGCGCAGCCCCGGAACGCTGCTGCGTTTGGATAGCGAGTGGAACACCACCAGCCGGCGAAAATCCCGGTTCCCCATAGCGAGCGCGGCCTGCAAGAATCCCGGAGGCGGCGCGGCTTCATCTAGATAGATGTCTGCATAGCATTCATCGGCGGCGATGATGAAGTCGTATTGCGCGGCCAAGGCGAGTGCCCGTTGCATCCACGCCAGGGGCGCCACGGTGCCGGAAGGATTGCCGGGAGAGCACAGGAACAACACCTGGCAGCGTGCCCAGACAGCGGGCGGTACGGCGTCCAGATCCGGCAGAAAGCCCGTGGTGGAGTCTGCATCGAGATAGACCGGCTCGGCGCCGGCCAATAAGGCCGCTCCTTCGTAGATCTGATAGAAAGGATTGGGCATGAGCACGGCTGGCCGGCTGGTGGCCGCCGGAATGTGTGCATCCACGACTGCTTGCACGAAGGCAAACAGCGCCTCGCGGGTCCCGTTGACCGGTAACACCATGCGTTCGGCGTCCACTGCCCCCGCCAGGTGGTACCGGCGGTTGAGCCATCCAGCCACCGCCTGACGAAACGCTGGAGTGCCGGCAGCTACCGGGTAGACCGCCAGTTCGCCGAGCGCAGCCGTCAAGGCTTCCAGTACCACGGTAGGCGGCGCGTGCTTGGGTTCGCCAATATGCAGGGCAATACGCGACAGTGATGCGGGGGGCACCACTCCGGCCTGGAGCGCCGTCAGTCGCTCGAACGGGTAGGGATGTAGTAGGGCGAGGTAGGGGTTCACGTGCGGCGCTACTGGGCACTGGCCGGTGGTGCGAGCGTGACCACGAGGCAATCCCGCAGGCGGTCTCTGGCGGCCGCATCCAGTGGCCGGTTATCGGCATCGGAGAGATAAAACACATCCTCGGCGCGTTCGCCGACGGTGACGATGCGTGCCCCATGCACTTCTACCCGCGCCTCGACGAAGGCACGACCGACTTCCGACAGCAAACCTGGACGGTCAGCAGCAACCAATTCAAGGATGGTGCGTCCGTTGCGTTCGTCGTCACTGAAGTCCACTTGCGGTTGCGTGGCAAACACGCGCAACTGTCGGGGTACACGGCGGGTGACAGTCAACGAACCGGCGCCGCGATCGGTCAGCGCACGCGACAAGGCCTTTTCAATTTCATGGATGCGCGTGCGGTCGGTGATCGGTGCGCCATTGTCTTCCAGCACAATGTAGACCGCCGCGTCATATCCGTGGCGCGTGGGCGTGATGCGTGCGTCGAGAATATTCAGGCCCAGCTGGTCGAGCACAGCAGTGGTGCGCGCGAAACTGCGGTGGCGATGCTGCGTCCAGGTGAATATGGCCGTGCCACCACGCGTACCTTGCGGCCGCACTGCCACCAAGGGTGACTCGTCGTCGGCAGCACGATGGGCGAGCAAGGTGGTATGCCAAGCCACTTCCGCCGCAGCATGACGCAGGAAGTGCGCTTCGGAGAACTGCGCCCAGACCCGCTGCACGGCATCTGCAGACACGTGTTCGCGATTGAGCAGTTCGCGTGCCTCAGCCTGAGTCTCAATCACCAGCTCTTCAGGATCAACTGGCGTTTCAAGGCCACGGCGCAAAGCACTCTTGGTACGTTCATAGAAGTCCTCGAATAACGAGGCTTTCCAGGCGTTCCACAGTTTTGGGTTGGTACCGCGGACATCTGCGCAGGTCAGGATGTAGAGGTAGTCGAGATGTACCTGATCGCCCATGATGCGAGCGAAGTCATTGACGACGTCGGGGTCGGCGATATCTTTTTTCTGGGCGGTAACGGACAGCAGCAGATGGTGTCGCACCAGCCAGGCGACCAGCCGCGCGTCGTAACGGCCCAGCCCCTGTTCGAGGCAGAAAGCCTCGGCATCGACACCACCGAGTTCGCTGTGATCGCCACCACGGCCTTTGGCGATGTCGTGGAACAGTGCCGCGAGGATGGCCAGTTCTGGCTTTGGCAATTGCTGGAAAATGAGCGAATGGCGCGGGAACTCGTGGTCGTAGCGGGTGAGTGCCATGCGCCGCATGTTGCGCACCACGAACAGTGTGTGTGCATCGACGGTGTAGGCGTGGAACAGGTCGTACTGCATGCGACCGACGATCCGCCCAAAGGCGGGAATATACCGTCCCAGTACGCCGTAGCCATTCATGCGACGCAAGGCCCGTGTCACACCCTCAGGGGCGCTCAGGAGCTCGATAAACAGCCGATGGTGGCGTGGGTTCTGGCGAAACTCTTCGTCGATGAGCCACAGGTGTCGCTGCAGTGAGCGCAGCGTGCTCGCGCGAATACCTTGCAATTGCGGGTTCTGCGTCATGAGCACGAACAGCTCCAGCATGGCTGAAGGGTAGCGTGCGAAGGTGTCTTCGGCAGTGGTCTCGATGGCATCGCCGCGCACCTGAAAGCGCGGGTTGAGCGGCTCTGGCGGCAGACGCTGGTCGGTCAGCAGCACTTCGCGAAATAGCTGTAGCAGCATTTCATTCAGCACCGAGATGACCATGACGGTGCGGTAGTAGCGCTGCATGAACTGCTCGACGGCGAGCGTGTAGGTGGCGTCTTCATAGCCGAACAGCTTGGCGAGCCGCTGCTGGTGGTCGAACAGTAACCGGTCCTCGCGACGACCCGTGATGACATGCAGCGCAAACCGCACTCGCCACAGGAAGTCTTGCGCGGTCTTCAGTCGCTGCAGCTCCGCTTCCGTCAGAAAGCCGTGATCCACCAATTCGTCGAGGGTCTCTGCGCCGAAATGGCGTTTCGCCACCCAGGCAATGGTCTGGATATCGCGCAGGCCACCCGGGCTGGATTTGACGTTGGGCTCGAGGATATACGCCGTGTCGAAATGGCGATGATGCCGTTGTTGCTGCTCGCGTACCTTGGCGGCATAGAAATCGGCGGAGGACCAGATGCGTTCGTTGGCCAATGCGCGCCGCATGGCATTGAACAAGCTTTCTGGGCCGAGCAAACGCCGCGCTTCAATGAGGGCAGTGGCGACGCTGACATCCGCCAGCGACTCGCGCTGACAGTCGTCGATGGTCCGCACGCTGTGTCCGACCTCGAGCCCAATATCCCACAGGAAGGCGAGAAAGCTCTCTAGTCCCGCTTGCCAGGCAGTGGATTCGCCTTTGGGTAGCAGTACGAGCACATCGATGTCGGAGCAAGGGTGCAGTTCGCCGCGGCCATAACCGCCGACCGCCACCAGGGTGAGTTCGTGGGCTGACGGCCCGGCGCGGAGCTGCCAGGCGGCGGTGAGGATGGTGTCGACCAGACGCGCCCGGTCCCGCACCAGCAGTCCAATCGGTTCCTCGGCTTCGAAGCGCTCCCGTAGGGCTGCAGTGCCCTCGGTGAGAGCTGCCCGAAAGGTCGCCACGGGATCGCTGGGGGCCTGCAGGCGCGTTTCCAGCGCGTCTGGGAAGCTCCAGGTGCTGTCAGGAGGGGTGGCCACTAAGGGTTTACCTCCAGGCCGCGACGCATGCGGTCTTCGCGACCGAGCGTCAGTACCTCAACACCCGCGTCGGTGACCAGCACCATGTGCTCCCACTGTGCGGACAGGCTGTGGTCCTTGGTGACTACCGTCCATCCGTCGGGTAGCAGTTTCACATGCCGACGACCCGCATTGATCATCGGTTCAATGGTGAAAATCATGCCGGCTTCCAGCGCCAGACCCTCGCCCGGCGTGCCGTAATGGAGAATCTGGAGGTCCTCGTGGAAGATTCGTCCGATGCCGTGGCCGCAATATTCACGGACCACGGAAAAGCCCTGGGCTTCGACATAGGTCTGGATGGCATGCCCCAGATCGCCCAAATGCAGGCCCGGACGGACCAGTTCAATGCCGCGCCACAGCGCCTCATGACAGGTTTCGGCCAGCCGGCGTGCCTGTACATTCGGCGTGCCGACGAAGTACATGCGGCTGCTATCGCCGTGGAAGCCGTCCTTGATGACGGTGACGTCGATATTGACGATGTCACCGGCTTTGAGACGTTTTTCACCGGGGATACCATGACAGACCACGTGGTTCACCGAAGTACAGACGCTCTTCGGGAAGCCCCGGTAGTTCAGTGGCGCCGGAATGGCATCCTGCACTTCTACATGGTAGCGGTGGCAGAGGGTGTCAATATCCCCAGTGGTCATCCCCGGCTGGATATGTTCACCAATCATGTCGAGGCAGTCGGCGGCGAGCCGCCCCGCGACGCGCATGGCGGCCTGCTCGGCGGGGGTTTTTAGGATGACTTGCATGGGGCCTGCGGGAGGAGAGGGAGGAGCGGGACAAAAGGCAAGCCATTGAATCGGCTAGCCCCGTATGGTATAAAACCGGGCTTTTTTTGGCAATTCAATCCACACGCAAATCGACACGTGCGGCGGGGTGCCGGTGCTGCCCGGGGAACCAATTTCAGGTTTCCCGCCCACACCGGTCGCTGCATGCGGGTTTGCGGAGGAACAACCCCAGGAGCTGATGACCATGCCGACCGTATCCATGCGTGAAATGCTGGAAGCCGGTGTCCACTTCGGACACCAGACGCGCTTCTGGAACCCCAAGATGGCTCCGTACATCTTTGGTGAGCGTAACCGTATCCACATCATCAATCTTGAAAAAACGGCGCCCATGTTCAATGAGGCCGCCGCCTTTATCAAAAATATCGTCGGTGATGGTGGGCGCGTGCTGTTTGTGGGCACCAAGCGTTCGGCTCGTGAAGCCGTTCAGCGCGAGGCCGTGCGTTGTGGCATGCCCTTCGTCAACCAGCGCTGGCTGGGCGGTATGCTCACCAACTTTAAAACCATCCGTCAGTCCATCAAGCGCCTGGCTGAACTCGAGGAAATGACCGCCAACGGCACCCTCGAGCGTCGCGGCAAGAAAGAAGCGCAGTTACTGCGCCGTGAAATGGACAAGCTGACCCGCAGCATGGGTGGCATCAAGGACATGCCGACACTCCCGGATGTCGTGTTCATCATCGATGTCGGTCACGAGAACATCGCCATCCAGGAGTCGCGCAAACTCGGCATCCCGGTGGTGGCGGTGGTCGATACCAACTGCTCGCCGGAAGGCGTGGACTACATCATTCCAGGCAATGACGACGCCATGCGCGCGGTGGGCCTGTACGCTGCCGCCATCGCGGACGCGGTGCTGGAAGGTATGGCCTCTGGTCCGGAAATGCCGGCCGGCGAAGACGAGTTCGTCGAGCTCGACGAGGAAGGCAAGCCGAAGCCGAAGCCGGCCGGTGCACGCCGTCCGGGCCCGGATCGCGGTCGCCGTCCCGGTGGTCGTCGCGTTGAAGCCTCGATTGCCCCTGAGCCAGGCGAGGAAGTGGCGGGGGCCGATGGCACCCGTCCGCGTCCGGCGCCGGTGGGTCGCCGTCCTGGCGGCGGTGGCGGTGCTCCGGGTGGCCGTGGCCGCCCGGGCGGTGGCGCCGGCGGTGGTCGTGGCCGCCCCGGCGGTGGTGCCGGCGGCGGCGCTGGTCGCTAACCAGCGCGCATCTCAGGCGTGGCGCTAGGCGCCGCGACCTGGGTCGTCTTCTCGCCGGCGGGCGTTTCCTTTATCGGGAGCGCCCGCCGGTCTGCATTGAACCCCCTGACAAAATTCCGAGGATTTTTCCATGAATATCACCGCTGAAGCTGTGAAGCAGCTGCGTGAGCGCACGGGCGCCGGCATGATGGAGTGCAAAAAAGCGCTGGTCGAAGCCAGTGGCGATCTGGACGCGGCGGCCGAGGCCATGCGCAAGTCTGGTCTGGCCAAAGCCGACAAGAAGGCCGGCCGTATCGCCGCCGAAGGCGTCATCGTGGTGGAGGTCGCCGCCGACGGAAAGTCGGGGGTGCTGCTGGAAGTCAACTGTGAAACGGACTTCGTGGCTCGCGAGGCGGATTTCATCAGCTTCGGCAAAACGGCTGCAGTTGCTGCGCTCGCCCACCGCCCGGCCTCCATTGAGGCCTTGCTCACGTTGGCGGTCGAGGGCGGTACGCTTGACGATCGCCGTCGGGTCCTGATCGCCAAGATTGGCGAGAACATTTCCGTGCGTCGCTTTGAGCTGTTGACCTCGAGCGGCCCGCTCGGCGCCTACCTGCATGGCACCCGCATTGGCGCGCTGGTGGCGGTGGAGGGTGGTGACGCCCCCCTCGCCAAGGATCTGGCCATGCACGTGGCTGCCTCCAATCCCCAGTTCCTTGATGCCGCAGCAGTCCCCGGCGATGTGGTGGCCAAGGAGCGCGAGATTCTGGTCGACCAGGCACGCAACGATGAGAAAAACAAAAACAAGCCCGAAGAGATCCTGCTCAAGATGACCGAGGGCCGCATCCGCAAGTTCCTCGGTGAAATCACCTTTGTCGGGCAGCCGTTCATCAAGGACCCGGACCAGACCATCGAGAAGCTGCTCGCCGTCGCCAACGCTAAGGTGACGGGTTTTGCGCGCCTGGAAGTCGGCGCTGGTATCGAGAAGAAGCACACCGACTTCGCGGCCGAAGTGGCTGCGCAGGTGGCGGCGGCCACGAAGGCCTGACCGTCCTGCCCGGGGGTCGGTATACTGGGACCATCCAGCCCGCCCCCTAGGTAGCCCATGTCTGCAACCGCCCCCGTGCCCTTGTCCCCGCGGTTCCGCCGCATCCTCCTCAAGTTGTCGGGCGAGGCCCTGATGGGGACTGGGGATTACGGCATTGATACCGCCGTCCTGCGGCGTATTGGCGGTGACATCCGCGATGCGTTGGCGCTGGGCACGGAAGTGGCGGTGGTCATTGGTGGCGGCAACATCTTCCGCGGCGCAGGCCTGGCCCGTGCGGGCATGGACCGGGTGACCGGGGACCACATGGGGATGCTGGCCACGGTGATGAACTCGCTGGCCATGCAGGACACTCTCGAAGGACTCGGCGTGCACGCCCGCGTCATGAGTGCCTTGCGGATCAACGAAGTTTGCGAAGACTACATCCGTCGTCGGGCCGTGCGCCATCTGGAAAAAGGCCGCGTGGTGCTGTTCGCTGCCGGCACTGGCAACCCGTTTTTTACGACGGACACTGCCGCCGCTTTGCGCGCCACAGAAATTGGCGCGGATCTGCTCCTGAAGGCCACCAAGGTGGATGGCGTCTATGACGCCGACCCGGTCAAGGTGCCGGGGGCGGTGCGTTACAACCGCCTGACCTATGACCGCGCACTCGATGACCGACTTGGCGTGATGGATGCCACGGCCATGGTGATGTGCCGTGACAACGCATTGCCGCTGCGGGTGTTTAATCTACACAACGAAGGTGATCTGCTGCGCATCCTCAACGGTGAGGATGTGGGCACGCTGGTTGCCAACGCCTGACCCATCCACCACTGTCGAAGCGGGTGCCACGCACCCCGGGGAACTGCGATGCTGGACGATCTAAAGAAAGACGGAGCTGAACGCATGGCTAAGTGCGTCGTTGCGCTGCGTAACGATTACAAGCGCATGCGTACGGGACGGGCCTCTACCTCCTTGCTGGAACATCTTAAAATTGAGTACTACGGCAGTGAATCGCCGATCTCACAAGTGGCGAATATCATCGTCGAAGATGCCCGCACGCTCGCGGTCACGCCGTGGGACAAGACCATGGTGGGCCCTATCGAAAAAGCCATTTACAAGTCTGATCTCGGCCTGACGCCGAACACCGCAGGCGCCGTCATTCGGGTCTCTATTCCGCCGCTGACGGAAGAGCGTCGACGTGACCTGGTGAAAGTAGCCAAATCCGAAGCGGAAAATGCGCGGGTGGCGGTGCGCGCTGTGCGTCGTGATGTCCTAACCGATATTAAAGAGCTCCTGAAAGACAAGGAAATCTCTCAGGACGATGAACGCAAAGCGGCCGATGACGTGCAAAAGCTCACCGATAA
This sequence comes from Gammaproteobacteria bacterium, assembly GCA_947469285.1. Classification (GTDB taxonomy): domain Bacteria; phylum Pseudomonadota; class Gammaproteobacteria; order Steroidobacterales; family Steroidobacteraceae; genus CAIOHZ01. The sequence goes on from CANIOW010000023.1 coordinate 16,830, forward strand.
ATACGTTGCGGAAATCGAGGCTGTGCTTGCCGAAAAAGAAAAGGAAGTGATGAAGGTCTGAAGTCATGGCCGCCGCCAACCTCCCGCCAGCGGCCGATGCGGCTGCTGTACCGCGTCATGTGGTCATCGTCATGGATGGCAACGGTCGTTGGGCGCAGCGCCGTGGGTTGCCGCGAGCAGCCGGTCATCGGGCTGGGGTTGCGCCCGTGCGCAGCACGGTGCGGCATTGCGTCGCGCGTGGCGTGCAGGTGCTAACCATTTTTGCCTTCTCCAGCGAGAACTGGAGCCGCCCACCGCAGGAGGTGGGGTTGCTGATGCAGTTGCTGCTGGAAGCCCTCGGACGCGAAGTGGACGAGTTGGGTGGACAGGGCGTGCGTATGCATTTCATTGGCGATCGCGGCGCCCTGCCGGCGACGATCGTGGCCGCGATGGAGCGGGCTGAACAGCGCACGCTGCAGAACGATCGCCTGCAGTTGGTGGTGGCCATTGGTTATGGTGGTCGGTGGGACCTGGCCTGCGGCGCGCGTCAACTGGCCACGGAGGTCCTCGCAGGTACCTTGGCGCTGGCGGACATTGACGTCGAACGGCTCGGTGGCGCGTTGTCGCTGGGGCAGCTTGGTCTGCCCGATGCGGACTTGTTTATTCGCACGGGTGGCGAACGTCGTCTCAGTAATTTTCTGCTGTGGAACCTTGCTTACGCAGAGCTGTGGTTCACGGATGTGGCGTGGCCTGATTTTGACGAACAGGTGTTTGATTTGGCACTCGCGGATTACGCAGGGCGCCAACGGCGCATTGGCCGCACCGGTGACCAGATGGAGGCGCAGAAGGTATGCTGAAAACTCGAATCCTCACGGCCATTGTGCTCGTGGTTTTGCTGCTGGTGGTGCTCTTTGGTATGCCAAAAGGCGCTGCCATTGGTTTCTTTGCAGCATTGGTGCTCGCTGGGGCTTGGGAGTGGTGTGCCTTTGCTGGCATCGACGAACAGCATTGGCGTCTGAGCTACGTGGTCGTGGTGGCCGGGCTGTGTGCCTGGGCCTGGGACCATACGGGTAAGCGCGATGAAATGACGCTGGCGATGTCGCTGGTCAGCGTCTGGTGGGTGTTCGCGCTGGTTTGGCTGGCGGCTTTCCCCGGCCGGATCAACCGCGTGATGGCGGCGCTTGCGGGCCTGCCCGTGCTGGTGCCCGCCTGGGCTGGGCTGGCGCGTATCTACGACAAGGTAGAGCACGGCCCCGAATATGTGCTGTTTGTGCTCATGCTGGTGTGGGCAGCGGATATTGGGGCCTACTTCGCCGGTCGCACGTGGGGGCGCCATAAGCTGGCGCCTCGCGTCAGCCCGGGCAAGACCTGGGAAGGCGTGGCTGGTGGGGTGTTGCTCGGCATTGGCATGGCGGCTGTCGGCGCTTGGTGGTTTCATGCACCGACGCTGAACTTCGTGCTTTTGGGCGCGGTGGTGGTCGCGGTGTCGGTGGTCGGCGATCTTACGGAAAGCCTGTTTAAACGCTTCGCTGGCCTGAAAGACAGCGGTAGTGTGTTGCCAGGCCATGGCGGTATCCTCGACCGCATCGACAGTCTGACGGCCGCCGTCCCGGTGTTCGCGCTCGGCCTGTGCTTGTTGGGGAAGTGGCCGTGAGCATCGCCGCGGGCGCTACTACCGGCTCCGTTGACGGAGCGCAGGTCGGTAGGCCTCTCGGGCTCGTCATTTTGGGCAGTACCGGCAGCATCGGTCGTAGCACACTCGACGTGGTGCAGCGCCATCCGGAACGTTTCCGCGTGGTGGCGCTCACTGCGCACCACGATGATGGGCGTTTGCTCGCACAGTGTCGGGCGGTGCGCCCCGCCGTGGCGGTGCTGGTGGAGGGGGCGGCCGCGGCGCGTTTGGCAGTGGCGCTCAAAGCAGAAGGCCTGCCCACGGAAGTCCTCAGTGGTGCGGCGGCACTGGCGACGGTAGCCGCGCACCCGGAGGCCACGGCGGTCATGGCAGCGATCGTGGGGGCGGCTGGGCTGCTGCCAACGCTGGCGGCGGCCCGTGCGGGCAAGCGCGTGCTACTGGCCAATAAAGAAGCGTTGGTCATGTCCGGCGGCCTACTGATGCAGACGGTGGCCACCCACGGGGCGGTGCTGCTGCCCATCGACAGCGAACACAACGCTATTTTTCAGTGCCTGCCACAGGACCTCCCCGGTGGCCCGGCAGCAGGCCGCGCGGTACCGGGCGTGCGCCGGCTGGTGCTGACCGCTTCCGGCGGCCCGTTCCTGCGGCGGGACGCGGCGTCGCTGCACAGCGTGACGCCGGAGGAAGCCTGCGCACACCCTAAATGGAGCATGGGCCGCAAGATTTCGGTCGACTCGGCCACGCTCATGAATAAAGGTCTCGAGTTGATTGAAGCACAGTGGTTGTTTGGCCTGTCCACGGCGAACATCGACATCGTGGTGCATCCCGAGAGCATTGTTCATTCGCTGGTGGAATACGTGGATGGGTCGCTGCTGGCGCAGTTGGGGGCGCCGGATATGCGCACTCCCATCGCGCAGGCGCTGGCCTGGCCAGCCCGCATCGAATCTGGCGCGCCACGCCTCGACTTGCTGACCGTCGCGCAACTGAACTTCGAAGCGCCGGATGTGGTGCGCTTTCCGGCGTTGCGGTTGGCGCGGGCCGCGGCTGCAGCCGGCGGCACCGCTGCCGCGGTTCTGAATGCCGCTAACGAGGTGGCCGTGGCCGCCTTTCTGGCCGGAGAATTGAACTTCCCAGGCATCACTGCGGTCATTGAAGAGGTCATGTCGTTGCTGCCGGTCACACCGGCTGACACGCTTGAGCAGGTGCTCGGTGCCGATGCTGTGGCCCGCCAGGCTGCCGGCAGATTCGTGGAACGCCATCGGGTGGCGGTGGCCGGGGCGGCCCGTGGAGCGATTGCATGCTGACTTTCCTGCCGGTAACACTGATCGCCTTCCTCGTGGCCATTGGCCTGCTTATTGCGGTGCATGAATTCGGTCATTTTTGGGTGGCCCGCAAGCTGGGCTTCCGGGTGCTGTGCTTCTCGGTGGGTTTTGGGCGCACCGTGTGGAGCCGCATGGGCCGCGACGGGACGGAATACAAGATTGGCCTGTTGCCTTTTGGCGGCTATGTGCGCTTGGTCGATGCTCGCGAGGGTGAAGTATCCCCCGCTGACCGCCAGGCCTCTTTTCAGGGACGCCCGGTGTGGGCACGCATCCTCATGCTGTTGGCCGGACCTGGCGCTAACTTGCTGTTTGCGCTACTGGCGTTTTGGGTGCTGTTTCAGGCCGGCGTACCGGGCCTGCGTCCGGTGGTGGGCGAGGTGCGAGCGGGCGCCGCGGCGGCGGTCGCTGGCTTGCGTAGCGGCGATGAATTGCTGACGGTGGACGAGGCTGCGGTGTCTACCCGTGAGGCGGCGCTGCTGGCCATGATTGCTGGCGTGGTGCGTGATGGTGAGTTGACATTGCGCGTGCGGGGTGTGGGCGGTCATGAACGCTCTTTGTCGCTGGTGGTGCCACCAGCGCAGCGTTTGGGCGTCACCGAGCCGGGTGCCTGGTCGGCGGGTTTAGGGTTCCAGTTCACCCGCCCCTTGCTGCCACCGGTGATTGGAACCGTCGTCCCGGGGCAGCCGGCTGAGCGGGCAGGCCTGCATGCTGGCGATGTGCTGGTGCGGGTGGCGGGCAGGCCCGTGGCCGATTTTGCAGACGTGGTGGCGCAGATAGCTCCGCGGCCTGGTGCTGCGCTGCGCCTGGAGTTTCGCCGCGGCACGGCCGTGCAGAGCGTAGAGCTCGTGGTGGCGGCGGTGCAGGACGGGGCACGGACGGTGGGGCGCATCGGAATTACCCCGGGCGTGGTTGGGGGCTGGCCCCCCGGCATGGAAACGCGTGAGCAGTACGGGCCGCTGGCGGCCATACGCCCAGCCCTGCGTGAAACCTGGGAAAAGTCGGCGCTGACCCTCGAATTCCTCGCCCGCATGTTCACCGGCAGTGTTTCGGTGAAGAATATCAGTGGCCCAATTAGCATCGCGACTGCAGCCGGCGTGACGGCGCTTGAAGGACCCGGGTACTATCTGCAGTTCTTGGCGGTCATCAGCCTGAGCCTCGCTGTGCTCAACTTGTTGCCTGTCCCGGTACTTGATGGTGGCCAGGTGGTGTTCCAACTGGCTGAATTCCTGAAGGGGAAGCCCCTCTCGGAGCGGGTGCAGCAGTTCGGCCAGCAGGCTGGCATGGGGCTGCTCGTGTTGCTGATGGGGCTGGCTTTTTATAATGACATTGCGCGGCACTTCGGTTAGCTGCGGGAGATTCCGGACATCATGCGACGACTTCCGCTGAACCCCAGCTGCGCGCCATGCGCCCTGCGTCAGGCCGTGGCCTGGGTGCTGCTCGCCGGTACCGCCACGGCGCTGCCGGGAACCGCTATGGCGGCCGACCTTCCAAGTACTGCCGGTGCGCTGTCGGGTCTGGGCATGGCCCAGGACGCGGTCATTGGTGATGCGGTGTTCACCGTCAGCGACCTCAAGGTCGAAGGACTGCAGCGCATTGCTGAAGGAACGGTATTTAATTACCTGCCGGTGGCCATTGGCGATCGGCTCGGCCCCACGCGGGTCGAAGAGGCATTGCGTGCGTTGTATGCCACCGGCTTTTTCAAGAACGTGGAATTGCGTCGTGACGGTAATACCTTGGTGGTGGTGGTGCAGGAACGGCCCTCCATCGAGAGCTTTACCCTCGATGGCAACAAAGACATCAAGACCGAGGACCTGCAGAAAAGTCTGCGGGGGGTGGGTCTGGCCACGGGCAAGACGTTCGATCGTTCGGTGCTGGAAGATGTCACCGGTTATCTCACCGACCAGTACTACAGCCGTGGCAAGTACGCGGTGAAAGTGGACGTCAAGGTGGAAGATGTGCCGGGTAATAAAGTGCGCATCGCTATCAAGATCAAGGAAGGTAAGCGCGCACGTATCCGGCAGATTAACGTGGTGGGTAATACCTCGTTCACGGACAAAGAAATCCGCGAAGCGTTTGAACTGAAGACGCCGAACTGGCTAAGTTGGTACAAGCAAGATGATCGCTACTCGAAGGAAACCCTGCAAGGGGACCTCGAGAAATTGCGGTCGTTTTACATGGACCGTGGCTATGCCAATTTCCAAGCGGACTCCACGCAGGTGTCCATCGCGCCGGCTAAGGACGATATTTTTATTACCATGAACGTCACCGAAGGTGATGTTTACAAGATATCGGAAGTGAAGATTGCGGGTAACTTGCCAGTGGCCGAGGCCGAGCTGCGCAATTTCCTCCTGATGAGCCCGGGGCAGACTTTCAACCGCAAGTTGATGACGCAGTCTCAGGAGTTGATCAACCTGCGACTCGGGGCCGACGGCTACGCGTTCGCAAAAATCGAGCCGGTGCCGACCACTGACCCGGAAAAGAAAACCGTGTCGATCACGTTCTTTGTGGACGCAGGTAACCGCGTCTATGTGCGGCATGTGAACTTCGAGGGAACTGAGAGCATCAACGACGTGGTGCTGCGCCGCGAGATGCGTCAGTTCGAAGGGGCATGGCTGTCGAATTCGGCGGTGGAACGTTCTAAGGAACGCTTGCAGCGCCTGCCTTATGTGGAGAAGGTAGAGTTCGAGAACAAGCCCGTACAAGGTACGGCCGATCTGGTTGACGTGAGCTTTAAAGTGAAGGAAGGGTTACCTGGCCAGTTCGGTGGCGGCCTGGGCTACTCTGCCTCGCAGAGCATCATGCTCAACGGCAACTTTACGCACTCCAATTTCATGGGTACGGGCCAGCGCGTGCAGGCGGAAATTAACGCCGGCAAATATTCCAAGGTCTACAGCTTCTCGCATACCGACCCGTTTATTAATATCGACGGTATCGCCCGCACCGTTTCACTGGTGTATCGCGACATCACCCAGTTTGTCTCGGCGGCCTCGGACTTCTCCACCAAGACCGCTACCGCGGCACTGGAATACGGCTACCCGATCAGCGAATACCAGTCCATTCGCTTCGGTCTGGCTTTGCAGCGTTCGGAGCTGCTCACCAGCACCAACGGCAGTGCAAAGCAGGCGGTGGATTGGGTGCGCGAGAACGGCAAGGCCTACCAGCGCATCGAGAATCTGGGTAACGGCTTGGGCTCTGTCAGCTTTTATGGCAGCCAGTTCACCACTTACGAATTGGTGGCGGGTTGGGCCTATGACACCCGTAACCGGTCGATCTTTGCCGACCGCGGCATGCGCAGCGCGCTGCAGCTCAGCTATGCCATGCCTGGCAGTGAAGTGCAGTACGCCACCGTCAGTTACGACTTCCTGAAGTTTGTGCCCTTGTTCGGTAAGTTCGCTTTGGCGCTGACGGCTGAAGTCGGCTACGGTCAGGCACTGGGCGGCACTACGGCGCTGCCACCCTATAAGAACTTCTTTGGTGGTGGCCCAGACAGTATTCGTGGTTACCGCGAAAGCCGTCTCGGCCCGAAAGACACCTTCGGTAACCCCTATGGCGGCAACTTAAAGGTGATCACTCGCGCGGAGCTGCTGCTGCCGACCCCGGACAAGTGGAAGAGCAGTGTGCGTGTCAGCCTGTTCTACGACATGGGTAACGTGTTTTCTACCGGTGGCGTCAAGTTCATTGGTCGCGATGGCGTTACCCCAGTCGACTATGGGTTCAGCTATGGTAAATTGCGTCAGTCGGCGGGGCTCGCTGCGCAGTGGCTAGCACCTCTCGGTATTTTCCGTTTCAGCCTGGCCATGCCGCTCAACCCCGAAAAGGGCACGAGCGTCATCTTCCCGGACGAGAAGGAAACGTTCCAGTTCTCCATTGGTAATGCGTTCTGACCCGTAGGTAGCACAGCATCAGCGCTGAGTTCCACGTTTTCATTTCTCCAACAACGGAATCTCCCATGACCCGTGCCAAGTTTTCCTTAGCAACTTCTTTTGCAGCTGTGCTGGCCGTGTCCACTCTGGCGGCGGCTACGCCGGCGTTGGCGGTGGACCTTAAAATCGGCGTCGTAGATCCGGCGCGTTTGGTTCAGGAATCGCCGCAGGCCAAGACCGCCATTGCCGCACTTGAGGCCGAGTTCGGTCCGAAGCAGCGGCAGCTGGAGCAGGCAGCAAAGGACCTCAAGGCCCGTCAGGAAAAGGCGCGCACACAGGGCGCGACCATGAGCGAGGCCGAGAAGAACAAGACGGAGCGCGAACTGCGTGATGCAGAGCGTGAACTCACCCGTCGCGCCAATGAGTTCCAGGAGGACGTCAACGTCCGTCGTAATGAGGAACTGTCCCGTGTGCAACGCGTGGTGCTGCAGGAAGTGCAGACTTACGCCAAGGCCAGTGGCTTTGACCTCGTGCTCGCGGATGGCGTGCTGTTCGCCACGCCGTCGCTGGATATCACCGGTCCAGTGCTGCAGAACCTGCAGTCCAAGCCGGCCACGGCGCCGGCTGCAGCGCCGAAGCCAGCGGCAGCGCCGGCACACTGAAGGCCCGCGGCCACGGTTCGCAGCACCCGCGCCCGTTGGCGTCTGCACCCGTGGCTACTCTCGGCGAACTAGCAGTCCGTTTCGGTCTCGAGTTGCGGGGCGACCCCGCACTCGAGGTCGAGGCCGTCGCTACCCTACAAGACGCCCGCCCTGGCACCTTGTCCTTTCTCGCCAATCCCAAATACCGTCGCTATCTGGCCGGTACTGCGGCCACCGTGGTCGTGGTGGACGCGCGTTCCGCACCGGCCGCTCCTGGTGCGACTCTTGTCGCGGCCAATCCCTATGCCGCGTATGCGCGCATTGCGCAGGTGTTGCACCCGGTGGCCAGTGCCGTTCCCGGGTGCCATGCGACGGCCGTCATCGACCCGACTGCTCGGATAGCGGCCACCGCCCACGTGGCGCCGCTGGCCTATGTGGGCCCCGGTGTACACGTGGGCGAACGCGCCTTCATTGGTCCGGGATGCGTTATTGGCGCGGACTGCGTGCTCGGCGAGGACACGCGACTGGTGGCACGCGTGACGCTGGGTGAACGGGTCAGGCTCGGTCGGCGGGTGATTTTGCATCCTGGCGTGGTGGTTGGCGGCGATGGTTTCGGCCTCGCGCCGGACACTGATGGCTGGGTGAAGGTGCCGCAGGTGGGTGGGGTAGTCATCGGCGACGACTGTGAGGTTGGCGCTAACACCACGATCGATCGGGGCGCCATTGGCGATACCGTGCTCGAGGAGGACGTGCGCCTCGATAACCAGATTCAGGTCGGCCACAACGTACGCATTGGCGCCCATACCGCCATTGCTGCCTGTACCGGTATTTCTGGTTCCACCACCATCGGCAAGCGCTGCATTATTGGCGGCATGGTCGGCTTCGTCGGGCATATCAGCGTTGCCGATGGGAGCATCATCACGGGTCTGACGCTGGTCAGTCATTCGGTGCGTGAGAGGGGGGTATACTCCTCCGGCGTGCCCATGGAAGAGGCCTCCAAGTGGCGTCGTACCGTGGCGCACCTGAAGCGCCTAGATAAATTGGTGGCACGCGTCAAAAACCTGGAAGGTGGCTCGGCCGCCGCTCCTGACCCGGACGCAGACAGCACGCCTGACCCAGTAGCGTGAACGAGGAAGCATGAGCGCAGAGCCCTACATGGATATTGATGCAGTGCGTAAGCAGCTGCCACACCGTTACCCGTTCCTGATGGTGGACCGGGTGCTGACCTGCGAGCCTGGAAAAACCATCCGTGCGCTCAAGAACGTCACCGTTAACGAGCCATTTTTTTCCGGGCATTTTCCGCACCGTCCGGTCATGCCCGGGGTCATGATCCTCGAAGCGCTGGCCCAGACCTGTGGCATCTTGGCCTTTCGCACGGTCAATATCGTGCCGGACGAAGACAGTAAGTTTTATTTCGTCGGCATAGACGATGCGCGCTTTCGACGTCCCGTGATGCCAGGCGACCAGATTATTCTGGAGGCCACGCTGCTGCGGGCTATTCGGGGAATCTGGAAGTTTGCGACCAAGGCCACGGTAGACGGCTTTGAAGTCTGCAGTGCCACGATGATGGTGGCTCCGGAGACGGGGTCTAGCGCTCGCCAGGCGAAACCGCCCCAGCCGGACGCCGGCAATGTGGAGGCGGACGCAGGGGACGCCGCATGATCGATCCGCGCGCGGCGATTTCTCCAAAAGCCCATCTCGACACGGGCGTGACGGTGGGTGCATTTGCCGTGATTGGCGACGATGTCGTCATCGGAGCCGGTACCATTATCGCGCCGCACGCCATGGTCAATGGCCCGACCGTTCTCGGTCGGGACAATCATGTGTTTCAGTTCGCCTCGATTGGCGATGCACCACAGGACAAAAAATACCAAGGCGAGCCGACACAGTTGGTGGTTGGCGACCGCAATGTGTTCCGCGAGAGTTGCACAGTGAACCGCGGTACGGCGCTGGGGCACGGCATAACCCGGGTCGGCAGCGACAACCTGTTTATGGCCTATTCGCATGTCGGCCACGACTGTGTGGTGGGAGATCGCTGCGTACTTTCTAACTGCACGGCACTGGCCGGGCATGTAGAGCTGGATGACTGGGTCATCCTCTCGGGCTATGCGGCGGTACACCAGTTTTGCAAGGTAGGCGCTCACGCCTTTCTGGCGAACAATGCCGCGGCCACGCGCGACGTGCCGCCGTATGTGATGGTGGCAGGTTCGCCTGCAGCGCCGGTAACCATCAACGCCGAAGGATTGAAGCGCCGTGGGTTTTCTCCCGAGCAGGTCAGCAATATCAAACAGGCCTACCGGATCCTGTACCGTCAGGGGCTAAAGTTCGCCGAAGCAGAGGCGGAGCTGCAGCGTTTGGCGGTGACGCAACCAGAGCTCGCGTTGCTACTCGAGTTTTTCCCGCGCATTACGCGCTCGCTCATCCGCTGAAGGCGCGCCAATGGCCGGTTTGCGTATCGGCATCGTCGCTGGCGAACAGTCCGGGGATAACCTCGGCGCTGCGTTGATGCGCGAAATTCTCGCACGTGCTCCCGATACGCTCTTCACGGGAATTGCCGGCCCCAACATGCGCGCAGAGGGCTGTCGGGTCCTTGCAGAAGCCGAAGAGTTGGCCGTCATGGGCTTGTTTGAGGTGTTACGGCATCTGCCGGCTTTGCTGCGGCTGCGCCGGCGGGTGGTGAAAACATTCCTCGCGGAACCGCCAGATGTTTTTGTCGGTATCGATGCGCCGGAGTTCAATCTCAACGTCGCACCACGATTGCATGCCGCCGGGATTGCGACGGTGCAGTATGTCAGTCCACAAGTCTGGGCTTGGCGGCAGGGGCGCGTCGCGTCGATGGCCGCAGCGCTAGATGAAGTGCTGTGCCTGCTGCCGTTCGAGGCACCGTTTTATGCCGGTCATGGTCTCCAAGCGACGTTTGTGGGACATCCGCTGGCCGAGCAGTGTCCGTTGCTGCCTGACCGGATGGCGGCGCGGGTGGCGCTGGGGTTACCACCCGTGGGCCCTATCGTAGCGGTACTGCCGGGCAGTCGGCGCAGCGAGGTGGAGCGGCTGGCGCCGGAGTTTGCTGCCGCTTGTCGCTGGTTACGTACCCGCCTGCCGGGAGTGCAGTTTGTGGCGCCGATGGCCAATGCTGCGGCGCGGGGTTTGTTTGAGTCTGCCTGGGCGGTGGCTGACGGTGGGCCGGTGCGGGTGCTGGACGGTGAGGCACGGACGGCGATGACGGCGGCTGATGTGGTGTTGGTGGCGTCGGGGACGGCTACGCTTGAAGCCACGCTATGCAAGCGCCCCATGGTGGTGGCGTACCGGCTGGCAACACCGACCGCAGCAGCGTTCCGGTGGTTCGGTCTGATGAAAGCGCCGTACTTTTCCCAACCCAATTTGTTGGCGGGCGAAGCGGTGGTACCGGAGTTTTTCCAAGAGGCAGCCAATGGGCCGGCGCTCGGTCAAGCGCTGCTCGACTGGTTCGACAATCCCTCGCGCGTGGCGCTGCTGGAGCAACGGTTCATGGCCTTGCACCAGCAGTTGCGTCAGGGCGCCAGCGCGCGGGCCGCTGCGGCGGTGCTGCGCTTGGCGCAGGCCGCTGTTGCTAAAGCGGCAGTGAGTGGGCGCGGCTCGTGATCTCAGAGCCGCAGTCCCTTGGCGCTTCGTGGGTGGCTCTACTGGCCGGGGTAGACGAAGCCGGACGGGGTCCCTTGGCGGGGCCGGTCGTGGCGGCAGCAGTGATCCTGCCCGCGGAGTTTCAGCTGCCCGGGTTGGCGGACTCCAAACAACTCACCCGCGCGCGCCGCGACGCGCTGGCACCGCAGATTCGAGCAGTGGCATTGGCCTATGGCCTGGGTATTGCCGAGGCAGCGGAGATCGACGAGTTGAACATCCTGCAGGCCACGCTCTTGGCCATGCGCCGCGCACTCCTGGCGCTGGGCGTGGCGCCGGCACGGGTGGTGATCGACGGCAATCGGCTGCCTGATACCCAGGGTTTGGGTTTTAGCGCCGCGTTCCTGGCGTTACCGAAAGCCGATGCCACGGTGCCGGTGGTGTCAGCCGCCAGTATTCTGGCCAAGACTTGGCGGGACGACTGGATGGAAGCCGCCGAGGCGGACTATCCGGGCTATGGTTTTGCAGTACATAAAGGGTACCCGGTGCCCCAACATCTGGCGGCATTGCGCGCGCTTGGGCCGTGTGCTCTGCACCGACGCAGTTTTGCGCCGGTCCGTAAGACGATTGAACAACGCGCCTTGGTCGCTGCAGGTGCCAGCGGCGCAGTGCCGCGCACCGCCGCCGGGAACTGGCCATGAGCTTTGTTCACTTGCGGCTGCACAGCGAGTACTCCTTGGTCGATGGCGTGGTACGGGTCGATGAACTGGTGACCGCCTGCGTCGCCGCAGGCATGCCTGCGGTGGCGGTCACGGACCAGGGCAACCTGTTTTCCATGGTGAAGTTTTACAAGGCGGCACAAAGTCAGGGCTTGAAGCCATTGGTGGGTGTCGATCTTTGGCTGCGGGCTGGTGCACGGGCGGGGGAGGCGACCAGCGGACCATTAACGGGCGCGGCAACGGTGGAGTACAGCCGTTTAACGCTGCTCTGCCAGAACCTCGCTGGTTATCGCAACCTGACCCGGCTGGTATCGCGTACCTGGCTTGAGGGCCAGTCCAAAGGGGTGCCGGTCTGCGACCGCGCCTGGCTGACACCTGCCGCCACCCAGGGGCTGATCGCGTTATCGGGTGGTCGTGAAGGGGACGTGGGACGGGCACTGCTCGGCGGCCGCCAAGAGGAGGCCAGCCGCCTGTTGCAGGGCTGGCTCGCGTTGTTTGGTGATCGCTACTACCTTGAGGTGCAGCGCACTGGTCGCCCACAGGAAGAAGCCTTGATCGACGCGACGTTGGCGTTGGTACAAGAGTTGCCTGCACCACTGGTGGCCACCAACGACGTACGCTTTCTCGAACAAACGGATTTCGAAGCTCACGAGGCACGGGTCTGCATCCACGAAGGTCGTCAGTTGGCGGACACCACCCGCCCGCGAATCTATTCCGACCAACAGTTTCTACGTACGCCTGCGGCCATGCGGGAGCTGTTCGCTGACCTCCCAGGCGCCTGCGACAACACCTTGGCAATCGCCCGGCGTTGCTCGCTTGAGGTTCGCCTCGGCGTCAGTTTTTTACCCGAGTACCCGGTTCCGGAGGGTCTGACGACCGCAGGCTTTCTGCGGGTTGAAGCCGCGCGAGGCCTGGAAGATCGTCTGGCAGCACTGGTGGCCTTCCCGCAGTTGCTGATTCGTCCGCTGCCGCGCGAGGCTTACCTTGAGCGTCTGCAACTCGAGCTCGATTGCATCTGCAACATGGGGTTTGAGGGCTACTTCCTGATCGTGGCCGATTTCATCCGTTGGGCGCGCAGCAATGGCGTACCGGTCGGTCCGGGCCGTGGTTCTGGCGCAGGCTCGTTGGTAGCGTACACGCTGGGCATCACGGATCTGGACCCTTTGCAGCACGATCTGCTCTTCGAACGCTTCTTGAACCCGGAACGAGTATCCATGCCGGACTTCGACGTGGACTTCTGTATGGAAGGCCGCGACCGGGTGATCGATTACGTGGCCGATAAGTACGGCCGTGATCGCGTTTCCCAGATTATTACCTACGGCACCATGGCGGCGAAAGCCGTGGTCCGCGATGCAGGCCGGGTCCTCGGTCAGAGCTACGGCTTGTGTGACCGTATCGCTAAGCTCATTCCCTTCGAGATTGGCATTGAGCTGAAAGACGCACTGAAGAAGGAAGAGGAGCTGCGCAAGCTCTACGAGACTGACCCGGACGTGCGCGAAGTGATCGACCTGGCGCTGAAGCTAGAGGGTTTGACGCGCAATGCTGGCATGCATGCCGGTGGTGTGGTGATTGCGCCTTCGGTGCTGACCGACTTTGCACCGCTCTACTGTGAAGAGGGTGGTGGCAGCGTGGTCACCCAATTCGACAAGGACGACGTCGAGGCTGCCGGCTTAGTGAAATTCGACTTTCTCGGGCTGCGTACGCTGACGGTTATCGATTGGGCGCTACGCAGTATCAATGCCACCCGTGCGAAAACCGGCGAGGCACCACTCGATGTGAACTTGCTGCCGCTGGACGATGCGGCGACCTATACCTTGCTTAAGGCCTGCAAGACCACCGCGGTTTTCCAGCTGGAAAGCCGTGGCATGAAAGACCTGGAGCGACGGCTCCAACCGGACTGCTTCGACGATATTGTGGCGCTGGTGGCTTTGTTCCGACCGGGTCCGCTTGAGTCTGGCATGGTGGACGACTATGTGGATCGCAAGCATGGCCGTAGCGACGGGCCGATCGACTACCTACATCCGCGCCTGACGGGCATCCTCAAGCCCACGCATGGGGTCATCCTGTATCAAGAACAGGTGATGCAGATCGCGCAGGTACTGGCTGGCTACACGCTCGGTGGCGCCGACATGCTGCGCCGCGCGATGGGCAAGAAAAAACCGGAGGAAATGGCCAAGCAACGCTCTATCTTTGTGGATGGCGCGGTGGCGGGCGGGGTGGAAGAAGCGACGGCGGCGCATATCTTCGACCTGATGGAGAAGTTCGCCGGTTACGGTTTTAATAAATCACATTCGGCGGCTTACGCCGTGTTGTCCTATCAAACGGCCTGGCTGAAGGTGCACTACCCGGCAGATTTCATGGCGGCCGTACTGTCGTCTGACATGGATAAGACCGACAAGGTGGTGACGCTCATTGATGAAGCCAAGGCGATGGACCTGAAGGTGCTACCGCCAGACGTCAACCATTCGCACTACCTGTTCACGGTCGATGATCCACGCACTATCCGCTATGGACTAGGCGCGGTGAAGGGCGTGGGCGAGGGCGCCGTGCAGTCGATTATGGAAGAGCGAATTTCGCGCCCCTTCGCCGATTTGGCGGATCTATGCCAGCGACTGGACTTACAGAAAGCCAATCGCCGCACGCTAGAGGCGCTCATTAAATCGGGCTGTATGGACAGCTTTGGCCACACCCGCGCCACGCTGGCGGCTTCACTTCCCGCAGCGATGCAGCTTGGCGAGCAGAACCTGCGCGCCGCCAGCACCGGTCAGGACGATCTGTTCGGACTGTCCGTGGTCAGCACGCCGGAGGTGGGGCAGGTGGCGCTCAAACAGCTGCCCGAGTGGTCCGAGCGTGAGCGTTTGCAGGGCGAACGCGACACGCTTGGGCTCTACCTGACTGGCCATCCGCTCGATGAATTCGCGGGTGAAGTGAAACAGTTTGCCTCTGGAAGGCTCGTGGAAGTTGGCGCTGGTGCCAAGCCGGTCGCCGGCGAACAGCGCTGGAATGGCGGCAAGAATGTCACGGTCGCCGGGTTGGTGCTTGAGGTGCGCAAGCGCAACAACCGTACCATTTTGGTGCTCGACGACGGCAGTGCTCGCATGGAAGTGCAGTTGTTCGACGAGCTGGCGCAGCAGCACCGTGAATTGGTGCAAAAGGACGCCTTGGTGCTCGTCGAAGGCCAGTTGCGCTTCGATGACTTCATCGAAGACTGGCGCTTAAATGCCAAGAAGCTACAGTCATTGCATACGCTGCGCGAACGGGATGCACGACGTTTGCTGATCCGTTGGCCGGACAGCGCTACCAATGGAGCAGGTGTGAAGCTGGTGCAACAGCTGGAGGAGGCCTTGCGGCCCTATCGCGCTGGGCGCTGCGCGGTCGCGGTGCACTATGCTGGGGAGGCGGGCAGTGCTCGTGTGGACCTGGCGGAGAGCTGGAGTGTGAAGCCGGTGCGCGAGCTGCTTGAACGGGTGGGGCAGGTGGTCGGCCGGGATGGCTGGCGGCTGCTTTACGCGCCAAAGACCGATTAACGGCCCCGATGCCCCGCTGGGGTGCCGTAAGGATGACTTGTCACCCGCGCCCGGCGCGGCTATGGTGCGCGCAGCGCCCATGCCGCCCCTGGGGGCCGCCAGGAGAGTAGGAAGCCATGGATTTAAATTTTCTGGATTTTGAGCAGCCCATCGCTGAGCTCGAAGCAAAGATCGAGGAACTGCGTTTTCTCGGCAACGATTCGGCGATTAACATCGTGGAGGAGGTGAACCGCCTCCGTGCCAAGAGTCGCGCACTCACGCGCAGTATTTTTTCCAACCTCACCCCCTGGCAGGTGGCGCAGTTGGCGCGTCATCCGCAACGGCCCTACACGCTCGACTATATCGCCCTGCTGTGCACCGACTTTCAGGAGCTGCATGGGGACCGTATGTATGCCGACGACCTAGCGATTGTGGGCGGTCCGGCGCGCATCGATGGTCGCCCGGTGATGATTATCGGGCACCAAAAAGGGCGTGACACCAAGGAACGCGTGCGTCGCAACTATGGCATGCCAAAGCCCGAGGGTTACCGCAAGGCGCTGCGACTGATGCGCACTGCCGAACGCTTCAGTCTGCCGATCATTACTTTTATTGATACGCCAGGGGCTTATCCAGGGATCGGTTCCGAGGAGCGCAATCAGAGCGAGGCCATTGCCCGCAATCTGTTTGAAATGGCGCAACTGAGCGTGCCGATCATCAGCACAGTCATTGGGGAAGGCGGTTCGGGGGGGGCACTGGCGATTGGTGTTTGTGACCGGTTGCTGATGCTGCAATACAGTGTGTATTCGGTGATTTCACCAGAAGGCTGCGCCAGCATTCTGTGGAAAAGTCCGGACAAGAAGGAAATTGCTGCGGAGGCGATGGGCATCACCGCCGAGCGACTGAAAAGCCTCCGGCTGATCGACGAAATTCTGCCCGAGCCGTTGGGCGGCGCGCATCGTGACGTGCAGGCCACGCTTGAAACGGTCAAGGGGGCCCTGCTGCGCCACCTCGATCTCCTGACAGCTTTATCGCCCACGGAGCGCTTGGCGCAGCGCGCGCAGCGGATTGATAGTTTCGGTGTCTTCCGCGTCGCCTGATGTCTGTGCGTTCTACTGCCACGCCACCGGAGTCATTGGCCGGACAGTTACAGGTTGGCCTGACACGCGCTCTGACACGCGCCCATGCGCGTGCCGCCCTCGATTCGCTCGCGCCGGCAATTGCCGGCGCTGCAGTGCCGTCCCAGTTGGTGGTGGCGGTCTCCGGGGGTGAAGATTCCGCGGCCCTCCTATGGGCGCTGGCGCGCTTCGATAACGCTGCGTGGGCCGCCGCCGGCTGGTCGCAGCCGCCGACGCTGGCAGCCGTGCATTGCCACCACGGGCTGAGTCCGGCCGCCGACCACCTGCAGTTGGCGGCGGTCGCTGCTGCCCATGCCGTCGGGCTCGACTGCGCCCTGCTGCGGCTGTCGATTCCCCTGGCGCCGGGTGACAGCGTGGAAGCCATCGCGCGACTGCACCGTTACCAGGCCTTGGCCGGCTGGTTGCCGGCCGACAGTTGGCTGCTGACTGCCCACCACGCGGATGACCAAGCGGAAACGTTCCTGCTGCAGGCCTTGCGCGGTGCGGGTCTTGAGGGGCTGGCGGCCATGCCTTGGGTGGCACGGCTGGGGCAGGGCTGGCATGGGCGGCCGTTGCTTGGCACGACGCGTAGTGCGCTGCGCCGCGCTGGGGCTGGGTATGGGCTGCAAGCTGGGCGACATTTCACCGCTGATCCGATGAACGACGACCCCCATCTGGACCGTGTCTACTTGCGTCAGGCGCTGTGGCCGGCGCTGACGGCCCGTTGGCCGGGAGCAGCCACCACGCTGGCTCGGGCCGCCGGGCACCTGCAGGACGCGCTGAGCGTGGTCGACGCCGCCGTGCTCAAGGACCTGGCCCCGTTGTTGGCGCCGTTCTCCTGTCCTGCGCTGCCGGTCTTTCCCACTGCGGCCCAAGACACCTTGGAGGTGGCCGGTCTGGCGCGGCTGCCGCTGGCCAGACGGGCGCAGGTAGTGCGCGCTTGGGTGCGCGGCGCCGGGCATCGTTCCCCGCCCACGGCACGCGTGGGTACGCTGACGGTCCAACTGTTAGAGGCGCGGGGCGATACGGCCCCTTGTGTCCGTTGGGGGCCCAGCGAAGTGCATAGTTGGCGTGGGCGGCTCTATTTGCGCCGGACCACCGGCCCGACGTTGGTGCAGCGCCTGAGTGCGGCCGCGCCACCCCTGCCACCTTGGCGTCAAGAGCAGGTGCGCATGGCGGGTTTGCCCGTGCCGCTAGACGGAACCGCCCTCGATTTGGGGGCGGCGGGATGGCTACGCCTGACCGCTACGAGCAGTGGACCGCGCTTACGGCAAGAGGCGGCGCAGGCTTGGGTAGTGCGTGGCCGCGTGGGTGGGGAGCGGCTGCGGCGGCGCCTAGGCACGGTGCAGGTACATCAGGAAGTGCGCAAGCTGTTGCAGGCAGCGGCCATTCCCCCTTGGCTGCGGGATGAAGTGCCCTTCCTCTGGCAGGTGCCACTCGAATCGCTCAGCGAGGCGCTGTGCACGCCTGGGACGGGGCTTTTGGTAGCGGTGGGGGCCACCTTGCTCGATGCCCAGTGTCTGGCGGCGGGGACTGAACCGGGATGGCGGGTGGAATGGATGGCGCCAGTCGCGTAGACTGGTCTACCGTCGCTAGGGATGCACGGCATCCCCTATTTTTAACAGTTTCCAGACGGCCACGGTCCTCAGGACCGCGGCGACGGTGTATTCCATGGCGCGTTTTGTATTCGTGACGGGTGGTGTGGTGTCCTCGCTGGGCAAGGGAATCGCTTCGGCTTCGCTGGGCGCCATTCTCGAGGCTCGCGGGCTCAAGATCAGCATGATCAAGCTTGACCCCTATATCAACGTGGATCCGGGCACGATGAGCCCGTTTCAGCACGGTGAGGTGTTTGTCACTGCCGATGGTGGTGAAACCGATCTCGATCTCGGGCATTACGAGCGCTTCGTGCGCACGGTCAGCACCCGCAACAGCAACTTCACCACGGGACGCATCTACGAACGCGTCATCGCCAAGGAACGTCGCGGCGATTATCTGGGCGCTACCGTGCAGGTCATTCCGCACATCACCGATGAAATCAAACGCAGCATCAAGCTCGGCGCAGGCGACGCCGATGTGTGCATGGTGGAGATTGGCGGTACGGTCGGCGACATTGAGTCGCTGCCGTTTCTGGAAGCTATTCGCCAGCTCGGCGTGGAGCTCGGTCGCAGCAACTGTCTGTACATGCACCTAACGCTCGTGCCGGTGGTGGCGGGTGGCGAGATCAAGACCAAGCCCACACAGCATTCCGTGAAGGAGCTGCGCGGTATTGGCATCCAGCCGGACATCCTGCTGTGCCGCAGTAAGGACCCGTTGCCCGAAGAGCAGCGCCGTAAGATTGCCTTGTTTACCAACGTCGAGGAGCGCGCGGTCATCTCCGCGATCGACGCCGATGACTTGTACAAGATCCCGCGTCTGCTGCACGAGCAGGCACTGGATGACATCGTGGTTGAACGGCTGCGCCTGTCGCCGCCGCCGGCGGACCTCAGCGACTGGGACGCGGTGGTCGAAGCGCGCCAGAACCCCGAAGCGGTGGTGACGCTGGCGATGGTTGGCAAGTACATGCAGGTCAAGGACAGTTACATTTCGCTCACGGAGGCCTTGCAGCACGCTGGCGTCAAAAACCGCACGCGCGTCAACGTGCGCTATCTCGAGGCGACGGATATCGAACGCGATGGTACGGGATGCCTGATCGGGGTCGACGCCGTACTGGTGCCCGGTGGCTTTGGCGAACGTGGCATCGAAGGGAAGATCCAAGCAGTACGCTGGGCGCGGGAAAACAAGGTGCCCTTCCTGGGTATCTGTCTTGGTATGCAGGTGGCATGTATCGAATACGCGCGTGACGTGCTCGGCCTGGAGGGCGCTAACAGCACGGAGTTCAACCGCGCTACGCCCGACCCCGTCATCGGTCTGATCACCGAGTGGCAGGATCAGGGGGGCGGTACGCAACTGCGCGACGAGCAGTCGGAGATGGGCGGCACTATGCGCCTCGGTGCGCAAACCTGCCGGCTCGAGCCTGGTTCGTTGGCGCGGGCCGTCTATGGCGCCGATGAGATCCGGGAACGGCACCGGCACCGTTATGAATTCAATAACAACTATCTTGAGCGCCTCGGTACCGCCGGGCTGCGTTTTAGTGGCCGTTCTGTCGATGATCTGGTGGAAGTGATCGAGCTGCCGGGGCATCCGTGGTTCGTGGCGGTGCAGTTTCACCCCGAGTTCCAGTCCACGCCGCGCGCTGGTCACCCGTTGTTCACGGGCTTTATTCGCGCTGCGCGTCAGTATCGCGCTGCGGTGGTGGAAGCCTGATGGCAGACAGCTCCAAAATAGCCGTGGCGCCGCAGGGACTCATGCAGCTGTGCGGCTTTCCAGTCGGTGCAGGGCAGCCCTTTTTTCTGATCGCTGGGCCGTGCGTGGTGGAGAGTCTGCAGCTGCAAATCGATACGGCTGGTGCTCTCAAGGAGTTGACTGCACGCCTTGGCATTTCTTTTATCTTCAAGAGCTCCTTTGACAAAGCCAACCGCAGCTCGGCAACGAGCTTTCGCGGTCCGGGTCTCGAGTCGGGACTGAAAATTCTCGCCGAGGTAAAACGCCAGCTTGGCGTGCCCTTGCTCACTGATGTGCATGAGGACACGCCGCTTGATGAAGTGGCCAGTGTCGTCGATGTACTGCAGACGCCAGCGTTTCTGTGCCGCCAGACGAATTTTATTCAGTCAGTGGCCCGTGCCGGGTTACCCGTGAACTTGAAGAAAGGCCAGTTTCTCTCGCCCTGGGAGATGGGCAATGTAGTGGACAAGGCCCGCGCTACCGGCAATACACAGCTGATGGTGTGCGAGCGTGGCTTTAGTTTTGGCTACAACAATTTAGTGTCGGATATGCGTTCGCTGGCGGTGATGCGCAGCACCCGCGCACCGGTGGTGTTCGATGCTACTCACTCGGTGCAACTGCCGGGTGGGCAGGGCACCTCCTCCGGCGGTCAACGTGAGTTTGTGCCGGTGCTGGCACGCGCTGCCGTTGCGGCAGGTATCGACGGGCTGTTTATGGAAACCCATCCAGATCCGTCACAAGCCTTGTCTGACGGCCCGAACGCCTGGCCACTGGCACGCATGGAAAGCCTGTTGACGACCTTGATGGCGCTCGACCGTGTGGTCAAGAGTACCCCGTACGAAGAAAGCCTCGGGTAAGTCCCGGGAACTGTGCAGAGGAAAGAGTGACATGACCCAGATTGCTGATGTCCGTGGCCGCGAAATTATCGACTCACGTGGTAATCCCACCGTGGAAGCGGATGTGGTGTTAACCAGTGGGGTCATTGGCCGTGCGGCAGTTCCTTCCGGTGCCAGTACCGGTAGCCGTGAAGCGGTTGAGTTAAGAGATGGCGATAAGAGTCGCTATCTAGGCAAGGGCGTGCGTCAGGCCGTGGCGAACGTCAACGGCGAACTACGCAGCTTGGCGGTGGGACGCGCAGTGGCGGACCAGGCGGGGCTCGATGCGGCAATGATTGCCGCTGACGGTACCGAGACCAAGGCGCGCCTCGGGGCGAATGCACTGTTGGCCGTCTCGCTTGCGGCGGCGCATGCCGCAGCGGCAGACCGTGGGGTGGGTCTGTGGCGCCATCTGGCCGGCGAGCAACGCGTACTCACTTTGCCCGTGCCCATGATGAACATCATCAACGGTGGCGCCCATGCCAACAACAGCCTCGATATCCAAGAGTTCATGATTCTCCCGGTCGGTGCGTCGTCGCTGGCCGAGGCGCTGCGCTGCGGCGCCGAAATCTTTCATACCTTGAAAAAACAGCTGAATGCCCAGGGCCTGACCACGGCGGTCGGTGACGAGGGCGGCTTCGCGCCCGACCTGCCGTCGAATGCAGCGGCCTTGGAGACCATTCTTGAAGCCGTCCTGAAGGCCGGTTATGCACCAGGCAAAGACGTCTATCTCGGGCTTGACGTAGCCAGTACCGAGTTCTGTCACGATGGCATCTACCGTCTCGGTGCGGAAGGTCGCGACTTCGACTCGGCAGGTTTCACGGATTATCTCGCCGGGCTGGTGGACCAGTATCCTATTTTGACCATCGAAGATGGCATGGCTGAGGGTGACTGGCACGGCTGGAAGCTGCTGACAGAGCGGTTGGGACGGCGGGTGCAACTGGTCGGTGACGACTTGTTCGTTACCAACACGCGCATTCTGGCGGAGGGCATTGAAAAGGGTATCGCTAACGCCATCCTTATCAAACCCAACCAGATTGGTACGCTCACCGAAACGCTGGCCGCGATCAGTATGGCCACGGCGGCTCGCTACGCGGCGGTGGTCTCGCACCGCTCCGGTGAAACGGAAGACGCGACCATTGCCGATCTGGCGGTGGCGACCACGGCCACCCAGATTAAGACCGGCTCGATGTCGCGGTCCGACCGCGTTGCCAAATACAACCAGTTGCTGCGTATTGAAGCGGCGCTGGGGCTGGATGCCCGCTACGCCGGCGCTGCGGCGTTTCCGGTGGTGCCGGCCGTGACGCGGTGATAGATTTGCCCCTATGAAATTCTTGGTCGGTCTGCTCGTCGCTCTACTGGTATTGCTGCAGTACCGCTTGTGGCTGAGCGACGGCGGGCTACGTGAAGTGGTGCATTTGCGCGCAGCCGTGGCGGCACAGCAGGCGGAAAACGCCACGCTCAGTGAGCGCAACTTGCAGCTCGCAGCGGAAGTACGCGATCTGCGCTCTGGCACCACCGCATTGGAAGAACGTGCGCGCAACGATCTGGGTATGGTCGGGCGTGGTGAAACCTTCTACCAGGTCGTACCGCCTGGGACCCCACTCAGCAGCCGTGCCGGTGCACCGGTGCCGGTGAGTGGTCCTGCGGGCGGAGCGCCTGCTGCGCCGATGACGCTCTCTGTACCGCAGGCGGCGGCGCCCTAGCGGGCCGCTCTGGTGTCTGTCTTGCACTACTGGGTGGTGGTTCCCGCTGCGGGGCGCGGCGAGCGCTTCGGCGCGCCATTGCCGAAGCAGTACTCCCCGTTGGCCGGCAGCACCGTGATCGAACATGCTTTGGCGCCCTTTCTTGCAGCCGCGGCAGTCGACAGCTTGCGCGGCTTGGTGGTGGTGCTCGCTGCTGGCGATAGTCGCTTCACTCGTTTAGCGGTGGCTTCCCCGCCGCTGCGGTCTCCGTTGTTGCACACCACCACCGGTGGCGCTACGCGGGCCGAGTCGGTACTCGCTGGTTTATATGCGTTACGCGCCTTAGGGGCGCTTGATACGGACTGGGTCCTGGTGCATGACGCGGCGCGTCCTTGCCTCGGTCAGCGAGAGTTACAGGCGCTGCTCGCGGCGCTGCGTACCCCGGCCGGCGCTGCCAACGGTGCATTACTGGCCCTGCCGGTGTCCGATACGGTCAAGCGCGCTTCGCTCGCCCCGCCGTTGCCGCAGGTCATGGCTACCGTGCCGCGTGAAGACTTGTGGCGTGCGTTGACTCCGCAGGCCTTTACTCTCGCTGGTTTGCAGCAGGCGCTGGAACAGTCGCTGCGCGCAGCTGCACAGCCGGGGGCGGTGGCGCCCACGGACGAAGCCGCTGCCATTGAAGCGACGGGCGGTAGGCCGGTGCTGGTATGCGGCAGTGCCTACAATGTGAAAGTGACTGTGCCCGAAGATCTGACCTTTGCGGCCACGGTTCTGCGTTCCCGCCTGGAGAATACCTTTCCATGATTTCCTCTCTCACCCCCCGCGATCCGCGGGTGGGTTTCGGTTTTGATGTCCACGCCTTCGGGCCCGGTGACCATGTTTGGCTGGCCGGTGTGCGCGTACCGCACAGCCAAGGCGTCGTGGCGCACTCCGATGGTGATGTACTGTTGCATGCGCTATGCGATGCCTTGCTCGGCGCGCTGGCGCTCGGTGATATCGGCCAGCATTTTCCTGATACTGATCCACAGTGGCGCGGAGCGGCGAGCGCGCAGTTTGTAGCGCATTGTCTGGGCCTTGCCAAAGCGCGCGGATATCGCATTGGCAACGTCGACCTGACGCTGTTGGCCGAGGCGCCGCGTTTACGGGGGCATCGTGAGGCGATGGTGGCGCGTGTGGCCGAGTTGCTCGAAGTGGAACCCGAGGCGGTTGGTTTGAAGGCCACCACGACGGAGCGTCTGGGATTTACGGGTCGTGGCGAAGGTCTGGCGGCCCAAGCCGCAGTCCTGTTGTTGGCTCGATCATGAACGACATTCTGTCGCTGGCATTGGCGCCACCACGAGCTTTCGGTGCGGCACTTGGCCCGGCACGGCTGCGGGAATCACCGGAGGATTTTCGCGTTGATGAGCAATTGGCGTTCGCCGCCGATGGTGGCGCCGCCCATTGGCTGGTGTGTATTGAAAAACGCGGGGTCACCACCCTCGCGATCGTGGGAGCATTGTCGCGGCATGCCAGTGTGTCCGAACGCGATATCGGGTTTGCGGGCTTCAAAGACCGTCATGCCGTCACCTCGCAACATTTTACGGTACCGATGCGTTCGCCGAAGCTTGGCCCGCCACCTTCTTGGGAACCTAACGCCCTGGGACCTCCGTTTCGCGTGGTCTCGGCGGCGCCGCATGCGCGCAAACTCCCCCGTGGTGCCTTGTCGGGTAACCGCTTCACGGTGGTGGCGCGTGGCGTGAGCGTTCCCCGCGAAGCGGTGGAGGAACGTTTGGCGCAGATGGCAGTCCGGGGCGTGCCGAATTATTTCGGGGAACAACGTTTTGGCCGCGGCGCCTCGAACCTGCAAGCGGTCGAGGACTGGGCGGCGGGCGGGCCCCTGCCAGGGCGGCGCGAGGAGCGTGGGTTTGTGTTGTCCGCGGCGCGTTCTTTGCTGTTCAACGCGGCGCTCGCCGCGCGCGTGCGCGCCGGGACTTGGGACACGTTAGTGGCTGGCGATCTGGCCAACCTCGACGGCTCTCGCAGTCGGTTTAAGGTTAGCGAGCTCGATGACACACTCCGACGGCGTCTGGCGGAGTTTGATATTCACCCCGTGGGCACCTTGTCCGGTAGTGGCGAGACGGGGCTGGCCGGTATTGCACTCGACTCTGAACAGGCGGCGTGGACGGCGTTGCCCGCGCCGTGGGACGCGGTACCCGCGGTGCTCGTGGCCGCCGGGCTCGAGGTGGATACTCGGGCGTTGCGCTTGCCGGTGCGTGAACTGGAATGGTCCTGGGAGGACGAAGCGCTGCGGCTGGCGTTTCGTTTGCCGGCAGGTGGTTATGCCACAACGGTGCTGCGGGAATTATTTGATACCGGTTATGTGCCGGAAGACGGTGGGTAAAGACGCCGACCATGGCCACGGTCGAGCATGACGTAGATGGCACCGGTGCCGCCGTCCATGCCGCGGGCCGAGGCAAATGCCAGAACGGCATCGAAATGGCGTAGCCACACGTTCACTGCCTGCTTGAGCACCGGACCTCGCGGTCCGGAGCGCAGCCCTTTGCCGTGAATGACCCGGACACAGCGGCAACGGTGCAGGAGTGCCTCGCGCAGGAAGCCACGTACGGCCTCGCGCGCCTCTGGACTGTTCAGTCCGTGCAGGTCCAGTTCGCCTTCGACTGCAAATTCGCCGCGGCGCAGGCGACGCAGTAGTCCATCGGTAAGATGGGCACGGCGAAAGAGCAGCTCCTCACCGGTTTCCACCAGCAACTCACCCGGCCCCAATACCAGGCTGTCGGCGAGTACTTGTCGTTCGTCCGCGCGGGCAAAAGCCGCCCGTGGCGCCGGCCGTGGTCGGGCCGGCGGCGGCGGTTGGGGGGGCAGCGGCTTCACATCACGGACGGCCGCGCGGAAGTCATCAGCGCCCTCAGCTGGAGCGGGTGGGTGCGAAGCGCGAGGCACGGGCAGTTCGTCTCCGGTATAGTTTTCGCTTATGCGTATCTTACTGTCGAACGACGACGGCTACCGGGCTCCCGGGCTCAAAGCCCTGGCGGATGCCCTCGAAGGGCTGGGGGAGCTGACCGTGGTCGCGCCCGAGGCCAACCGCAGCGGTGCGAGCAACTCGCTCACCCTGGAAATGCCACTGCGCGTCTACGACGCGGAGCCCGGCTGGTATTTCGTCAATGGCACCCCGACCGACTGCGTGCTGCTGGCAAACTCGGGCCTGTTTGACGAGCCATTTGATCGTGTCGTCTCGGGCATCAATGACGGCGCTAATCTCGGTGACGATGTGCTCTATTCAGGAACGGTGGCGGCGGCGGTTGAGGGACGGTTTCTGGGGCTGCCTACCATGGCGATTTCGCTGGCGTTCCACTCCTCACACGGCGCTATTGAACCGCGGCCGCGAAATTTTGCGACTGCCGGCCGCGTGGCGCGTGAGCTGCTCGACCGGCAGGCCTTGCATCCGCTCCCACGCTCCACCATCCTCAACGTCAATGTGCCAGATGTCCCGTATGCACAGTTGCGCGGTTTTCAGGCCACCCGGCTGGGCTTTCGGCATCGCTCGGAAAATATCGTGCGTGCCACTGACGCACGTGGTCGTCCGATTTACTGGATCGGTCCGGCAGGCAAGGGCCAGGACGCAGGTCCGGGGACGGATTTTCACGCCGTAGAGCACGGCTATGTGTCGGTGACGCCATTGCAGATTGATCTGACCCGCCATGTGGCACTGGAAGGCCTAGGTGCCTGGTTGAATCAGGCGCCTTGAGCGGCATGACGCATCCCGCCGGGCCGCCACTGCGCGGCATTGGCATGACTTCAGCACGGACCCGCGAGCGCCTGCTACAGCGGCTGGTTGAACAGGGCATTCGCGACCCGGCGGTGCTGGATCGCTTGCGGCAGGTGCCGCGGCATTTGTTTGTCGATGAAGCGCTCGCCTCGCGCGCTTACGAAGACACGGCGCTGCCCATTGGGCATGCGCAGACCATCTCGCAGCCGTATGTCGTGGCGCGCATGACGGAGGCGCTACTGGCGGGTGGACAGCGTTTCAATGTGCTGGAAGTAGGCACGGGCTGCGGCTACCAGACAGCAGTGCTGGCCGGCCTGGTCGGGCGGGTGTGTACTGTCGAGCGCATTGCGCCGCTGCAGTTGCAGGCGCGGCAACGCTTGCAGGCGCTGGGCCTGACCAACATTAAATTTCGGCATGGCGATGGTTTCGAAGGGTTCAAGTTGCATGCCCCCTATGACGGTATTCTCGTGGCGGCTGCACCCGAGAGCGTGCCGCAGGCGCTGCTGAAACAACTGAGCCCCAAGGGCGGTCGACTGATTGTGCCGGTCGGGCCTGAGGGCCGCCAGGAGCTGCTGTGCATCGTGCGCCGCGAAGAGCTCTATATGCGTGAAAAACTCGGCCTGGTGAGCTTTGTGCCGCTGCTGCCGGGGCTTGCCTGATCCGAATGCGCTGTCTGGTCGCCGGCCTGCTGTGCCTGTCTTTGGTCGGTTGCGCTAGTGCGCCTCAACGCCCACCGGCCTACTACGTGGTGCAGTCGGGCGATACCCTCTACGCGATTGCCTGGCGGTACGGATTGGAGTGGCACGAACTCGCCCGGTGGAATGGCCTTGGCGAGGCAGCCCGACTCGAGGTTGGACAACGTCTGGTGCTGCGCGCCCATGGACGTCAGCCGCAGGCGCGGCGCACGGCGGCCTCGCGTGCGGTGGAAGCGGTGGTCCCACCGGCGGTGGCTGGACCGCCACCTTTTTTTATCTGGCCGGTCCCGGGACGCGTCCTGGGCGAACAGGGCCAACCCTCGGGCGGCTTTGGTTTACGCCTTGAGGTGTCGCCAGGCGAGGTGGTGCGCGCGGCTGCTGATGGGCGCGTGGCTTATGTGGGTGCGGGTTTGCGCGCCTACGGACAGCTGGTGATCATCAAACACCCAGCGGGGTGGTTGTCTGCTTATGGTTATAACCGAGTGCCACGGGTGAAGGAAGGCGACTTGGTGCAACACGGACAAGTGGTCGCAGAGGCGGGTGAAGGTCCGTTGCCTGATGGGGGTATGGCACCGCAGCTTTACTTTGAGATTCGCCGGTTGGGTCGCGCGGTGGACCCGCGCCCGTTGTTACCGGCACGCTGAAGTGGAGGGCACCGAGCGTTGCTGTGCGGTGGGCGGGCCCAGATTCAGCTGAGGCCGGGCTTCACCACGTTAAATCATCCGGCACGACAAAATCCTTGTAGGGATCTTCGTCCGTCACCACGGCGTCGGCTTCCGGCAGGCGAATGATGACGCTCGCATCACGCTCACGCAGGCGGTCTGCGTTGGCGGCGGGCACCAGGTCGTAACGCCCGGCAAAGCTGATGATGAGCAGCTGGCCGCTGAGGATTTGCGCGCGTCGCGCGGCGTCTACGGGGACCCGAGCAATACGCTGACCGTTCATAAAGCTGAAGTATTCGTCCGTGGTCAACGGTGGCAAGCGGTGTTGGTCAATCAGCTGACGTAACTGCGCGGCCCGGGCTCGTGCTGCGGCCTTCGCCTGTTCCTTGCGGTTCAGTTCCTGGTCACGCAGTAGCTTGGCGGCCTGCGCCCGCTGCGCAGCGGTTGCCGCTGGCGCTGGCGGCGGCGCCTGGTGTCGCGAAGGCTTGGGTTTGTGGGCCTGGGCTTTGGTGGCCTGTTGCTTGGAGGCAAGGCCCAGCTTCAGCATCTGGTCGCGTAGCGATTCGCTCATCAGTGGGTCTCAGCAGGGCAGTGGGCCGGTTGGCGCCCTGAATTATCACACGGCCGGCGGGTCAGGCTCGCAGGGCCTGCGGGCGTGACAGTCTCTAACGCAGATTGAAGCAGTCGTGCCGGCGTGCCGGCAGCGAGTTCCCGGTCCAGCCACTCATCCACTACCGCCTGCAGCGCTGGGTTCTGTGGCAGCAGCACCGCTTTGTCCGCCGGCGCATACAGCTCGGGAGTTGCACGGCAGAGGGTGGGATGCCGGCGGGTTTGCAGGGTCACTTCGATATCGTCGGTCACCATCAGGTCGGCATTGCCCGCCACTAGCTGCGCGAAAACCCCGACGTTATCGGCGTGCACCGTGAGCCGGGCGTGTTTGAAATGCTGGCGAGCAAAGCGTTCGTTGGTGCCGCCTGGGTTGACGATGAGGCGTACGTTGGGTTGATCGGCTGCGGCGAGAGTCGCATAGCGGTCCCCATCCTGGCAGCGTGCGATGAAGGTTTTTCCGCCGTGATAGTAAGGGTGCGAAAAAGCGGCCAGGGCCGTCCGTTCAGCAGTCACCGACACACCGCCCAGCGCGAGATCGAAACGCCCAGCCAGTAGGTCGGGCAGCAAGGTGGCCCAGCGGGTGCGAATAAAAACGACCGGCACTCCCAAGGCAGCCCCCAAGCTTTGCGCCAGCTCGACATCGGTGCCGGTGAGAGTCTGGGCGGTGGCTGCTTGGAAGCTAAACGGGGCATAGTCACCAGTCAGGCCGACACGTAACACTTGGCGTGCCTGGATCCGTGCCAACGGGTCCATGGCGGCAGGCCGCAGCGCAGCGAGCGCTTGCCATAGGGTGTGACGGTCGGCGTCAGACAGCGCGGCCAATACTGGATAGTGACTGGCGCTGGCAGCGAAGGAGGCGTTGAGCGCTGCGGCGTCCTGCAGGTCGGGTAACCCGCCGGCGAGCGCCGTCAGCTGGCGTTCCATGAGTGCATCGAGCTGCGGGCGAATGTCAGTGCTCAGGTCGGGAATGAGCAGCGTGGTCGGGAATCCGTGTTCGCGCCATTGGGCGTGCAGCTGTTGCTGTGCTTCGCGTGCCAAACGCATTTGGATGGCGAACAGGGTCTGGCTGGCCGCAGGCGCCAAGCCACGGCGCTCGGCCTCTCGCCCGACGCCTTGCAACACCACCTGCTCGCGTGCGGCGTCCAGCACGGGCGCACCGCTGCGCCACTTCGCTGCGGCCACTCCCGGCATTAGCGCCAACCGCGCCTCCATCGTGGCCAGCACCTGCTGGCGCTGCGTCTCAGGGTCCTGAAACTGGGCAGCGAAGGCCGGTAACGGGGCCAGGACCAGCGAGGTGCAGAGCAGCGCCGCCTGCCATGGACGCCACCACATGGGTTGCCAGGAGGGCGATTTCACGGGGGTAAGACCAGCGCCAGCACCACCGGGCGTGACTCGCTGACCAGCACATTGTAGGTGCGGCAGGCGGCGCGCGCGTCCATCACCTCAAAGCCGATCCGTCTGGCCAGCAGGGCGGCCATCAGGGCAGCGGGCGGAAATTGCTGACGTTCACCCGTGCCTAGCAGTAGGATTTCGGGTTGCCAGACGAGGAGTGGGGCAAAGTGCTCGAGGTTGAGCGCTTCCACGGGGGCGGCTGGCCATGGATGGAGTAACTGATCAGCCGAGAGTGCTAGGGGGCCGCGGAACTGCCGTGGACCGATCTGGACCTCGCCTGGCGCATAGCCGGTGACCATGTTCAGGGTCGGGCGGATTTCTTGGATGAATTTCATGGACGTAAACATACCGCATGTGGCATTTCCTGATCACTGACCTTGCAGCGCCGGCGTCTGCGCTCCGTGCTGAGACCCTGCCGCGTCTGCCGCTGCTGGAGGCCCGCTTGGCCCGTGGGCGACGTCTGCCGGCCCGCACACCGACCTGGCGTCATCGTTTACTGGCTCTGGCCGGGCAACCTGCCGCCACGGAATGCGACATTCCCGTGGGCGCCCATCTGGCCGCCGCCGCCGGGCTGGTGGGTCCCACGGATGCGGCCAGCTGGGCGGTGGCCACGCCTGTGCGGCTGGTGGCGGGGCTGGACCATGTGCAACTGGGGGCCGTGCAGCCATCCCTGCCAGCGGCGTGGGTCGAGGCTTATAACGCAGCATTGGCGGGTGCTACGGTGGGCGTGGCGGAAGGCGGGCAGCTGCACGCGAGTGCTGCGGCCTGCCTGTGGTCCTTTGCGGAACCATTGCTCGTGAAGACCTATGACCCGGTGCCCTTGGTCGGTCATGACATTGGGCCCTGTCTCCCTGTTGGGCCGGATGCGGCGCGTCTGCAGCGCTGGATGACCGAAGCGCAGATGTGGTTGCATGGGTTCGACGCTGCCACCGAACGCACCAATGGTCTATGGCCGTGGGGCGTTGGGGGAACGGTGGCTGCCAGCGCGCTGCCCGTGTTGCCATGGCGAGTGGCGGGCGCGGATGTCTGGATCAACGCCTTGCCGGTGGCAGCGGGAGCACCACCAGCGCGGATTACCTTATGGCAACTGGCGGAATACGCAGGCGCGGCCGGTGCCTTTGCGGTGGCGGATGCCGCGTGGCTAAGCCAACTGGAAGCAACTCTGGTCGAGCACGGGCGCGCCACCGTGTGGCTGGCTGGCGCAGCGCATGAACTGGCACTGACGGACCGTTGGCGGGTCTGGCGTCGCTGGCGGTCGGTGACGCCGTGGTGGGCGAGTGGAGCGACGCTGTGAAGTCGCTCGCACAAGTGCTGGTTGGGTTGCACGAGGTGATGCCTGATGGGGCTACCGCAACTACGGCCGTGCCAGACGCCGGTCCTCCCGCGGGGAACCGTGGTCGCCGTATTGAGCGGCGTGTAGTACCCGGTGACAGCGATGGGGTGGCGCCGGAAGCGTTGGCTGGCCTGTCACCCTTGCTGCAACGGCTTTACACCAGCCGCGGTGTTCGTGCAGCGGCTGAACTGACATTGGGTCTTGAGGGCTTACTCCCCGTCAGTTCGCTAGACAATGTGGAGGCCGCGGCCGAGCTGCTGGCGCGACATCACGGCGCGCGCAGCCGCGTGCTGGTGGTGGGTGACTTTGACGCAGACGGTGCCACTTCCTCCGCCCTGATGGTGCGCTGCTTGCGTCAGTTCGGCTTCGCTGAAGCTGGGTTTCTGGTGCCAGACCGGTTTCGCTTCGGCTACGGCCTAACGCCTGAAATTGTCGAGGTGGCGGCAACACGCCAGCCGCAGCTGTTGATCACCGTGGACAATGGAGTCTCCAGCCTTGAAGGAGTCGCCAGAGCACGCAGCCTGGGCATGGATGTGCTCGTGACTGACCACCATCTGCCTGGGCCGGTGTTGCCGGACGCCAGCGTGATGGTCAATCCCAACCTGCACGGCATGGCTTTCGCGAGCCGAGCACTGGCTGGCGTGGGCGTGGCATTTTACGTGATGGTCGCCACGGCGAAACGTCTCGGTCAGCCGCTACGGCTGGTGGCCGAGACGCTCGATTTGGTGGCGCTCGGCACGGTGGCGGACGTGGTGCCCCTGGACCGTAATAACCGGATTCTGGTACAGCAAGGTTTGCAGCGTATTCGCGCGGGTCGCTGCACGGCCGGTATCCGCGCGCTGTTTGAGGTGGCCGGGAAACCACTCGATCGGGTCACGGCGAGTGATCTGGGTTTTCAGATCGGCCCGCGGCTGAATGCGGCCGGGCGCATGGACGATATGAGCATCGGCATTGAATGTTTGTTAACGGATGACCCGGTGACTGCGCGGGCGCTCGCGCAGCAGCTCGATCGGCTCAATCAGGAGCGCCGCGAAGTGGAGGCTGGAATGCAGGAGCAGGCGCTCGGCATTGTCCGCGAACTACGCGCTACCGCCTCACGCGGCCTGCCAGCGGGATTGTGCTTGCACGACCCCGAATGGCATCCCGGTGTTGTGGGTCTGGTGGCGTCGCGGGTGAAGGACCGCGTGCATCGCCCGGTCATCGCCTTCGCCACCGACGCCGATGGACGTTGGCGGGGCTCGGCGCGTTCAGTGCCCGGCGTGCATGTGCGCGACATGCTCGAGGCCGTCAGTACCCGCCAGCCAGGACTGATTGAGCGTTTTGGTGGGCATGCGATGGCGGCCGGGCTGACCTTGCATGGCGGCGCTGAGACCCGGTTTGCGCTGGCCTTCGCCGCCGTCTGCGCCGAGTTCCTGCCGCCTGCCCACTTGCGCGGCGTGCTGGTGACCGACGGTGAGCTCGAGCCACGCCAACTTTCGCTGGAAACGGCGCAAGTACTGCGCGCCGCTGGGCCGTGGGGCGCGGCGTTTCCGGAACCTACTTTCGATGGCGAATTCACGGTGGTTGAGGTGCGTATTTTGGGCGGCCGGCACCTGAAGTTGCAGGTGCGTTCGCACCCCAAGGCCAAGCCGGTGGAGGCGATGGTCTTTAGCTTTCTGGCAGACGACACACGACAGGTGCCGGGCGAGGGGCAGCGCGTGCATTTGGTCTATCGTCTGGATGTGAACCACTATCTCGGTACTGAGCGGCCGCAACTGTTGGTCGAGCATCTCGAGGTGCTGACTGGATGCTAGAATGGGCGGATGGAAATCAACCCGCTACGCCGCCAACTGGAAGACCTTAGCGAGCGCCTCTTGGCGCTGCGGAGGTATCTTTGACTACGATCGCAAGTTCGAGCGT
This sequence comes from Gammaproteobacteria bacterium, assembly GCA_947469285.1. GTDB lineage: Bacteria > Pseudomonadota > Gammaproteobacteria > Steroidobacterales > Steroidobacteraceae > CAIOHZ01. The sequence goes on from CANIOW010000023.1 coordinate 49,442, forward strand.
TTCGTCGAGGTCAGCCGCGAGCTAGAAGACCCGAAAGTCTGGGAGACGCCGGAACGCGCTCAGGAGCTGGGGCGTGAGCGCGCCAAACTTGAAACGGTCTGCACCAGGATCGATAACGCCGACGCCAGCATTCGCAGTTCGCTCGAACTGCTTGAAATGGCTGAAGGTGAAGCGGACCTGGAAGCCGTGCTCGAGGTCGCTAGAGATACGGGTCGCGTGGAGTCGGTGATCAAAACGCTGGAATTCCAGCGGATGTTTCCCGGCGAGATGGATTCGCACAACGCCTTTATGGATATCCAGGCTGGTGCCGGGGGTACCGAAGCCCAAGACTGGGCGAATATGCTCCTGCGCATGTACCTGAAATGGGCGGACCAGCGCGGCTTTAAGAGCGAGATCATGGACCAGTCCGACGGCGAAGTGGCGGGCATCAAGGGCGCCACCATCCGTTTCGAAGGCGATTATGCCTATGGCTGGCTGCGCACCGAGATTGGCGTGCACCGGTTGGTGCGCAAAAGCCCATTCGACAGTGGTGGACGCCGACATACCAGCTTTGCCTCGGTGTTCATCTCGCCGGAAATTGACGATGACATCAACATCGACATCAACCCGGCAGATCTGGAAACAGACACTTTTCGCTCCAGTGGTGCCGGTGGCCAGCATGTCAATAAGACCGAGTCAGCGGTGCGTATCCGCCATGTGCCGAGCGGCATCGTGGTCGCTTGTCAGAACGAACGCAGCCAGCATAAGAATCGCGCCACGGCGATGAAGATGCTCAAGGCCAAGATGTATGAGCTTGAAGTGAACAAGCGCAATGCTGCCGCTCAGGTGCTTGAAGACAGCAAGACTGACGTGGGTTGGGGGCATCAAATCCGCAGTTATGTGTTGGATCAGTCGCGCATCAAGGATTTGCGTACCGGGGTTGAAATTGGTAACACCACCGCGGTGCTCGACGGCATGCTTGACCCGTTCATTGAAGCCAGTCTCAAACACGGCCTGTAATTCTTAATAACCGCCTGTCGACAGTCTGTGGTCAGCCGACAGCGGGCCATACGAAGGATCCACGATGACCGACGCCATGCCTGTTGTAGCGACCGCCGCACCGACTGAGGTGCTGCAGGACGAGAATCACCTGATTGCTGAGCGCCGCGCTAAGCTGGGACGGCTGCGCGAGCAGGGTATCGCCTTTCCAAACGACTTCCGCCGTGATGCACTGGCGGCTGATCTGGCAACGGCGTACGACGGCAAGGATGCGGCCTGGCTCGACGCACATCCAACGACCGTGCATGTCGGTGGGCGCATGCTGTTTAAGCGCATCATGGGCAAGGCCAGCTTCGCCAAGGTGCAAGACCGCACGGGTCTGCTGCAGTGGTATCTCACGCAAGATCTGCTGGGTGAAGTGTACGAGGCGTTCAAAAGTTGGGATGTTGGCGACATTCTGGGCTGCGAGGGCGTTTTGATGCGCACCCGCACGGGTGAATTATCGGTACGGGCTACGCGACTGCTGCTGCTCACCAAGAGTTTGCGTCCCTTACCAGATAAATGGCACGGCCTGACTGACACTGACACTAAGTATCGTCAGCGCTATGTTGACCTAATCGTCAGCGAAGACAGCCGCAAGATTTTTCAGTCGCGTACGCAGATTGTGCGTTTTATCCGTGATCTCCTCGATGCGCAGGGCTTCATGGAAGTTGAGACGCCGATGATGCAGCCCATCCCGGGTGGTGCGGCAGCACGACCCTTCGTCACGCATCACAACGCCCTCGATATGCCCATGTACCTGCGTATTGCACCGGAGCTTTACCTGAAGCGGCTGGTGGTAGGTGGCTTCGAGCGTGTCTATGAGATCAATCGCAATTTCCGCAACGAAGGCTTGAGCACTCGGCATAACCCCGAGTTCACCATGCTCGAGTTGTATCAGGCTTACGCCGACTACCGCGACCTGATCGAGCTGATCGAGCAGTTGTTGCAAGGTTTGGCAGACGCCATTTGTGGCACTCGTGAGATTGTTTACCAAGGCACCAGTATCAGTCTGGCGGCTCCGTTCCGTCGGGTGACAGTGGCTGACAGTATCGTGCAGCTGAATCCGGGGTTGGATGCCACCCGTCTGCGTGACCGTGAATATCTGCGTGCGGTGTGTGCCAGCATGGGCATCCCTGCGCAGACGCAGGATGGCGCCGGTAAGCTGCAGATCGAAATCTTCGAGAAGACCGTCGAACACACCTTGATACAGCCCACGTTCGTATACGCCTATCCGGCGGAAGTCTCGCCGCTGGCGCGCGCCACGGACCACGATCCGTTCCTGACGGACCGTTTTGAATTCTTTGTGGGCGGTCGTGAACTGGCTAATGGTTTCTCGGAGCTGAATGACGCCGAGGATCAGGCGGCGCGCTTTGAGGCGCAGGTCGCGCGCAAGGGCGCTGGAGACGAGGAGGCCATGTTCTACGACGCCGACTATGTGCGGGCACTGGAATACGGTTTGCCGCCGACAGCCGGCCTAGGGATCGGTGTCGACCGGTTGGTGATGTTGCTGACCGACGCGCCGAGCATTCGTGATGTGTTGTTGTTCCCGCATCTGCGTCCGGAGACGTGAAGCAGAACGCGCCCATTGGTGTGTTTGATTCAGGCGTAGGCGGTCTGACGGTGCTGCGTGCACTGACGCAACGCTTGCCAGCGGAGTCGTTCTTGTATTTGGGTGATACGGCGCGCCTGCCGTATGGCACGAAGACCGCGGAAACGGTAGTGCGTTACTCCGTTCAGTGCGCCGGGCTGCTTGTGGCACGCGGCGTCAAGGCGCTGGTGGTGGCATGTAATACCGCCTCCAGCATGGCTTTGCCAGCCTTGGCCGCTGCCTACCCCGGCATTCCAGTGCTCGGGGTGGTGGAGCCAGGCGCTTCCGCCGCCATCGCCGCCACGCGCCGCGGACACATTGCGGTCATTGCCACCGAAGGCACGGTGCGTGGCGGGGCCTATGAACGCGCACTGCGAGCACGTAACGCCACCGTTCGGGTGACCCAGTTGCCGTGCTCCGTGTTCGTGGCGCTGGCGGAAGAAGGCTGGACCGAGGGGGTGGTGGCGGAAGCCGTGGCCCACCGCTACTTAGATGCGGTGTTTGCGGCTGCCGAGGCGCCGGATACTTTGCTC
>CANIOW010000024.1 GCA_947469285.1 Gammaproteobacteria bacterium
ATGGGCCAAGGAGTCCGTGGTTACGACTCTGAGTCCCTTGGGGGCCAGTGCCTGCACCCATCGGAGAGCTGGTAGGGAACGCGCTGCGGAGATGATAACGGTGTTTATGGACGCGTCAGCTGCAGCGCGTTGAACCGGTAGGCCACCGACACTCCGGCCACGTGCGCGCGGAACGGGCCATTGGCGGCTTGCATTTCGCCTAGCCCCAGCAGCACCGCCAAGCGGTCCGTGGCTTGCCAGCCGAGGTTGGCATTGAGCTGTAGCACCAGCCCGCTGCCGGTGTGCAAACCACCGCCGCCCGCGGCACCGGTGAGCGCTTCGAGCTCCACAAAGGTGCGGTTGGTGAGCGCGCGGTGGGTGCCCAGGCCCAGCTGGCCGGTCATGTAGGCACCGGCCTGGCCGGTGTAGGCGCCCAGGCCCTGGCCGGTCAGATACCACTCGGGCGTCATGAAGTAGTCGAACTGAAAGCCCAAGGTACCTACATTTAAGGCCGGCAGGCTGCGCCAGTCGTCGCTGCCCTGGAAGTAGTGCTGCTCAGCGAAACGCACGCGCACGGCGCGCGCGGTGTAGTGGCCGGTGCTACCGGCATTGGCAGGAGCGCTGCTGTTGGCGGCAGTGAAGGCGGGCGCGCCCGGTGCCGCGGGTTCCCCAAAGCCATGGGCCACGCGGAGCGTGTACGTCTTGGCGCGTAGAGCACCATGGGGTGCCGTGAAATAGCCCGCACCGACCTCCACCAGCCAGTGGGGTTGCAGGGCGTATTGCAGCCCGAGATCTGCCGCGGCCAGCAAGCCGCCGGCGGTGTTGACACCGCCGCCGCCGCCAAAGCCGACCGACAGGCTGCCGTGTGCGTCTAAGCGCTTGCTCAGTGGGTAGTGCAGACCACCGCCGCTCATGACCTGCATGTAGCCGGCCACACCGCCACGCATGGCGGCGGAGGCTTCAATGCGAGTGAACGCGTGGGGCCCCAAAAACGTGCGCCACTCAGCGCCAATGAGGCTGAAGTTTTGTTGTGGGCGTCCGTTGTCGGTGGACACGCCAGGGCTCACGTCAATTTCGCGCAGCACCACGCCAAACGCCTGCGGGTGCGGGGTATACCCGGTTAAATCGAGGGTGGCCGAAGTAAAAGCGGTAGCCGGGCTGCCCGTGATTCCCCCGGGCTGCAGCAGTGCGCGGAAGGGGAGCTGTGCGCCCACATAGGCCTGGGTGCTGCGAATAATGCCGCCGTTGGGGAAATCGACCTGGCTGACGCCGGCGGTAAAATCCACCGGACCGGCCAGATAATGCAGGCCGATATTGCCGCGGAGCATGAGCCCACCGCCGGATAACTCCCGCCCGCCGCGTCCGCCACCGGCGCCGATAAACAGGCCGGTTTCCAAAGACAGCTGCGGCGCCAGCGAAAATTCCAGTCCGCTATAACCGCCAAGGGTAATAAACCCACCGCGTTCACCACGCACGGCACCATAAACATCCACGCCCAGACGCAGGTGTTCACCAAAATGCTGGCGGACGCCGACGGCCACCATACCCATGGCTTCGTGACCCGGTAGGCGCCAGCTTTCGTACGCGCCCTGCAGCGCGAACTGGCTGAGGGCGGGGGGCGCCGTGGCCGCCTGTGCCGCCCCGCTGGCGCAGGGCGCCAACAGGCACGGCAGTAAGGCGGCAAGCGCTCGCGCCATGTTAGGCCGCTGGGGTTGCCGCAATCTTGAAGCTGTCGCGGCTCTGGCCGGCAGCTTCAGCGTCCACCAGCCAACGCGGGGTTTTGCCACGACCGCTCCAGGTGGCGCCAGTAGCAGCGTCGCGGTATTTCGCTTCCACTTTGGCGCGGGCGCCGGCGGCCGGCTTGGCAGCTTTCGGCTTGCCTTTTTCCTTGCTGCCCGACTTCGAGGCGACGGCCTGCAGGTCCGCCACGGTCAGGTTATTTTCCTTCATGAGCGCCAGAATTTTCTCGAGCGCTGGTTTTTTGCGCTTGTTGAGCTCTGCCAGGTTCTTCTGCAGTTCGGCGATCTTGGATTTGAGGGCGGATTCGGAAAGTTTTGGCATGGTGCACTCTCAAGTTTCGATTAAATGGCGTCAACGGGAGATAACTAAATACAACTGTCATTTTACCATGGAAAATAAAATTACGTGACACAGCACTTGGTTTTTAATGCATTTCAACTAGGCTGGCCTGTCGTCGCTTAGTGAATAAGATGTTAAAGTGCTACCGCTTATCACCATCCTTATTCTTATCCGTATAGTTGCGGTAGTGGTAGGTTATTGAACCGCTGGCCGGCGCTGGTTTGTGTGAGGTGTGGTGTCTTGACTCTGCTATGGACGGTGTTGGTGGCGTTTTTGGTGGCTACCACCTTGTTGCTGGTGCTGCGGCCGGTGGCGGTAGTGGTGGGGTTGTTGGACCACCCGAGCGGGCATAAGCAACATGTCGGGCCGGTGCCGGTCATCGGCGGGGTGGCCATGCTGGGGGGGCTGGTGGTGGCGTACGGTAGCGACGGCGCGCTGGGTGCCCACGGGCTGATGTTGCTGCTCACGGCCGCTTTCGTGGTTGTCCTGGGCATGGTTGACGACCGCTACACGCTCACGCCTTCGGTGCGTTTGGTAGGGCAGCTGCTGGTGGCCATGCTGCTGATCTACACCACCGGCTTTCAGGTGCACGATCTGGGCAATCTGCTGGGCACCGGTCCGTGGCTGTTGGGCGATTTTTCCTGGCTGTTTACGGTGCTGGCCATCCTGGCACTCATCAACGCCTTCAATATGCTCGACGGACTCGACGGCTTGGCGGGGGGGGCGGCGGTCTGTGCTTTTACCGGCTTGCTGCTGCTCGCTTTGGCGCAGGACGTGGTGCGCGTGCTGGTGGTCTGCAGTGCCATGGTAGGCGCGCTGCTGGCTTTTTTGATGTTCAATGTCCCCACGCGCTACAACCGCAGCGTGCGCACCTTTATGGGTGACGCGGGCAGCACCCTGCTGGGCTTTCTGCTGGCCGCGGTGGCGCTCACGCTGGTACAGCCCTCGACCGGCAGCATCCCGCCGGCCGCTATTTTATGGGTCATGCCCATCCCCATCTTCGAACTGTTTACCTCCACCGTGCGCCGCTTGTGGCAGCGCAAATCGCCGTTGGCGGCGGACAATGGCCATTTCCACCACCGGCTGCAGCAAGCAGGTTTTTCGGAGCGCGCGGTGTTCTTGGTGTACTTCGCCTTTTCAGCCAGCAGCGTGGTGGTCGCCACGGCTGCCTCGGCCTGCAGTCTTCCCGCGGCGGTGATGTTCATCGGCTTCCTCGGCCTGTTCGCGCTGTGGCTCGCTGGCATGCGTGCGGTGCCATGGCTGGGCGCCAACTTGCCGGCAGGCTTACGCGGCGAACCGCAGCGCTGAGTCGAGTGCCGCTTTAGCCTTTGAGCACGGCTTGCAGTGGCCGCAGCGCGCGCCAGGCGCCGTAGGCCAGCGCGGGCAGCAAGGCGCTGCCGGTGGCCCACCAGTTACCGTCGCTCCACTCGAGCAGCGCCCGGCAGCCGCCCAGCAGCACGCTGGCCACGGCCAGTTCGCGGGCCACGCGCCACAGCGCCGGGGCCATGCGTGCCCCCACCAGCTGCAACAGCCAGCGCAGATACACCAGCATGAACACCGCGCTGCCGAGGCTGAAGGCAGCCACGGTGGTCAGGTCGTCGCCATAGTGCATGCCCAGCCACAGCGTGCCGCAGCGGCAGGTGAGCAGCAGCGCGTGGAACAGCAGGTCGGTGCCTTGGCGGTGAAACACCAACGGCAGGGTGGCCAATGGCGTGACCATGAAGTTCAGCAGCAGCCACGGCGCCATGGCCGCGGCGTAAGTGCCAGAGCGGGTCCACTGCGCGCCGAACACCAGTGTGAACAGCGGTTCACCAAAGAGCGCCACGAACACCACGAAGAACACATTGACCCCGCTAATGCCCTGCAACACCCGCTCAGCGAAGGCGGCCAGCGAACCGTCCGCCTGCGCTTGACGTGCGCGTGAATAGAACACCGGGGTGATGGCGCCACTGATGAGCAGGGTGGGCAACAGCAGCAAGCGCTGCGTCAGCGAAAAATAACCGGTAGCCGCAGCACCGAAAGCGGCAGTGAGCGCGAACACCGGCAACTGTAGGCTGGCTGCGTTGATGAGCTGCGCCCAGCTGTTGTAGAGCGGGAAGCGGTAGTGGCGGCGGGCGGTGGCTTGCAGGCCAGCCCAGCTGATGTGTTGCGCTTCGTGGCGTAGCGCGCGCCAGGCCAGCACGGCCAGCGAGCGCAGCCCGAGCAGCGACGCCACCACGGTACCCGCTATCAGCCCCACCACGCCGGCGTGGGTTAGCCCAAGGCCAATGCTGGCGCTGCTGCCGCCCAGCGACTGCAGAATGCGTACCTTAGAGAGCGCCCCGAAAGCCTGCGCGCGCACTGCCCACGCGGCCAGAATATTGAAGCTGGTGAGCAGCAACAGCCCCAGCGGCAGGAACCACAGATAGGTGAGAAAGCGGCTGTCGTGGGCAATGCCGGCCGCCAGCGAAGTTCCCATCGTGGCGCAAGCCACGCTCACCAGCGCGGTCATCAGCACCATCAGTCCACCGCTGAGCAGCAGCAAGTGTGTGGCTTCCGTGTCGTCGCGCGCCAAGGGCAGCGCCGTTTCATAGCGCAGCGTGGCCAAGATGGACAGCAGGCTGAAGCAGGCATTGAACAGCGCTAGCAAGCCGTGGTCGGCGGGCGCATAGAGACGCGAGGTGATCGGCGCGACTGCCAGGCTGATGGCCTGCACGGCGAACGTGCTGCCGCTCACCGCCAGCACATGACGCAGGAAGGGCGAGCGCTGCAGCAGGCTGGCGAAGCGGTCCTTCATTCCTGAAACATCCATGCCGGCATTCTAGACGTCAGTGCCCACTGAAACTGTGATGCGGCACGCGCGTTTTGTGCGCGCCGTTGAGGCAAAATCCACGGATGGTAGATCTAACCCATTATCGTGCGAGCCCTGCCGAGCAGGAACGCATCGCCAACCTGTTTGCACTGCTGCCCACCGGTGGCCGGGTGCTCGACATTGGCACCCGTGACGGCTACCTGGCGCAGCGCCTGGCAGAACGCTTCGATGCCGTGGTGGCGCTGGATCTGGAACGCCCCGACATTGTCGGCGAGCGCATTGTGTGTGTGCAGGGCAATGTCTGCGCACTAGAATTTCCCGACGCGCATTTCGATGCGGTGTTGTGTGCCGAAGTGCTAGAGCACATCCCCCCCCAGCTGTTGCCGCAGGCCTGTGCCGAGATTGCGCGAGTGACGCGCGGCGTGGCAGTCATTGGCGTGCCGTTTCGTCAGGACATTCGTCTGGGCCGGACGGTGTGTGCGGCCTGTGGCGGCCACAACCCGCCGTGGGGCCATGTGAATACCTTCGACGAAGCGCGCTTAACGGCCTTGTTCACCCCGGCGCTGCACTGGGAGCAGCACACCTTCGTGGGGCGTCAGCAGTTCCTGACCAACGCGGTGTCGGTGGCGCTCATGGACCTGGCGGGCAATCCTTACGGCAACTACGACCAAGATGAGCCCTGTGTGCTGTGCGCCGCGCCGTTGGTACGGCCGGCCCGGTTGAGCCTGCTGTCGCGAGCGCTGGCGGCGCTGGCGTTTCGCCTGACGGCGCTGCAGCAGCGGTTGGCGGCTGAACATCCGAAGTGGATCCACGTGCGCTTCGCCCGCGCCGCAGTCTAAAAGCGTTTACAGCGCGTCGGACCCCGGCGCCCGCAGTTTTGCCAGCCAGCGCCAGCGGAAAGTGGTCAGGTGGTAGAGGCTGCGTTGTTCCCCGGTCCAGCGGCGGTGCCAGTCCATCAGCCGGCCAAAAAATTCCACGCGTTGGATGCCTGGGCGGCCCGCTGGCGCGGTGGTGCCCAACAACGAACGCATAAAGGCCTGCCGCAGCAGGGTCGAGGGCGAGTAGCGTTCATAAGCTTCGTCGTAAGCGATTTTAAGCAAAATCAGCGAGTCGCCGCGCACCACGCACAAATCTGCAGCGGCCACGCGGTCACCGAGCAACAGTTCATACACGCGGGCCTCGCCGCGCGCGGCAGCTGCCGTGAGCCAGTCGGCATAGAAGCGCCCCTGCGGCGTGCCCGCCGCCACGGCGGTGCCGGCCTTGCCCTTCCAGCCACTGCTTTCTAGTCGGCCGTAGCGTTCCACCGCCGCCGCCATCTCCGCGGGTGCCTGCAACACCCGCAAGGTCAGCGTGTGGCCTTCGCTCTCCAAACGTCGCAGTGCCTTGCCGACACTGGCCCGCAGATTGCCACTGCGCGCTGCCCAGTAGTGGTCGAAGTCTTGGGCGCAGTCGATCCAGCCGGTGCTGATATAGCGCTTCACCACGCAGCGCGGTTCGTGGCGCGGCGGTGGCCAGTGGCGCGGGTCGAGCTGGGTGAGCGACAGGGCGAGCGTGGTCCATGGCAAGGCCGTAAGGATGGCAGGAGCTAAGTGCTCGAGCGTGAGTGATGGCATGGCCACCAGCGGTCCGAGCGGAATTTGCGGCGGCTGCCACAGGGTCCAGCGGGTGCGGCCTTGGCGTTGCAGCAGCAACAGACACTGGGTTTGGCCGGCGAGGCTGCCCACCAGCAGCTGGACGCCGCGTGGCTGGAAACAACGGTGGGCGGTTTGCAGCGCTTCGCTGTCGAGGAACGGCAGCGCCCCACGGCTGGCATTCAGCCGGTCCCAGTCGGCGCGTAGCGTGGCACTGTCGAACAAGCGCTTGGCTGGTAGCCGTTGCCAGTCGAGTGCAGGGAGCGGGGCTTTCGGCGGCATGGGGGTACGGGGCTTTACAGACAATGGCGGGCGAGGGCGGCCACCGCGGCGGCGGTGCGTTCCACTTGGTCGGCGCGCAGCGTGGGGTGGCAGGCCAGCTGCAGCAACTGGTGTGACCAGGCGTGGCCGGCATCGCCTTCGATGTTGGGGGTTTGCGGCCAGCGCTGGTCCCAGCGGAACACCGCCGCCCCCGCGCCGCGCAAGGCGCGGTAGGCGGTATCGCCCATGGCATCGGTGGGAAACCATACCGGGTAGACGTAGGGCGCGCCATCGGCCGACACCGGCACCGGGCAGCGCAAGGCCGCGAGCGGGGTGAGCGCGGCGGCATAGGTGGCGAAATGCTGGCGCCGGCGCGCCGCGGCAGCGGCGCTGCCGGCTTCGCGCGCCAGCAGCCGTGCGCTCCAGGCGGCGTGCTGGTGGACCTGACCCAGGCGGCCATCCTGCAGCGCCTCCGCCAGCGTCGACACCGGGTCGGGTTCGAGCGGCGGCAGCGGCACCACGCCAGCTTCGGTTCGCTGCAGCAAGCCGGACAAGCTGTCTTCCGCTTCGCGGGCGAGCAGCCAGTAGTCAACGGCGTTCTTCAATACCTTGGCCTCGTCACGCCACGGCGCCCCCTGCAGCGCCAGCCGCGGCAGCCGGTGTTCCGCCGAGCCGAGCAAGCCCGCTTCAGGAGCGGGTGAAAATTTCGACAGGCTGGCAGTGGCGTAGTCGCCCCAGTGGCCCACCGGGCGCTCGCCCGCATGGCCTTGCAAGGCATGGGCGCAGTCTTCGATGAGCGCAATACCGCGGGTGGTGCACCATTTGCGCACGCTGGCAAAGGAGCGCCCGGCACCGAAAAAATGCGGCAACACCAGCGCACAGGTGTCGAGCCGCGCATACGCGTCGAGCGCCCCCACGTCGGGCAGGCCGCTGGCGGTCAAGGGGTAGAAGTCGGCGCGTAAGCCCTGGGCAATGACGGGCGCGATGAGCGTGCGCGGGTGGTAGGTGGGCACCAGCACGCCGGCGGTAGCACTGCCGCTGAGCGCGTCGCGCGCTTCACGGGCCAGGCGGATGGCGTGCCACAGCGCGGCGCGGCCACTGGAGACCGAGCGCAGGAACGGCAGGCTCAGCACGCCGGCCGGACAGGGCTTTGTCCACCACGCGGCCGGCGAATGGCATGCAAGGACAGGGGCGCGGGGCAGGGCCATGCGGGGTGGGGGGCTGACCTTGATTTAACGTAAAATTGACGGGTGATGACTTGGAACTGTGATTCTGTCACCTGCGGGTGGCGGCTGATCCGCCTAAAGTCACATTACCTGAAACCCTGTTACTGCAAAACCCGGAACCCCCTCGTGCTGCAAATCCACCTCATCGCCGCTGCCCGACCGAATTTCATGAAGGTGGCGCCGCTGTACCACGCGCTGGCCGCCACGGACTGGGCCACGCCAAGCATTGTGCACACCGGGCAGCACTACGACCCCAACATGTCCGACGCGTTTTTTCGCGATCTGGGCATGCCCACGCCGCATTTCCACTTGGAGGTCGGCAGCGGTTCGCATGCCGAGCAACTGGGTGGCGTCATGATCGCCTACGAGAAAATTGCGCTCAGCGCGGCGCCGGACTGGATTGTGGTGGTGGGCGATGTGAACAGCACCGCGGCCTGCGCGTTGGTGGGGACCAAGCTGGGTATTCCGGTAGTGCATCTGGAAGCGGGCCTGCGCAGTGGTGACCGGCGCATGCCGGAAGAAATTAACCGGCTGGTCACCGACGCCATTTGCGATGTGTATTGGACCCCCTCGCCCGATGCCGATGCGCACTTGCTACGCGAAGGCGTGGACCCGGCCAAGATCGATTTTGTCGGCAACATCATGCTCGACAGCTACGAGATGCTGCGCGAGGCCATCGAGGCCGACCCCACCCGCGCATCCATGGGGCTTAACGCGGCGGCCTATGCGGTGGTGACGCTACATCGGCCGTCGAATGTCGACACCGAAGCCGCGTTGCGGCCACTGGTGGCGCAGCTGGTCAGCATTGCCGCCAGCCTGCAGTTGGTGTTCGCCGTGCATCCGCGCACCCGCAAGCGGCTGCAAGACTTTGGTCTGCTCGCAGCGCTGGAGTCTGCGCCGGGCATTACGCTCACAGAACCACTGGGCTACTTGCAGTTCATGAACCTGGTGTCCGGTGCCGCAGCAGTGGTGACCGACTCAGGTGGCGTGCAGGAAGAAACCACTTACCTTGGCATTCCCTGTCTCACCTTGCGGGAAAATACCGAGCGTCCCGTGACCGTGACGCAAGGCACCAACCGGCTGGTGCAGCCGCAAGAGCTGGCGGCGCGCCTCGCCGACGTGGTGGCCGGCCGTTGGCCCAAGGGCACGCGCCCCGCGCTGTGGGACGGCCACGCTGCCACGCGTTGTGTGGCGTCTTTGCGCCGTCGGGCAGGCCACGCAGGATGACCGACCCGACGCCGCGGCGCGGCGTGCTGATGGTGGCGTTTCATTTTCCACCGCAAAAAGGCAGCAGCGGCTTGCAACGCACGCTGCGCTTCGTGCAATACCTGCGCGACTATCACTTTGCGCCGCAGGTGCTCACCGCGCGTGCCGCGGCCTATGGCGCGACCAGCACGGACCAGCTGGCCGATATCCCGGCGGACGTACCCGTGGTGCGTGCCTGTGCGTTGGATGCTTCGCGGCATCTGGCCGTGCGCGGCAAGTATCTGGGCTTCACCGCGGTGCCGGACCGCTGGGCCACGTGGATTCCGGCAGCAGTGCTGGCCGGCTGGCGTGCAGTGCGCCGCACACGCCCCGTGGTGCTGTTTTCAACCTACCCCATCGCTTCGGCGCATGCGGTGGGCGCGCTGTTGCAGCGGCTGACGGGTTTGCCGTGGGTGGCGGATATTCGCGACCCCATGACGGGCCCGGGGTCCCCCGCCACCGGCCTGCGTCACTATGCTCACCGCGCCATTGAACGCGCGGTGGCGCGCCGCGCCTCGCAGGTGGTGTTTGCCACCGCCGAGGCGCGCGCCGAATTCTTACAGACCTTTCCCACGCTCGCGCCCGAGCGGCTGCATGTGGTGGAAAACGGCTTTGACGAGCAGGACTTCGCGGCAGCTGAACAGTTCAATGCCGCGCCGCTGGTAGTGGACGCGACCAAGCCGCTCGTTCATAACGCGGTGCCGCCGCTGGTGCTGTTGCACAGTGGGCTGCTCAGTCCCGATACGCGCAGCCCGGTGCCGTTTTTTCAAGCGTTGGCGGCGGTGTTGCAGGACGGCTGCTTTGCTGGCCGACCGCTGCGGGTGGTGTTCCGTGCCTCCAGTTCTGAAGCGGTGCACCGTCCGCTGGCACAGCAGTTTGGCCTGGGAGAGGTGGTGCAGTGGTTGCCCGGTTTGCCGTACCGCGAGGCGCTCGCCGAAATGCTGCGGGCCGACGCCTTGCTTATTTTTCAAGGCGTGCAGCACAACCCGCAGATCCCGGCGAAAATTTTTGAATATTGCCGTGCCGGTCGGCCGGTGTTTGGCCTGGTGGGTCTTGCGGGTAAAACGGCGCGTTTCATGCGCGAAGAAGGCCTGCCCAGTCTCGCTCCCCTGGAGGATGCGCTGGCCATTGAGCCGGCACTGCGGCGTTTTCTGGGGCAGTTGCTGGCGGGCACGGTGGTGGGCATGCCGCGTGAACGCTCGGCACGGTTTTCGCGTGCAGCGCGCACGGCGGAACTGGCTGCCATCTTAGAGACCGCTCTGCTGGAGAGACGGGCATGAAAATTCTGCATGTCTTTGACCATTCGCTGCCGCTGCATTCGGGTTACACCTTTCGCAGCGCGGCGCTCATTCGCGGCCAGCGCGCCTTGGGCTACCAGACGCTGCATCTCACCTCACCGCGGCAAGACACGGCGGACGCCGCGGCCTGGGCGGCCAAAGGCGCTGCCGCCGCTGGTGCCGTGGAAGAAGTGGATGGCTTGCAGTTTGCGCGCACGCCGCGCGGCCATGGCTGGCTCGACCGTCTGCCGGTGATCGGCCATTGGCGCGAGATGCGCGCCACCGCACGGCGCTTGGGCGAACTGATCGAACAGCACCGCCCGGACGTGCTGCACGCCCATTCACCGGCGCTCAATGGCATGGCGGCGCTGTGGGCTGGCCGTCGCTACCACCTGCCGGTGGTGTATGAAATTCGCGCCTTCTGGGAAGACGCGGCAGTGGACCATGGCACCACCACCGCAGGCAGCCTGCGCTACCGCCTGACGCGTTGGCATGAAACCTACGTGGCCCGTCATGTGGACCACGTGACCACCATCTGCGAAGGCTTGCGTGCCGACCTCGTGGCGCGCGGCATTTCGGCCGCCAACATCACCGTCATTCCCAACGCGGTGGATGTGGCGCAGTTTCCGCTCGGTGGCCCGCCCGACCCCACACTGCAGCAGCAGCTGGGGCTAGAGGGTGCCTATGTCATCGGTTTTCTGGGTTCTTACTACGCCTACGAAGGCCTCGACGTGCTGCTGGATGCCGTGCCGGCGCTGGTCGAGCGCCTCCCCGAGGTGCGTGTGCTGCTGGTGGGCGGCGGGCCGCAGGAGGCCGCGCTGCGCGCGCAGGCCGCGCGGCTGGGCATTGCCGAGCGGGTGGTGTTCGTGGGCCGGGTACCGCACCACGCCGTGAACCGCTACTACGACCTGCTGGACGTGCTGGTCTACCCGCGAAAGCGCATGCGCCTGACGGAACTGGTCACGCCACTCAAGCCGCTCGAAGCCATGGCGCAAGGCCGGGTGTTGGTGGCTTCGGACGTGGGCGGCCACCGCGAGCTGATCGTGGATGGGGTGACCGGCCTGCTATTTAAGGCCAATGATGCCGGAGCGCTGGTGGAAGCCGTGGACCGCTTGCGGGGCACGCCGGGGCTGGCCGCTGCCTTGCGCGCCGCTGGGCGGGCCTTCGTGGAGCATGAACGCACCTGGGCCAACAGCACCTCTCGGTATTCCAGCGTCTTTTCCCGATGGAAATCTAGGTAAACTGCTCCTATGAAACTGACTATTTTTGGCTCTGGGTATGTGGGCTTGGTCTCGGGCGCCTGCCTGGCCGAAATGGGCAACCACGTGGTTTGCGTGGATGTGGACGCGGGCAAGATTGACCGGCTGAACGCCGGTGAAGTGCCTATCCACGAGCCGGGCCTTGACGAGCTGATTGCTTCGAACCGGGCCAAGGGCCGGTTGAAGTTCACTACCGACGCCAAAGCCGGTGTGGACCACGGTTTGTTCCAGTTCATTGCCGTTGGCACGCCCCCGGATGAAGACGGTAGTGCAGATTTGCGCTACGTGCTCGCGGTGGCCGAAACCATCGGCCAGCACATGGACAGCTACAAAGTGGTGGTCACCAAGAGCACCGTGCCGGTGGGCACGGCGGACAAAGTGCGGGACTGCCTGGCAGCAACGCTCGCCACACGCGCCGCACAGGAGGGCAGCGGCCCGGAATTCGACGTGGTCTCCAACCCCGAGTTCCTGAAAGAAGGCGCAGCGATTGCCGACTTCATGAAGCCGGACCGCATTGTGGTGGGCACCGACAACCCGCGGACCACCGAGCTGCTGCGCGCCTTGTATGAACCGTTCACCCGCAACCATGACCGGCTCATCGTCATGGATATCCGTTCGGCAGAGCTGACCAAATACGCTGCCAACGCGATGCTGGCCACCAAGATCAGTTTCATGAACGAACTGGCGAATCTGGCCGAATGCATGGGGGCCGATATCGAAAAAGTGCGGGTAGGTATTGGCTCGGACCCGCGCATTGGCTATCACTTCATCTACCCCGGTGCCGGTTACGGCGGCAGCTGCTTTCCCAAAGACGTGCAGGCGCTGGAGCGCAGCGCCCGTGAATATGGCTTCGAGGCGCTCATCCTCACCGCGGTGGAAGAGCGCAACCGCCGGCAGAAGCATGTGCTGGTGGAGAAGATCCACGCGCACTTCGGGCAGCAACTCGCGGGCAAGACCTTTGCCTTGTGGGGGCTGGCATTCAAACCGCACACCGACGACATGCGCGCGGCTCCCAGCCGTGTGCTGCTCGAGGCGCTATGGGCCGCTGGAGCGCGGGTGCGGGCCTACGACGCGGTAGCGATGGACGAGTGCCGCCGCCTGTATCCCGACGAGGCGCGGCTCACCTTGTGCACCACGGCTGAAGCAGCGGTGCAGGGCGCCGATGCGCTCGTCATCATCACCGAGTGGAAAGAATTCCGCAGCCCCGATTTCGACGCCTTGAAGGCCGCGCTGTCCACCCCGGTGGTGTTCGATGGCCGCAATCTCTACGACCCGGCACTGATGCGCCGACAAGGTTTCACCTATTACGCTATTGGCCGCGGTGAACGCGTCGTGGCGAGCGGAAAGGAAAATACACTGTGATGGAACGCATGACTGTCCCGCTGCTGGACTTAAAGCCGCAATACGCTCCGCTGAAGGCGGAGATCATGGCAGCACTGGAAGCCGTCTGCGATTCCCAAATGTTCATCCTGGGCCCGTCCGTGACGGCGCTGGAAAAGGCTTGCGGCGAGTACTGTCAGTCGGCGCATAGTCTGGGCGTGTCTTCGGGGACCGACGCCTTGCTGCTGGCGCTGATGGCGCTGGACATTGGCCCTGAACACGAAGTGCTCACCAGCCCCTATACCTTCTTTGCCACCGGCGGCACCATCGCTCGGGTGGGTGCACGGCCGGTGTGGGTCGACATCGACCCGAACACGTTTAATCTCAGCCCTGCCGCAGTACAGACGTTCATCGACAAACAATGCGAACGCTCGCATGGCCAACTGGTCAACCGCGCTACTGGCAATGCCATCAAGGCCATCATGCCGGTGCATTTGTATGGGCAGTTGGCGGACATGGCGCCGCTCGTTGAAATTGCCCGGCGTTACGACCTCAAGGTGATTGAAGACGCCGCGCAAGCCATTGGCAGCGAAGCGCTGCACGGCAAACGCGCCGGTAGCTTTGGCGATATTGGTTGCTTTAGTTTTTTCCCCACCAAGAATCTCGGGGCTTTCGGTGATGCGGGCTTGTGCACCACCCAAGATGCCGAGCTGGCCGAACGGATGCGCGTGCTGCGCGTGCACGGTGGCAAACCCAAGTATTACCACGGACTGATCGGCGGCAATTTCCGCATCGACGAATTGCAGGCGGCGGTACTCAATATCAAGCTGCGCCATTTAGATAGCTGGACGCGGGGCCGGCAGCGCAATGCGCTGTTTTACGAGCGCGCTTTCACTGCCGCCGGTTTGAACGGCAAAGTACGCATTCCGCAAAGTCAGCCGGGGCACCGGCATGTGTGGAACCAGTACATCATCCGTGCGCCGCGCCGTGACGCGCTGCGTGACTACCTGGCGGAAAATGGCGTGGGCACTGAAATTTACTATCCCGTGCCACTGCACCTGCAGACCTGTTTTGCGGCGCTCGGTGGCAAGCCCGGCGATTTCCCCGAAAGCGAGCGTGCCGCCAGCGAAACCTTGGCGTTGCCGATTTTTTCAGAGCTCACGGAAGAACAATTGGCTTATGTAGTGGCTTGCATCTCGGCGTTCTATTCCTCTTAAGAGCCTGTGGCCGGCGCCTCGCCTGGCCATGGTCCCTGACGTCTTGTTTTGGAGTTTCGTGGCATGACTCTTGTCCCCGTCATTCTTTCCGGTGGCGCCGGTTCACGGCTGTGGCCGTTGTCGCGCGAGCTGTACCCGAAGCAGTTACTGCCGCTGGTGGGCGCGCACACCATGCTGCAGGACACGGCACTGCGGGTGGCCACTTGGCCAGGCATCCATGCACCCATCGTCGTAAGCAACGAACACCATCGCTTTGTGGTGGCCGAGCAGTTGCGGCAGGCAGAGCTGCCAGCCGCCGCCATTATTCTCGAGCCGGTGGGGCGCAATACGGCGCCGGCCGTGGCGGCCGCGGCGCTGGCAGCACTGGCGCTGGTCGGCGAAGACGCGTTGCTGTTGGTCATGCCAGCCGACCATGTGCTGCGCGATGTGGCGGCGTTTCACGCCGCGGTGGAGGCCGGTCTGGCCGCCGCCGTCGCCGGGCAGCTGGTGACCTTTGGCGTGGTGCCCACGCGCCCTGAAACTGGCTATGGCTATATCCGTCACAGCGGTGGTGGGGGGTTGGTGCATGCCGTGGAAGCGTTCGTCGAAAAGCCCGACGCGGCCCGCGCCGCCGATTATGTCGCCTCTGGCCGCTATTTATGGAACAGCGGCATGTTCTTGTTCGGTGCGCGGCGCTACCTGCAAGAGCTGGCACAACACGCGCCTTTGATGCTGGATGCCGTGGAAGCCGCTTATGCGGGTGCCACGCCAGACCTGGACTTCTGCCGCCTTGATAAAGCGGCCTTCGAGGGCTGCCCCGCCGATTCCATCGACTACGCAGTCATGGAAAAAACGCAGCATGCGGCCGTCGTGCCGCTGGATGCCGGTTGGAGCGACGTGGGTTCGTGGGATTCGCTCTTTGAAGCGCAAACGGCGGACGAGCTGGGCAATGTCATGCGTGGTGACGTGCTAACGCATGACTCGCATGGCAACTATATTTACGCTGAGAGCCGGTTGGTGGCCACGGTGGGTCTTGAGAACCACGTGGTGGTCGAGACCAAGGACGCCGTGCTGGTCATGCCGCGGGCGCGGGCCCAGGAAGTGAAGCAGATCGTCGAACAGCTCAAGAGCAGCGGGCGCGATGAACGCTTGTTGCACCGCGAAGTGTTCCGGCCCTGGGGCAGTTACGACTCGGTGGACAACGGCGATCGCTACCAAGTGAAACGCCTGACGGTGAAGCCGGGTGCCACGCTCAGTCTGCAGATGCACCATCACCGGGCCGAGCACTGGATTGTGGTGCAGGGCACGGCGCGCATTACTTGCGACGACAAACTCTTTTTGCTCGGCGAGAACCAGTCGACCTACATTCCGCTGGGTGCGGTCCATCGCATCGAAAACCCAGGGAAAGTGGAGCTGCACATTATTGAGGTGCAGTCCGGCAGTTATTTGGGGGAAGACGACATCGTGCGCTTTGAAGACCACTACGGCCGTCAAGGCACGCAGGGTTAAGCCTCACGTCGGAACGGTAGATCGATCATGAACGTTGCACTGCCCGTCGCTGCGCCGTTGAACCCGCCCGCCGGGTTCCACACTCTGCTGTTCCAGACGGCGGCACGTTTACCCAACAACACGGCCGTGGTGGATGCCGGATGCGTCTGGAGCTACGCAGCGCTGGCCATGCGTGTCGAGAGGCTGGGTCGCGGCCTGGTGGCGCTCGGTGTGTTGCCAGGGGAGCGGGTGGCGGTTTGGCTCCCCAAGCAAGTGGAAACGCTCGTGGCCGCTTTCGGCGCTGCGGTGGCTGGGGCGGTGTTTGTGCCGGTGAATGCCATTCTCAAAGCGGCGCAGGTGCAGCATGTGCTGCAGGATGCCGGGGCGTCCGTGCTCGTGACCACGCGGCAACGACTGGCCGAATTATCCCGGCAATGGGGCGTGCTGCCGGGCTTGCGTTGGGTGCTGTTGGTAGATGTGCCAGCCTTGTCCTCACTGAGCCGCTTTGCCGCAACGGCGCTGCCATCCCACGTGCAGGTGCTGACGCTGGCCGCGGTGGAGGCGGGGGGTGGCCATAAGGTCTTGGCCGTGGACGCAACATCGCTTGCGGCGCTGTTCTACACCTCCGGCAGCACGGGAAAACCCAAGGGGGTCATGCTCAGTCACGACAACCTGATTGCCGGTGCCCACAGTGTGGCGCAATACCTCGGCAATACCGCCGAGGACCGCCTGCTGGCCGTGCTGCCGTTGAGCTTCGACTACGGTTTCAGTCAGGTGACCACGGCATTCAGTGTCGGTGCCAGTGTGGTGCTGTGCGACTACCTCTTTCCACGCGACGTACTGGCGGCGGTCAGTCGTGAACGCATCACCGGTCTGGCGGGTGTGCCGCCCCTGTGGAGTGCACTGGCCGGGCTCGAGTGGCCCGCCGCCACGGGTGAGCACCTGCGCTATGTCACCAATTCCGGCGGGGTACTGCCACGCGCGGTACTGACCCGCCTACGTGCTCACTGGCCACAGACGCAAGTGTTTTTGATGTACGGCCTCACCGAGGCTTTTCGCAGTACTTATTTGCCACCGGCGGACGTGGATCTGTATCCCGACAGCATCGGCCAGGCCATCCCCGGGGCCGAAGTGCGGGTGTTGCGTGCAGATGGCAGCGAATGCGCGGTGGATGAGCCGGGGGAACTGGTCCATGGCGGACCCTTGGTGGCGCTGGGCTATTGGGGCGATGCCACAGCCACGCAGGAGCGCTTTCGTCCGCCGCCGCCAGCCATGCATGCCGTCGACACCCAGGGTGCTACCGACCCGCTGGCGCGCGTGGTGTGGTCGGGAGACACCGTGGTGCGTGACGCCGCCGGGCGGCTCTATTTCGTGGCCCGCCGCGACGCCATGCTGAAGTGTTCTGGTTACCGCGTGAGCCCTACCGAAGTGGAAGAGGTGGCCTATGCCTCGGGAGCCGTGGGCGATGCCGTGTTGGTAGGCACACCGGATGAACGGCTGGGGCACCGGCTGGTGCTGTTCGCTACCCCACCGCTGAACGGCGCCACCGATGATGCGTTGCTGCAAGCCTTGCGCCTGGCCTTGCCCAGTTATCTGGTCCCGGCACAGATTGTCTGGCGTCTGGCGCTGCCACGCACGCCGCATGGTAAGTTCGATCGGGTGCAGCTGACTGCCGAAGCCGGTACGGTAGTGGCACCCAGTGGTTTAACGTGAGCGGTATGCAACCCACCCCGGTAACGACGACCAACACCACCCGCGCCGAATTGGCGGCCTTGGCCCTGCGCGCTGGGCGGACGCCCTTTTATGTGTACGACACGGCCGTGGTGGACCGCCAGCTCGCGGCAGTGCGCGCGGCGTTGCCGCCCACCGTGCAGTTGCACTACGCGCTGAAGGCCAACCCCTTGCCGGCGCTGGTCGCCCACCTGGCCGCGCACGTCGATGGGTTTGATATTGCCTCGGGCGGAGAGCTGGCGGTGGTGTTGGCCACGCTGGCGGCGGGTGCACGGGCGGCCGTGCCGCGCTTCGGTGTGGGCTTTGACGTGGGGTTTGCCGGCCCCGGCAAGTCGCTGGCCGACCTAGCAGCCGGCGTGGCGGCGGGGGTGCTGTTTCAGTGCGAGTCGGTGCGTGAGTTGCAGGCGATTGCCGCCGCGGGTACGGCCGCTGGTCGGCGACCACGGGTGGCGCTGCGCATTAATCCAGCGTTGGAACTGCGCGGCGTGGGCCAGCGCATGGGCGGTGGCGCCAAGCCCTTTGGCATCGACGCCGAGACCGCACCGGAGGTCTTGCGCTTGCTGGCAACGCTGCCAGTGGAGTTTGTGGGGTTTCATTTCTATGCCGGCTCGCAGATGCTCCAAGCGAGCACGGTGGTGGCGATGCTCGAACAGTGTTACGCCTGTGCGCTGGTGTTGGCCGCGCAGGCGCCAGCTCCGGTGCGAGTGCTGAATCTGGGCGGTGGCTTTGGCGTGCCGTATTTCGCGGGCGAAACAGCGTTGGAGCTGGCGCCGATTGCGGCGGCGCTCGAACGACTGGTGGTGCGTGCCGCTACGGACCTGCCCGGTGCCACACTGGTGCTCGAGCTGGGCCGCTATCTGGTAGCGGAGGCGGGCCGCTATGTCCTGCGGGTGGTGGACCGCAAACGCTCACGCGGACAGGTGTTTTTAATTGGCGATGGCGGCATGCACCACCATCTGGCGGCCTCGGGCAACCTGGGGCAGGTGCTGCGCCGCAATTTTCCCGTGACGCTGGTACCCGCAGCGCCCACACCACCTGTGGGAGCGAGCTTGCTCGCGATTCCGCCTACCGAAATTGTCACCATCTGCGGTCCGTTGTGCACGCCGCTGGATGTGCTTGCCGAAAGCGTCTTACTGCCGGTGGCCCAGGAAGGCGACTTTATCGTGGTCGGTATGTCGGGCGCTTATGGCGCTACTGCCAGCCCGCGCGGCTTCCTCAGTCATCCAGGGCCGGTGGAATTGCTCACGCCGTGAAGCCAGTGAAAGAATTTCTAGGCCACCTGCATGCGTTCCGCGCGCTGGCCATTGTGTTCATTGTGGCTGGGCATGCGCTGGATGCGTTTGCTTGGCGCGAACATCCTTTCCAAGGGGCCGCCATCCGGGTGTTCGCGGGCAACGGCTCCACCCTGTTTGTGTTTATCGCCGGCTATCTGTTTCAGCATTTGTCCGCGCGGTTTCGGCTGCAGGACTACTGGCGCTCGAAGCTGCGCCACGTGGTGCTGCCCTATCTGCTGGTGTCGCTGCCAGCCCTGGTGTTTACTCTCGGCGGTATCGAACGCGATGGCGCCGTGGATGCGCTGCACGACGGCCCGGTGTGGGAACATCTGGGCTACCATTTGTTAACCGGTAGTCATCTGGCGCCGCTGTGGTTTGTGCCCATGATTTGCCTGTTTTATCTGGCTGCCCCGGTGTTGCTGGCGCTTGACCGCCGACCGCGGCTGTACCTGCTCTGGCCGCTGCTGTTGCTGCTCACCCTGTGGGTGGGGCGTGGTCTGCCGCCGCAAAGTTTCGTGCACTTTTTGTCGTTCTATACGGCGGGCATGGTCTGTAGCCACTATCGGCAGGCCATAGACCCATGGTTGGTGCGTCCTGGTATTTGGGGTGGGTTGCTGGTGTTGGCCTTGCTGTTGGGGCTGGTGCAGCTGGGCGTTATTCCAGTGACCACCTCTGGGGAGTTCCCGTTCCGGGCGTACTCCTGGAATGCCTTACAGAAACTGGCGCTGTGTTTGGCTGTTCTCGGCGCCTTGCGCGGCGCAGGGGCGCGTACGGACCGTGCGTGGATCGGCGAACTGGCCGATCTGAGCTTCGGTATTTTCTTTATCCACTCTTACTTGATCAGCGCTACGAAGCTCACCTATACCCATGGGGCAGGGGACCTTCCAGAAGGTCAGCTGCTGCAATGGTGTTTGCTGTCGCTGGGGGTGTTGTGGCTGTGTACGCAGCTCCTACGCTTCATCAAACGGCTGGCGGGCCCACGCAGCCGATGGTTGGTGGGCTGCTGACCGGCGCGATATGGCTACAATGGCGCCTTCGCCGCCGCTTTAGGAAGTACCTGATGACATCGCTTGGCAGAACCCTCATTCGTGGCTTTAAGGCCTATGACCTACGCGGCCGCATCCCGGATGAATTGAACACTGACGTGGCCTATCGGGTGGGCCGCGCTTACGCGACTTGGCTGGGCGCGAAGCGGGTGGTGGTAGGGCGCGACATTCGCCTGTCGAGTGCTGAATTGTGCGCGGCGCTCATTCGCGGTTTGACCGACCAGGGCTGCCACGTTGAGGATATCGGCTTGTGCGGCACGGAAGGCGTGTACTTCGCCACGGGTCATCTGCAGGCGGATGGCGGCATCATGGTGACCGCCAGCCACAACCCCCCGGACTACAACGGCATGAAGTTTGTGCGCGAGCAGTCCCGGCCGGTCAGTGGTGACACGGGTCTGGTGGAGATTCATGCCTTGGCCGAGGCGGGCGAATTCACCGACCCCGCGGCCACCGGCACCGTGAAGCCCGTCAATGCCATGGAAGACTATCTGGCACATCTCATGTCCTACGTGGACGTGGCGCAGCTGCAGCCGCTGCATTTGGTGTGCCATGCGGGTAATGGCGGCGCGGGGCTTATCGTCGACCGGTTGGAAAGTCGCTTGCCGTTTCGCTGGACCAAGCTCGACCATGCCCCCGATGGCACTTTCCCCAATGGCGTGCCGAACCCCATGTTGGTGGACAATCAGGGTCGTGTGGCGGCGCTGGTGCGCTCCGCTGGGGCCGACTTCGGCATTGCCTGGGATGGCGACTACGACCGCTGTTTCTTCTTCGACGAACACGGCACCTTCCTTGAGGGCTATTACATCGTGGGTTTGCTCGCGCAGTCCTTTATTGCGCAAGAGCCGGGGGCGCGGGTGCTGTATGACCCACGACTCACCTGGAACACCATCGACCTGGCCGAACGGGCGGGCGGCGTGCCAGTGATGTGCAAGAGCGGTCACGCGTTCATGAAGGCCAAGATGCGCGAGCAGGACGCTGCGTATGGTGGCGAGATGAGCGCACACCATTACTTCCGTCGCTTTTTCTACTGCGACAGTGGCATGGTGCCTTGGCTGCTGGTGGCACAGCTGGTCAGCCAGACCGGTAAGACGCTGGGGCAGCTGGTGGCAGAGCGCTTGGTGGCGTTTCCGGCCAGCGGCGAGATTAACCTGCGGGTACCGGACGCCAAGAGCGTGCTGGCGGCAGTGCAAGCGCAGTTCGGCGTGGGGGCGCAGCTGGACTTCACGGATGGCGTGTCCATTGAACATGCGCAGTGGCGCATGAACCTGCGCTCTTCTAACACCGAGCCGCTGCTCCGCTTGAATGTGGAAAGCCGCGCGGATGTGGCCCTGATGCAGAGCAAAACAGCCGAGGTGCTGGCGTTTCTAGCCGCGCGTGGTGGCGTGCGCGCCGACCATTAAGCGTCGCGTGCCGGCTGGCGGTCGCCGCTGGCGGCCACCCACGCCAATGAGGTGAGCAGCAGCGCCGTCACGGCCAGCTTCACCTGGGGCGGTGCCTGCCAGCCGAACCAGAGGGGCAGGGCTAAAAACAGGCCCCCCACCACCACCAGACGCCCCGCTTCGATGGCGCGCGCCCGGGCGCGGCCTTCGAGCAACCAGCCGGTGCTCAACGCCCCGGCCGTAATGATGAGCGCATAGGCCGCACGGACGGCCCAGTTTAGCTGCGGGGCGATAGCGATGAAGTGCGTAGCACACACCACGGTGATGGCGTACTGGATGAACGCGTAGCGGCGCACGCTAGCGGGGGTGGCACGGTCGAAGCGGTGGAGGGTGGCGGTGTCCAGGTGCTCGAGTGTCCCACCCCAGCCAGCCGGTGGGCCAAACCACACCGCCACGGCCGCCGAAGCGCCCTGCTGTTGCCACGCGGCGCGGGAGGCGCGCCACAGGTCGCGCCAGACGTTGCAATTTCCCCAGACGGCGTTGTAGCTCGCGAGCGGCTTGCGGACCCCGTAGAAAATCTGTTCGTGGTCGCGTTCTGCGGCGAAGGTGCCGAACAGGCGGTCCCAGAGAATAAAAATGCCGCCATAGTTTTTGTCGATGCAGTAATCGTTCTGCCCGTGATGCACGCGGTGGTTGGAGGGCGTGACGAACACCCGGTCGACCCAGCCGAGCTTGCCGACCATTTCGGTATGGACCCAGTACTGGTAGAGCAAATCGATGAGCGCCACCACGCCGAACACCACCGGGGGCACGCCGAGCACCGCCATCAGCAGAAAAAAGGGCCACACCACGAACGCGCCGGTGGACGTCTGGCGCAGCGCCGTTGACAGGTTGTAGTACTCCGAAGAGTGGTGCACCTGGTGGGCCGCCCACACCAGATTCACCTCATGTCCCCAGCGGTGCACCCAGTAGTAGAGGAAATCGTAGAGAACTAAGGCCCCCACCCACAGCCATGCCGCGTCGGTGGGCAGGTCGGTGGTGCGAAACCGTTCGTAGACCGCCACATACAGCCCAAAGCCGAGCACTTTGGTGAAGGCGCTGGCCACCTGGCTGAGCACGCCTAGATGCAGGCTGGTGAGTGTGTCGGGGAGGTCGTAGGTGTCAACGCCGCGCCAGCGCGCCACCATGGCTTCAATGAGCATGGTGAGCATGAACACCGGAAGGGCGTAGACGATGGGATTCATGGACTGAGTATACTGTGACGGTCGGTGTGCGGCGCCAGTGGGCGTGGCTAAATGTGGCTCTACAACGACTTTGGAAATGGTTATGCGCGCTGTTGCTTTGCGTCGGTCGTGGCCGTGGCTCAAGCGGTGTGTGGGGGGCTGTGCCGCCCTGCTGCTGCTGTCGTGTGGGCAGGCCCCTGAAAGCCCCCCCACCGGCGCCCGGGCGGGGTCGGCCGCGGTGTTGCCGGAGCAGGCCGCCGGGTCAGCCGCGCCAGCCGCGCCGGTCGTGCTGTATTACTACGACCCCATGCACCCCGAGACGCATTTCGACCGGCCGGGCAAGTCGCCTTTCATGGACATGGAGCTGGTGCCGAAATACGCCGCCGTGCTGGGTGCCGGTGGCGTGGTGGTCAGCGCCGCGGTCATCCAGACGCTGGGCATCCGCACGGCGCTGCCGGTGCGTCGGCATGTGCACCCAACGGTGCGGGCCCCAGCCCAGGTGCTCGCGGATGCCCGCAGTCAGGCACGGTTACAGTCGCGGGTGAGTGGCTGGATTGAAAAGCTCACGGTGCGTTCGGTTGGCCAGACGGTGGTGGCGGGCAGCGTGGTGGCGGAAATCTACTCGCCCGAGCTGGTGCAGGCACAGACGGAGTTGCTGCTGGGGAGCGACACTGCCGCGGCTGCGGCAGAACGTCTGCGCCGCTTTGGCATTGCCGACCGCGACATTGAAGCGGTGCGTCGCACCGGCCAGGTGTCACGGCGTTTGCCGCTGCGGGCGCCGGTCAGCGGCGTGGTCACTGAACTGGGCGTGCGTGAAGGCTCCACGGTGTCGCCCGACACACTGCTGGCCGATTTTTCCGCGCGGGACGCCGTGTGGGTCGAGGCGCAACTGTTTCCGGCGCAACTGGCGGAACTGGGGACGACATTAACGGCGCGTTTTACGCTGCCTGGGGTGTCGGGGCGTGAATGGCGCGCGGACCAAGGCAGCGTATTGCCGTTGGCGAATGCCACCACGCAGACACTGACGGTGCGTTTCGCCGTGAACCCGGCGCGCGGTCTGTCACTCGGGGCGTGGGTGGAGGCTGAGATTCGTGGTGCGGTGCGTTCGCACGTGCTGCTGCTCCCCACGTCGGCGGTTATCCGCACGGCGCAAGGCAGCCGGGTGCTGGTTGAACAAGCCGGTAAGCGCTTTGTGCCGCAGGCGGTCACCCTCGGGCCGCGCTACGGCGATGCGGTGGAAATTCTCACGGGTCTCACAGGGCAGGAGCAAGTGGTGGTTTCCGGCCAGTTCCTGCTCGATGCGGAGGCCAATGTGTCCTCGGGGTTGGAACAGATGAGCGAGACCGCACCGGCAGGTCCGCCGCCATGATCGAACGCCTGATCCGTGCGTCCCTGGCGCAACGGGGCTGGGTGCTGGCGATGGCGGTGCTGCTGGCCATAGGCAGCTTCTGGTCGGTGCGGCAGTTGCCGCTCGATGCCATCCCCGATCTGTCCGATGTGCAGGTCATTATCCGCACCTCTTATGCCGGGCAGGCGCCGCAAATTGTTGAGGACCAAATCACTTATCCCATCACCACGCGCATGCTGGCCGTCCCGCGGGCCAAGGCAGTGCGGGGTTTTTCGATGTACGGTGACTCCTACGTTTATGTGCTGTTTGAGGATGACACGGACCTGTACTGGGCGCGTTCGCGGGTGCTTGAATATCTGTCGCAGGTGCGTGGTGAACTGCCCGAGGGAATCGAGCCGCAGCTCGGTCCCGACGCCACGGGAGTGGGCTGGGTCTACCAGTACGCGCTGGTCGACCGCTCCCACCAGCACGATCTCGCCGCACTGCGTTCACTGCAGGACTGGCGCTTACGCTTCGAATTGCAGCGGGTGCCGGGGGTGGCTGAAGTCGCCAGCGTCGGCGGTTTCGTGCGTCAATACGAGGCGGTCATTGACCCGCGTCGCCTGCAGGCTTACGGCATCGGCTTCAACCAGCTGGTCAGTGCCGTGCGCGCCGCCAATCGCGAGACGAGCGGTGCCAGTGTGGAGATGGCCGAGAGCGAATACATTGTGCGTGGCGTGGGCTACATTCGTTCGCTGGACGCCTTAGGCGCCGTGCCCACCGGCGTGAGGCAAAACGGCCAGCCAATTTTACTGCGCGATGTGGCTGAACTGCGCTTTGGTCCGGCGCAGCGCAACGGTCTGGCAGAACTCAACGGGGAAGGTGAGGCGGTAGGCGGTATCGTGGTGATGCGCGATAACGGTAACGCTAAAGATGTGATCGATGCGGTGAAAGCGCGTCTTGAGCAGTTGCGCGCCAGCTTGCCGGCCGGCGTGGAGATTGTGCCGGTGTATGACCGCTCTAGCCTCATCGAACGGGCCATCGGCAATTTGCGCGGCAAGTTGCTCGAAGAGCTGCTGCTGGTGTCGCTGGTGTGCGTGCTGTTCTTGTGGCATGTGCGGTCAGCGCTAGTAGCCATCATCAGTTTGCCACTGGGCGTGTTGATTGCGCTGGCGATCATGCGCTGGCAAGGCATGAACGCCAACATCATGTCGCTCGGGGGCATTGCCATCGCGATTGGTGCCATGGTGGATGCGGCGGTGGTCATGATCGAGAACGCGCATAAACATTTGGAAACCTGGGCCAAGGACCACCAAGGCCAGCAGGCACAGGGTGCGGACCATTGGCGCGTCATTGGCGCGGCCGCCCACGAAGTCGGTCCGGCCTTGTTTTTCTCACTGCTGATCACCGCCTTGTCGTTTCTGCCGGTGTTCGTGTTGCAGGCGCAGGAAGGGCAGATGTTTGCGCCGTTGGCGTGGACCAAGACCTGGGCGTTGGTGGTGGCGGCGCTGCTGTCGGTCACGCTGGTGCCGGTGTTGATGGGCTACTGGATACGCGGCCAGTTTGTCGATGAATCCGCGCATGGCCTGACGCGGTGGATTACCCACGGCTACCGGCCCGCACTGGCGTTTGCCTTGCGCCGACCCAAGACCGTCGTGGTATTCGCGCTGCTCGGGTTGCTCAGCGCTGTCTGGCCGCTCAGTCGGCTGGGCAGTGAATTCATGCCAGAGCTGGAAGAAGGCGATGTGTTGTATATGCCGACGGTGGCGCCCGGCTTGTCGCCCGGGGAAGCGCAAGCCATCTTGCAGCACACCGACCGGCTGATTAAATCGGTACCGGAAGTGGCCAGCGTGTTTGGTAAGGCCGGGCGCGCGGAGACTGCCACGGACCCGGCGCCACTGACCATGCTGGAGACCATCATCCAGTTCAAGCCAGAGAGCGAGTGGCGCCCGGGCCTCAGCCGGGCGCAACTGCTGCAGGAACTCAAACACAAACTCGACTTGCCCGGCTTGCCGGCAGCGTGGGTGCCGCCCATTCTGAACCGCATCAACATGCAAGTGAGCGGGGTGCGTACCCCGCTGGGGGTTCGCGTGACGGGCCCAGATCTGGCCACCATCAGCCGCCAGGCGGAGCGTATTGCGGCGGTGTTGGCGCAAGTTCCCGGCGCGCGGTCGGCGTTTGCAGAACGCTCCAGCGGCGCGCGACAGATTGACGTGGTGCCCGACCGCGAGCTGCTGGCGCGCTACGGAATGTCTATGGAGGAGGCACAGCAGTGGTTGTCGTCTGCCATTGGCGGGGAGACGATTGGCCGCGCGGTGGAAGGGCGTGAACGCTACCCCATCGCCTTGCGCTTACAGCAGAGCTGGCGCGATTCACCAGAGGCGCTGCGTGCCTTGCCCATCGTGACGCCTTCGGGGGCGCAAGTGCCGCTGGGTGCCTTGGCACAGATCCGTATCAGCGAAGGCCCGGCCATGATCCGCAGCGAAGACGCGCAGCTGGCGGCCTATGTGTTTGTGGAACTGCAGGATGCGGATCTGGGTGGCTTTATTGCCCGCGCGGAAACCGTCTTGGGTCGTGAAGTGAAGCTCCCCGCTGGCACCAGCTGGCACTGGACCGGCAGCTACGAGCATCTGCAGCGTGCGGGTGAACGGCTGCGGGTGGCGGTGCCGCTCACTTTGCTCATTGTGTTCGTGCTGTTGTTCGCGGCCTTCCGGCGGGTGGCGGAAGCCAGTCTGATCATGCTCACCGTGCCGTTTTCGCTGGTCGGTGGACTGTGGCTGTTGTGGTGGCTGGGCTATGCGCTGTCGGTGGCGGTGGCGGTGGGGTTTATCGCGCTGGCCGGGGTGGCCGCGGAGTTTGGGGTGGTGATGCTCCTCTATCTTGACGCGGCGGTGCAGCGGGCCAAGGCCGCTGGCGCATTAACGACCGTGGCCGAACTGGACGCCGCCTTGCGTGAAGGGGCGTTGCGCCGGGTGCGTCCCAAGGCCATGACGGTCGTGACCATCCTGGCGGGTTTGTTGCCCATTCTGTTGGCCAGCGGCGCCGGTGCCGCCACCATGCAGCGCATTGCCGCGCCCATGATTGGCGGCATGCTCAGTGCGCCGTTGTTGTCGTTGCTTGTCATCCCAGCGATCTACAAGCTCTGGCTGGCGCGGCAGCTGCCACCGGTCGGAGGAGCCACGCATGACGCGTGACTGGCATGAGCACCTGACGCGGGGTGTTTTAGTGGGGGCGCTGGTGGGGGCGCTGGGAGTGGTGGGCTGTACCACCACGCCGGTGCGGCAAGATGGCCTGCGCGTGGCGGCGGCAGTGAACTCTGCCGTCGACGGGGAACTAGCGTTGCCGGTGTCGGGCGCACGACCGGTCACGCCGGCACGGCCGGTGGGCCCTTGGTCGCTCAGCCAGGCGGTGCAATGGACTTTGCTGGAGAACCCGCAAGTGTCGTTGCAGCTGGCACGGTTGGATGGGGCCCAAGCGGAGCGGGTTCAGGCCGGCTTACTGCGTAACCCGATGCTGTCACTGATGGCGCTGCGACCGACGGGCGGGGGGCGCTACGAACTGGACTACGGCCTGATGCAAGGGCTGTCGGAGCTGCTGACGCGTTCACGCCGTCGCGCCGCCGCCGACGCGGCGCAACGGCGCACGGAGATGGAGGTGGTGCTGCAGCTGGTGCGTTTGGCGCAGGACACTGAGGAAGCCTATGCCGGCGCATTACTGGCGCAGGCGCAGCTGCGCTTACAGCAGAAACAGCTGCTGCTCGAAGAGCAGGTGCTGGCTCTGTTGCAAAGTCAGGCCCGACAGGGGGTGCTGCCCACCAGTACCGTGTTTGAGCAGCAGGCCATCGCTTCGATGCGTGCCCATGAGGTGCGCACGGCCGAAGCGGCCGAGCTGCATACGCGCGGCGAGCTGGCGCTGCGGCTGGGGCTGGCCTCGGCGCAGGGGCTGGTCTTGCCGGAGACCTTGCCGGCGTGGGAGGTGCCGGATCTGGAAGCACCGGCATTGCAGGTCTGGGCCATTGCTCACCGCGCCGATCTACAGGTGGCCACGGCGGCGGTGGACCAGGCCGTGGCCGAACGTGCGCTGCAAACCGGCGGGGTACGCACCACGGAGCCGGCGCTGGGGTTGGCCGGTACACGGGAAGCTGGGGGGGATTCGCTCAAGGGATTAGCGCTGCAGCTGACGCTCCCCGTGTTCGATACCGGCCAGGCCCGGCTCCAGCTCGCTGATGCGCAAGTGGCACAGGCCAAGTTTGGCGCCGAGTCCCTGCGCCGGCAGGCGTCGCTCGAGGTGGAGTCTGCCCTCGCGTCGCTGATTATCGCGCGGCTGGCGGTGGGGCATGCCGACCACCACCTGCTGCAGCAAGAGCAGCTCGAGCATCTGGCACGGCAAACCTATGAGCAGGGCGTGTCTGGCCTGCTAAGCTACCGACAGGCGAGCCTGTTGCGGCTGGCGTCAGCGCTCGACCGGTTGCAGACCCAGCAGATGTTCTGGATGGCTGTGATAGCGCTGGAGCGTGCTACCGGGATCGCAGGCGCAATGCCAACGAACCCGTGAGGGTGGCAACCACGTACGACAAGAATAAAGGAACCTCCCATGTCTGTTTCCATCCATCCTGCGGTCGACGGCGGCGTCACCGCCGGCTCGGCCAGTTTTACCGGCGGCACGCTGGTCTGTAAATGCACCGACCGGCCGGTGAAAGTCAAAATCTCGAGCCAAGTGCTGCATAACCACGCCTGCGGTTGTTCCAAGTGCTGGAAGCCTGCCGGTGCCAAGTTTTCGGTGGTGGCGGTGGTGCCTTCGGACCAAGTGGCGGTGCTGGAGAACGGCGATAAGCTGGCGCCGCTGCTCCGACCTTTGCCACCTTCATTGCCAAGGCCAACGGCGTGTTGCCAGCCTAACGCCACCGGCACCGGCCGGACAGCGCACCCCACTCATCTACCAGCACCCTGCGGCGCTAGTGGATGAGTGGCGCTAGAGCCGGCTCCATGTCCATCAGTTCCAGCACGCTCACGGCGGCGGCGAAAGCCACACTGAAGATCATCACCGCGGTGCCCAGCGCCCGTGCATTGCCACCGTGGCAGTAGGCGATGGCGATCTGCGTCAGAAAGCCAAACACCAGCAGCGTAAACAGTTTTTCACCACTCAGACGGACGCTGCGTAAGGCCTGGTTTTCACGGCGAGCGGCAGAGATGTCTTCCAGTGCGCGGTAAAACGCGGCATTGGCGGCGGCGTTAGCAGCGAAGTAGGTGCTGTCGGCGGCAAACACATACAAGGCCTGCATGGGGTCGGCGGGCGGCAGGTCGGTCACATCTCGGTTAGTGTCGACTGGCGTCGACTTCAGGAGTGTCAGCATTTCGCGCACGCGGTGATCGTCGGGGTGTAGGCCCTCTGCGATATGAATGGCTGCGCGCATGTCGGTGACCTCGCTGCGTGTCAGCGAGGCAACGCGGGCGGATTTTTGCCAGACTTCGCCGGCCATGAGACTGGCGTAGAGGCTGAACAACAGGGCGACGGCCGCAAAATACGGGCCGACAACGCCACGTACCGCAAAGCGCGTACGGTCCAGGCGACAGACCGCGAGTGTGACCCCGGCGCCCAGGAACAGGGGCAGTAGGGTGGCGGCCAGCCGCCAGGAGATATCCAGGTTCGCGGCATTTTTCAGCGTGCTGAAAATGCCCCAGGCCAAGGGCAGGCCGACCATTAGCCACAAGCTCAGGCGCAGGAGCGAATACCGGAAGCTCGTGGCTGCCACAGTAGCCGGGGTAGCCTGTGGGGTGGCCGGTGGGGTGGCCGGTGGGGTGGCCGGTAGGGTAGCGCTGAGCACTTTTGCTGCCACGGGTTGGACAAACGCGTTGCACGCCAGCGCCAGCAGCAACAGGGCCACGATCCACGGGCTGGTGATGGAGAAAGAGGTGGTGGCAATCGTCTCAAATGAGGTATCCAGAGCGCTGGTGTGTAGTGCCCTGGACGCAAGCAAGCCGGCGGGCCAGGCCGTTAACACCAGTGCGTAGATGGCGCCACCATGGCGCGTGCCAAAACAATCGATGATGTAAGCCGGCATGGTGGCGAAGCTGGCGCCATACAGCAGAATGATGAACGCGCACTGCACTGCGAAGGTGCCGATGTTGGTGGCGGTACCGAACAAGATCACCGTGGTATGCAGCGCCACGCCGAGCAGCAGCAGCAGGGCGTAGGTATTGCGCCGTCCAAGATGGTCCGAGGCGACGGCCGACAGCACGCGACCGCCCATATTGAACAGGCTCAGCAGCCCGAGAAAACTCGCGATGACGAGCGGGGTGGCCACCTCACCAAAGGTGTGACGCAGGATGGTCGGTGCGTCCCCAAGCAAACTGATGCCCGCGGCCACATTGGCCATGAGCACCACCCACAACAAGGCAAACTGCGGCGTGCGGACCGCGTTCAGGTAGTCGCTGGGATGGGCGTGCGGTCGGTCTTGTGACTCGGGTTCCATGGCCGTGGCGGTGGGTCGCCGCAGGATGGCGGCCGCGGTCATCATCACCAGGAAGTAGATGCCGCCTTGGGTGGCCAAAGCGGCAGCGATGCCGTTTGAAGTGGGGGTGTGAAAAGAGTCGACGAGCGCGTTGGTCAGCGGAATGCCGATCATGGTCCCGCCCCCGAACCCGGCGATGACCAGCCCGGACATCAGGCCCCGGTGCTGCGGGAACCACTTCATCAGGGTCACGACGGGGGAAACATAGCCAAAGCCCAGCCCCAAACCACCGATGACACCAAAGCCGAGATACAGCAGCCACAGTTCATGGGTGTACACGCCGAGAGCGGCCACCAGGAAGCTGACGCCAAACAGGACGGCGGCGAGGGCGGTGATCATGCGCGAGTAACCGCGGGCGAGCCAGGGGGCGCTTAGCGCTGCGGCGACACCGAGCATGACGATCGCCACGCTAAATACCGAATGAAGCTCTTCCTGGGTCCACTCTGGGCCTGCCAGCAAATGCATGAGCGGGCCCTGCAGGGCACTCATCGCATAGGCGTGACCAATGCACAGGTGCACCGCCAAAGCCGCCGGCAGCATGAGCCAGCGCCGCGCATCAGCGGGCTGTGCCACGGGTACGGACACTGGCGGGGTCGCTGTCGGGGTGGGGTCATTCATGCACGATGCTCCGTCAGGACACCCATGCGATTTTTCTGATAACCGTAGTAGACCACGAAGCCGGCCACCAGCACGCCAACGGTGGCAGTGATCACCCCATATTGCTGGTACCACAAAGGCCCGTAGAAGTCGGCACGTGGCCAGGCCAGGTTTACCGTCATCGCCAACCCCCACACAATGGCCAGCCCGTTGGTGACGATGCCGCTGCGCCCCAGCCGGAAATAGTCATGAGCGCCATTCGGCCATCCAGCCAGACGTTGACGCAGCAACGGCAGGTTGACCCCCAGATAGGCCAGGTACATGAACAAAATGCCGCACGAAATGACGATGGTGAAGGCGTGTGGATTGACCAGGTTGAAGAGCAAAATGACGGCCGAGATGGCGCCGATCAGCACGGCGGGAAGCACTGGGACTTTTGCGGAGCCGGACACGCGCGCCAGCTTCGATGAACCGGGTAGGTTGTTGTCACGCGCCATGGCGAACATGATGCGCACCGCCGCCGCATGGCTCGCCAGGCAGCAGACGGTGATG
This sequence comes from Gammaproteobacteria bacterium, assembly GCA_947469285.1. Classification (GTDB taxonomy): domain Bacteria; phylum Pseudomonadota; class Gammaproteobacteria; order Steroidobacterales; family Steroidobacteraceae; genus CAIOHZ01. The sequence continues at coordinate 31,393 of CANIOW010000024.1, forward strand.
GCAACCACCACCATCCAGAGGAAAATCGTGCCACCGGTGGCACCCAGCACGTCCTTGGTGATGGCGGTGAGGCCACCGAGGCCAATGCCTGCGCCGCCCACACCATAGAGCGTGTCACTGGCGGCCATCGAACCGAACAGCAGGATGACGAACCCCATGCCGGCGGACGCCACCAGCGCCCGCAGTACCGCCATCGGTGCGGTTTTGCGCGGGTTCGCGGTTTCCTCGGCGAGCGAGCCGGCAGCATCGAAACCATACATGACGTAAAGACCCATATAGCCAGCCACGAGCAGTGCCAGGAAATAGGAACCACCATGGGCCACTTCGGTGCCCGCGGTGTCGGTGAACACCGTGAGCGGGCTGCGGTGGGCATGCCACAGCAGCAACACGGCGAGGATGGCTGCGCCGATCAGTTCGACGGCAACGCCCACGTTGTTGATCAGCGCCATCAAGCGCACGCCAAGGGCGTTGACAAGTGTGGTTAGGGCCACCAGGGCCAGCCCCAGGATCAGGGCGTTTTGTGCAAACGCCGGGTCATCGAACAGCGGAAAATTTGGATCCAGACAAGTGCTGCCCGCAGCGGTGCTGACCGTGCACTTGATGAGCTGGAAGCGGGTGGAAATCTGCGGCAGGATCACCTGCCAGCCCAGCGCCACGGCGGGGATGGTGACGATCTGTGCTGCCAGGTACATCCAGCCGGTCTGCCACGCCCACGCTTTGCCTGCTATTTGTTTCGACCATTGGTACACCGAGCCGGCCAGTGGGTAGTGGCCCGCGAGCTCAGCAAACTGCAGCGCCACCATCAGCTGCCCGAAGAACACGGCGATCCATGCCCAGATGAACGCTGGACCGCCGTTGGCAAAGCCAATGCCGGAGGTCTGGAACATGCCGGTGAGGATCGACAGATAGGAAAACCCGGCGGCAAAGCTGGAGAAGCTACCGAGTGAGCGTTCTAGCGACTGTTGGTAACCGAAGGCCGCCAGATCTTTGCTGTCGTTGTGATGGGCGTGATGCAAGCTCATGCTTCTTTGCTCAGCGAAGAGGGTGGCGAGGGCGGTTAGAGCAGGATTTTACGCCAGTCTCTGCTAGCGCTCTAGGGCTGCCTGATAAAGGCTCCTGCGGCGAGCCTTGGTCGGTAGCCCTGAGCGTTATGCGTTCTTGAAGGCCAGGATGGTCGCGGTCTGGTTCACGTGACCGATCAAGGACTCCCCATAGGTACTGAAACCCACGGTCGGAATGTCGGCAAAGAGCGCGCCGTAATCTTCCGTCAGGCCGCGCTGTTCCAGTTCCAAAGTGCGCAGGATGCAATTGAAATTGATCATCCCCGCAATGCCGCCAAGGTCTGTTTTCGCTTTGGCGATGTCGGCGCGGGTGTCGTCGATGATCGAGGTGCCCTCGAGGATGGTTAATTCCATCCCTGCGGCGATGTTGCAGTAAAACGCGATGGCGTCGCCTTTGCGTTGCTGCGGACTGCGCACATAAGGCTCGTTACCTAGCATCAAGCCGACCGGATGATTCTGGAAGAAGGGTGCGATGTCGCCGTCCACGGCGCCCACCGCTTCGGCATAGACCTGTGCCGCCGGCCGACCGTCGAACTCCAGCACTTCGCGGGCAGCTTCATCGACCCGGGTAGCGACTAAAACGCGTTTGGTCGGCTTAAAGCTTTGGGTCTTGATGGTGCCAAAGCCGTGCCGTGTCTTCAGTAGCACCAGCACTGCCGCATCACCATAGGACTGACCGTCGGCAAAGACATGCGTCGCCTGGAAGGCCAAATCGTCACCTGCCGAACCGCCGATAAAGGACACGTCGGTGATATTGCCAATGGCATCGTTGATGCGTTCTTCCGCTTTACTCAGGCCGTCGATCAACACCAAGCCCACATAGCGGTCGTGCGGCCATTTGGCAGCGGGTTCGCCGAAGCGTTTTTCGAAAGCGGCAAACGCTTCGCTGAGGTCTATTCGGGTGCTGATGCCGGTGACTACTTCGATGGCGACAGCGTCCAGGAGATCATCACCGACGACCATGGCCACCAGTGAGTGCTTCGTCATGTGTCCCAGAGCAATTTCACCCGCTGTGGTACAACCACAGGTGAGTGCCGTGGGAAAGGCGCGTTTCATAGCGGCGCTAACGGCTTGGGGGTCGTAGGCAGAGGAGGCGAAAAAGATTACCCACTTGCCGTCTACCGGTCCGATTTGCGCGCGGATATCGGCAACGGCGGCCTCGGCCGTGGGCACCAGCGATGTGGCACATTTCATGGTAGTAATGACCCTCAACGACCCGTTGGACGTTTAATAAATTTGTACGCCGAGTTCTTGCCCGATGCGCCGGAGTTTGTCGATGATTACCGGATCGTCCGGCGTCGACGCCAGAAAGCGTTCGGGATTAACGCCTTTGAGCATGATCTTGGTGCGCGTGGTGATCATCAAGGTCGGATTGCCACCCGAGCGTTGCGCGATGATGGCGTCAATGAGTTGTTTGGCTTTTCCATTCACGGTAGCGCCTCCCCTCAAGGTGGTCTGTCACGGCGGACAGGGAGCTCAACAGTTCGTCTTCGCGAACCTAGTAATATCTGGCCAGGCTCGGTCCGCCTAGACAGCTGGATGTTTATAGCATGGTTCCGGCAGGACAGACGGCTGAAATAGGGCGCCTGGGTGGACGCGGCGACCGCAGGCAAGGGCCCCACCATGGGCTGAACTAATCCGTCCACTTCCGCTACTATCGGCAGATGAGGGGAATTGCTGCAAACGGTAGGCCGTTGGCCATTCAATGGGGTGGGCGCTGGCGCTGCGCGGCCGTGGTGTTGCTGGGCGTCTGTGCGCTGGCCTCGCTCACGGGCTGTGGTGATAACCCTTGGCCCAGCGGTTCAGAGCGCGACAATGTCCTGCGGACCGCCATGATCGAGACCACGCCGCGGCACCTCGACCCCACCGCCTCCTACTGGTCGAATGACACCTTGGTCACCTACCAAGTGTACGAGCCTTTATATGGCTACCATTATCTAAAGCGACCCTTCGAGCTGGTGCCCAAAACGGCGGCGGCGGTGGTCAAACCGGTCTATCTGGACCGCGCGGGCAACATCCTGCCCGGCGACCCACCCGGCGAGCAGGTTGCCGAGAGTCGTTACGATATCCCCATCAAGCCGGGGATCTTGTTTCAGCCGCATCCGGCCTTTGCCGTTGACGCCAACGGGCGGCACCTTTACCACGCCATGAACGCCCACGACGTGGGCGACCGGCGCAGCCCGCTGGAGTTCGAGCACCAGGGCACCCGTGAGCTGGTGGCGGAAGACTTCGTCTATGCCTTGAAGCGTCACGCCACCACGCGCATCACCACGCCGATCTACGGCATATTTTCCCAGTACGTGCTGGGGCTGCAGGCTTATGGCGAACAGATCAAAGTGGAGGATGCCAAGCTACGTCAAGGCACTGACCCGGCCAGTCTGGACAAGCCATTTCTCGACTTTCGCCGTTGGCCGCTGGCCGGCGCCACGGCCCCTCAAAAATATCTGCTGCGCCTGCGGATTGTGGGCAAGTACCCGCAGTGGAAGTATTGGATGCAGATGACCTTTATGGCGCCGGTCCCTTGGGAGGCCGATGCCTTCTATGCGCAGCCGGGTCTGGCGGAGCGTGGACTGACGTTAGATGCGTGGCCCGTGGGTACCGGCCCGTTCATGGTGACTGAGTTTGTCAAAGACCGGCGCGTGGTGATGCGGCGCAACCCCAACTACCGCGGTGAGCCTTACCCCTGCGTAGGCACTCCCGAGGACCGGGCCAACGGCTTATTGGCGGACTGCGGTAAAAAGACCCCCTTCATCGACGGCATCGTGTCCACCGTTGAACGTGAAGGCACGCCACAGCGCAATAAGTTTCGCGATGGCTACTATGACTTAGAGGTTTTTGAGCGCACCGACACCGGCAATTCCTATCTCGTTGAAATGCAAGACTCCGACGAGGTGCGCGCCAACTACCTGCGCAAAGGCTTTCACTTCACGCAGAGCGCCGATGTCAATAACTGGATCGTCGGCTTCAACATGCTGGACCCGGTGATTGGTCGCGGCAACACTCCCCAGCAGGTCGAGCGCAACCGCAAGCTGCGCCAAGCGATCTCCATTGCGATGGACTGGGAGGAATACTCCAAGGTGTTCCCGAAGAAAGCGGGCGTGACCGCCATGGGGCCGCTGCCCAGCGGCATCCCAGGCTCTCGCGAAGGCACTCCGGCGGGCATCAATTTGGTGACACACCGCTTGGTGAATGGAAAGTTCCAGCGCCGCTCTCTCGCCGAAGCCCGGCAGCTGATGATCGAAGCCGGCTACCCGGCGGGCCGGGACCTGCAAACCGGCAGACCGCTGGTTATTAATTACGATTTCTACGCTCCGGCCACCCCGGAGCGAAAACCCGAAATCGATTGGGTAGTCCGTCAGTTCGCCAAGCTCGATATTCAGCTGGAAGTGCGCGCCACGGACAACAACCAGTTTCAGGACAAAGTACGCAAGGGTAAGCATCAGGTGTTCTGGCTGGGCTGGCTGGCGGATTACCCAGACGCCGAAAATTTTCTGTTTTTACTCTATGGGCCCAATGCCAAGAGTGTCTCCGACGGCGAGAACACCGCCAACTACCAAAACCCTGCATATGACGCACTGTTCGACCAGCTCAAATCCTTAGAAGACGGCCCCGCCAAACAGCAGGTCATCAACCAGATGGTGCAGTTGGTGCAGCAAGACGCGCCGTGGAGCTTTGGTTATTACCCCTTTGCCTCGGTAGCCATCCAAAGCTGGGTGCACAACTCCAAACCCGCCATTCTCATCCGCGATCACGGCCGCTACCTGCGGCTGGATGTTGCGGCGCGGACGGCCAAGCTGCAGGCGTGGAACCGGCCTTTATGGTGGCCCGTAGCGCTGCTCGCGGCCTTGGCTTTGGTCGGCGTGTTGCTAGCGCGTAAAAGCCTGCGTCGTCGCGAACGGATGAATGGCCGTGGCGAGGAGCTCGCGAAAGTTCGTTAATGTGCAAGCTATCACTTTATTTTTCGGCTGCTTAACAGCCGTCTGAACCGGATACATTCCACGCTATGCTCACTTACATTACCCGACGCTTGCTCTACGGAGGGTTGATCTTGCTGGGGGTGAACCTGGCGACCTTTTTTCTATTCTTCACGGTCAACACGCCGGACGATATGGCGCGCATGAATATCGGCGGTAAGCACGTCACCCAGGAGCTTATCGGTAAGTGGAAGGTGGAGCGTGGCTACGACAAGCCGCTTTACTTTAATGCCGAGAAGACTGGCAGCGAGAGCTTTACCCAGACGATTTTCTGGGAGCGTTCGGTGTCGTTGTTTGCGTTGCATTTTGGTCGTGCCGACAGCGAGAGTGCCGGTGACATTGGGCACGAGGTGGCTACCCGCATGTGGGTCAGTACGCAATTGGCCTTGCCGATCTTTTTGCTGCAGGTCATCGCAAGCACCGCTTTTGCTTTGCTGCTGGTGATGTTTCGGCACACCAAGCTGGACCTGGCGGGCGTGGTGCTGTGTGTGTTGATGCTGTCCATCTCCAGTTTGTTCTACATTATCGTCGGCCAACATCTGTTCTCGCGCGTACTGCGGCTGGTGCCCATTTCAGGCTACGCATCGGGGCTGGATGCGCTGCGGTTTTTGCTGCTGCCGGTGTTGCTGTCAGCGCTGTCGCGGTTGGGTGCCGAAGCGCGGCTCTACCGCGCCATGTTTCTGGAGGAGATCGGACGCGACTATGTACGCACCGCCCGGGCGAAAGGCCTGTCTGAAACCGTGGTGATGTTTCGGCACGTGCTGCGCAATGCGCTCATCCCCATCATCACCAGCGCTGGGGGGTATCTGCCCTATGTGTTCATGGGAAGTCTGGTGTTCGAAAGTTTCTTCGGCATTCCAGGCTTGGGCGCCTATGTCATCGAAGCCATCAGCAAACAGGACTTCGCCATTGTTCGCACCATGGTGTTTGTCGGTTCAGCGCTGTATATCGCTACCTTTATCTTGATTGACTTCGCCTACACCTGGGTAGACCCGCGCGTGCGCCTCGCGTGACTGCCTGAACGGTCGTCCTGGAGTTTTGTCGATGCCTCAATTTGTATTGCTGTGGACCGATGCCGCTCTGTGGCTACTGGTCGCGTCGCTGGTTATTTATAGCGGATATGTACGCCGCCGCCCTCACCTGGCAGCGAACTGGACCAAGGTGTTTTGTAGTGCGCCCACCCTCAGTGCCGCCGTGGTGCTGGGTGCCTGCCTGCTACTCACCCTGGCCGACAGCGTGCATTTCCGTGCCGCCTTGCCCCCGGTGGCCGCGGAAGCCGGCAGCAAGCCGCAGGCCGTGGCCTATGCGGCGCAGACCCAGTCACTGCTTGATGCCCTGCTGCGCGAAGTGGTGCGCTCGCGCGAGGCTACTTATTCACGACCCTTGGCGTATGTCGGCTTTACTAAAGAGACGATCACCGTGAATGGTCGTCCGCAACGAGTGGCGCCGCGTTTACTCCATGGCGGCGCGCACCTAGAGGACCCGGCCACACAGTGGCGCGCCGACGTTCTGACACGCGGCATCATTGGCTTGGCCTGGGGCACCCTGACCACCTTGGTGCTGTGCGGTGTGCTGGTGACGCTGGTCTCGCGCCGCGCGGGCGTTCGCTGGGTGGTGGGTGCAGGCCAGATGTGGCGCTGCCAGACCCGCATTCCCTGGCGTACTGCCTGCGGCACACTCGCCGTGCTGACGATGAGCGGCGGAGTGATGGTTGCGCTGATGCATGGTTACCACGTGTTCGGCACGGACGTCACGGGCAACGATGTGTTGTATCAAACCCTGAAGAGCGTGCGCACCGCGTTCGTCATTGGCACGCTTGCGACACTGGCGACCCTGCCCTTGGCGGTGGTGCTGGGCATTATGGCCGGTTACTACAAAGGGTGGGTGGATGAGGTCATTCAGTACATCTACACGGTACTGTCCTCCATCCCCAATATCCTGTTGATCGCCGCCTGTGTATTAATGGTGCAGGTGTTTCTGGATGCCCACCCAGAGTGGTTTGAGACGGGCGCAGAACGCGCCGATATCAAGCTGTTTTTGCTCTGTGCGGTACTCGGATTGACTGGCTGGGCCGGTCTGTGCCGGCTGCTACGCGGCGAGACATTGAAGTTGCGCGAACTCGACTATGTCCAGGCGGCCACGGCCTTCGGGGTCAGTCATGGCCGCATTATGCTGCGGCACATTTTCCCGAACGTGGCGCACTTAATGCTGATCGTCACCGTTCTGGAGTTTTCGGGGTTGATCCTCTACGAGGCGGTACTGTCTTATGTGGGGGTCGGGGTCGACCCGTCGATGAACAGTTTTGGCAGCATGATCAATTTCTCGCGTAACGAGATGGGCCGCGACCCGCTGGTCTGGTGGCCATTTGCCGCCGCGTTTTTCTTTATGGTGATGCTCGTGCTGGCCGCCAACTTATTTGCCGACGGGGTTCAGCAGGCGTTTGACCCACACGCCAGAACCTTCAAGCCACGGCTGGTACAACCGCCCAAGCCGCGGAAGGCGCGACCATGATCACTATCGAACAACTCAAAGTGGGTCTGGACGCAGAAACCGGGCTAGTGCGCGCCATCGATGGTCTGAGTCTGGCGTTACGTCGTGGCGAGACATTCGCGCTGGTGGGCGAGTCGGGCTGTGGCAAGAGCATGACGGCGTTGGCGTTGATGCGGCTGCTGCCGGAAAACGGCGCGGTGACGGATGGCGATATGATCCTCGATGACACGGATCTGCTGGCATTGCCGGAAGTGGCGATGCGCAAGGTGCGCGGTGGCCGCATCGGGATGATTTTCCAAGAGCCTGGCACCAGCCTGAACCCGGTGTTGACGGTGGGTCGGCAGATGCTCGAGTCGATTGAAACCCACACGGCGCTGCGTGGTGCGGCAGCGCGCACCAAAGCGATTGACTGGTTACGTCGGGTGGGAATCCCGGACCCCGAGCGTCGGTTCGATGACTATCCGTTCCGGATGAGTGGTGGTCAGAAGCAACGCGTGATGATCGCCATGACGCTGGCGGGCGAACCTGACTATCTGGTCGCCGATGAGCCGACCACCGCGCTGGACGTCACTATACAAGCGCAGATTCTCGACTTGCTGGCCGATTTGCAGCGCGAGCACGGGATGGGCTTGCTGCTGATCACGCACGATCTGGCCGTGGTGGCGGGCATTGCCCACCAAGTGGCGCTGATGTACGCCGGGCAGATCATCGAGGTGGCACCGGCAGCGGAGTTTTTCGCCACACCGCAGCACCCTTATGCGCGCGCGCTAATGCAGGCGCTGCCCGATGCGACCAGGCGTGGTCTGGCGTTGGCCGCCATTCCCGGCACCGTGCCGCCGCTCGACACCCACTTCAGCGGCTGTCGCTTTGCGCCGCGCTGCGCCTATGCGCAGCCCGAGTGCCACCAGCATCTTCCCGAGCTGATAGAGCATGGCGGTCGACAGGTACGCTGCCTGCTGCTTCGGCCTGGGAGTGAGGGCCTACCGCTGCTTGCGCCAGTGGCAGTGCCAGAGCCAGTACCAGAGGCGCTGCCGGCACTTGCCTTGGCGCCGGGGCTGCAGGTGACGCAGGGGGCCCTCGGCGCCACCACGAATCCAGCGGCAGCGCACACCTCCCTGGTCAGTGCGCCGCTGTTGCAGGTGAGCCATCTCAACGTCAGTTTTGTGCTGCCCAAACCGTGGCTGCAACGCGCGCCCAGTCGCTTCAACGCGGTGCAGGACGTGAGTTTTGAGATTGCCCCGGGGCAGACGCTTGCGTTAGTTGGGGAGTCGGGCTGTGGCAAGACAACCGCCGGCAAGGCCATTGTGCAGCTGCTGCGCCAGCAGGCTGAGGTGAGCGGTTCGGTGTTACTCGATGGGCAGAACCTCCTCGAGCTGGAAGGTGCGGCACTGCGCGCTGCGCGGCGCGCGGTGCAGATTATCTTCCAAGATCCCTTTGCGTCGTTGAACCCACGCATGCGGGTGGCAGAGCTGCTGGAAGAAGGTTTAGCTGCACTGCAACCGGAGACCTCCAGCGATGAACGCCGGGAGCGGGTACTGCGCATTGCCGAGCAGGTGGGTCTGCGCGCCGAGGCCTTGGAGCGTTACCCGCACGAATTTTCTGGCGGACAGCGGCAGCGCATTGCGATCGCTCGGGCGCTGGCAGTGCAGCCGCGGTTGATTGTCTGCGATGAACCCACGTCTGCACTCGACGTGTCCGTGCAGGCACAAATCTTGAACCTGTTGCGCGATTTACAGCGCGAACTCGGCGTCAGTTACCTGTTTATTACCCACAATATCGCGGTGGTGGAATACATCGCCGACCGGGTGGCGGTGATGCGTGGGGGCATGATTGTGGAGCAAGGCGCTTGTGCCGACGTGTTGCTCCGGCCGCAGCACGATTACACCCGTGCATTGCTGGCGTCGGTACCGCGCATTTAATAGGTAGCGGCGCAGTGTCGCTGCAGCAGCGCTGCTGTTCTTGGGCGGGTGCCCGGCCTTCACCAATAACAGCCGTTTTCGACATCTTTGTGTCGGGCAGGCGTTTCCTCAGCAGAGGGCGTGCGCCAGTAGTTGTTTTTCTTGATGCGACTGTCATTCTTGTACCGGTCACCATCAATTCCAAAGACCATCTGCAAAATCCCACCAACATAGATGGCGGACTTGCCCGACTCAGCCAATGCGCTCACCAGCGGATGACCATAGCCCCCGGCAGCTATCAGCGCGATGTCGAATGGCATAGTGGAAATTTCGCGTTTCATGTCGGCAAAGTTCTGATACCACGACGATGCGCTCGAAAACGCGATGGACTGCGGCGCCGTACAAAAACTGATATTGGTGATATTGAAGTTGAATGCTCCTTCATGTATCTGTTCTAAGTAACGCGCCTGAGTACGCATCGTCTCCGCGAATGCCGAGACAATTAGCACGCGTTTCTTTTGGAGAAGGCACTCCAACACTTCACACCAGAACAGGTAGGATCCAGGGTAGTTCACGGACTTCTCCTGAATACCCAGTAAATCAAGCCAAGCAACAGAAAAATTCTCGATGAGGCCAACTGTCATGACGAGATCAGACTGGAGCATCGCTCCGACGTAGAGATCTTTCCATTCATCGAATGGATGATCGCCACTATTTGGATCATCGGGCGCCAGGTAGATGCCTGCGTTATTACCCAGAGCATGGGTATAACGCTCAGCGAGGCAGGCGCGCATCTCAACATTGCCGGGGCGAGTGATGATTAAGCGACGGTCGCTCCCTGCACTTGATGCATAGGAGCTGACGGCGGCCTTGATGACTTGATGTGAATCGTGCGGCGTCGGGTGCTCTGTAGCGTGACCAAGTTTAACCAGCGCCTGCGCTTGCTCGTCGTCCGCGAAGAATTCCCGTAGCGCGAGAAAGGCCTGATGCAGACCAGGTGGGCGAGGTACCCGTAGCAGCAACATCCCGTAAACCAGCAGCAGGTTGCAAACTTCATTACGGTCGTAGCGCTTGAAACTCCAGTCAATCTCGGCGAATTTCTCGTCTAAAAAAGCCACGGCGTCCTGTGTCTTCCCTAGAGAGAACAGGCTCCTGGCAATATTGGAGATGGCTGAAGGGTAAGACGGCTGCTGCTCTAGCGCCTTGCGCCAACGCTTGATCGCGCACTCCAACCTACCCAGCGCGTTATAGGCATCTGCGACGGCCATGAGGACCGCCACCCTAACGCGATTGTCGGCAAGATCGTCAAAGTCCAGCGCCGCAATTAAGGCGCCGTCACCATTCTCCCGTTGATACTCCCGGAGTGATTTCGCGTCAGTCTCTACCGAAAACTTCATCTGATCTCTCCGGCTCGGCGGCACACAACTACCAGAGGAAGTTTCGCCCAGTTTGCTACTTCGGTCCAGTAGTGCCAAGACGTGATGGCATTCCATTCAGCCGGTGACGCGAAGAGCGTTGACGGAAGAGTGTGAGCTAGTGCTCGGCAATGAAAACGCTGATGAGGTGTATAGTACGGTCGCTTAAATTTGGCAAAACCCGATGGGTCGTTACAGTTTTATGAAAAAAACGGCGAAGAACAAGTTGGTCACTGCAAAAACCAGCAAGACCAAATCATCTGGCATTCCGCAAGTTATCGATAACATCAGCGCCAAACTTGAAGGATCCCCTCTACCGTTACTAGACGGTCACGATCGTTCGGCGGTCTCTGTAGGCCTTAAAAACCGCGAAGTTGCCGAAAGGTTGGTGGTCGCCACGGACCAAAACACGATAAAAGGTTGCGTTGATGATCTTGTCAACGGGGTACTTTATGGTTGGTGTTTCGATAGTTCGCGCATTAGTTGGGAATGCGCTGTTGAAGTGTTTGTGGATGGAACTAAAGTTGCTGACGCCATAGCGAACATTTTCAGGCAGGACTTGGCAACCGCCAATATTGGCAACGGGTCCCATGCGTTTGAAGTGTTGTTACCCAAAAACCTATTCGATAACTCTGTGCGGGAGATTCTCGTTAGGTTGGACGGGCAATCTTATTTATATAATCCTCATCCTAATAGACGTTTTAATTCGATTCCAACGGCAGTTGAAGATTTTGCTGCTCTGGTTCATGACGATTACCAAGCTCTGTTTGATGCGGGATTCTATCAAAGACAGTTAGGGTATCTGGTTCCAGATCCTATTAATCACTATCTTGAATATGGCTGGAAATTAAATTTTAACCCGCATCCGCTATTTGATAGCCAGTATTACGTCGCACTATACTCGGCAGAAATAAAAACGAACCCGTTACACCATTTTTTGACAGTTGGCAAGTTCCGAGAATATGAGGTGCATCCGCTCTTTGATGTCCTGGCGTATAACAATAAGCGACCGGATGTGCGGCAGGCTGCAATACATCCAGTATTCCATTACCTCCAGTTTGGCCACCGTGAACGGGTAGCGGTGTCTCGATTTTTTGACGAGGCGCTCTATGAAAAAGAATGCCCGGGTGTCCGCGACCTAGGCTTCATACCGCTGCTCCATTATCTTAGTTATGGATGGCGTGAAGGGCGGCGTCCGAATGCGCAGTTCGATCCCAATTTGTATATCAAACTGAATTTTGCGCTCGCAGAAACCGCTTTTATCGATCCTTTTACACATTTCTTGCGCGCGACCTTGCTGCGCCGAGAAACGCAAACATCGAAGGCCTTGCGGCGATTAGAGCAGCCGCGAGTTTCAATCATTATATTGAATCTCTCGAAAACGATTACGACACTATTGTGCCTGCATGAAATACTAAAATCCAATGACCTATCGGCAGTTGAAATTATCGTCCTCGATAATGGGAGTCAGGAAGATCAATTTCAGTTATTGTGTGAGATGGCGTGTGGAACAGTCATCCTTCGAGTGTCACGTAATTTGGGATTTGGTGAGGGCAACAATATCGCGGTGGACAAGGCGCGTGGGGAATATCTCCTATTTCTCAACAATGATGCGTTTGTTCAAGGGGATTGGCTCAGCACTCTTATGGGCGCGATTGGCAAATCGGACAATATTGGCGCGGTTGGCCCTAAATTAATTTTCCCAGACGGTCGACTACAAGAAGCCGGTGCATTCATTAGTGCGGATGGAACAGCCATTCAGCGGGGAAAAAATCTTGACCCCTCCGCGGAGTGCTTTAATAGAGCGGGTGAAGTTGACTATATTTCTGCCGCTGCATTAATGGTGCGGGCTGACTTATTTCGAAAAGTGCTTGGCTTTGATCTTTGCTGGGATCCTGCATATTACGAAGATGCGGATTTATGTCTTAAATTAAAGCTTTTAGGGTATTCCACTTATTACGTTCCTGAGGTTGAAGTAGTTCATATCGAAAACGGAACGTCTAGCGACCCGCAATTGAACTTGGGTTTGGGCAACATCGTTGAGATCAACCGACTGAAGTTTATTTCCCGATGGCAGACTTTTCTTTCAGACGGCGACGAATCTATCCGCTCCGAGCTATTTAATCGGGTTTGTGGTGAAACGCCGCTCACCGCGCGGCCGCAAGCCGCTCTATATAGCCCGTATCCCCTCATTCCAGGGGGAGGCGAGCGTTACTTCTTGACCCTCGCCAGCGAACTCAATGATCAATTTGATGTCACGTTGTTTGTTCCTGACGGGTGCAGTTCAGTTCGTATAGCTACCATGGCAAGAGAGCTCGACCTGGATGTTGCAGGCCTCAGGGTTCGCCGTTGGGATGATCGGTCCCGGCACGGGCCATTCTCATTGTTCGTCTGCATGGGCAACCAAATTCTTCCGCCGGTGGAGGGTATCGGGAAAATAAATATCTTCCACTGTCAATTTCCATTTCCGATGGAAGCCAGCCACTACACTCGTGATTGGGGCAATTTGGAAGATTATAGTTGCATCATCGTGAACTCCGCATTTACTAAAAAATATGTAGAGAATAGAGCTCAGCGGGTGGGCTTAAATTGTCCGCCGGTTCACATTGTCTATCCGCCGGTTCCTGCGGTGGAATTGGCGGGGCAAAGTGTCAAGCCAGCGGATGGCGTGCTTAGGATACTAAATGTCGGCCGGTTCGCGCCAGGCGGCCATTGTAAGCGGCAGGATGTCATGATCGACATCTTTAGGGAGCTCCGTAAGAAATTTCCAAATGCCCGTTTGGAGCTTGCGGGATCGGTGGGCGTGGGCGCGGAGTCCCGCGTTTATTTAGCAGACCTGCGTAAGAAAAGCCGCGATTTGCCGGTACGGTTTCATGTGAATCCCTCACCTAAATTTCTGGCTCGTCTGTATTCCGATGCCACGATCTATTGGCATCTGACCGGCATTGGGTTGAATCCCGAGTCAAGTCCGGAATGTCTTGAACACTTCGGGATTTCTGTCGTAGAGGCAATGAGCGCAGGTTGCATCCCGGTGGCCGTAAAGTTTGGGGGGCCCCAAGAGATTATTACCGACTCATGGGACGGATTTTTGGTCGAAAGTGCTAAAGAGGTCAAGGCTGATACTGAGCGGTTAATTGGCATGGGGGCGGAGGCGCGTAAGCTGATAGCGGAGCGTTCAGCGCAAACTGCCGTCAAATATTTACCTAGCGTGTTTGGGCGCCGCCTGTTGGAAGTGTTAGCGATGGCGCTGTAGGGTTATGAGGAAAGGCTATCGCTTACCGTTGTGACGTTTCCGTCAAACGCCTGGTAGGCGGCCATCAAAGTATTCCAGAGTTGTCCAATTTGGCATTTAAATTGGCAGCATTTAGAAGTTTTTTGTAATGCGCTTCAGTTAACTCTTCAAAATCTTCTACCCATTCGGGGAATACTGAAGTGTTGGCATAGCCCATTTCCTCGAATTGCTCGGAGCGCATATGTAGCCCCAGGCGGCCGATATACTGCGCATAACAAACTAACGTATTAATTCCGATTGTTCCAGTGCTTAAAGTAATTACTTTCTTAACCCAATCTTGAGAGTCAACGATGGATTTATAACCCCATGATCTAATCAGGTCACGAATCTTCCCGTCGAAATTCCGCTGTCGGTAATCTCTTTCTTGCACTATCGACAGAAACTGTTGTAATTGCGGGCGCATCTTTTCCCAGTGCCTGCGATAAAGCAGAAAGCCCCAAAAATGACCAAGATTTATCAATGAGCGCTTTGCTTGTTCTTGGAGCTCTAGGCTTTTTCTGTGATCGCCATAGGCCGCAATATAACCAACTCGGTCGTCTTTTAGAAATTTCTCGCCCAGATGTTCAAGGGTCTTGATGTAATTGGCTTGAAGCGCGAGGTCGTCCTCAAAAAACAAGCCCCAGGAGGCGTTCAGTTCTGAAAAAACGAATTGCTCCGCCCGTTCGTAATTCAAGGCAACCCCTAAGTTCCACTCAGAATTAATAACGGTCGCCTGCGGAAGAATGTTTTTGAAAGTGTTGATGCAGGCTGCAATGTCACTGTCTGCGGCGTAACGGTTGCCGCTAAACTTATTAATAGCGCCATCCTGAAAGAGATATATTTCGCGGTTGTTGATTTGGCAGTTTTGCTGTGCTGCTATGCTCTCTGCGATCGTTGTTAAATAATCCGGACGATCGAAAGATAACACTACGATGGGCGCCAAGCTGGTCGTCATATTAAATATTCTGCAACTCGGTTGATATTTCTAGATGCTAGAAATCATTCACCTAGATCATTAAAGTTCCATTTTCGGTGAGGGTTCATCAGGTTCAACATGGGCTATGGGTCATTTACTGCGCTGCGCTCGTCGCAAGCCTTCCGGCGAAAATGACGATAAAATTGCATATCTAACTGCGCGTTTCGCTCTAGGGTTAGTCTTTCTTCGTCGGTGAACGCCATTGCGACTACCGCTGCTGTTTCCAGCGGTGCTCGTTCTGGCCGAAAATAACCGTCTGCAGCAGTGTTTCTCCGCGGCACCACCGGGACCTCAGCCCACCTTAGCAATGCAAAAAGTTGTCGCAGGGATTCGTCGATATCTTCTACAAACCCAACATATAAAAGTTTTTCTGCATTAACAATCGCTCTTTCCAGCGCCAGCTGCGAGTCCACTAGTAAATTCCCTGTCGGCCCGAAATGGCCGCGCTCAGCAAAGGTTCGTATGTAAACGTTATTGAGATTGGCCCGGAGGACAGCCGCTGGAGAGTTTAGGATCTCGAGCAAAGTGTGTGTTTTTGCGAAAGCTACGCCGGCCGAGTGGGCCGGGTGTTCCTTAACCCATTCCCACGAGTGGGCTCTCCAGTACTGGATGAGCGACACGATGCGATCAACCGGATTTCTCAAAAACGTAAATACCGTTGCCGCGGGCATCAGGGCGCTGACGGTCTGATAGGTGAAATGCCCAGCGAAGAAACGAAAGCGAACAGCATCTTCCTTCGACATGGCCTTGAGGTCATTATCGAAAATATGGTTACAAAATCCTTCGTTGCCACAGCGACTCCGCATCACTTCAGTAATGCTCGTGCCCGCCGTTTTCGGAATGTGTAGAAATACTGTTTGCAAAACCTTCACCATCAAAGTTTAGGTACACGGCGACAGCGCCTACTCGGTCAGTCGTGAGACTGTTGAGTGAGTTGCCTCAATTTAGTCATTCCATTACGACACAAACCCGGAGTCAGGCATCGCAAAACGGTAGCGTGTGCATCAGTGCGAATTTCCAGACACCGTTCTCGCGGCGAAGAACGCAAGTGGTAGGGGCCACGATAGTGGTCGACTTACCCTCGATGATATAGCTCTGGTTGAGCATGCACGTGACTACCGCCAGGTCATTGGTGGTGGTGACATGAAAGTCGGACAGCGCGGACTTGACCGACTGGATGATGCTGAACAGCGGGCTGAGTGCGGCCACTACCGCCGCCTTGCCCCGCAACCACTGCTTGCATATTTCGTCCACGTGCGACATATCGTCCGCCAACATGTCGAAAAAGGCTTGGAGGTCTTCCCGGTCAATGGCCTGAAAGGCTTCCAATACTCGGCTTTGTGGGTCTTGGTGCATCGCTTTTTCTCCTTGCGGTGAATGTAGAGCATCAGCGAGTTTGTGAAAAGTGATGGGGCGCGTGAATCAGCAGTCACAGGCGCTAGATTTGCAGTTGCCGCCCACTCTCGAACGAGGGATTCGTGCTCGGTGTGGGGTTTAGGACGTTTTTAGACCGCGGCCAACGATGGTGGCATCGTTACGAGTGTCATTTTTTGTTTTAAGTGGTGGGCGGTGCAGGGATTGAACCTGCGACCCCTGCCGTGTGAAGGC
>CANIOW010000025.1 GCA_947469285.1 Gammaproteobacteria bacterium
CACCACTGCACACAGATTCGGTGACCTGTTTCATGTTTCCCCGGCGGGGCATTTGGCATAATCCAGCGATGAAATCTAAACCCAAGCGTTCTTTTCGTATCGGTGTCGTCGGTCTCGGCTACGTCGGTCTTCCGCTGGCGGCTGAATTCGGGAAGTTTTTCCCGACGGTAGGCTTTGACATCAACCTGCAGCGCATCGCCGAGTTGCGTGCCGGGCGCGATGGCACCCTCGAGATGTCCCGCCAGGAACTGAAGGCGTCAGCGCAGCTGGAATTCTCCGCCGACATCGCCGACCTGCGGCGTTGTAGCTGTTACATCGTCACCGTGCCCACCCCCATCGACCAGTACAAGCGCCCCGACCTCACGCCGCTGGTGAAAGCCTCCGAAACGCTCGGCAAGGTGCTGAAAAAAGGCGATATCGTGGTGTATGAAAGCACCGTCTACCCGGGCTGCACGGAAGAAATCTGCGTGCCCGTGCTCGAGCGGGTCTCGGGCCTGAAGTTCAACCAGGACTTCTTTTGCGGCTACAGCCCCGAACGCATCAACCCGGGCGACAAGGCGCACCGCCTGCCCAGCATCAAAAAGGTCACCAGCGGCTCCACCCCGGAAATTGCGGAAGTGGTGGATGCGCTCTACGCCACCATCATCACCGCTGGCACCCACAAGGCCAGCAGCATCAAGGTGGCTGAGGCCGCCAAGGTCATCGAAAATACCCAGCGCGATGTCAACATTGCGCTAATCAACGAACTGGCACTGATCTTCAACCGCCTCGGCATCGACACCGAGGAAGTGCTGCAGGCGGCAGGCACCAAGTGGAATTTCCTGCCGTTCCGCCCCGGTTTGGTGGGCGGTCACTGCATCGGGGTGGACCCGTACTACCTGACGCACAAGGCGCAGGAGATTGGTTACCACCCAGAGATGATCCTGGCCGGCCGCCGCATCAACGACAACATGGCGCAGTACGTGGCGGGCGAGGTCATTAAGCTGATGTCCCGCAAGCGCATCCATGTGGATGGTTCACGCGTGTTGGTGCTGGGGCTGACCTTCAAAGAAAACTGCCCCGACGTGCGCAACACCAAGGTGGTGGATGTGGTGCGCGAACTGCAACGCTATGGCGCCAAGGTGGAGGTGGTGGACCCGTGGGCCAACCCGGTGGAAACCAAGCACGAATACGGCTTGAAAACCAGCAAAACGCCGCCCAAGGGGGCGAAGTACGACGCGGTGGTGCTGGCAGTGGCCCACGATGAATTCAAGGCCATGGGCACGGCGGCGATGCACAAGCTGGGTAAACGCACCCACGTGTTGTACGACATCAAACACCAGTTCCCCGCCAGCGAAACCGACGGACGCTTGTAATGAAATATCTGGTCACCGGTGCGGCCGGCTTTATCGGTTACCACACCAGCGAAAAGCTGTTGGCGCGCGGCGACGAGGTGGTGGGCCTTGACAACCTGAACGACTATTACGATCCGCGGTTGAAAGAAGCGCGGCTGGCGCGTCTGCGGCCGCAAGCCGGGTTTCGCTTTGTGAAGCTGGATCTGGCGGACCGCACCGGCATGCCCGCGTTGTTTGCCAGTGAACGCTTCGACCGCGTCATCCATCTGGGGGCCCAGGCGGGGGTGCGTTACAGCCTGGAAAACCCGCTGGCGTATGTGGACAGCAATGTCGTGGGCACTGCCAACGTGCTGGAGGGTTGCCGTCACCAGGGGGTGCAGCATTTGGTGTACGCCTCCACCAGCAGCGTCTATGGCGCCAATACGCATATGCCGTTTAGCGTCCACCAGAATGTGGACCATCCGCTTAGCTTTTATGCCGCCACCAAGAAAGCCACCGAGCTGATGGCGCACACCTACGCCCATCTGTACCGTTTGCCCGTCACGGGGCTGCGCTTTTTTACGGTCTATGGCCCGTGGGGCCGGCCCGACATGGCGCTGTTTCTGTTCACCAAGGCCATTCTCGAAGGCCGGCCGATTGATGTCTTTAACCACGGCCAGCACAAGCGGGACTTCACCTATGTGCTGGATATTGCCGAGGGCATTGTGCGGGCCTCCGACCGTCCACCCGGCCCGGATGCCACTTGGAACAGCGACGCTCCGGACCCGGCCAGCAGCAACGCGCCGTACCGGCTGTACAACATCGGCAACAACCAGCCGGTGGAACTGATGCGTTACATTGCAGTGCTGGAGCAGTGTCTGGGCCGTCAGGCGCAGAAGAATTTCCTGCCGCTGCAAATAGGCGACGTGCCAGCCACCTGGGCGGACATCGAAGCCTTGCAGCAAGACGTGGGCTATACCCCCGCCACCTCGGTGGAGCAGGGGATTGCTGCGTTTGTGAAGTGGTACCGCGACTACTACGGCTAAACGCGGTGTACTGGCGGCCTAATTCCCTGGATAAGGCCCTACCGTGAACGCCATTTCCGCTAACGAGCTGTCCCCAAAAGACGCCCAGTCCACTCCGCCTTCCCTTGGCAATGCCTTGGGCGTGCTGGTGGTCAGTGCGCTGGTGGTGGCGTATCTGTGCCTTTATCCGTTCATGCTCACCGGCCCGCTGGCCAGCGTGAGCATCAACGCCATCAGCTTTGCAGACTTCGCGCCCGGCGACATCATCGCCAACGTGGTGCTGTTTCTGCCTTGGGGTGCGGCCGTGGGCTGGGCCGCTCGCGGACGCTGGTCTTTGACCACGACGGTGGTGGTGGCCATGGCTTCGGCGGCTGCGCTGTCGATCGGTTGCGAGACGCTGCAGCAGGTCATCCAGGGCCGCGTTTCCAGCGGCATGGATGTCATTGCCAATGTCGCGGGTGCGCTGGTCGGCGTGCCGCTGGCACGCTTCATTGCTTTGCCACGCTGGAACGCCCGCACCACGGCGCGTTACGGCGGGTATGTGGTCGTGGCCTGGGTGGTGTCGCGGTTGCTCCCGTTTGTGCCTTCGTTGCATCCGCATGACTGGGCGGTGAACGTGCGCGACATGCTCGCTGCCGACGCCCCTTCATGGCGCCGCATTCTGTACTTCACCGCCGGCTACGCAGCCGTGTTTTCGGCCATTCGCCGCATGGGTTTTGTGAAAGTTCATCCGCTGACGGTCTACGGCAGTCTGGGTTTGTTTTTGGTCTGCGCGCAAGTGACGATCGAATCGCTGCACGCCGATTTGGGGGAATGGCTCGGCCTGGCGCTCGCCTGGTGTGGGTTTTATGTGTGGCAGAACAGCGAAGACCTGCATCAGCGCGCACTGCGCGTGCTGGTCACTTCGGCGTTTTTGGTGGAGGCGCTGCGCCCGTTTGACTTCCAGGCCAGCAATCCCTTCAGCGCGGTGCCGTTCCACGCGCTGCTCGACACCTTCAACCCCATCAACAACATGCGTGCGGTAGCAGAGGCTGGTTTTTGGACCGCAGCGCTCATCATGGTGTGGTACAGCCGCGCCGTGAAGCCTTGGCAGGCCGCCGCGGGAGTCACGGTGCTGGTGCTCGTCACGGAACTGCTGCAGACCACGCTCACTGGCCGTACGCCAGACACCCTGCCGGTGTTCATGGCGGTGGTGGCCGGCTTCTGGCTGCAGGCGACGGTCAAGCGCCTGCCCGCAGAAGGCTAAGCGCGGGCGTTCGCTCGCGCATTGCTTAGCGCTCCCCTTACAATGCTGGGCATGAACTTTCCCAGCACTGTCCCCGCGGACTTGGCCACTCGTCTGGCCGCGCATGCTGCACGCCTCGGCGCTGCCGCTCCTGCCGAACTGTTCGCCGATGCCACGGGCCGCTTTGCTGCCCTCGCGGTAGAGGGCGAGGGGCTGCTGCTCGATTTCACCCGCCAGCGTCTCGACGCCGCCGCGCTCGCCGATCTGCTCGCCTGGGCAGAGGCCTGCGCGCTGCCCGCGCGGGTGGAAGCGCTGTTTGCCGGTGAGCCGGTCAACCACACCGAAGACCGTGCCGCCTTGCACATGGCCTTGCGTGGCGCAGCCTCACCAGCGGCCTCACCAGTGGCCTCACCAGCGTGGGCGCAGGCGCAGGCAGCGGTGGTGGCAGAGCGTGCCAAGCTGCGCGCATTTGTGGCAGCGGTGCGCAGTGGCCGTCGTCGTGGATATTCTGGGCAGCCATTCACGGACGTGGTGAACCTGGGCATTGGCGGCTCGGATCTCGGGCCGGTCATGGCCTATGAAGCGCTGGGCGGCGTGCGTGAAGCGGTGGAAGATGCCACGGGGCGGCGTCTACGCGCCCATTTTGCCTCCAATGTGGATGGCACCCGGCTAACGAGCCTGCTGCGCGAACTGGACCCCGCCACCACGCTGGTCCTCTTGTGTTCGAAGACCTTCACCACCATGGAAACCCTGAGCAATGCGCGTCTGGCACGCACGTGGCTGGTGCAGGGCTTGGGCGAAGCGGCGGTGCCGCAGCACTTTGCAGCCGTGTCCACCCATGCAGCAGCCATGGATGCCTTTGGTGTTGGCGCGGACGCGCGCTTCACGATGTGGGACTGGGTGGGCGGTCGCTACAGCTTGTGGTCGGCCATTGGCCTGTCCGTCGAGCTGTGTGTGGACACGCCGGCTTGGGAACAGTTTTTGGCCGGTGGCCAGGCCATGGATGCACACTTTCGCCGTACGCCGCTGGCGCAGAACCTGCCAGTGTTGCTGGGGCTGGTGGGCGCATGGAACCGCAATGCGCTCGATATTCCCGCGCTGGCGGTGTTGCCCTACGAAGACCGGTTGCAGCGGTTTGCGGCGTATTTGCAGCAGTTGGAGATGGAAAGTAACGGCAAGCGCGTACAGCGCGACGGCACGGCGGTGAGCTGGGGCACTTGCCCTGTGGTGTGGGGCGAGCCGGGGAACAACGCGCAGCATTCGTTCTTCCAGTTGCTGCACCAGGGCAATGCGCCTTCGGCGCTCGAGGTGCTGGTGCCAGCGCGTTCCAGTGCGGGCCTGCCGCCGGCGGCCGACGCGGCGGTGGCCAACGCTTTGGCGCAGGTGGAAGCCTTCGCCCGTGGGTGGACGCTGGCGCAGGCGGAAGCAGAGCTGCTGGCACGTGGTCGCAGCGCGGCGGACGCGGCGGCCTTGGCGCCCCACAAGGTGCACCCCGGTGGACGGCCCACCACGGTCGTGGCCTTTGCGCAGCTGGATGCGCCGACGCTTGGCAAGCTGGTGGCGTTGTATGAACACAAGGTCTATGTGCAGTCGGTGCTGTGGAACCTGAACCCGTTCGACCAGTGGGGTGTCGAGCTGGGGAAAAAGCTGGCCGAGGCGCTGCTGCCGGCGGTGGGTGGCGTGGCGCCGCCGCAGTTGCCCGTTTTGGGGTGGTTGAACGCCAGGCGGTGACGGTGGGTTCAGGGTGAGAACCCCCTCACGGTCGCAAAACGGGGGCTACGTTATGGTACCTCCCGTCTCCCCAACGCCCCCGGGTCGGCTTCCTTGTGAACTTTATTCGCCATCATTTGAATACCCCACTGGCGCTGCTGGCTGCCATTGAGTGGGTGGCCTTTGCCGTTGCACCGTGGCTGGGCGCCACTTTGCTTTGGGGCGGGGGCTGGCGTGAGCAGTCCGTGCTGGGCTGGCCGCTGGTGTCCTACGCGCTCGTGCATTCCATCGCCATCGGCGCCACTGGCCTGTACCACCGTCGGCAACGGTCGCGCTTTGTCGGCGTGCTGGTCCGCATTGGCGTGGCGCTGGCCGCTGGGCTGGCGGCGGTAGGGCTCATTTCCTATCTGCTGCCCGCGGCCGCCGTGCCGCGCAGTGTGCTGTTTACTGCCGGGTTGTTGTCCTTGGTGCTCATCGCTGGGGTGCGCTTGGCATTTGAACATTTGGTGGACGAAGAAGGTTTTAAGAGCCGTGTGCTGGTGCTGGGTGCCGGCCAGCGGGCCATGAGTCTGGCGCGTCTACGCCGCCGCTCCGACCAGCGTGGCTACCATGTGCATGGCTATCTGCGCGTCGAAGGCGATACGGTCACCGTGCCGCCAGCAGAACTGCTGCAGATCAGCGGGCCGCTGCTGGACTATTGCCGGGCACACGATATCGACGAAATTGTGGTCGGCATGGACGACCGACGCATTGCCTTTCCGGTCGGCGAACTGTTGGATTGCCGCTTGGCCGGTATTGCCGTGGTGGAACTCATTGATTTTCTCGAGCGCGAGACGGGTCGAATTCGCCTCGACGTGGTCAATCCCAGCTGGATGATTTTTTCTGGCGGCTTTGCGCACTATCCGGTGCAGCTGGCTATCAAGCGTGCGCTCGACGTGGTGGCCAGTCTGGGCCTGCTCGCGGTCACCTGGCCGGTGCTGTTGCTGGCCATGCTGGCCATCAAACTGGAAGATGGCTGGCGGGCGCCAGTGTTCTACCGCCAGGTGCGAGTGGGCCTGCAGGGGCAACCGTTCGCCGTGTTGAAGCTGCGCTCCATGCGCACCGACGCCGAGAAAGCCGGGGCACAGTGGGCCGTGAAGGGAGATACACGCGTGACCCGCGTGGGACAGTTCTGCCGGCTAACGCGCATCGACGAGCTGCCGCAAATTATCAACGTGCTACGGGGTGACATGGCGTTCGTTGGCCCGCGCCCGGAGCGTCCCACCTTCGTCGAGCGCTTCGGCGAAATGATTCCCTATTACCGTGAACGGCACTGCATGAAACCGGGCATCACCGGCTGGGCGCAGCTGTGTTACCCGTATGGTGCTTCCGACCACGACTCGGCGCAGAAGCTGGAGTACGACCTGTATTACGTGAAAAACCACAGCCTGCTGTTCGACGTGCTGATCCTCATTCAGACGGTGGAAGTGGTGCTCTGGGGCAGGGGGCGCTGACCGATGGTGCACGATCTCGTCACGACGCTGTCGTTCTTGGTGGCGGTGCTGCTGTTCGGTGTGGCGCTCATTTATGCGCTGCGTGCACGCCTGTCCAGTGCGGTGGGTGTCACGCTGGTTCCCGTGTTGCTGGCCAATCTGGTGTGGGCCGCAGTACTGGCCTGGGATGCACGCAGTGGCTGGCTGGGTGTTCCCGGTCATTACTTTCTCGAGATGCTGCGCTATGGCGGCTGGCTGACCTTGCTCTGGATGGCGCTGCCGCGTGAAGCGGAAGACCCCTGGCTGAACGCGCTGCCACGGCTGATGGTGGCGGTGTGGATTATGCTGCTGTTGGCCGGCACGGTGGTGTCGACCGCCCTCGATGTCGAACTCATCCTGGTTTGGCCGCCCGCCTTGTTCTCATTGGCGGGTCTGGTGTGCACGGTGCTGGTGCTGGTGGCGGCCGAACAAGTGGGCCGCAACCGTTCGCCTGCGGCCTACTGGGCCATCAAGCAGGTGCTCATTGGGATTGGGCTCATCGCCGCGTTTGATGCGGTGCTGTTTAGCATCAGCTATGTGTTTTCCGATGTGCCGATGTACCTTTGGCAAGGGCGTGGCCTGGCTAACGCCGTGGCCTGCCTACCGCTGATTATTGGCATTCGTCGGCTGCGCTCGGCCCAAGACACCCAGCGCGTGGGACGTGCCGCCGGCTTCTTCACCGTGGTCGTGCTGCTGACCGGGGTTTATCTGCTGCTGTTGGCCATCTTCGGTATCTATGTGGATCGCTTCGGCGGTAGTTGGGGTGGGGCGCTGACCATTGCCTTCCTCGTCGCTGGTATTGGTGCGTTGGCCATTGTGGCGTTTTCCGCCGAAGCACGTGCGCTCTTGCAGGTCTTTATCCAGAAACATTTTCTGGCACAAAAGTATGACTACCGCGAAGAATGGCTGCGGTTCGTGCGCATCCTCGACGGTGATGGTCCGGCGCGTGACCGCGGGGAGCTGGGCGGGCGAGTCTTGAACGCCCTGGGGGCTATTACCGGCAGCCCGCATGGCGGCCTGTGGATCAGTGCTGAAGACCATGGCTATGTCCCGGTGGCGGGCAGGTTTTGTGCGGGTGAAGCGCCGGTATTTCCCAACGACCTGACCCACGAGCATTGGATGGAAGTGCTGTCGCAGCACAACTGGATTCTCGATCTCGATGGCCAGTATCCGCCCGGACTGAACCGCTACGGTGTTCCACAATGGCTGCGTGAACTGCCGAATGTGTGGTTGGTGGTGCCACTGAGTGTCGCGGGCCGCGTTGAAGGGTTTGCGGTGCTGTCGTTACCGCTGGCGAAAGACCGCTCGCTCACTTGGGAAGACCTGGACCTGCTGCGTACGGCCGCCACCCAAGCGGCCGGGTCGCTAGCACTGCAGCGCGCGCTCGACGATATTGGCCAGCTGCAGCAGTTCGAGGCCTTCAACCGGCTGGGGGCGTTCTTGATGCACGACCTGAAAAACGTGCTCGCGCAGCAGCAGTTGGTGGTGAAAAATTTCCCACGCTTCCGTGACCAGCCGGAATTCATCGACGATGTTATCTTGACGGTCGAGAATGCTACGCAGCGCATGGAGCGTCTTATCGAGCAGCTCACCAGCGGCACCACCACCCCGCACCGCAAACGTTTTCTGGTGTCAGCCGTGTGTCGCGAAGCCTTGCAAGTGGTGGCGGACCGCCAGCCCAAGCCTAGCTGCAGCGACATTCCGCCGGTAAGCATTTCGGCCGACCCAGAACGCCTGCGCAGTGCGCTGGTGCACCTGTTGCGCAATGCCCAAGACGCCACTGCGCTAGACGGCCGCATCATGCTGCAGGCCAGCTTTAACAATGGCCTACTCACGCTGGTGGTGGAAGACACTGGCCACGGGATGAGCGAAGAGTTTATCCGCGATCGGCTCTTCCGGCCCTTCGACTCCACCAAAGGAACCTCGGGCATGGGCGTTGGAGCCTACCAGGCGCGCGAATATCTGCGCGAGATGGGTGGCGATATCAGCGTTCACAGCCGTTCCCAACACGGCACCCGTTTCACCCTGAGTATTCCTGCGCTGGACACCGATGTCATCGGCGAACTCGCCGTGGCGGCGCCGTGACTCTGTCTTTTTCTCTTGACCCCAGGTAAACACCGTGGAACCCATTACCAAGCAGAAGCTCCTGATCGTCGAAGACGACCCCGGTCTGCAGCGTCAGCTGAAGTGGCATTTCGATGGCTACGAGGTGTTGATGGCGTCCACCCGCGAACAAGCTTTGACCTTGTTGCGGCGTCACGAACCGGCCGTGGTGCTGCAAGACTTGGGCTTGCCGCCCGATGCCGAAGGCGTGGAGGAGGGCTTGGCCTGCCTGCGTGACATCTTACGGCTGGCGCCGCATACCAAAGTGATCGTGGTCACCGGCAATGGACAGCGTGACAATGCCTTGCGGGCTGTTGCCCAAGGCGCTTATGACTTCTACCAAAAGCCGCTAGATGTGAGCGTGCTCGACCTCATTACCCAGCGCGCCTTCCACATGGCGGAGCTGGAGTCGGCCCTGCGCCGCTCGCTCGGTGGCCTGCCTGGTATGACCGGCATGATCGGCAGCTGCGAAGCCATGCTGAAAGTAGGGCGCATGGTGGAACGGCTGGCCCCCACGCGCGCCTCTACCTTGGTGCTGGGTGAAAGCGGCACCGGCAAGGAGCTGGTGGCGCGCGCGTTGCACAACTTAAGCCCGCGCGCCGGCAAGACTTTTATTGCCATCAACTGCGCCGCCATTCCAGAAAACCTGCTGGAAAGCGAACTGTTCGGCTACGAGAAGGGCGCCTTCACCGGGGCCCACAAGACTACGCCGGGCAAGGTGGAAAGTGCCGAAGGGGGCACGCTGTTTCTCGACGAGATTGGCGACATGCCCGCGGCGCTCCAGGCCAAGATGCTGCGCTTTTTACAAGAGCGGGTGGTGGAACGCGTAGGCGGCCGCGAACCCATTCCGGTCGATGTGCGCGTGGTGTGCGCCACCCACCGCGATTTACCGCAAATGATTACGGACGGACTGTTTCGCCAAGACCTGTATTTCCGCGTGGCGGAGATGACGCTCAACCTGCCGGCACTGCGTGACCGCGGTGACGATGTGTTGCTTATTGCCCGTGCGGTGCTCACCAGTTGCGCCAGCCAGCATGGACGGGTGGTGAAGGGCTTCACCCCAGAGGGTGAAGCGGCGCTGCGCGCTTATGCGTGGCCGGGGAACATCCGTGAATTGCAAAACCGCATCAACTCGGCCGTCATCCTCTGCGATGGCGTCATGGTGACGGCGGAAGATCTTGACCTGCCAGTGCCCGCAGCGGCTGTGGTGGCAGAAGAGGACGTGCTGAACCTGCGCGTGGTGCGGCAGCGCGCCGAACGGCTGTGTGTGGAGCGGGCCTTGGCCCGCACGGAAGGCAATGTGACCAAAGCCGCCGAGCTGCTGGGCATTACCCGCCCGACACTTTACGACCTGATCGAAAAGCTCGGCCTGCACACCGGCACTCCCGCATGACGGCTGCGCTCTCCCGCAACGTGCCTGGCACCCTCTCTGGGGCCCTGTCCGTGGCCCTGTCCGTGGCGTTGTTGCTCGGCGCTTGTGCTAAAGCGCCGCCGCCCGCAACGCTCGCCCAGGCGCGTACGGCCTTGGCGCAAGAGCATCCACGCGAGGCCGCGGCATTGCTCAAGTCGTTGATACAGGCGGCGCCGGACGATGGCGCTGCCCGCGCGTTGCTGGCTGAAGCGCTGCTGGATACCGGTGACATAGACGAAGCACAGCGACAGCTGGCGGAAGCCAACCGGCTGCGCGCGCCACGCAGTGCCTTACGGGTTAGCGAATGCCGTGTGGCGGCCTACACCCAAACATTGTCCGAGGCGCTGTTGGCCTGCACGCCTGGCCTGGGTGAAACGGCCGCCGAGCGCGCGGCGCTGTATCTGCAGGCGGGGTTGGCGCAGGTACGCGCCGAGCATGCCGCCATGGCGCTGCCCGACCTGGCCGCGGCGCTGCGTGAGCAGCCAGGCTGGTTCCTTGCGCAGCGCGAACAGGCGCTGGCACTGGCGGCAGCCGGCGACGATATGGCCGCGGATAACGCGCTGCGCGTGGTGTTCGCGCAGCACGCGGACAACGCCCAGGCCTGGCACTTGCGCGGGCGTATAGAATTCCTGCGTGGGCAGTTTGCGCCGGCGGCCCGGTCGTTTAGCAAAGCCGCCGCGTTGGCGGAGCAGCACGGCCATCACGAGCTGAACCGGCTGGCGCGCGAACATGGCATTCAGTCCACGCTGCTGGCGGGAGAGTCCACCCGGGCGCTCACGGCCGCTGCGGCGTTGCTGCACGCAGACGCCAGCTCGCCGATGGCCATGTATCTGCACGCCTATGCACTGGCCGCCAACGGCCAGCGGGTGGAGAGCCGCGCGCAACTCGAGACCCTGCTGCTCAAGCAGCCGCAGCTGGCGCAGGCCAAGGTGCTCATGGGCGTGGTGATGCTCGGGCTGGAGCAGGCGGGCCAGGCCAATATGTACCTGAGCAACGCGCTCACCCAGTTACCCGAAAACGCGCTGGCGCAGGCCGCGCTACACGCGCTTGAGCAGTCTCCGACCGCACCAGCAGCAGCCTTCAAACAGGTGCGCCGGTGGATTGAGCAGCCCGGACAGGACCCACAGTGGCTGGCCTGGGGCAGTTTACTCACCCTGCGTGCTGGGCCTAGCCTGACGCCCGAAACGCAGTTCGCTACTTTGCTGGGCTCTGCGCTGGAGACCACGCAGCAGCAGCTGCTGCAGCAGGTGGTGACACAGCTGCAGGCCCACCAGGACCGCGCCGCACTGGCCACGGTGGAGGCCGCTACCCAGCGGCAGCCGCAACAGGCCGGTTGGCGGCTGCTGCAGTCCGCCACGCGGCTGGCCACCAACGACGTGGCGGGTAGCCGCCACGCGGCGGCGGCGGCTGCCGCGCTGGCGCCGGGGCAGGTGCAGGTGCAGCTGGCCGTGGGCCGCTTGCTGCTAGCCACGGGCGATTTTCCGGGCGCCCAAAGCGCGCTGCAAACGGCGCTGGCGCTGCCCGGTGGCCGCGCGCCGGCGGCGCGGGCGCTGGCCGAGCTGGCGCAGGCACAAGGCGATCTAAAAGGCAGCGTGCCATGGCTGCAGGTGGCGGTGGCGGCCAACCCCAAGGACGCCGCACTGCTGCGCTGGCTGGTGACAACGCTGGAGACCACCGGGGACCGCGCGGGGGCCGTGAAGGCGCTGCGCACGCACCTAGAGCAACACGGCGAAACGGCCGCCGTGCTCAGCCAATACGCCTGGCTGCTGCGCAACAGCGCGCCCGAGCAAGCCGTTAGCGCCATGAAACGCGCCATGGAACTGGAGCGCGACCTGGTCGAGGTGCTCAGCACTTACGGCGCCTTGCTGTTGGACCAAGGGCAGCCGCTCGAGGCGTTGCCGTTGCTGGAGCGGGCCGCCAAGCTGGCGCCGCGCGACGCCCGTGTGCACTACCAGCTTGCCTGCGCCTACCAGCGCAGCAACAACCGCGCCGCGGCCCGCGACGCCATCTCGGAAGCGCTGCGTGGCGGACACATGTTCGACGAACGCCGTGCGGCAGAAACGCTGGCCACTTCGCTCGGCGCGCGGTAAGCCGTGAATTCGCTACACCCTGCAGGGCTGTCGCGCTGGGCACTACCGCTGGCGGTGGCGCTGGTGGCCCTGCTGTTGGCGCAGAGCCTGCCGGCGCTGTGGCAAACCTGGTGGACGGTGGGCACCTACAACCACTGTCTCACCATTTTCCCGCTGGCCAGCTGGCTGCTGTGGCGCGCGGAGGTGGCGGCGCCCACCCCGGCCGCGCTGCTTGGCTGGCCCGGCGCGGCGCGAGGTTCGCGGGGGCTGTGGGTTGCGCTGGCCGCACTGGTGGCACTGGCCGGCGTTTGGGCGGTGGCGCGGCTGCTGTCGGTGCAAGTGCTCGAACAGGCGGCGCTGGTGGCGTTGCCGCCGCTGCTGGTGTGGGCGGTGAATGGCCCGGCCTATGCGCGCCGCCACCGCTTCGCCTTGGCGTTTTGTCTGCTCGCGGTGCCGTTTGGCGACTTCCTCATTCCCCCGCTCATGCAGCTAACCGCCGCGGTGGCGGTGACGCTGGTGCGGCTGAGCGGCGTGCCCGTGCTGCGCGACGGCATGCAGTTTTCCACCGCCGCCGGCAACTTCGTGGTGGCGGAGGCGTGTAGCGGCATTCGTTACCTCATTGCGTCCGTCACGCTGGGGCTGCTGTTCGCCCAGCTGAACTTTCGCAGTCCCCGGCGCAAGGCGTGGTTTCTGCTCGCCAGTGTGCTGCTGCCGCTGGCCGCCAATGGGGTGCGCGGCTGGATGATGGTGATGATCGGCTACTACAGCGACATGCAGTACGCGGTGGGCTTCGACCACCTGGTCTACGGCTGGCTGCTGTTTGGGCTGGTGATGAGCCTGTTGTTCTGGGTGGGCAGCCGTTACCGCGAAGTGGTGGACCTGGGCGCTGGCCGCTTCACGGGCGTGGTTCGCCCCGCCGGGTCGGGCGGCACCCTGGGTTTTCGGGGCTTAGTCGTCATGGCCCTGATATCAGTCGGCTGGGCGCCACTGGCCGTCCAGGGGGTGGCGCGGCAGCTGGCTGCCATCAGCCCCCACCTCGACAAGTATCAATGGCCTGAAACCATGGGCGCCTTTGAATATCAACGGCTTGCAAGCTTTCCCACGCAGCCGCGTTACCCTGGAGCGGACCGTTTCGACGCGGCGGTGTACCACCGTGGTGCGCTGGAGGTGCACGTGGCGGTGGCCCGTTATGTGCGCGACCGGCCTGGCCACGAGGTTGTCAGCCAACTGAATTTTGTTTATGGGGACGAATGGGCCCGAGTAGGGCTGGGCGAAGCGGCCCTGAAGCAGGGCGCTGATACTTGGACGGCTGCCACCGCCGACGTCACCCCGCAGCCACGGGCGGCGCTGCTGACCTTGATAACCGAGCTGCCCGACGCGGGCAGTGGGCCCGGTGGCGCGGCGGAGGCGGGAGCGGCGGCGCCCGTTTGGCGGGTGACCCACTGGTACGCCATTGCCGGCGAGCAGACGCGCAGCGACCTGCGCGCCAAGCTGCTGGCGGCCGTGGACTGGACCCGTCCGCGGACCGCGCACCCACCCCCGGCGGTGTACCTGGTGGCGGTGCCGCGCGGGCTCGACGCCGCCGACGCCGCGGCCGTGGCCACGCTGGCTGGCGGTTTGGCCGCGCGCCCCTAGCCGCTGGCTCGCCAGCCGCTCATTCTCTGTGCACAGGGCGCTATAACCCTTAAAGAGTCGCCCTTACGCGTGCCGACCGCTACCATGCGTGGATGGACGTACTGCAAATTGTCGCGGGGTTTTCCACCGGGCTGCTCGTGGGGCTGACCGGTGTGGGAGGCGGGTCTTTAATGACTCCCCTGCTGCTGCTGTTTTTCGGCATGGCCCCCATGACCGCCGTGGGCACCGACCTGTGGTTTGCCGTGATCACCAAGATGGCCGCCACCCGCGTGCACCACCACCACGGGCTCATCGACTGGGGCGTGGCCAAGCGGCTGTGGCTGGGTAGCTTGCCGGCTTCGGCCGGCACCTTGGTGTGGCTGCAGTTTCACCCGCTGAATGCGCATTCCATGGACCACCTGAAGGCGGCCATTGCCGCCGCCGTGCTGCTAACCGCCGGGGGCATCTTGCTGCAGACCAAGCTGCATAGCTTGGGTAAACGGCTGCGCACCACGCAGGTGGAACGGTTTATAACGCTGCAACTGCCGCTAACGCTGTTGTCCGGCGCGGTGCTCGGGGTGCTGGTTACGCTGACCAGCGTGGGCGCCGGCGCGCTGGGCGCAGTGTTTTTGGCCTACCTCTACCCGCTGCGGCTGACCGCGCCACGGCTCATTGCAACCGACATCGTGCATGCCATTCCGCTGGCCATGTTCGCCGGCCTTGGGCATTTGTACCTGGGGCATGTGGATTTCACCTTGCTGGGCACCTTGCTCATCGGCTCCATCCCCGGGGTGGTGGTGGGCGCCATGCTGTCCAGCCGTTTGCCGCATGCGTTTCTGCGCACCGCCTTGGCGGTGGTGCTGTGCCTGATCGGCGCCAAGCTGTGGTGGAGCGTGCTCTAGCCCCACGCCCCACCCCCCACCCCCCCTGTAGGAGCGAGCTTGCTCGCGATGCTTTGCTCGCGATGCTTTGCTCGCGATGCTTTGCTTTGCTCCCCCATGGCTGGGGTTTTCCGCAGCCTGCATTACGGCAATAGCGGATGGTCTGCCGAGCCCCTTGGACGACACTGAGCACAGCCGGCACGCATACGCCGGCCCATTCAGTGTCTTCATCAAGGAGGATGTGCCATGAGCTTAATCCGTTGGGAGCCGTATTCTGGGGCAGATGACATGTTTGAACGCTTGGCCCCAAGCCTGTTTGGCCGCTGGCCGCGCCTGAAAACCACCGGCAATGGCGATGGGGGTGTCGAGTGGGCACCGTCCGCCGACATTAGCGAAACCGACAAAGAATTCCTGATCCGTGCCGAACTGCCGGCCGTGAAGAAGGAAGACGTGAAGGTGAGCTTCGACCGCGGCACCCTCACCATTGAAGGCGAACGCAAGCACCACAAGGAAGAGAAAGGCGAAAAGTTCCACCGCATGGAAACCTTCCGCGGCTCGTTCCTGCGCACCTTTACGCTGCCCGACAACGTTAAGGCTGAAGCCATCCGCTGCGAAAGCCACGACGGTGTGCTCACCGTGCACATTCCAAAGATGACCGCCGCCGTCGTTCAGCCACGGCTGATCAAGATCGAGTAACCACGCCCCCACCCCCCACCCCCCTGTAGGAGCGAGCTTGCTCGCGATGCTTTGCTCGCGATGATGCCCCACCCTCCTGTAGGAGCGAGCTTGCTCGCGATGCCCCACCCCCGTGGGAGCGAGCTTGCTCGCGATGCCTTGTCTTGCTCGCGATGCCAACAGACGCAGTGGTGTGCTAGCATTGCGCGGGCTTCCTCCCCGCGAATAAAGCGAGCATTTTCATGGGTTACCTGCGCATTCTTCGGTCTTGCCTACGCAGGGTTGCCCGCCAGAGTGCGGGCCCCCGCCTAGCGGGCCGGCGGTTAGCGGCGCTGGCGCTCGGCGCGTGGCTGGCCGGTGTGGGCGGTGCGCCGGCGGTGTTGGCGCAGGTGGAAGGGGTAACCCCCAGCCCCGAACAGCTCGAGATGCTGCAAAGCCTGCCGCCAGAACAGCGTGCCGAGCTGATGAACCAAGCCGCCAGTGGCGGCTTAACCGGCGTGGCGCCGCTGATGGCCGTGGGCGCCAAACCCAATGCGCAAACGCCAGCACACAAGCCGACACTGACGCCCGCGCAGGGCAAGCCGGCCGCTGCAGACGGCGCGGCCGCTGCGGACGCCGTCGACGGCGCCGTCGGCGCCATGCACCCTTATGGCTACGACATCTTCCGCAACGCCACCGGCCAGTTCGAGCCGGAGGCGGCCATCCCGGTGCCCAACGACTACGTGCTGGGCCCCGGCGACAAGGTGGAAGTGCAGCTGTACGGCAACGAACGCCAGAACCTCATCTTGGTGGTGGGCCGCGACGGCAAGATACGCGTGCCAAAGCTGGGCCCGGTGCAGGTGGGCGGCATGCGCTTTGGCGAGGTGAAAGACATCGTCGAAACCCGCGTGGCCAAAGAATTTGTGGGTACGCAGGTGAGCCTGTCGATGGGCGAACTGCGCTCCATCCGCGTGTTCGTGCTGGGCGACGTGGAACACCCGGGGTCGTACCTGGTGTCGGCGCTGGCCACCCTCAGCAATGCGCTGCTGGTGGCGGGCGGCCCCACGGAAGCAGGCACGCTGCGCGACCTGCAGCTGAAGCGCAGCGGGGAAGTGGTGGTCCACCTAGACGCCTACGACCTGCTGCTGCGTGGCGACACCCGCAACGACGCGCGCCTGCTGGCGGGCGACGTGGTGTTTGTGCCGCCGGTGGGCAACACCGTGGCCATTAGCGGCGAAGTGCGCCGCCCCGCCATCTACGAAATGAAGCCCGGCAGCGTGGTGGCGGACCTGCTGTATTTAAGCGGTGGCTTAAAGCCCGCCGCCGACCCGAAGACCGCGCGCATTACGCGCATTAGCGAAGCCAAAGAACGCATTACGCTGGACGTGAACCTGGCCAGCAAAGAAGGCCGCGCGCTGCGCCTGCGCACTGGCGACGGGCTAACGGTCATTGCCGTGCGCCCAGCGCTGATGGCCAGCGTGGAGCTGGTGGGCGAGGTGTTCCGTCCGCAGCAGTTCCAGTACCGCGAAGGCCTGCGCCTAAGCGACATTGTGCCGGCGCTCGACGACCTGCAGCCGGGCGCAGACCCGGCCTATGTGGTTATTCGCCGCCAGCCCGTGCGCCCCGGCCCGCTGGAAGTGCGCAGTGCGGACCTGCGCGCCGCGCTGGCCGCGCCCGGCACTGCCGCCGACCTGCTGCTGCAGCCACGCGACGTGGTGCGCGTAACCGCCAAAACCCCCCGCCGTGCCGGCCAGGTGGCCGGGCTGGTGGACGAGCTGCGGGCCGAAGGCCGCCTGGACGCCCCGGCGCGCGTGGTGAACGTGGGCGGCAACATTATTGCCCCCGGCAGCTACCCGCTAGAGCCGGGCATGCGCGTGGCGGACCTGCTGCGCGCCGGTGGCACGCTGGACGATTCTGCGTACGGCGGCACCGCCGAGCTGGTGCGTTACGACGTGGCGGGCGGCGAAAAGCGCCAAACGGCGCTGCTGACCGTGGACCTGGCGGCCGTGCGCCGCGGTGAAGCGGAAGCGAACCTGGCGCTGCAGCCCTACGACCTGCTCACCGTGAAGCAAATTCAGAACTGGGCGGACAACGGCACCGTGGTGCTAAAAGGCGAAGTGCGCTACCCCGGCAGCTACCCCATCCGCCGCGGCGAAACGCTAAGCCAGGTCATCGCCCGCGCGGGCGGCTATACCCCTGAAGCCTATTTGCCCGGTGCCGTGTTCACGCGCGCCGCGGTGCGCGAGCAAGAACAGCAGCAGCTGGACAAGCTGGCCACGCGGATGCAAAGCGATTTGACCCTGCTGGCGCTGCAGGGCACGCGCACGGCCGGCAAAGACCAAGCCAACGACCCCACGGCCACGCTGACCGTGGGCCAGGCTTTGCTGGCGGACCTGCGGAACACCAAAACCGTGGGGCGGGTGGTGGTGGACCTGCCAGCCATGGCCGGCCACCCCGACCGCGAGGTGCTGCTGCTGGACAAAGACCAGCTGGCGGTGCCCCGCCAGCTGCAGAGTGTGACGGTGCTGGGCGAAGTGCAAAGCCCGGTGTCGCACCTGTGGAGCCCGCAAGGCAGCCGCGACGACTACCTGGGCAGAAGCGGCGGGCTAACCCGCAAGGCCGACGCCAAGCGCATCTATGTGGTGCATGCCGACGGCAGTGTGGAGTCTCCCCGCGGTGGCTGGCTGCGGCCGGCCAGCAGCGCCCGTGTGCTGCCCGGCGACACCATTGTGGTGCCGGTGGACGCCGAGCGCGTGCAGGCACTGCCCCTGTGGACGGCGGTAACGCAGATTATCTACAACCTGGCTATTGCCGCCACCGCTGTTTCGCGGTTCTGAGGCGCTTATGAACCACAGCACCCCCCCCGGCCAGCACCCGGACGAAGACGAAGGCCTGGACCTGCGCCCGATAGTGCGCAAGCTGTGGCAACAGAAATGGCTGGTGCTGGGCATCTTGGCGGCCAGCCTGGCCTGCGGCGCGGTTTACTACCTGCTGGCCACCCGCTGGTATGAAACCAGCGTGGTGCTGCTGCCCCGCGACACCAAGGGCAGTGGCGGGGCGGCCAGCCAGCTAGGGCAACTGGGTGGGCTGGCCAGCCTGGCGGGCATTAGCGTGGGGGCGCCGGTGCGCGAAGAGCCGCTGGCCATCTTGCGCTCCAAAGGCTTTGCGCGAAAGTTCATTGAGCAAAACCAGCTGGACCGGGTGATCTTTGCGGATGAGTGGGACGCCGAGCGCGGGCAGTGGCAGGCAGGCACAGAGGAGGGCGACCACGACATTCGCGATGCAGTGGACCGCTTCCAAAAGAAAATACTGACGATTACCGAAGACAAAAAGTCTGGCCTGGTGACCATTAGTGTGGTTTGGAAAAGCGCCACGCTGGCGGCAAGCTGGGCGAACCTGTTTGCCCGGCAGATTAACGATGAAATGCGGCTGCGCACGCAGAGCGAATCGGAAGGGAATATCAAATATCTAAGTGTCGAGATGGAGAAGAGCAACATTCTTTCCATACGCGAGGCGCAAGGCCGGCTGCTGGAAAGCGAACTGCAGAAGCTGGTGATGGCGCGGGGCAATGAAGAGTTTGCTTACCGCGTGATAGACAAGGCGTATGCGCCGAAGAAAACTGTAAAGCCGATGCTGATGTCGGTGGCGCTGTTGGCGTTGTTGCTGGGTGGTATTGTCGCGATGGTGGTGGTGTTTCGGCAAGAGCTAAAATAACGCTTGTTGCTGGAGACTTAATCACTAGCGCAGGAAAAATATCATGAGACGCGCAGGAATTCGCGGATCACTCGCCCCTGATTCGTGGTTTCCTCGTTGTCTTCCCGAAGCCAGCGCTCAATCTCGAGGCGGGCCTGGGGAAAACTGGTGAACTAGTATTCACTCAGGCATCCGTCGCGCAACCGTCCATTGAACGACTCGACGTAGGAGTTCCGGTTGGGTTATGCCGGCTCGATCAATCGGACTGATACTCTGTTTTGGGAGTGTTCAGTTCAGCATCGCTTTTCGCGTAAATTCCTTTGCGTAGGGTGATCGAATGATGTCGTAAATCCCGTGCATTTTGCCAGCGGCTGACCATGGTCCTATAGCTCTGGAGCCATCCCTGACCAACCAATACGTATCGGCGCTGCCTTGCCGAAGGAGAGTATTTTCAGGAGGACTTGGCTGTCTTCAACGACTGCCGCTTCAGTTGCAGCACCGGCCGTTCGACCAGAAACCAGGACGCGCCGGCCGCCGCCACCGTCAGTGCTATGGCCGCGGGTATGCTGCGCAGCCCTAGGACCAGTAGCAAGTTGATGATTGGGCCGTGCCAGATGTAGGTTCCGTAACTCAGGTCAGTCTTCAAGGATCGGTACGGTGTTGAAAACGCCACCACAAGATGAGGCAGATGTAGCAGCTGAAATAGAGCAGCCCCAGCCGGTTGCCTGCAATGCCGAAC
Organism: Gammaproteobacteria bacterium; assembly: GCA_947469285.1. Taxonomy (GTDB): domain Bacteria; phylum Pseudomonadota; class Gammaproteobacteria; order Steroidobacterales; family Steroidobacteraceae; genus CAIOHZ01. The sequence continues at coordinate 19,949 of CANIOW010000025.1, forward strand.
ACCAAGCCATCCCCGACGGTCATCATCCCCGCTAATGGAACGGCGGCCAGCGGGAACCACCGGAACCAGCATCGCAGAGTCTGAAAATGCTTGACAGCTAGGATGCCGAACCCAAACATCCAGCCCCAGACCACTGGCGTGAGCGCCAAAAAGTCAAACAGCGTCTTGTTGCCTTTTACCGGAACAGACCAGAGCGCCGGCCCGACGGCATAGATGGCAAACGACAGGGCGGTCAGCAGAAGTACGGCGTGCCGGAATCGACGTTCCAGCCAGACGATAAGCGGCAACGACAAGTAGAAGAGGATTTCCGTCGTCAGCGTCCAAAGTGCACCATTGAGAACACCCACGCCTACGTCACGAAAATGCATGGGGTTATAGGCTTGGCCGAGCGTGAGTTGCGCGACCATCCATAACGCGTAGACCGCCGGATGGGCACGTAGGTCTTCGGCCCCATGGGCCATCAGTGCCACCGCGATGGCGCCCAGTGTGACGAACAGCAGTCCCGGGAACAGGCGCAGGAACCGGTTGTAGAAGTAGCGGTGGCCTGGCGCATTGAGATATGAGGCGTAAATCAGGAAACCACTGACAAAGAAAAAGGCCGGAACCCCGGGGAAATAGCCCACGATGGTCGGGATATTGCTACCTAGGTGCTGTGCAGAATGTCCGAATACCACCTGCAGCGCAAACACTATGCGGAGCCATTCGATGTTGTTTGTCTTGTCGAAGAAGGGTGCGGACATGGCAGATCCAGGTTGAACGAGACTTGTCGCAATCGGGGCCGCGATCATTACCAGCGGGTTATTTCAGCAAGCCCTTTTGCTTCATCTCAGCGATCGAGCCTTCGTAATCGCTTTGAACCGGCCCTTGGTTCCTGACCCAGTCGCAAAACAAGCGGATGCCGGCCTCGAAGTCGAATCGCGGCGTGAAGCCCAGCAGCCGCCCAGCCTTCTGCAGGCAGGCGTAGTTGTGACGGATGTCGCCGAGGCGGAAGTTCCCGCCAACTGCAATCGGCACCTCGATGCCAATATGTTGTACCAACGTACGAGCCACTGTCATTACATCCACCGGCACGCCGGTACCGACGTTGAACATTTGTTGTGCCGCCGCGGGGTTGAACAACGACTGGACAGTGGCATCGACAACATCGTCGATATAAACGAAGTCGCGACTCTCGCGTCCGTCCTCAAAGATGTTGATGGGCTTGCCGGCCATGATCAGGTTGGAGAAGATCGAGAGGATGCCGGTGTACGGATTTGACAAGGATTGGCCTGGCCCGTACACGTTCTGATAGCGTAGGGCCACACCCTCAATATTGATCGCCGGGCAAACGGTCATCACTAACTGCTCCTGCACTTGTTTGGTGATGCCATACACAGACGATGGGTGGATCAACGAATCTTCATCGGTGGCCATGAGCTCCAGAGGTCCGCCGCCGACTGTGTGGCGCACCTCGAAGTCGCCAGCTGACATTGCGGCCGCCGATCGATGACCCGGGTACACCACGCCATGCTCGGGCGAGCGGTACTTTCCTTCGCCGTAGATCGACCGGGATGACGCCACCACCACACGCTTTACTTGGTGCGGCTGGTTTGCCAGTATGTCCAGCAGCAGTGCGGTGCCGCCCACGTTGACCCGGCTGTAACGGTCGATCTGGTACATCGACTGCCCGGTCCCGGTCTCGGCGGCGTAGTGCACCACGGCGTCCTGGCCGGTCAGGGCATCGGCCAGCGCCACGCGATCGGTGATATCGGCCTCGATGAAGCGCACCTGGCCATCGATGGAACGGAATAGGGCCGATTGGCGCGGCTGCGTGCCATGGACCTGGGGAGACAGATTGTCGAAAACAGTGATGAGGCAGCCGCGTTGCCGCAGCGCCAACGCAAGGTGCGAACCGATGAAGCCGGCGCCGCCGGTGATCAAAATATTCTGCATGATGTGGACCTAGAGTGCGATAGGGTCAAGAAAGGTCATGCTGATGCAGCATCAGCTACTTAGGTGCCAGCGTTAATCAGCGCAATGTTGTTCTCGATATTTTCGCGCCGCGACGATCCGAAAAGGATGGCATCGACACCGGCATGGTCGCGCGCATGCTCGATAGCGCCACCGGTTCCCAGCGCGCCAGATGCGAAGATGGACATCGCAATGTTGCGTGACTGGCGATTGCCGAACGACGCCTGCACTTCTTCGATGCTGGGGTTCATACGGAAGCCAGCAATATTGAAGTTGGCGCAGATCCAGGGCGCATGCAGTCCTATCTCGTCACACAGCACCCGCTGGGCCATCGGGTGGTTCATCGTGATATAGCCCGGCGTGGCCTGAAAACGCTCGCTAACATGGCGATGGAAGCGGGCCAATAGGCTCCAGGCGCCCAGACCTGTAATCAGGTCGAAGATTATGTTCTGCAGGAACACTCCGCGAACGTTCAGGCCGCGGGTCATCAACAGTTCAATCTCCACCAGCAACTGCATCACCGCGGAGAAGTCACCCACCGCTACGCGGCCGACACACTTTAGCAGTTCCCTCTTCGAGCAACCGCCGATGTGGTCAGCCACTACAGCTAGGATACCGCCGTCGGTAAGCGAGTTCGCGTACTTGTGGGCATAAGGAAGACAGGGGATGTACTGCATGCCAGGGAACAGCCGCGATCGAATGATCTCGTGAATTACTGGCTTAAGCCGGGCATGTGTGGTGAACATGAAGTCGCGGATGCCGGCCTGATAGGCCCAGTTAATGACCTCTAGGATCGCGTCCGGATGGGCGAACTTTTCATCAAGCGACAAGGCCTTGTCGGGGCTGGCATGGTTGATGCCCAGAAACTGGTTGTCCCCCAATATGATTCTGCCGAAGCTCATACCAGTTTACCCATGGTCGCGATGGCATGGATTAGACGATCCACAGCTAGACCGTCGTGGACGGTAGCCGCTACATCGGGGTCGACCGCAGCGCGCAGTAGGGGCCGTCCGAGCGCCCGCTGCAGGAAGATCTCTAGCTGCAGCGAGAATTCCTCGCCACGTAGGTAGAAGTTGACCGGGTAAGGCAGCATCGGTGCCAGCAGCAGCGCGCGTTGCTCGGCGCTGATGGGCGCGCCAGATGCTACTTGCACCGATATCTCGGCATTATTGGCGTGCACAGTTCCGTAATCGAACGCTACATCGAAATCCATGGCCGATTTGCGGCGGCTGGTGTCGCACCAGTCCAATAGTAGTTTGCCCCGGGCGCCGCTGGTGTGCGACCAGCCGATATTAAAGCGATCGTCGCCGCGAGTGGAATGCACTTGGCTGTAGTCGGCGGACTGCAGCTGCTGTACTTCGCCGAAAATTGACCGGCAGAGGTCCAGTAGATGCGGGCCGTATTCGTTCAGGCAGCCGCCACCGCGCTGAAAATCGGTGCGCCAGCTGTTGTTGTCGGGCCTAGTAACCACATTGCCCATCATGCGGGCACGGTAGTGCAGCGGTTGCCCCAGGACGCCGGTACGGGTGATGCTGCGCAGCCGCAGGAAGGGCTGGATGAACCGCGTGACGAGGCCCATCTGCACCAAAGTGCCCTGGCGGCCTTGAAGGTCTGCTAGTTGCTGGCTCTTGTAGGGGTCTAGCGTCAGCGGCTTCTCGATGAAGCAGGGGATGCCACGCTGCAGTAGAGCCTGGGCGATAGGGAAGTGAGTCGACGTGGGCGTGGCCACGACGGCGCCCCGCCAGACGGTGTCGGTGGCCAGCGCGTCCTCCAGCGACTTAAAGGTGCGGATACCGAGCTTGCCGAAGACATAGCGCGACAGGGTTGACGCATCGCACACGGCGACCGACCCTTTGTCCAGCAGGCGGCTCAGGATGGCCATGTGAGACAAGCCCATCTTGCCGCCGCCAATAATGAGGATGTTCATACTGTTAAGGTATGCTCTGGAGAGTGAGGTCAAGTGTACGACCGCGACTAAATCATGGCGGGGTCAAGCAGCTCTCGTAGAAAGCTATCGACACCGCGCCGGCGGGCCTGCGGCGGGCCGGGTGGCAGCGCTGCCAGCAGCGCTGCCAGCACGCCGGCAGTCTCGCCCGGCGCCACCACGACGGCATGCTCGGCCCCAAACCAAGGGCTGCGGCGCACCGACGCATTATTGGTGATGACGCGCGTACCGGCGCTCAACGCTTCGAAGCAACGGATGGTGATGCCAGTCTGCCGCGGGTGCGCGTAGTCGACGGTGTATTCCGAATCGGCGATGGCTGCCACGTAGTCAGCATAGGGCAGGGCTTGTCTGAAGATGTGGCATCGGTATTTCCAGTATAGCAGCGGGTGGCGCACTAGGTTGGCCAAGAAGCTGAACACGTTTGCTTCTAGGATGTAGATGAACCGCTCACCCTGCAATCCGGCGTCATCCAAGGAGCGCAGCACCTGGTCGACGTACGCCAGTCGCTGCGAGTGATTACGCATCACGACCGACACAATATAGCGCCGCGTCGGCCTAATAGGTAACGGAGGCAGCGATGTGAACAGTTCCACTAGCGGCAGGCCTTTCGTCTGCGCGTCTCGGTAGTCGAATGTGCAGACCCGCTCTACTTGGGAGAGCCAACGCAGCGGTCCGCGGTCGAAGGCGAAGGCATCGAAGTGGTAGCCCACCACCACAGCGCCATACTGCCGCAGTAACGCGGCGGTGCTGGCGTCCAGCCCGCGGCCCTTGATGACAAGAATCAAATCGTAATAATGCCCACGGAGCACCCGCTCGATTAGCGCCCGGCGAGTGAGGCGGTGCGACAGCGACATCCCCAGCTTGCTGATGATCTTACCGAAGGTGCTTTCCGGGTACTCGTCATTGGCCACTGTTGTGACATAGCCCCGCGCCTCCAATGCGCCCGAAAGCACGCCAGCGAAGCCATAGAAGCTACGTGGCAGAATTAGCAGGCAACGACTACCTGACGCAGGCTGTGTCATGGTACCTGCGGCCGGCTTTTGAGCAGTTGCCTAGCAAAGCTAGCGACATGGTACAACCCGTAACGAGCATCAGAGTCGCGCAGTGGAGTGTCGAGGAACGCACGCACGCCGCTGAAGTCGAAGCCGTCAAACACCAAAATGCGGTCGGGCGAGTAGAATGGCTCGTTGACGATGTGATGGTTACCGGTGATTATTTTTTTGCCAGCGCAAAGGTTTTCCATCGTCCGCATAGTGTAACCAGACTGCTGGTGGTTAGCGAAGTCGAACACCGCCACTGACGTCTCAATCATATCGATGAAGCGATTGTGTGGGATGGAGCGCATGGTCACACCGGTAGGCCAGTGACCTGCACGTAGCAGCAACGATATTACTACGGGCGTACATGCCATATGACTCTGAAATAAGATTCCCTCATCCAAACAATACTGCTTGAATGCTCGAATCGCCTGGTAGCGCTGCACGCTGACAATGTTACCGACAAAGTATACTGCTTTTCGCTGCTGCTCTCGCTTACTCAAGTTCTGAAAGGACGGAATGCAGAACAGTGGAAGATAGCCGATACCCTGGGCACGTGCATCTTGGGGGTCGAAGGTATACGCGCGGTCGAAGGCGTGCAGGTAGGGTCGATAGTCGTGGTTGTGGATCGAATCCCAGTTGTAGAGCACGAACTCGGCACCGACATGGTCGCGCTTGAGCGACGAGAGCGTGTTCAGCGCCATCTGGTGGACTTGGATAAACAACACTACGTCGTAGCGCTTGCCTCGCTCTGCCGCCACGATGCGCTGGTGATGCGCGTCCATCCGGTGCCGGTACCAACGTGGCGCAGCTACTCGCAGCGTCTTCATCAGCAAATCGCGCGGTTGGATGTCGTGGAACACGACGTCGTTCCCTTGTGCCCGCATTTCCGTAACGATGGCGGTCGTATAGCCATGATAAGGAAGACCGATCAGAAGTATTTTCCTGTTCATGCATACGGGGAGACGGATGGCTGCTGTTTGAAGCCGCCATCGGGGTAGGTCGTGCGCCAGATGCGGGTGTCGGGGTCGTAGCGCCGGATGATGGTAGCTGGGGCGCCCACTGCGACGCTGAAATCTGGCATGTCATGGGTGACAACAGCGTTGGCTCCCACCACGCAGTGGCGACCTATGCGCACACCAAGAATACAGGCGTTGTGGCCGATCCAACTGCCCTCTCCGATTTCCACAACACCATTTTGTCGTATTGGCTGTTGCAGGATTGGCACAGTGACATCCCGATAACCATGCACATTGTCTGAGATATACACGCCGTTGGCCGTAAGCACGTGTTTTCCCAGTACTACCCGCTGGGTGGCATAGATGTGGTTGAAGCGTCCGATGCTGCAGCCGTCGCCAATTTCCAGCAGGCACTGCGTCGCGCTAGTGTGGGGCACCGCCGCCAAGTAGCTCCGGTACCCCACGTACACGCCCTCGCCGAGTCCGATGTTGCCGGGAGATTCGATACCTGCTGGAAACACGACGCTGGTGCCACGGCCGAATGCGCGGAAGCGCCAGCCGTAGAGTAGGCGAAATGCCCGCGCATAAATGGCATTCGCCAATTGGATGTGGAAGATCATGTAATCCCGTACTGCGGTGTCAACGCCGGTTGGATTTTTGACGGTTTACTAGGCGCACGCAGGTAGCCGCTGAATGCTAACATCAAGAAGAAAGGTGTGAATATGAGAGCCTCGCCGAACATCGATAGCGTAAACCACGCGGTGATTAGAAACGGTTGCGGAAAGAGCTGCTGGCGGATCACTCCCGCAAAAAAAGCCACCCCCAGCGGGATGCCCAAGCTAACAAGTAGTTGCATCAATCCATTGGATGTATTGCGCTCTTCCGGAGACTCGGAGCTTAGAGGAGTGTCCCCATAGCCCAGCACTTGCGCCGCGGCAGTGTAGCGTTGGTGGTCGAAGCCGATGCCCAGCACCGGGTGATCCATCAGAATGTTCAGACCGGTTAACAGATCGTACTCGCGTGCCAATGACGAGCCATTGAACACGCCGAACCGCTTGTATTGCACATTCTCGTAGGTCATATACAACAGGGGCGGAGCGAACACTACGGCAGTCAGAAGCACTAAGGCCTTGCGTCGCAAGCTGCCAATCTTGACTTGGGCCACGACAGCAGCACCGACGAGCAGGATGCAAATTAGCATTCCGGTGGTCGATTGCGTGCTTAGCACGGCCATCAAGCCCACAGTCGCTTGGCGCAGGTTGTACGCGACGAATAGTCGCAAGTACAAGTAAAGGTTCAGGTAGATTTGGAACACGCCTGGCTCAAAGAAAAAGCCGTCGGGGCGTGTCAGTCCACCGGCATCGTCGATTGTGACGTGGAAATTGAAGACGAACAGCAGGCTTTGGTAGGTAGCGTCTTGATACGCCAGAGGCATAAAAAGAAAGCCCATAGTGTGGGCCAGCACTACAGTGACGATCGCCTGCAAGGCCATTGGCCACAGGATTGCCAGCAGATCACGCTGCAACGTGCCGGGCGGCGAGCCGACATACATGTTCAGCACCAGGAGCGCGATAGCAAAGTTTACGTAACGCGTAGCTAGGGACGCTACATCAATCGGGCCCGGCCGTAGGAACGTGACTAGCAGCACAGCGCCCAGCAAGGACAGCGCCGGCCACAGCTTACGGCGCAGCGGCAGACGCCAGCTGGTGGTGCCCAAGCATAGCAGTACCACCAGGCCGAGCATTGGTAAGCGAGGGAGTAGCAAGTTGCCGCCACTCATCAAAATGGCAAGAAATAACGCGAAGCGACGTAGCATCCAGGGCTGCAGCCGCCAGTGCGCCCAGCGTGATTCTGGGACGCTCATCGCGTGGCCATAGCTGCGGCAACTGGCGCAGTGGCGGCGAGTGCCGCATCGGCCCAGCGCTGCCGGTGGTTCAGCGTGGCCAGCGGGATGCCCTCGGCCAGTGCGGTTATCACCAACTGCACGTTGGCGTCGGCCTGCAGCGCCGCCAGCTCCAACCGGCTCCAGTGATTTAAGTCGGTCCCCGGACTGAACGGCGAGAAAAACCAATTACAGCACTGCGTGAGGTAGTAGCAGCGGTAGGCATCAGCCCGCATTGGCGCGCTGACCTGCAGTTCCCCGGCGGCGCCGGCTTCCAGCAGGGCCTGGTACTGCGGTAGGTCATGCGCCTGCCAGACGAAACCTAGGCCGGCGTAGTAGGCTCGCGACGGCGTCACCACCGGCTTGCCGAGCGCGGCTGCCTCGATGCCGATGGTGGAGGTGTAGGTGACAACTAGGGCGACTCGGGCAAGTAAAGCGTAGCTATTGACGCTGTCGGCTGCGGCGATGAAGTGCAGTCGCGGCTCGTCGCCGAAGTGGCAATGCAACAGTGCGCGATAGTCGTCGCTGGTCCGGCACATGGGTAGGCGCTCGGCGGGGTGCTGGCGCACGATGACGCTGGCGCTACTGTGCTGCAACAGATGGCGTACGGTCTCGACAATCCATTGAGTGTTGTCGAGGAACACTGTGTGCAGCCCTAGCGCGGCTGCATCCCAGGACGAGTTCAGTGCCACCAGTGCTGCACCATCGTAGCGCGCATCGCCGCTGCCGGCATCGGCGATCTGCGACGCGAACGTGTCCACACCCTTACGGCGCTTGGCCATTTCGGCCGCAGCTGCCGCATGGGCAAAGGCATACTCGTCTGGCGTGCTGGTGGCTTGGAGGTGGCTCAGCGCGGAGGGAATATCGGCGAGTTGGGAGGCCACGCCGTCGGTAGCAAATATTGCCACGCCTTTGCCACCGCCATCGAAGCTGCACACGCGCAGACCCTGGGCGCGGGCCTGCGCTACCCAGACACCGGAGGTGCCGAACACGCCGCCCGGCACCAGCAGCACATCGTGGCCGCCGTGTCCGAGCATGCGGCGGATTGGCCCGTCGGCCCTGCTGATCTGGGCTAGGCACTGATCGGTATAGGCTTTGCGGCCGATCTCTAGCATCTCGCCGCGCAGGTGCCAGGTAGTATTCAGGTGAGCCAGTTCGTGCACTTGCGGGCCAGGTGCGGCGTCGGCATCGCTTGGCACTGCCTGCGTGGACAGCACCGTCAGAGCGTGGTGGCCCTGCATACTGCGCAATACGGCCCGCAGCTGCCGCAGCACAAAGGCATGGCGCCAAGGTTTGTCGCCGAAGGGCAGGTCGTCCAGCACGAAGGCGACGCGGCAGCCACGTGCGGACATCAGTAGTGCTAAGACCAGCGTGTACCAGGGCACTGAGGTACCCTGCCAGGGCGTGATGACGGCCAGCACGCGCGGGCCAGCGCAACCGGCGGCGGGTCGCGTGCTCAAAAAGGCTGCCACTGCCATCTGCATGCGGCGGGTGTTGCGCAGCCAAGCCAGCGGGTTGAAGCCGAGTGCGTCGGCGATGGGGCGGATCCGGTAATGCATGTCGGCTCGGGTTAGGGGTGGTCAGTGTCGGAACAGACGCCACCTGATGGCGCCGATCAGTGTAGCCAATACTGCCAGCTTGAGGCTAGCAGTCAGCGCCGCCGACCAACCCAGCGTGGGTAGCCAGACGGCCACAGCTGCAAGGCCTGCCGCCGTCGCTAAACCGCCGAGCATCGGCAGCAAGTAGGACTGCCCGGTAACGCGCCATGCGAGCCAGTGGCTCAGCAGGGTCATGGAAGTGAAGGCGCCAGCAAGGACCATCGCTGCGCCAAGGGCATGGTAACGGGGCACCAACAGCAGGCTGAGGCACACCGACAACAGTGCGCCAAAGATCGTTACTGCGACAGATGCCCGCGGGTGTCGGTGGTACAGCAGGGCGGTATCCGACACTTGAGAGAAGGAGTTGGCGAAATTAGCGACCAGCAGTATCAGCAGAATCTGCAGGCCGTCGGCGTAGCTACGTGGCGCGACCAGCGCCAAGAGTTCACTGGAGAACAGCAGGAGCATGGCAGTGAGCCCCAGCATCATCGCCCGCAGCAGGCGGCCCGCGCGATCGAGGAGCCGCGGCACGTTCGCAGGCTCGGCGCTGAAAACCATCGGTTGCTGGGCCTTTGCGAAAGCGGTGGCAGCAATAGTCACGATCATTGCCAATTGCTGCGACAGCCCGAACACGGCAACTTCGTCCATTGACACATGACGCTGAAGAATGAGCGTGCTGATGCGGTTCAGCAGAAAATAGGCGACGTATCCCAGTAGGCTGGGGCCGGCAAATGGCAGTGAAGTGCGGATGTGCTGCCAGTCGATGCGAGGTCGGAAGCTCCGGCCTAGCAGGGCTGGCAGCAGCAGTCCGGTCGCCGCCGTGCTGGCCACCATCGCCCAAAGCAAGCCGGGCAGGCCCATGTCCAGCACCGCCAAGTTGACGGTCGCCATGCCCGCCAGCACTGCCGCCGTGCCAACCTGAACCAGCGCGAACGCCTTGGCGCGCCCCTCCATGCGTAGCCAAAGCGTGCCCAGCGTGGAGACGAAACTTAGCGCTGCCAAGCCGATGCTGAAACCTAGGTAGGGCATGGCCGGCGTGGTCGGAGAAAGCGCTGTCCAGAGCTGCTGCCCCCAGGCCGCCATGGCGCCCAGCAGCATGGTCAGGCATAGGGCGAAGAACAGCAGCACCGAGCTGATGTAGGCCGCCTGTTGCCCGGACTGCCGATGATCGAAGTATACCCGTGAGACCGCCGATGGCAGGCCCAGGCAGACCAGGTAGGTGAAGATCTCGGTGTTGGCCTTGATGGCCACGTAAGTGCCGAACGCGGCCTGGGTCAGCGTGTGGGTGTACAGCGGCAGCAGTAAAAACCCACCCATAGCCATAACGGCCACGTCGGCAGCGCCGTAGAGTATGGTGATGGAGAGGAGGCGGCGGGTGTCCAAACTAAGGTGTCACGGCCGCAGGAAGTTCTTCAGCACACGAAGGCCGACTTCGCCGCTCTTTTCAGGATGGAACTGGCAGCCCATCACGTTCAGGTTTCGGATGACCGCCGAAACAGCCACGCCGCCGTAGAGGCAATCGGCGAGGCGGTGGGCGTCGTCTTCAGGTTGTGCCATAAAAGAGTGCACAAAGTAGACCGATTCGCCCGGCGCGATGCCGTCGAGCAGGGTGCCGGACCAGGCCGCCGGAGTGGACGCCGGCGCTAGGCCATTCCAGCCAATATGCGGAATCTTCTGTGGCTCACCGTCGGTAGCACGTTCCGGCACAGGTACCACGCGGCCGGTGATCAGGCCGAGGCCGGCGGTCTCACCGAATTCCGCGCTGGTGTCCATCAGCATCTGCATACCCAAGCAGATTCCGAGCAGCGGCGTGCCGCGGCGGCTGACCTCGTGCACGACATCCACTAGACGCCGCGCTTGCAGCGCGTCCATGCCATAGGCAAACGCGCCAACGCCCGGCAGCACCACGCGCCGCGCATTTAAGATGCGAGCCGGGTCGTCGGTGACCTCCACTGTGGCACCACAATGCAGCAAAGCCCTGCTCACGCTGAGCAGATTGCCCACGCCGTAGTCGATAACAGCCACGTCAGCCACGGTCGAACGTCCGAACGGGGATGCCGGCCTGCAATGCCGCGCCCCGGATGTCAGCCATGGTCGCGCGCTTGTAGTGCAGGATATCGGCCATGGCCACGGCATCGGCTTGGCCGTGGCGGACAACCTCTTCCATGTGCGCGGGCGTGCCCATGCCGCCGCTAGCGATGACCGGCACCGACACCTCAGCGGTCACCGCGCCGACCAGCGCCACGTCGAAGCCCTTGCGGGTGCCTTCCTGGTCGACGGAGGTCAGCAGTATCTCTCCAGCGCCCAGCGCCGCGCCACGCTTGGCCCACTCGATTACGTCGAGCCCGGTAGCCTCGCGGCCGTTGTCAGTGAAGGCTTCCCAGCGGCCGGGGCCGATGCGCTTGGCCTCGACCGACAGCACCATGCACTGGCTGCCGAAGCGGCGAGCGATTTCGGTAATCAGACGTGGATCGGCCACGGCAGCGGTATTGACTGCCACCTTGTCCGCGCCGCAGCGGAGAAGGCGCATGGCGTCGTCGACAGAGCGCACCCCGCCACCTACCGTCATCGGGATAAAGACATCCTGAGCGGTCTGCTGCACGATGTCGCCGAGGCTGTTGCGGCCGTACAGGCTGGCCACGCAGTCCATGTAGATCAGTTCGTCAGCGCCCTGCTCGTAGTACAGCTTGGCATGGTCGTGGGGCTTGCCGATGATGCGCAGGCCCTCCAAGTGCACACCCTTGATCAGGTTGGTACCCTTAACATCCAGCCGGGCGATGATCCGGGTCTGTCTCATCCGGTATGGTCCCAAGGCGTATGGCGCAGCTTCCACTCGCCATCCTGTACCTTCCAAAGGTGCGGCGAGCGGAACTGGTCACACGTGGCTAAAAACTCCTCGCGCGTCATGCTGATGTAGTCGAGAAACTCTTTTTCGTAGCGCGCGGGGTACTCACCCTCGTAGCGTTTCATCAGCGCGATAGCCTCCTGCTTATCGATGTGATTGTTACGAATCTCCTGAGCCGAGTCCATCATTGCCCGCCCAACGCCGAATTTGATCCAGCGTGTGAAGTAGAAGAACCCGTCCACCTTGTCGTCTAGGCTGTTGTACTTGGAGTAGGTCCCTTCGGTACGCACCGGGTTCGCCTCGAAGCCCGTATGTTCCACGGCGTAATAATAGGCCTCCTGCGGCACCCAGCGCTTGTAGTAGCCAAGATACTTGAAGTCGATGCCCTTGTGTTCCAACACCTCGGGCGGTACCGGCAGATAGGTCATCAGGTCAACGAGTTCCACCCCCTCGTCGAGGTAGGCGCCTATCTGCTTGCCGCCAAGATAGATATCGCGAACGTCACGGCCGCCGACATAGTCGAGTGTGAATCCTTCACTTTCGACCATGCTTCTTCCATTTGCGTAGCTGGAGGTCTTGTGCGAGATCATCTCGCCATACTCGCCGGGCATCTCCCCATAGAAGATCAACGGTATGTTGAACTGCGCGGCCATCTTTGCGACGAAGGTCTTCTGGCCCAAGATGAACGGCTGGAAGGGATGTAGCAGGTTTAACGTGGCGTTGCGGGTCAGCAACCGGTGAATCTTGCCGTTGGGGGTACAGAGAAAATTGTCGAAGCCGCCCACATGCAACCAGTTCTGGAAGTTCTTCCAGCCGATGTCGGTGTACTGGTGGGGTGACCAGGTCACAGTCAGCGGGTGCATGCCATACTTGTACTTGAGCAAGTGCGACTGCATGGCGCTGTCCTTGCCGCCACTACCCCCCACGATGCAGTCATAGCTGCCATCGTTTCGGCGGTACTGTTTGCACAGTTCCTGCAGCTCGCGCTCGCGCTCGTCCCAGTCGATCTCGCCGCTCTCCTTCAGCTTGTTGAAACGGCAGGCGTGGCAGACACCCTCTTCGTCGAAGCTGAGGGTGGTCTTGGTCGAGGCTGAGTTATGGCTATATTCGTTGCTCGACATCGGCTGCTGGTTAGACATGTTGCAGGTAGCACAGAACATGACTTTGCGTGGCAGTCCGTACAGTACTTCCAATTCGTCTGTCGATTTCTCAAAACGGCTAAGATCAAGATCGTCGCTGGGGCAAATTATCATGTTATTCGAACCCGCTATGGCAACTGATAATAAGCAGCTACTATAGTCATCTTTTTCGTTATCTATTGTGCGTATGGCGTGGGTGTAAGGTCAGATAGTCTCCCGCTTCGGTCTTTTATTATTATATTTCCGCCGTCAGCGTTCAATCTTCTCCTGCGTAACGCTATCTGTCGCCGGGGTAAGACTCTAATCCAGCACGTCACTTAAAACGGGAACAACGTCGTGTGCGTCGCGTGCGAGCCTTAAGTCGTCGGGTCGACCGACGTCGAGCCAAGGTTCATGCATCGGGTATACGATGGTGCGCATAGCCTTCTGCTGCAGCCGTTCGAACAGGGTAGGCATGTCGCAGTGCTCATCCGCGCCTAGTAGTTCGAGTGCCTGCGGCTCGAGCGCGTAAATGCCGGCATTAATATGGCTGCGGGATACTGGCTTTTCTTCGAAGCCGATGATGTCCACCCCGCGGGTTTTGACGACCCCGAACGGATGTTGCCACTCATGCAGTCGGACGGCCATGGTGGCTGTTGCACTATGACGGCTGTGAAAATCAAGCAGCTCGCCGTAGCGTATGTCGGTGAGCACGTCGCCATTGGTTACTAGGAAGGGTTCTTCTGGCACCTGACCAAGCAGCCCCAGTGCACCGGCCGTGCCCAGTGGCTGCTGTTCGCGCAGGTACTCTATCTGTACTTGCCAGCGACTGCCATCTCCAAAATGTTCTTCGAACATGTGCCCCAAGTAGTGCACTGCCAGAATGAACCGACGGAAACCCTCTAACCTGGCGCGTTCGATGATGTGCTCGAGCATCGGCCTGCCGCCCACCGGCAGCAGAGGTTTCGGACAGCTCTGTGTGTGTGGCAACAGGCGGGTGCCGCGGCCCCCGGCCATGATCACCATAAGGTTGGGCCGCTGCGTCGGCGCAAGCAGGTCGGCCCAGATGTGCAGGCCGACCACTCGTCGCTGTTCGTCAATTACTGGGAGTTGGTGGATCTTGTTGGCCTGCATCAGCTGCAGCACCATGTCACGGCCCCATTGGGGTGGCACTACCATGGGCTCGCGATGGACCACATCAGCCGCCGAGTTGCTTAATGTCAGCCCGCTGAGCAGCCCGCGCCGGATGTCGCCGTCGGTGAGAATGCCGATCATTCGGCTGTCGGGTTGCACTAATATTGCGATCTGCAGGCCGGATTCATCCAAGCAGCGGATGGCTTGGTGCAGGTTGGCATCTTCGGGAAGTAGCGCGGCGCGCCAAGTCTCAGTCGTCATGGCGGAGGGTATGAAACGCGTATTTCTCGCCGGTATGGAGGGGCATAGATTCAGCCTACCTAGGCAACAGTAAGATTGTAGAACGACTTCTTGACGATTCCATCCAGCGAAACTGTCTTTAGCACCCGCACGATATTTTCGCTGGCGCCACCCTGGCCATAAGGGTTTACCGCGTGCCGCACCAAGTGACGAAATGATGGGTCGTACAGTCGCCTGATCGCCGCCAGGATGGCCTCGCGCTGCGGCGGGCAGTTAATTACGCTCTCGGCTTTAAGGCGGCCACGCTGCCGGTCGCCTATGTTGACTGTGCCCACTCCTAGACTAGGTGCTTCGGTGAGCCCGCTGGAAGAGTTTCCGACTACGCCGTCAACTAACTTCAGGCACGACAGGTAGCGCAGCTGCCCTAGCGACGAGAAAGTGCAGGCATTGGGATGCGCTGCCACGAAATCGTCCAGAATTTTGCGCATGACCCGACTGCCAGTGTCGGCATTCGGCATGGTGAAGATCAGACGGGTTTCGGTCAGCGTTTGCAGCGCGGCCAGTAGCTCGCCCATCTGATTTTCCGAGCTATGCTGTTCCAGAGTGACCGGGTGCAATGTCACCAGCAGGTTGCGGTCGGCCAGCGGGATTCCCAGCGATGTCTCTAGTGCAGAGCGGTCGAGCAGTTCCGTCCGCAGAATTGCGTCGATGCCCAGACCGCCCACCAGATGCACCTGCTGTGGCTGTTCGCCGAGCTGGATAACCCGGCGGCGATAGTCTTCTGCAGCCACAAAGTGCAGATGCGCCATTTTAGTCACAGCGTGGCGGATTGCTTCGTCGAAGGCACCTTCTGTGGTTTCGCCGCCATGCAGGTGGGCTACCGGAATACCCGCGACCAAGGCAGCCGATGCCGCGGCGAGCACCTCAAAACGATCACCCAGCAGCACGATGATATCGGGCCGCAGTCGCTCGAAGGCGTCACCGAAGCCAATCAGGCCCAAGCCCATTGACTTGGCGGTGCCGGTAGCCGTGTCGGCGCTGACCAGCATTTCTACCCGTTCATCGATCGGGAAGCCATCGAGCTCGATCTCGCGGTAAGTGAGTCCGAACTCAGGCGACAGATGCGTGCCGGTAACTAGCAATTGCAACTTGAGTTCTGGTGCCTGCTGCACGCCCTGGATCACCCAGCGCAGCAAACCGTACTCGGCGCGAGTACCGGTTACGACGCAGATGCGGCGTGTCATGGTGTGAGCAGCTCGTCTGCCGCATAGTCGCGCGGCGACGGGCGGCCGATGTAGGCGTCCCAGGCCATCGGCGAGATGCCGGTGCCGGGCCGCTTGATGGCAAGATTCTCCGCCGTAAACGGTTCACCCGCGCGGATAGTACACGCGGCCACTAGGGACTTGCGTGCAATGGGCCGATTCTTCTCTTCGTTGGCCGAGGGCTGCTTGATGCCGTCGCCGAGCGCCAACTCGATGTTGCGGATAGCCCGCACCATGGCCGCCAACTCAGCAGGTTCGAGGCTTGCCTTGTGGTCCGGGCCGGGAAGGCTGCGACTGATCGTGAAGTGCTTCTCGATTACGCACGCGCCCAGTGCCACAGCTGCAATCGCAACCTCAATGCCGTTCGTATGATCGGAGTAGCCCACCTTAACTCCGAATGCCTGGCCGATACTGAGCATGGCGCGCAGGTTGACGTCGCGCGCAGGGGTCGGATAGTCGGTGCTGCAGTGCAGTACCGTGAGATCCTCGCTGCGAGTGCCGGCAGCCCGTAGCGCAGCCAGCGCTGCCTCGATCTCGCCAAGCGTGGCCATGCCGGTGGACAAGATGACCGGCTTGCCCAGTCCGCCGATATACCGCAGGTAGGGTAGATTGGTGATCTCACCTGACGGAACTTTAAAACGGTTGGCGCCAAAGCCTACCAGCAGCTTGACGGCGGGAATGTCGAAACCCGTGGAAAAGAAGCCGATGCCCCTGCTGGCACAATGGGCAATCAGGGCACGGTGATGAGTCTCGCTGAGCTCCAAGCGCTTGAGCATCTCGTATTGGTTCTCATCAGCGCCTGTGGCTGCCGCCTGGTAAGAGGCCTTGCCCGCGCTGCGCGTGACCAGACGGTCGGCGTTGAATGTTTGAAACTTGACCAAGTCGGCACCGGCCTGCGCAGCCACGTCCACTAGCTGGCAGGCCAGGTCCAAGTCACCGTTATGGTTAACGCCTGCTTCGGCAATAATCAGTGTACGAGGAGTCGTCATAGTCGGCGGTCCTTGGCCCATTGATGTTCGTGGTCAGTCATTGGGTGGCGCACCGATTGGCCCATTCCCACGAGACAGCAGCTGCCGATACGCACGCCTTCTCGCACTACGCTACCACTGCCGATGAAGCTGCCGGTGCCCACCTGCACGCCGCCGTTGAGGATCGCGCCGGTGGCAATGTGGCAGTGGTCACCTACCTGCGCATCGTGTTCAATCAGTGCGTTGCTGTTGACAATGCAATTGGACCCAACGATGGCCCCAGCGTTGATGATAGCACCATGCATCACCAACGTACCCGGACCCAGCCGAGCATGCGGCGAAACATAGGCTCGACCTGAGACGATGGCGGGCAAACCCAGCCCGAGGTTCTGCGCCTGCATGAACAGCCGCATGCGCGGCTCGGGCGAGCGGATCTGCCCGACCGCTATTATTGCGTTGCGGCATTTCAAGGCCAGCGCCGGCAGGTGGGCGTCCGATCCAACCACCGCGTAACCTAGGCGGTCGGCATGGTCCTCGCCATCGGAACAGACCAGCCCGAAGATGCGGAACCGACCATCCTGCTCGATGGCATCGATGCAGGCGTGGCTGTGCCCGCCTGAGCCGATAAGCAAGATAGCGGGCTTGTCGATGGCCTCGTGCATCATGCCGATACCAGCCCGGCGCTGCTGGGGATGTTGATTAGCCGCCTTTCCAGCGATTCAGCCACCGGGAGCGGTGCTCGTGGTGCGCTGGCGAAGTGGCCTAGCCGATGCATCAGCGTCCACACCGGACGGGTCATCAGACCAGCGTCATTGGTAGCAGCGAGTACCGCGTCGCGTTGGTCGGCCACGGCCTCGTCGAGCAGCAGGGCCTGTAGCCAGAAGTTGCTGCGGCAGCCGGCAGGTTCGGTCACTAGACTGACTCCCTGCACATCGGCAAAACTGGCGCGATAGGCCTCGTGCAGGCGGCGTTTCTCGGCCAGAAACTGCGGCAGTTGTTCCAGCTGCGCACAACCCAACGCAGCATTCAGGTTTGGCAGGCGGTAGTTGTAGCCCAACTCGTCATGGTTGAAGGCCCATCGGTGAGGTAATTTTGCCGTCGTCGTCAGGTGCTTGGCGCGGGCGGCGAGCGCCAGATCATTGGTGAGGATGGCACCGCCGCCGCCGGTGGTGATGGTCTTGTTGCCATTGAAGCTGAGGGTGCCCAGCCGGCCGAAGGTGCCGGTGTGCTGGCCACCAATGCTGCTGCCCAGAGACTCGGCGGCATCTTCCACCACGGCGATGCCAAAATCATGGGCTACGGCTAGCAGAGCCGGCATGTTGACTGGGTGTCCGAAGGTGTGCATCGGCACCATGGCACGGATGACCTGTCCCGAATCACGATGGATGCACAGACCCGCGCGCATCTTGGTGTTGACGTGCAGGTGCTCACGCAGCGCCTCTGCGTCCATGCCCAGCGAGCGCGCCTCGCTGTCGACGAAGTGCGGCACCGCCTGACAGTAGGCCACGGCGTTAGCGGTAGCAACGAAGGTTAGCGCGGGCAGCAGCACTTGGTCACCTGGCACCACGCCAACAAGCCGCAGGGCCACTTGCAGCGCCGCAGTGCCATTCACCACCGCGACTGCGCGCGCAGCACCAGTGCAGGCAGCCAAGTCAGCCTCGAAGCGGTCGACAAAGGCGCCAACCGACGAGACGAAGGTAGAGTCAAGACATTCCCGCAGGTAGGCCCACTCGTTACCGCGAAACCGAGGTTCGTGCAACGCCACCGGGTCGGTGCCCACCACGTCGGCGATCGCGCGGACGATGGACTGCGGCAGGTCGTGAAGTCGATCCATGGGCGTCAGATGTTGTAGATATGTGACTTGTAGGCCGCCAGATTGGCGGACTCACTGAACCAGGCCACCGTCTCGGTTAGGCCGCGAATAAAGCCGTCGCGGCCGCCAAAGGCCGGCTGCCAGCCCAGAAGGTCGAGTGCCTTGGCGTTGC
Source organism: Gammaproteobacteria bacterium (assembly GCA_947469285.1). Classification (GTDB taxonomy): domain Bacteria; phylum Pseudomonadota; class Gammaproteobacteria; order Steroidobacterales; family Steroidobacteraceae; genus CAIOHZ01. Next base: position 38,872 of record CANIOW010000025.1, read on the forward strand.
TGGCCCACAGGCGTTCCACCTCGCTCTTTTCAGGACGCAGCCGCTGGTCATCGGTGATCAACTCGATTTGTACGTCCATCACCTTAGCGATGACCTGAGCGGTGTCTCCAATCGAGATTTCGAAGTTGCTGCCTAAGTTGATCACCTCGCCTACAGCACGCTCTGCGTCAAGAGCAGCGATGAATCCGGCCACGGTGTCGGCCACGAAGTTGAAGTCGCGCGTTGGGTGCACCGCACCCAGCTTGATCTGCCGCTCGCCATTTGCGATCTGGGTGATGATGGTCGGGATGACGGCTCGCGCGGATTGCCTGGGGCCGTAGGTGTTGAACGGCCGCAGCAGCACAACCGGCGTTTCGAAGGAGTTATAGAACGACATCGCGATCTGGTCCGCGCCTATCTTGCTGGCCGAATAAGGGGACTGACCCTGCAGTGGATGCTCCTCGGTAATTGGCACATAGCGCGCCGTACCGTAGACCTCGCTGGTGGAGGTTTGCACTACACGCGAAACTCCCAAGTCGCGCGCGGCCTGCACAACATTAAGCGTCCCCTTGATATTGGTGTCTATATAGGTGTCTGGGGAGTGGTAAGAGTAGGGAATCGCAATAAGTGCTGCGAGGTGCAGTACTGCGTCGCAGCCCTTCATCGCGGCACGAACTCCGTTGGGGTCGCGCACATCACCCGCGAAAACCTCAAATTTTCCCTTAACGTCCGGACCGCAGCGGTCGAGCCAGCCCCAAGTGTTGAACGAGTTGTAGAACACGAAGGCGCGCACATCGTAACCAGCGCGCACTAGCGCCTCGGTCAGGTGCGAGCCGATGAAGCCGTCAGCACCTGTAACCAATACTTTACCTTTTAAACTCACTTATCGTCCTTTAGCAACATTTCTGCAATCCTGAAATCCAGAATGTCATCAATATCTACAGAGCGCTCGGGAGGCATTACATAAGCCAAGGTTTGTTTGCCCAAAAAATTACGTTCTTCAGTTAAAAATGATACATGAGATGCATAAATAGCGCCGTTTAGGGAATAGACTTTTGGAAGATCCTGCCTTCGGGTTATTTGGCTCGAATTTATTACAGGCTCCAAACGTCCCTCAGAATCTATTTGATAGTTCCAAGCCAGATGATTTTTTGCCGCAGTGACGGACACCACTGCCTTAGCTGCTGTTTGGAGCAAGAGTTCGATACAGTTATCGATATCTTTAGTGCTGCGCAAAGGAGACGTGGGTTGCAGAAGCACCACGGCATCAAAGCTTGGAAGCAGACCTAACGCATGAAGAACCGGTTCGATGCCTGGGGTGAAATCAGTTGAGAGTTCCGTTGGTCTCTGAAATGGAACCTCTGCTCCAAATTTAAGCGCTACCTCAGATATTTCGGGATCGTCAGTACTTACAACAACGGAGTTGATTAATCTTGATGACAAGGCAGCATCTATTGTCCAAGCAATGAGTGGCTTGCCAGCAATATCACGAATATTCTTGCGAGGAATTCCTTTTGAGCCGCCGCGAGCGGGAATCAGTCCAAGAATTCTCATGGCAGAAATGAAGAAAGAGCTGAACCTTTATTACCAATCACAGGTAAACCACCCGTACGATTAAACTGCCAACTTATGGCCAGAGTAGCTTCGTTCCACGTAATTAAACCCTCACGGTCTTTGGGATAGACGTCTGTGGTCTTTTAGAGGAAGTGCGTGTCTGACCAGACTGCTTTGTTTGGTCCAGCTCTGATGTCTGTCAAGCAGCGAATCCAGTCTCCCCTAGTTTCTTACTTATTGTCAAACGCGCCGCTGTCGTTTCACGCCGGTAGCCGCACTGGTGGCGGCGTAATCATCCCGTTAATCCGCTGGTCTGAGAAGTGGGCTTTTCTCGTTAGCGGGGGTTCGGCATGCAGCAGGTGAAGCTCAAGGAAATGGAGGAAGAGAACCTGGCTCTCCCCCCTACATCCCCGCCGACCCGGTAATGCCCGTCCGCGCCGACCCGGTAATGCCAGTCAGGGTTAGCAACGCGCCATCGGCCGGGCGCCGTTGCAGGCGGTCGGCACGGTACACCCCGCCCGGCACCCCCTGCAGCGCCGTCACCGTCACCAGTTCGCCGTCTTTGGGCAGCACAAAGGCGCTGTCGTGCATCAGGGGCGTCAGGTCCACCACATAGCCGCCCACCTCCACCCGTCCCAGCCGTGGCTGCGTGGCGCGCACCACACCGCTCAGCACATACGGGCTGCCGGGGGCCAGCTCATACGGGCGCAGCAGCCGCCACAGCGCCTGGCCGTCGCGGTCGCAGCTCACCTCCAGCAGCTCTTGTCCGGTCAGCCCCGGCAGCGTGCGGGCCAGGGTGGGCGGCACGGGTGCCCGCAGCAGCACTTCGCTGGCGGCACGGGTGGCGGGCAGCAGGGCGCCAAGGAGGGTCCAAAAGATCAGTAAGGGCATGGGGGGCTCCAGTGGGGGGTTAACGGTCCAGTTCGTCAATCAACGCCAGCAGCTTGGCTTTCAGTTCTTCGCGGTCGGTGTCGTCGGTGTTTTCCAGATAGCGCGCCTGCGGCACCACCCGCCGCAGCGGGCCGTGGCCTTCCACCCGCACCATGCCGGCGCCCACCATGAACTTTTCCATCGCCACCACCGGAATGTCGCCGGAGTGCGCCTTCACCAGCGTGGTGAAGCTTTTGGCGCCGCTGAAGGGCACCGCCGGCGGAGTGGCGCCCTGGGTGGGGTTGTAGGTGGTGTCGGTCTGCCACGAAAGCAGCACGCGTTTGGCGCGGTTGGTGCGCCGCAGCTTGGGCACAAAGCTGTCGGCGCGGCTTAGCGTGCGGGCCACTTCCTGCCGCGACAGGCCGGTGGCAATGGCGATGGTGGAAATATTCGCCTTGCCGCGTTCGTCGGTGTTCAGCTCGCGGGCCACCTGCACGAAGGCCATCTGCGAAATGTCCTCCAGTTCGCCCACCGAAAGCCCGTGGGTCATCAGCTCTTCCACCAGCCGCAACATCAGGTCCAGCACCAGCTGCTCCACCGGGTCTACCGGCGCGGTGGCAGGCAGGTTGGCGGGCAAAAAACGTCGCGTGGCAAGCAGTGTGGCTGGCATGGCTCTTCCCTAAAGCCGGGGGGTGGTGTCCGTCGCAAGAGTAATAACCCGGCGCCGAACGCCCGTGGGGGAAAGGCACCACGCCCCAACGGGGTACAATCGGGGCGCTTGGCAGTGGGCCAGTCAGTGGGCCAGCTAGTGGGCTTGGCAGTGGCGGTTTGGGGGTGTGGGCTATGTGGTTGGTGACCGGTGCGGCGGGTTTTATTGGCAGCAACTTCGTGCTGGAGCAGCGCGCCGCAGGTGGCGCCGCAGGTAGTACCGCGGGTAGTCCGGCGGTGGTCAGCCTCGACAGTCTCACTTACGCCGGCAACCGCGAAAACCTGGCAGCGCTGGCGGGCGATGCCGGCCACACCTTTGTGCATGGCGATATTGGCGACACGTCGCTGGTGGCACGGCTGCTGGCCGAACACCGGCCCTGCGCGGTGGTGAATTTCGCAGCCGAATCGCATGTGGACCGGTCCATCCACGGGCCAGAAGATTTCATTCAGACCAATGTGGTGGGCACCTTCCGCTTACTGGAAGCGGTGCGCGGCTACTGGTCTGGCCTGCCCGCCGCGGAGCAGGCAGCGTTTCGTTTCTTGCACGTGTCCACGGACGAGGTCTACGGCTCGCTGTCTGCCACCGAAGCGCCGTTTCTGGAGACGCGCCGCTACGAACCGAACAGCCCGTACAGCGCCAGCAAGGCGGCGAGCGACCATCTGGTGCGTGCCTGGCACCACACCTACGGCTTGCCGGTGCTCACCACCAACTGCAGCAACAACTACGGCCCCTACCATTTCCCCGAAAAGCTCATTCCGCTGATGATTGTGAATGCGCTGGCCGGCAAGCCGCTGCCGGTGTACGGCGATGGCCAGCAGGTGCGCGACTGGCTGTATGTGAAGGACCATTGCGCGGCCATTCGCCGCGTGCTCGAAGCGGGCCGGGTGGGCGAGACCTACAACATTGGCGGCTGGAACGAAAAACCGAACCTGGAGATAGTGCACACCATCTGTGCGCTGCTCGACGAACTGCAGCCGCGGGCCGATGGGGCCAGCTACACCACGCAGATTGCGCATGTGAAAGACCGCCCGGGGCATGACCGCCGCTACGCGATTGACGCGAGCAAGATGGAGCAGGAGCTGGGCTGGCGCCCCGCGGAAACCTTCGACACGGGCATTCGCAAGACGGTGGCTTGGTATTTGGCCAACGGCGACTGGGTAGCGCGGGTGCAAAGCGGCGCCTACCGCGACTGGGTGCAAACCCAGTACGGCCAGCCTTGAGCATGCCACTCCCGAAGATTTTGCTGCTGGGCAAGAACGGACAGGTGGGCGCGGCGCTGCAGCGCGCGCTGGCGCCGCTGGGCGAGGTGGTGGCGCTAGACCGCAGCAGCCAGCAGCAGCCGCCCACGCGTTTCGGGGCGCTGTGTGGCGACCTGGCCGACCTCGACGGGTTGCGCGCCACGGTGAACGCCGTGCGTCCTGCCGTTATCGTGAACGCAGCGGCGTATACGGCGGTGGACCGCGCGGAGTCCGACACGGCCCTGGCGCGGCGCATTAACGCTGCGGCACCGGCGGTGCTGGCGCAGACGGCCGCCGAACACGGGGCCTGGCTGGTGCACTACAGCACCGACTATGTGTTCGATGGCTCTGGCACCCGGGCCTGGTGCGAAACCGATGCCACCGGCCCGCTGAATGCCTATGGGCAAACCAAGCTGGAAGGGGAGCAGGCCTTGGCGGTGGCGGGGGCGCGCTACCTGAATTTTCGCACCAGCTGGGTGTATGCGGCCGCAGGCGCCAACTTTCTGAACACCATGCTGCGGTTGGCGCAGGAACGCCAGACTCTAAGCGTGGTGGACGACCAGTGGGGCGTGCCCACCTCCGCCGACTGGCTGGCGAGGGTGACGGCGCAGGTGTTGGCGCAGGTGTTGGGCGCAACACCGGCGTTGCCGTTGGCGCCCACCAACCCGCCCACTTACACCGGCACCTACCATGTGGTGCCCACGGGTGAAGTGACCTGGCATGGCTATGCGTGCCATCTGCTGGCACGCGCGCAGCAGCGGCAGCCCGCGGCCTTTAAAGTGCAGCAGGTGCAGCCCGTGCCCACCAGTGCCTTTCCCACACCGGCACCGCGGCCGGCGAACTCGCGTCTTGCCACGACGAAGTTTGCGCATACTTTTGGTCTACGCTTGCCACCGTGGCAGGAAGACGTCGACCGCCTCATCGATCAACGGTTTGGAATCCAGACACCATGAACAGCCCGCTACTGCACCGCCCGCCACTGCACAGCCTGCCGCGGAAAGGCATTATTCTCGCCGGAGGCTCCGGCACGCGGCTGTACCCGGTCACCCGGGCGGTGTCCAAACAGCTCATGCCGGTCTACGACAAGCCCATGGTCTACTACCCGCTCAGCACACTCATGCTGGCCGGCATGCGTGAAGTGCTTATTATCTCCACCCCGCAAGACACGCCGCGGTTTCAAGAGCTGCTGGGCGATGGCAGCCAGTGGGGCATGAGCCTGCACTACGCTATCCAGCCCTCGCCGGACGGGCTGGCCCAGGCGTTCATTATCGGCAAGCAGTTTGTGGGCCGGGCGCCCAGCGCCTTGGTGTTGGGCGACAATATTTTTTACGGCCACGACCTGGCCGGCTTGCTGCAAAACGCCACCGGCCGCACCGCCGGTGCCACGGTGTTCGCCTACCATGTGCACGACCCCGAGCGGTATGGCGTGGTGGCGTTTAACAGCCAGCAGCAGGCCATCTCGATTGAAGAAAAACCTGCGGCGCCCAAGAGCAACTACGCGGTCACCGGGCTGTATTTTTATGACACGCAGGTGTGCGACATTGCCGCCAGCATTCAGCCTTCGCCGCGCGGCGAGCTGGAGATTACCGACTTAAACCGCGTGTACCTCGAACAGGCGCAGCTGAACGTGGAGATTATGGGGCGCGGCTATGCTTGGCTCGACACGGGCACCCACGACAGCCTGCTAGAGGCGGCGCAGTTCATTGCCACGCTGGAAAAGCGCCAAGGGCTGAAAGTGGCCTGCCCGGAAGAGGTGGCTTACCGTCGCGGCTGGATCAACGCCGGCCAACTAGAACAGCTGGCGGCGCCAATGCTCAAGAATGGCTACGGCAAGTATCTGCAAAGCCTGCTGTCCGACCAGGTGTTCTGATGGAATTTGAACGCCTGGCGATTCCTGAAGTGATCCTGTTGAAGCCAAAAGTGTTCGGCGACGCGCGTGGGTTTTTTCTGGAGAGCTTCAACCAACAAGTGTTTGACGCGATGGTGGGGCACGCAGTCACCTTCGTGCAAGACAACCACTCGCGCTCCGCGCAAGGCGTGCTGCGCGGCCTGCACTACCAGCTGCCGCCCATGGAACAGGGCAAGCTGGTGCGCGTGACCCGCGGCGAAGTGTTCGATGTGGCGGTGGATATTCGCCGCGCTTCGCCCACCTTCGGCCAGTGGGTGGGGGCGCATTTAAGCGAACAGAACCACCACCAGCTGTGGATCCCGCCCGGGTTTGCGCACGGCTTTCTGACGCTGTCCGAAACCGCCGATTTTCTGTACAAAGCCACCCAGTTCTATGCGCCCGCACTAGAACGCGGCATTGCCTGGAACGACCCCACCCTCGGTGTGGTGTGGCCAGCCGGCGTGCCGCCGCAACTGTCGGCCAAAGACCAGCAGGCAGGCGCGCTCAACTCGGTGCCTGCCGCGCGCTCATAGGCGCGGGCTTGCTCGCGACTCCAAGAATCGCGAGCAAGCTCGCTCCCACGGGCTCGCGACTCCAAGAATCGCGAGCAAGCTCGCTCCTACGGGCTCAAACTGTCGGCCATGACCCGCTGCAGGAGTTTTTGATGAACGACCGCGAAGCCAGCCCGAAAGTCGCCCTGTACTGGGACTTTGAAAACCTGCATGCCATTTTGGGCAACCTGCAGTATGGCGAGCAGTGGTACCGCGAAAACCGCTTCACGCCGCAGCCGCCGCTTATCGACCTGTCGCCCATTATCGAATATGCCGCTTCGCTGGGCGACATCACCATCAACCGTGCTTATGGCAACTGGCAGTGGTTTGCCAACTACCGCCACCAGCTGAATATTGCCGGCATCGATTTAATCCAGATGTTCCCGCGCGGCCAGAACATGAAGAACAGCGCCGACATTCGCATGGCGCTGGATGCGTTAAGCGACGTGCATACGCATGGGCACTTGACGCATGTGGTCATGGTCTCTTCCGACAGCGACTTTATTAGTCTGGCGCAGAAGGTGAAGCAGAGCGGAAGGTTCATTGCCGGCGTGGGCGTGGAAGGTTTTTCAAACCGCTTTTTGGTCGCGGCCTGTAACGAGTTCAAGTTTTACCATCACCTGTTTGCCGCAGCGGCGGCAGAGCGGGCAGAAGAGCGGATGTCACCGCCGGCGTCGATGCCAGCGTCGATGCCAGAATCAACACCAGCGTCGATGCCAGCGTCGTCGCTGGGCCTAGGCGCCGAAAGCTCCGCCGCGCCCACGCGGGAGGAAGCGCAGCAGGCGCTACACCGGGCGCTACGCCAGTGCGTGGAGCGGCGCGGCGAAAACTATGTGCCCAGCTCCACCGTGAAGCAGGTGTTGGTGCGGCTCATGCCGGCGTTTGACGAACGCGCGTTGGGCTTTGGCAGCTTCACCGGCTTTATGGCACAGTTCCCCGAACTGCTGCGCTTCGTGGACCACGAGGCCGGCGGGCATGTAGCGCTGGTGCGCGAAGAGTGGCGGCCGGCTGCCGCGCCAGTCGCGCCACTACCGGCTGACGAGAGCAC